>NZ_AFPK01000036.1 GCF_000220525.1 Ochrovirga pacifica | reverse complement strand
TAAAAACTACTTTCCCTATGGAACCGCTAGAAGTTGGAATTAACTCATACGTTTTATCCGGATTTAATCCAGCCAACATTCTGTGCGACACGTACAAAATTGTGGTTTCTGTTTCTTGATGAATTTTATTGATAAAAGCAGTTAACATACTTGTTGCATAATCATTTAGCTCATTGGTAGGTTCGTCTAAAATAAGTAACGGGGGATGTTTAACTAGAGCTCTTACAATAAGTACTATTCGCTGCAATTCTGGTGACAAACGCACAAAATAACTTTGTTTTTCACTTTTTAAGTCAATCAAATCTAGCCATTTGTCTGCTTCAAAAATTTCATATCCTGTTGGCTTTTGATACAAACCTATAGAATCGTAAAAGCCCGAAATGACCATTTGCTGAACCGTAAATAGCTTTTTAAAATTATGTATTAGCTGAGGTGAAAAATAGCCTATCTTTTTCTTTAGTTCCCAAACTGTTTCTCCCGATCCTTTTTTACCCCCAAACAATTCTAAATCTTGTCCAAAAGCTTTGGGGTTGTCTCCCGTAATCATAGTTAACAAACTGGTTTTACCAGAGCCGTTAGGTCCTTTTAAATGCCAAAATTCTCCTTTCTTTATTTCCCAATTGATGTTATTTACAATCTGCCTTGTTTGATTATAAAAGATATTTACATTCGTAAATTTAACTAAGGTATTGGGTACTTCTATTTTGTTAATCGCATTCGGCAAACTCCCTTTAAATTCATATGGCTTTAATTGCTGATAAAAATACGCATCATAAGCGTCCGAGGTTCCAGAAAAAATGATCTGTTCATCATTCACCAAATAGAATTGTTGGATACATGGTAAAACCTCATCTCTTATTTTAAAGATTTGAATCAGCTGAATTTCCTCCGCTAAACTTAAAAACTCATTTGCTAAATCTTCCTGAGCTTGTACATCCATACAATCATAAGGATTGTCTAACACCAAAAAATCAATTGGAGCACTCTTTAACTCTTTTCTAATATGTCTTAACAACAACTGCTTTTGCTGACCGCTAGAAAAAGAAGACAATTTTCTTACATTCCCATTGCTGTCAATCTTATCTTCAGTTAAGGTATAATCATCATGTATTTCTTCTTCTTTTAAAAAACGTTGTACTTCTGACAAGCTAAATAAAGCTCCTTTTTTTCCTTGCAAATTAGATAAAAAGCCTCCAGAATTCAGTAGACTTTTTGCCAAATTATTTTTTTGTTGGGATTGATTAAAAATTGCAAAGTGTGGTTGCATCTTCTAGTTGTTTTTCACAAATTCTACAATAGCCTTTACAGCCGCTTCCTGATCTTCTATCAAACTCATATGCCCATTTTCTAACTCTACCAACTGTGTTTCGGTTCCTTGTATTTGCAGGATCAAATCTTCATAAGCCAACACAGGATCTTTTTTTCCTAAAATCATCAGTTTAGGATAAGGTCCAAAGTGCAACAATACTTCTCTATCGTCTCTAATTTTCATTCCCTCCAAAGCTGCTACAATTCCTTGTTTTGATGTTAGCAAAGCTTGTTTTTTAACTTCTGCTATTTCGTCTTTATAAATTTTTCTACACTTAGAACGAAACAACATAGGAATAGAGGTTCTAATAAAAGATTTGTGATTTTCTTTTACCACAGCAATGGCTCTTTCTCTTCCCATTTTTTTCTCTTCAGAATCCGCTCTTGTTGTAGAGTTTAACAACACCAAACCTTTTACATTGTCTGGATACAGTTCTGCAAAAGCCAAAGCTACATACCCTCCCATAGAATGTCCTACAAAAAAAGATCTACGGATGTTTAGCGAATCTAAAACTACTTTTACAGCCAATGCCATTTCCTCCATAGGATGTACATATCCTATGTTTTCCGATTTCCCATGCCCTAGTAAATCGATACAAACAACACGGTACTTTGCAGCCAATAGGGGCTCTAAAGGTTGCCACATTGTTGTGTTTTCTAAAAAACCATGCAACAGCACAACAGCCGTTCCTTTTCCTGACTCCGTGTAGTGGATAGACGTATTTTTGTAATTGATGAAATTGCTCATAGGGCAAAAATAAGGAGTTCACCATAGAGTAAGTTTAAAGTTTTTGAATTATTCCTTTTCAATTCTCTAAAATCTAGGGCTATCTATTTTCACTATGCTAATGCTCACTTCTATAGTTCTATAAAAGTAATTTCTATATTCTGACTGCACTATATCCAAAATACTTGGTATTTTTCGTAAAGCGCTATTCATATCATTCTCTGTTGTAAACAACTCCACAGATAACTACCTTTGTAGTAAAATTTTTAGGTCTTGAAAATACAATCCCTTCTAGAAAAAATTCAGAACGCACCTACTACTCAAACCTTTGTTTCTGAATTGCAACAAGAAAAATCGCATAGTGTATTAAACAAATACAACGGATCCGCACTCTCTTTTTTAATTGCAGAGGCCTTTCTAAAAACCGAAAAAACCTTTGTTCTTATTTTTGATGACAAAGAGCAGGCAGCCTATCACCTAAACGATTTAGAGCGACTGATTCCTACCAAAGATGTACTATTTTATCCTGGTTCATATCGTCGTCCTTACGAAATAGAAGAGGTAGACAATGCCAACGTGCTGATGCGTGCTGAAGTACTTAACCGACTAAATTCTAGAAGAAAACCTGCTATTTTAGTAACCTATCCAAACGCTTTGTTTGAAAAAGTGGTTACCAAAAAAGAGCTGAACAACAACACTTTAAAAATTAACACAGGAGACGAATACAGTATTGATTTTATAAACGAAGTATTGTTTGAATACAAGTTTAACCGAGTAGATTTTGTAACTGAACCAGGTGAATTTGCTGTACGCGGAGGAATTGTAGATGTGTTTTCTTTTGCCAATGACGAACCTTATCGTTTGGAATTTTTTGGAGACGAAATAGACAGCATCAGAACTTTTGATGTAGAAAGTCAACTCTCTACAGGCAGACCCAACAAAATACAAATCATGCCCAATGTAGAAAACAAGCAGTTTTCTGAAAAACGAGAGTCTTTTCTTAAATTTATTCCTAACAACAGTATTGTTTTTACTCAGAACTTAGACATCTTACAAAACGATCTAAATACTTTATTTGAAAAAGCAACTATGCGTTTTCAAAACATGTCTGAAACCTTAAACCACACCTTACCAAGCGAATTGTTTGTTGATGGGTTGCAAATAAAAGAACAATTACAACATTTTAGTAGGGTAAGCATTCATCAATCAACGGCTAAAAATGCTATCGACGGCCAAACGTCTCCACAACCTTCTTTTAACAAACAATTTGATTTGCTGATTGACAACCTTAAAGAAAACTCATCAAAAGGATATACCAATTACTTGTTTTGTACCAATGAAAAACAAGCACAACGTTTTCATGATATTTTTAACGATGCCGAAGCAGATCTTGAATACGAAACTGTTGTTTTTCAAATCTACCAAGGGTTTATAGATCATCAGCACAAAATGGCCTGTTATACCGATCATCAAATTTTTGAACGTTATAACAAGTTTCAACTTAAAAATGGTTTTGCTAAAAAACAAGCCGTTACCCTAAAAGAAATTAACAACTTAGAAATTGGCGATTTTGTTACGCATATCGATCATGGAATTGGAAAATTTGGTGGCTTGCAAAAAATTGATGTGAACGGTAAAAAGCAAGAAGCCATCAAACTAATTTATGGAGATTCTGATGTGTTGTATGTAAGTATTCACTCGCTGCACAAAATATCTAAATTTAATGGTAAGGATGGAAAAGTACCCAAAGTGCACAAACTAGGCTCACCTGCATGGAAAAAAGCCAAACAAAAAGCCAAAACCAAAGTCAAACAAATTGCTTTTGATCTAATTCAGCTCTACGCCAAAAGAAAAAATCAAAAAGGATTTGCATACGACCCTGATAGTTACTTACAACACGAATTAGAGGCCAGCTTTATGTTTGAAGATACTCCTGATCAGTACAAAGCTACCCAAGATGTAAAATCTGACATGGAAAGTGAAAAACCAATGGATCGATTGATTTGCGGGGATGTTGGTTTTGGAAAAACAGAAGTAGCAATACGTGCTGCTTTTAAGGCTGTAGACAACGGAAAGCAAGTAGCTGTACTGGTACCAACAACCATTTTAGCCTTTCAGCACTTTAAGTCTTTTAGAAAAAGATTGGAAGATTTCCCCGTTAACATCAATTATCTGAACCGATTTAAAACCGCCAAACAAAAACGCATCATTACAGAAGAATTGGCTGAGGGAAAGTTGGACATCATTATTGGAACACATCAATTGGTATCGGACAAAATCAACTACAAAGATTTAGGATTGTTAATTATTGATGAGGAGCAAAAATTTGGAGTTGCTGCTAAAGACAAGCTAAAAACCATCAAAGAAAATGTAGATACTTTAACCCTAACTGCAACCCCAATTCCAAGGACATTACAATTTAGTTTAATGGCAGCCAGAGATTTGTCGGTAATTGCCACACCCCCTCCTAACCGTCACCCTATAGAAACCCAAGTGATTGGTTTTAGCGAAGAAACGATTAGAGATGCCGTGATGTACGAGATTTCTAGAGGTGGACAAATTTTCTTTATTCATAACCGCGTAGACAATATTAAAGAGGTAGCAGGTATGCTACAACGTTTGGTTCCCGATGCTAAAATAGGAATTGGACACGGTCAGATGGAAGGGCGAAAATTGGAAGAGATTATGGTTAATTTTATGGATGGTCATTTTGATATTTTAGTAGCTACTACCATTATAGAATCTGGATTGGATGTGCCGAATGCCAACACTATTTTTATCAACCATGCCAATAATTTTGGACTGTCTGACTTACACCAAATGCGCGGTCGTGTAGGACGCTCTAACAAAAAAGCTTTCTGTTACTTTATTTGTCCTCCTTACCATATGATGACCGAAGATGCACGCAAACGTATTCAGGCATTAGAAATGTTTAGTGATTTAGGTAGCGGAATTAACATTGCCATGAAAGACTTAGAAATCCGTGGAGCAGGAGATTTGTTAGGAGGAGAACAAAGTGGATTTATTACTGATATTGGTTTTGATACCTATCAGAAAATTTTAGAAGAAGCTGTGAAGGAATTGAAAGAAAAAGAGTTTAAAGATTTATATGATGAAGATAGTACTGAAAACAAAGATTATGTTTCGGATATACAGATAGATACGGATTTTGAAATTTTATTTCCAGACGATTATATCAATGCCATTGCAGAACGTTTGAGTTTGTACAAGCAATTGGGCGAGCTAACAGAAGAAGATGAACTAAAATCCTTTGAAAAACAATTGGTCGATAGATTTGGAGAATTGCCAACACAGGTAGTTGATTTGTTAGATTCCGTTAGAATTAAATGGTTAGCAAAACAACTGGGAATTGAAAAATTGGTACTAAAACAAAAACGTATGATTGGTTATTTTGTAGCAGATCAACAAAGCGATTTTTACCAGACCCAAGCTTTTACTAACGTATTAAGATATGTACAAAACAACCCCAAAAGCTGTGTAATGAAAGAAAAAGAAACCAAAGCAGGGTTGAGATTATTGATTACATTTATTAGAATTGATAGTGTGAAAAAAGCATTAACTGTGTTAAATAATATTTAACACTTGTTACATTGATAACTTTTTTATGTATACTTGTCTTAAATTTTAAAAAACTATTCATTATGAAAAAAATTGTGATGGCTGCTGTTTTATGCATGTCCCTTACTTCATGTTACGTACATGAATACACTATTGGTAAAGGTGCCCAAAAAGGAATTAAAAAGACAAAAATGAATCACTTTGCAATTGTTGGCTTGGCACCTATAAAAACAGCAAACCCTGAAGAAATGGCAGAAGGAGCTAAGGATTATACTGTAAAAACTAGATTTACTATAGTAGATTATTTAATAAGATCAATCACTTACGGATTATACACACCAACAACTACAACAGTTACTAAATAATTATACTATGAAAAAAGCATTATATACTATAGCAATTGGAGCTTCTTTATTGTTAACATCGTGTTACTCTACCGTTCATACTTTTGGTGAAGGTCCTCAATCTGGAAAAATTGTGAAAGGGAAAAACCAATATTTATTTTGGGGATTATCACCTTTAAAAACCACAGAACCTCAGAAAATGGCTGGTGGGTCAGATAACTTTGAAGCTACTACAAAATTTACTTTTGTAGACCAGTTAATATCATTCATCACATTCGGTATTTACGGTCAATCTACAACCGAAGTACAAAAATAATTGAATCTATTATTCAACAAACCGTTTCCTTAAAAAAGAAACGGTTTTTTTGTGCATTTATCGTACCTTTAGGTACATGAAATACCATCCAATCAACCCCAAACTTTTTATAGAAAATAGAAAACGATTTACAGCAGAAATGGAAGCCAAATCGATTGCTATTTTTAATTCTAACGACATTTTTGAAACAGGTGCTGATAGCACATTACCCTTTCATCAACACCGAGATATTTTTTACTTAAGTGGTGTCGATCAAGAAGAGTCTGTTTTAGTATTGTATCCTGATGCAACAACGGCAACTCATAAAGAAATTTTATTTGTTAAAGAAACCAGTGAATTGATTGCCATTTGGGAAGGCGAAAAATTAAGTAAGGAAAAAGCAACTCAGGTTTCTGGCATAGAAACCGTGTATTGGTTAAGCGAAATGGAAACCATTTTGAATGACTTAATTCCATCAGCAGCAAATATATACATCAACCAAAACAACCACAAACGTGCTCCTAGACAAATGCAAACTAGAGAAGATCGTTTTATTTTACAACTTCAACAGCAATACCCACACCATCGTTACTTGGCTTCTTACAACTTGTTATTTGAACTAAGAGGTATCAAATCTGACATAGAAATTGCCCTTATTCAACAGGCATGCAACATTACTAAAAAAGGATTTGACAGAGTTTTGAATTTTGTAAAACCTGGTGTTTGGGAATACGAAATTGAAGCAGAATTGATGCACGAGTTTTTAAGAAATCGTTCTAAAGGATTTGCTTACACGCCCATAATTGCCTCGGGTTATAGTGCATGTGTTTTGCACTACATAGAAAACAACCAACAATGTAAAGATGGTGAACTGATTTTAATGGATACTGCTGCTGAATATGCAAATTATTCTAGTGATTTGACCAGAACGATTCCGGCAAACGGTCGTTTTACAGAACGTCAAAAATCAGTATACCAATCGGTATTGAACGTGAAAGATAAGGCTACCGCTATGGTAAAAGAAGGTACTTTATGGTCAGACTACAATCAAGCTATTGGCGAATGGATGACAGAAGAATTATTGAATCTAAGGTTGATTGACAAGGTAGATGTACAAAATCAAACCAAAGAATTGCCGGCCTATAAAAAATACTTTATGCACGGTACCTCGCATCATTTGGGCTTAGACACTCAC
The DNA here is from genome assembly GCF_000220525.1 of Ochrovirga pacifica. GTDB lineage: Bacteria > Bacteroidota > Bacteroidia > Flavobacteriales > Flavobacteriaceae > Ochrovirga > Ochrovirga pacifica. The sequence continues at coordinate 126,521 of NZ_AFPK01000036.1, read as the reverse complement.
GATTATGGGAACTTTACAGACCAAATGAAAGCCAATATGGTGTTAACTGTTGAACCTGGAATTTATATTCCTAAAGAAAATCTAGGCGTTAGGCTAGAAGACAATATTGTGGTACAGAAAAATCAAGCTCCTATCAATTTAATGCAACACATCCCTATAGAGATTGAAGAAATTGAGGAAAAAATGAATGCATAAAACAGTTAAAAAAATAGAAATCCTCTTATCAGCATTTGATAGGGGGATTTTTTGTAGCCTAAAAATACTACTATTAAACTTTAATTACAGATAATAGACCTAAATTTGAACAATCTGTAGAATATTATCCTATTAAAGTAAAAACTAATTAAAACTATCAAATAGAATCTTTTTTATGTATACTCCTGATGATATTGATTTAAAATTATTAAGACAGCTACAAAAAAATGCCAACATTACCATAAAGGAGCTAGCAAACCTTACGAACTTATCCAACACACCTGTACACGAGCGAATTAAAAAATTAGAACGCAACGGATACATTAAACAACAAGTGGTTTTATTGAACAGAAACTTATTGGGTAAAAAATTGATTGTTTTTTGCAACGTAAAATTAAAAGAACATACCAAAGAAATTGGAAATAGGTTTGTAAAAGACATCACCTCACTAAAACAGGTAACCGAGTGCTATAACATTTCTGGTGATTTTGATTTTTTATTAAAAGTAATGGTAGATGACATGGAAGCATATCAAGATTTTGTGTTGAATGATTTAGGAAAGGTAAAAAACATTGGTAGTGCTCATAGCACATTTGTAATGGGAGAAATTAAATACAGTACCGAGATTCCTATTTAGTTTCTAAAACGGATAACCGATAGCAAAATTTAAGACTGACTGAGATAAATTTACATTGCCAAAAGTGGTAGAGGTAGGTTGCTTTATAGGAGTTGCATAATCTAGTCTAAGGACAAAACTTTGAATATCTACACGCAGTCCTACTCCGCTACTCACAGCCATTTCTTGTAAAAAATTAGAGGTAAATTCTCCTTCTCCTCCTACACCATTTTGATTGTACAACCATACATTTCCAGCATCGGTAAAAACTGCTCCTTTTAACACAGAGTAAATAGGAAATCGGTATTCTATATTGGCTTCTAATCTAATGTCTCCCGATCTATCAAAAAAAGAAGTTTCTGAAGCAGTACCCGAATATGCTCCTGGTCCAATAGACCTTGAATTGAATCCTCTAACACTATAGGGACCTCCTGAAAAGAACTGTTTGGTAAAAGGCAATACTTCTGAATTTCCATAAGGCAATCCAAAACCACCATACAACCTACTTACTAACTGCTGATTGTTCCCTAAGTGAAAATAATACCTAAGGTCAGCATCAATTTTAGCATATTGTGCAAATTCTAAACCTAAAAAAGTCTCTTTGCCTTGAGATGTGTTTTGACTTAGTAAATTCAGCAAATTACCTGCAACATCTAGGTTAGAAGAAAAATATAACTGATTGTTTTTATAGGTTCTTCCCAACTCGTTATAGGTAAAGTTTAAGGTTAGCCCTAAAATAAATTGTTGTTCAAAACTATTGGCTAAAAAAGAGTTGTTGTCTAAAATTTCATCAAACTCTGATGTGGTGTTAGACAATTTTACATAATTAATGTTTATGGGGTTTAGTTGATAACTTAAATATTTATTAGCATCCCAAAAATATCCAAAACTACTGGTTAGAGAAACCAAGTTGTACAAATCAGATCTGTCTAAGTATTCTATATCTGCTGCTACTTTTGTTTTTGGAATTCCGTATTTAAAACGCTCGTGTACATCCTTTGGAAAAATTAGCCTAGGAAATGTTAAACTGGTATTTAATTCTAATTGTGTTCCGTTTAAATCTTCGGCATTATTACCTAGCTGAGTTTCGTATGCTGCAGTGGCTGTAATGGTTAACAACTCTCCTCCTTTAAACAAGTTTCTGTTTCTGTAGTTTACAGACAATCCTGGACCCGAAAAATTGTTAGATTTGGTGACTGCTTGTAGCTCTAAACCCAACGCTCTTTTGTTCATAGGTGATAGGTATACGTTGGCATTTAAGTGTCCTAAACTGTCTTCTACTTTGTTTTCATCAAACTGAATGTTTACATATTTATACGTTCCTATAGAAGACAATCTTTTGCTAGTTATTTTAGATGCATAAGGTTGGTACAAATCACCCTCTTTAAGTAAGATAAAGTTCTTTAATCGTTCTTTTTTAAAAAAGATAGAATCCTGTAAGTAGTAAACGCCTTTTAGTTTTTGTTTTTTTTTTGCTTGATTTTTTGTTTTTAAACTGTAATTGGGGTGTACCAAAACAGAATCTATTACATAAGGTAACATTGCTTTGTCAGGTGTTTCTCTTTTAAATCTTAAGAACAAATCAAACTTTTTCTGTTGATATTGGTTAGTGTCCGCTTCAAAAATTAAAAAATCTTGATTAAAATTATAATATCCCTTGCTTTTTAGAGCTTCGTCTATCCTAATGCGTTCTTCTTTAAAAGATTGCAAACTATACCTTTCTCCTTTTTTTAGCAACGTTTCTTTTAAAGTACTTTGAATTGCTTTGTAAATAGGCAAAGAATCTTGCACTAATTGATAGCTTTCTAATACATACGGTTCTGAAAGCGTGATTGTAAACACAAGGCTTTTGCTGTTCTTTTTTTCTTGTGTTTTATACCTAACCTCACTATTAAAAAAACCTCTATTCTCTAATCTATTTTTAATGAGTTCTGTTAAATTACTAGCAGAAACTTCTGAAAAATACACTGGTTCTTCTCCAATTTTTTTATTTAGATATCGGGTTATAAATCCATTATTTTTTTGGTTTGCTTTGTAATAGTAATACAAACCTGCTCTAGCTCCCAAAAACTTGCTGTTGGGTTCAGGACGTAACAAATCATTGAGTTCCCTTTCTAATGATGACAACTCTTTAAACTCTTTTTGATTGCTAATTTTTATTGTAGCTCCTCCATACAACGTTTTGTCTTTGGGTACATATTTTTGAACACTACATGAAGAAATTATCAAAAAAAACCATCCGTAAATTATCTTATTCTTCATCTTTTTCTTTTTTGATGTCTTGGGTTGTATTGGCAAACAACTCTTTAAACTGATTGAATTCTCTGTTAAACAGCAAGGATATACCTGTTGCAATTACTTGACCGTCTATAACACTTTCGAATTCGTTTTTTCTAAAACCTTTTAATCGATATCTTCTGTTTTCGGTTAAGGCATATTCAATTTTTACATTTCCTATAATTGGTGTTTTTTCTTGATTTGCAGCAGCATTATTCTCAATTTCAAAGCCACTCCCTACTTGTACTGTTAATCTATCATTAAACAATCTTTTTTGTGCACTTACATTTAGTTGGGTATTGTTTTGCTCGCCTTGCTCTGTATAATCGGTATAGCTATCTAATTCAAAACCTAACTCTATTCCTGTGTTTCCTACCAACTTGTTAGAATAGGTGTTTAGTTGATTTGAAAGTACTTTGTTTACATTATTTCTAGCAATAGACAAAGATCCTCCGTTACTACCATCGCTACTACTAGACGGAAAAAATTGATTTAATACCAACAAAGAAAATACTTGCTTATTTAGTTCTTCTTCTCTTTTATTTAGTTGTTGTACTTGTGTATAAACCTCTCCTCCCAAAGTGGCTTTGGCATCTTCAGGAATATCAATATCAAAAGACAAATTGGGTTTTAACAAATCCCCTCCCAAATTCAAATACACCCAAAACGGAACTTTTCTTCGATATTGGTTTAGCTCCGAGGTTTCTAAACCAGAGGTTACAGAAGCCATTAATCCACTTGCAGAGGCTTGTACTTTGTATATCGCTCTTAAATCCATTTTGGCATCTACAGGATCGCCTTGCCATGTAATACTGCTTCCTTTAGCTATATTAAACGTACGTTTTACCAAGTTGTACAAACTGGCTTTGTAATAGCCATCTTGTACTTCGTATTTTCCAGAAAGAGTGGTTCTACCATTGGCATTCATTCCAAAATTTAAATTGGCCGTACCTTGCAATTTTAGATGATCTCCTGTTTTTTTATCGACCACTACTTGTAAAACTGCATTTTTATCAATCTCTAATACAGAGGCTATTTCTATACCTTTTAGTACTTTGGGAGTTTTAGACTTGGCCTTGTTTTTAGGTTTTAGAACACTATTGGTTACTTTTTTGTTTACAAACAAAACCACTCCGTCTCTTTCTACAGCTTCTACCGTGGCTTCGGGAATTACATATGTAAAATCTGTATCTGCATTTATTTTTAGGTTTCCGTTAATTTTAGGGACGTTTAAATCTCCGCCAATTGAAATATCTGTATCTAAAAATAATTTTCCGTAATACAAGTCGTTGTCCTTTTCTGTAGAATTTAGAACTTGTAACCCTTTTGTTTTTAGTTGTACATCAAACTTAGGATTAGACAAGTCATCGGTTTTAACAAGACCATCTAGCAAAAAATCTTGTTGGTTATTGTCTAAAATTTTAAATTGGTTTAACACTATTTTAGAGTTGTCTATCTTAATAGTTTCTTCTGGTAATGAAAAATTTGTGTTAAAAGCATTTACTTTTAGTTTTGTTTGATGAAATTTTAATTCTCCATCGTATACAGGATTGTCAAAAGAGCCTTTCATATCAAAATGAGCCGACAAATATCCTGATGGATTGCTAATGTATGTTTCAGCAAACATCGCAACGGTTTTTAGTCCTAACTTGTGCAAATCTACTTGTAAATTCAAAGGATTTTCATTGTCGTTGGCATTGTATTTTCCTGCTACTTGTAGGTTAACTTCTTCTTTGTTTCTTAACTGTACATCTACCTGAACTTGTTTGTTTTCTTTACTTTGTGCATTTATGGTTATATCTCCCAATGGATTTTCTAGCACATTAAGGTTCTGAATTTTTAAATCCGAAGTAAGGTTTTTTTGTTGGGTTTTATTTTTTACAATCCCCGATAATTTTCCACTTGCTATTAGCGTTTCTGTATTTAAAAAACTAAGAATATTTTTTAAATCAAACTGCTTAAAATCAACAAACAACTCATTTATAGCATTTTCATTCTCAGAGGTAGCTACTTCTACAGATTCCTTATTTCTAAACAATTTTAGATCTTTTATTTCCGTATTTTCTTTACTAAAAACCATTTCATTTGTTGGGCTAACCTGCCAAGGTTCTTTGTCTAAAATTAACGATGAAGGATCTATATGCACATGCAAACCTTTAGGGTCTTTATAAATTTCTGATTGTATGTTGATAATTTTTTGAGTGTCTTGCGTGGTAAATAAATCTAAATGAATTTTACCCTTTTCAATAGCTCCCAACAAGGATAAGTTTTGAATAGAAATAGGTTGATAAGATACATCCCTAAGCCTAAAATTCAATTTAAAATTGTCCTGAGTGCTATTGATTGCAAATTGGGCTTGATTTAACTGGCTTCCTTGATACGCAATTCTTGGAATGTTAAAATTGGCCTTTACTTTCTGCTGTGCATCATCAAAATAAAAATCAAAATTTATGGGTTCAAATTCTTCCAAACCTTCTAGAAAATAATCATTTAACAACGGACTTTGCCTTAACGAAAAAGAAGCATTTATTTGTACAACATTTAGTGTATCTCTCTTTTTTGGATTCTCAGTAAACAACGAAGAAAAATAAGTAGACATTGCTGTAACTGCTTTCTGTTGATGAGTATTGGCGTTTAGACTAAAATTTAAAAAATCACTTTCTATACTGGCCGATGTGGTGTCTTTTAACAAATTTGCTTTTATATTAAAGTTGCTAAACGGTATCGATTTTTGATTGTGTAACAACAAACCGTTTTGCGTATTGGCATTGATAGAAATCCCTTTAGAGTTGGACTGTAGTGCTCCTTTCAGTAAAATTCTTGCTCGCGTGTTTTTAGTTGTTAAGTTTAACCCTTGTAAATTTATTCCTTTTACATTGATTTCGGTAGTAACTTTTGAAGAAACAGAATCTAAGTCTACTTGAGTTTGTGTATCTAAATCTAAGTTTTCATCTTGATAAAAAAGGCTAATTTGCCCTTTCCCTTTTTGAATATTTGTTTCTATTTTTAACGCATCGTAGTTGTAATTTGCGTATTCTAGTTGACGGAATTGGGTTTGTATGTTGGCTTGTAAAGAACTTAGAGAGTTTCCAGAAACCTGAATTTGATTGGTAAAATCTATCAAACCTAACTTAGGATTTTTTAGAATTTTACCTAGTTGTAAACTCTCTATGTTTACATCACCGTTAAAACTTTTTTCGGTAGCATTTTTTAAAATTCCTTTAATACCAACAGCACCCTCTGTTGTTTTTAAGGTTAGGTTTGTGTTTAATTTTTTAGAAGAACCTTTAGCACAACCATTCAAAGCAATTGCTTCTGGAAAACGAATTCCTAAGCTATCTTCTTCTATCCATTTTACAAGCTCATTTCTTTGCGTTTTTGCATTTAATTCTAACAAATTGAATCTTAACTTTTCTGGATTTACAAAATTAGCAATCCATCCTTTGGTCTGCACAAACGTATGTTTTGCTGTTTGTAGTTTTAAGTTTTTAATAGCCAAAGAGTCTGCCGATCCTGCTAAAGATAACTGAGTTTGTATTTCTTTTTTTGAAAGATTTACTAGGCTGCTATTCTTTTGTAAATCGGGACTAAAGTAAAAAGCATCTTTGATGTTTAACACCGATTTATCTATAGCCAAACGTCCTTTCAAATTTTTAGGGTTTTTAAACACATCGTTTATAGAGGCAAAACTAAATTCCATTTCAGAATTTAAGATGTTGTTTGATGTTTGAATACGAAACGTCGGAATTTTAATCTTATTTTTTGTTACTTCCGCTATCAATACCAAAGATTTTAAGTGCAAACCTGACTGTTCTTTAAAAGAGAAGTTGTTTAACTGAAAACTGATTTTTTTATCTGTTAGTGCAGCATTTTTTAATGCTACAGCTGCTTTGCGGATGTGTATATTTTGCGGATTAAAAACATTTTTAATCGTTTTATTTGTACCATTTTTTAGGGCTATATCTACTGAGTTTATATTTAATTCTTCTAGAGAAGCTTTCCAGTCCGGCCAATTAAAATCACTTGTTTTGTTTGGTTCTTTTTTGGTGGTTATCGTTTTTTTATCGGCAGTGTTTAGCATGCTTGCCTTTAGCGATGTTTTGTCTAAAGCTATAGATTTTACAACAATGTTTTTCTTCAGCAAATCAAGCAAAACATCACTTGTAGTAAAAGTTCCCAAAAGCACACTAGCATCCGTTTTATTTGTTTTATTTTGATATCTAACTTTGGTGTTTTTAATTCCCAACTCATCAACAGTTATCAAAGGACTTACAGTGGTGTTAGAAGGTTTTTCTTTGCTTTTAAACTCTTTGTTTTGCTGATAATCAAAAACTACATCGGACAAATAAAACTTTTTAATGGGAATCTGTAGCGTGTTCAAGTCTAACTTTTTACCAAAAGCAACCTGCAATTCTTTTAATTTAAGTTGCGTATCAACCCCCAAAACCTCATCGTTAAAGCTAAGATTAATAGATTTTAACTTAATTTTTCCGATTTTAATCTGGTATGCTTCGCTCTTCTTTTCTTTAGGTTTAGGTGGTTTATTTGTACTTGCAAACGCATTAACAATATAATCAAAATTGTATTCTTTTTGTTTTTCTTTTTGGTACGCATAAGCCGTTAATCCTTGCCAATTTACCGATGATATACTAATTGTTTTTTGTGTTAGTATAGGAAGTAATGATACTTTAACCGCTAATTTTTTGCTGTATACTAATGTATCTTTTTGTTGATCTTCTAGATAAAGGTTTTCCAAAACAAGATCTCCAGAAAAAGATAAATAAATTTTCTCTAGTTCAAATTTGGTATCAATTTTAGAAGTTACAAAAACAGTCAATTTTTCTTTAATTAAATTTTGACCATAAGAACTCTTAATGATTAGAATAATCATCACAAAAAGAAAAACCAAACTAATGATCAACCATTTAAAAAACTGAACTATTTTAATAAAAACTCTTTTCAATGCAGATATTGTATTTATTTACAAAACAAACGTAAATCAAAGATAAACATTGGGGTGATTAGTTGTTAACTCATTCCGTATGCTCTTGAACACTATTCAATTTTTAACCGATAACGCATTTATTATAAAATATATTTGATTATTTATCACAAAAAAGTTGATTTAATGATTTTTTAACATTATATTGTGTCAATCGTTAAAATTATCTTATATGGCAATAAAAAATTTTAGAGCTCCCAATGCTCAAGCAGAAGTACTTTCAGATAAAATTAGAGTTTCGGACTACATGGTTCCTAGAAGTAAGTTGATTACTTTTTCACCTAAATTAAAGGTCGTAGAAGCTATGCAAATTTTAGTAAGTAACGATATTTCTGGAGCATCGGTAGTTGATGAAAACGATCACTTGCTAGGAATGATTTCTGAAGGGGATTGTATGAAAAAAATTGCCAACAGTAGGTATTACAACATTCCACTACATGACCAAACTGTAGAAGAATACATGGAACCTATTGTAGAAACTATTGAAGGAGACAATAACATTTTTGATGTTGCCCATATGTTTTGTACCTCTAGAAGAAATCGTTTTCCTGTAATGGAAGGTGATAAAGTAATTGGTCAAATTAGCCGTAAAGATATTTTAAAAGCTGCGTTAGAAATTAAATAAGATACATACTATTCTATTACACTAAACTATTTTAAAAGAAAAGGTCTGGACTTTTTGAAACCAGACCTTTTTTGATTTTTAAAACGAGTATTATACTCCTTAAAAGTTTACAATATATAATGTATTTGCATCAATATTCTCTTCCGTTTCTGTCTTAGAAATGTATTTTTGAATTGTGGTACTTGCATCACCTGTCCAAACAGCAAAATCATCATCGTTTATTACACCTATTGTAGAATTATCAATTAACCAAATTCCTTCTAACTTATCATGAGGATAATCACCCAAGGCAGCAATTAAATCTACCGCTAATGTTTTAGTTACAGGAACAATTCCAGCGTTTGATAACTCATCCCAAGTGCATTGTTCAATTGTTTTCCCTTCTATCAATTTTCCGTTTGCAGAATCTGTAGTATCAGAAACGTCTGTAGCATTAGAAATATCAATTTTATAAATGTGTTTTTGAACTTCGTTTTTATTTGTATCTTTTGTAAAAGCACCATCTCTTTCTACAATTAAAAACTCTGTATTACTTAAAGCGACAATCTCTGAGTTAGAGTTTTTAGCTTTTTCTTGTTTATGCAAATACTGTTTAGTAGCTCCTGTTTCAATATCAAAAGTTACAATTCTTGTAATGGTAAAATCTACTACATCTGCTTTAGACGGGTTGTATAGAGTAGATTGCATAATTCCTACCAATGTTTTTTCGTCTGGAGTAATTGCCAAACCTTCCATTCCTCTGTTTGCCCATCTAGAGGCAAAAACAGCAGGTAATTTTCTGTCTCCAGATTCTCCAGTAATTCCTTTTGGACTTAATCTTTCTAATTGTTTTCCTGTCGCATCTACATGTACAATGTGTGGTCCATATTCATCAGAGATCCAAAAAGAACCGTCTTTCATTGCCACCAAACCTTCACTATCTAAACCATATTTATCAAAGTCTAAAACCGTTGTTTGATCTTCTGCATAAGGAACTTCACCTGTAGCTCCATAACCTTCTGGGTTAGGCCTACCACTAATTTTTGTTCCACTAGGATCTTTAATTAATATTTCTTTAATCATTTCTACAGATCCGTTTTCTAACAGTTTAAAATGTCCTATTCTTGGAGTATAATCTGGTGTTGGAAAAATTTTATTACTCCCAAACTTAATGTTTGACCCTCTATCTGTTAAGGCATAAAACTCTCCTTTATTTGTTGGGTGTGCAGTAGCAGCAGAACCAAAACCTCCATTTCTAACCTCTACATTGTCTCCGGTAGTTTTTAAAACTGTATAAGGTAATTTAATTCCTTCTACAGGCACTTCTGGTAATACATAAGGTTTTGTTGCATCATCATCATTTGAACATGCAATAAATGTTAATGCCAATCCTACACATAATATAGGTTTCAAAAATTTGTTTTTCATTTTTTTAAAATTTTAGAATATGGCATCTAAACTATATATCTTAAATTAATATAAACTTGTATTAAGGTTAAAACAAGTTTACACTTAGCAACATAAACATTTGGTTTTTTATTAATAATTTAACTAAATATTTATTTCTCCAAAAAAAAAATGGTTTTCTAAAGAATCTTAGAAAACCATTTTTACTATGTAAAAGCTAAAGACTAGCTCACAAACTCTCCATTTGCTACATTGTCTTCAGAAGGAGCTATAAAACAAAGTTTGCCGTCTTTAGTATCGGTCATTAAAATCATTCCTTGACTTTCTACTCCTCTTAGCTTTCTCGGAGCTAAGTTTACCAAAACAGAAACTTTTTGTCCTATAATGTCTTCGGGCTTATAGCTTTCTGCAATACCAGACACAATGGTTCTTACATCAATACCTGTATCTACTTTTAATACCAATAACTTTTTTGTTTTTGGCATTTTTTCTGCTTCAATAATTGTTCCTGTGCGAATGTCTAATTTGGTAAAATCTTCAAAAGAAATCGTTTCTTTTTGAGGCTCTACTGATTTTGCTTCGGCAGCATTAGCCAATTTGGTAGCTTCTAACTTGTCTAATTGTTTTTGTATGTCTGCATCTTCAATTTTAGCAAACAACAATTCCGATTTTCCAATAACATGACCACCAGCCATAAGCTCATCTTTCTCTTCAACATCATTCCAAGAAATCGGATTCTCATTCAGATTTAAAATACCTTTTAATTTTTCTGAGCTAAATGGTAAAAAAGGTTCAGATAATACAGACAAAGCAGAAGCAATCTGTAAAGCAACATACATAATGGTTTGTGTACGTTCCTCATCCGTTTTTACCAATTTCCATGGTTCTTCATCGGCCAAATATTTATTTCCCAAACGTGCCAAGTTCATCATTTCTGACAAAGCTTCTCTAAAACGGTAACGTTCCATAGATTTGGAAATTGTATTAGGAAATTCTTTTACCTGAGCCAAAACATCTTCATCTAGTTCAGACAAATGGTTTGGAACTGGTACTTGACCATTGTAGTATTTGTTGGTTAACACCACTACTCTATTGATAAAATTACCAAAAATTGCAACCAGCTCATTGTTGTTTCGAGCTTGGAAATCTTTCCATGTAAAATCGTTGTCTTTGGTTTCGGGAGCATTGGCAGTAAGTGCATAACGCAATACATCTTGTTTGCCTGGAAAATCTTCTAAATACTCGTGCAACCAAACCGCCCAATTTTTAGATGTAGATAATTTATTTCCTTCTAAATTTAAAAACTCATTAGCTGGCACATTGTCTGGCAAAATATAATCTCCATGAGCCTTTAACATGGCAGGAAAAATTACACAGTGAAAAACAATATTGTCTTTCCCTATAAAATGAACCAATTTGGTATCCTTATCTTTCCAATAAGGTTCCCAATCTTTTCCATTTTGCTCTGCCCATTCTTTAGTTGATGAAATATAACCAATAGGTGCATCAAACCAAACATACAATACCTTTCCTTCTGCTCCTTCTACAGGCACAGGTATTCCCCAGTCTAAATCACGTGTTACGGCTCTTGGTCTTAAACCATCATCAATCCAAGACTTTACTTGTCCATAAACATTAGGTTTCCAGTCATCTTTATGTCCTTCTAAAATCCACTCTTTTAGGTAAGCTTCGTGCTTATCTAAAGGTAAAAACCAGTGTTTGGTTTCCTTAACTGTAGGTACATTTCCTGTAATTGCTGATTTAGGATTGATTAAATCAGTAGCATTATGAGATGTTCCACACTTTTCACATTGATCACCGTAACTTTCTTCATTACCACATTTTGGGCAGGTTCCAATTACAAATCTATCAGCTAAAAATTGATTTGCTTCTTCGTCATACAACTGAGCTTCTACTTTTTCTACAAACTCACCTTCATTATACAATTTGGTAAAAAAATCTGAGGCTGTTTTGTGATGAATTGATGCAGAAGTTCTGGAATAATTATCATAAGAGATACCAAAATCTTCAAAGGACTGTTTTATGATTCCATGATATTTATCTACCACATCTTGAGGAGTAACTCCTTCCTTTTTTGCCTTAATGGTAATAGGCACCCCATGCTCATCAGATCCGCCAACAAAAGCAACATCTTTGCCTTTGTTACGTAAATAACGTACATAAATATCTGCGGGTACATACACACCTGCCAAATGTCCTATATGAATAGGTCCATTGGTGTAAGGCAAAGCTGTAGTGATTGTATATCTTTTAGGATTGTTCATCAGTTTGTTCATTTTATGTGCACAAAAATACAATTCTGTGCCGAAACTTTGTAAAATAGCTAGTTGAAAGATTGCAAAATGCTTATTTTCGAGTTTTAAAATCACTTCATGAAATTTAGTATCCGTTTCATTCTACTTTTTATCACTTTTTCTATGAATGCTCAAAATATCACCTTTTTACAACCCGATTATTTACAAACTGGTGATTTGATTCTTATTGTAGCCCCAGCAGGTGTAGTTAAGCAACCCGAAGCAATCTACAAAGCCAAAGAAACATTTGAAAATTGGGGATATAAGGTAGAAATTGGTAAAAATGTATTTCAGAACTTTCATCATTTCTCAGCAACAGATAAGCAACGCTTAGAAGACATGCAGTGGGCATTAGATCATCCAAAAGCAAAAGCTATTTGGTGTGCTCGTGGGGGCTATGGGTCTGTAAGAATTATCGATGATTTAAACTTTCAATCCTTTATGCAATATCCTAAATGGATGATTGGTTATTCAGATTTTACAGTATTTCACAACAAATTGCACAACCTGGGTTTTCAAAGTTTACACGCTCCTATGCCCATTAATTTTAAAGAACCTTGGTCAGAAATTGAAGAAAGTTTTATTCAATTACATGCACTTTTAAAAGGAACATTACCCACTTATACCCTAGAAAGTAATCCTTATAATCAAATAGGCAATTGTAAAGGTGTACTTGTAGGTGGTAATCTAACCATCTTAGAAAACATGATTGGAACCGCTACCTGCTTCTCTACCAAAAATAAAATTTTGTTTATTGAAGAAATTGGTGAACATAAATATCATATAGATAGACTGTTAAGGGCTTTGGATCGAAAAGGATATTTTAAAGATTGTGCAGGCCTTATTGTGGGTGATTTTACGAACATCAAAAAAAACAATCCTGACTTTGGACAAAACATAGAAGAAATTGTATTAAGTATTGTAAAAAAATACAAAATACCTGTTCTTTTTGATTTTCCTGCTGGCCACCAAAATAAAAACTTAGGCTTGTTTATAGGCAAACAAGCCCAGTTAACCATTACCCCTAGTCAGGCAACACTTTCTTACCACTAACATTATACTTAAATAAAAAGTAGGTGTTCTTCTCCATCTTCATCCAAAAAATAAGGATACGATTCTCGCTCTTTTGATGCGTTAATTGGGTCATAGTTGTGGTCAAAATACGATGTGATAAAATTTTCCATGATGTTTTGTTTTTTGTTTTTAATAATTACGATAAAATCTAGGTCTCGGTTTGATTTTATAACTCTTTTTTACTTGCTAAATTGTATGGTTGATTTGCTTTTGCATTCTTGCTCCAAATAAGGTTTGGGATACAATGTTTTTACTACTTTATCAAAGTAGCTTGATCCGTTTTTATTTAAAATACGATTTGCTTTTCTCATTATTTTTTTCATTTTTTTTGATTTTACCCAATAAAAAAAGACGCTTTAATTAGCGTCTTTATACTTCATTAAGTAGGTTTTTATTTTTAAAACTACATGTAAACTGATTTATAAAGACGTAATGGCACATGTTTGACAGGCATAGAATTATACCATGTACAAATTGAGTTTAAAATGGATTGCGATACAGGTGCTAAATGATTCATAATTTTCTATTTAATGATTTTACTATTTGTTACAAACAAAAAAATCGCCCCAATTTAATTGGGACGATTCTCTGTATTTATTTTATATATTATTTTTCCTTTCTTCTATAAAAATACACACATACTAACGTCCCGTAGTCATGGATTTGACCATAATTACTTGATATAAACCTTGGTTACAGGTTGGTTGGGCGTTATGTGTATTTGATGTGTACATTTACAGTACAAACTTGATATTTTTTTTATTGATAACCAAATAAATAATTGAAAAAAAATTATTCTTAACTTTAACTTAAAATGGCTACTCACAACGAATTAGGGAAAATAGGAGAAGAATTAGCAGTAAATCATATTAAAGAACTTGATTATCAAATTATTGAAACCAATTGGAGGTATTTAAAAGCTGAAATTGATATTATTGCCATTAAGGATAACTGGCTAGTTGTTATAGAAGTTAAGACTAGAACTACTGATTTTTTTGGTACACCCGAAGCATTTATTACCACAGCAAAAAAAAGACTGCTTATCAAAGCTGCTGATGCTTATGTTCAAAACAACAATATCGATTTAGAGGTCCGTTTTGATGTTGTTGGAATTATAAAAAACAACCATCAAACGGAACTAAAACATATTGTAAATGCGTTTATGGCCTATGAGTAATTAATGTTTTAGTACCAGTTCTAATTCCTTTAAATTATGTGGTTTAGCCATAATTCTTTTATCAGAATTTAGCAGAAAATAAGAGGGTGTAGAACTAATGTTATACGCATTGGCCGCTTTGCTATTCCATTTCTCTAAAGATATGCTATGCTTCCATTCCAAAAATTTGTTAGATTCTACTTTCCAGTTTTGTTCGTCTTCCTTTTTTTCTAAACCAATAGCTATTACTTGTATTTCTGTTTTGTTTGCTAAAAGTTGTTTTACTTTTGGCAATTCTTTTAAACAGTGAGAACAAGTACTACTCCAAAAAATTAGTAGGTATTTATTATTGTTAGGAGGTAAACTATGTAAAGTTTCACTTTTAGATAACTGAATGTTTGGAGCTACTACCCCCAACATTGTTTTTTTAAATTGTTCCGTTTCTTTTACAAAAGTGTAATTTTGTATATTTTTTGGCAAAGCTTTGTAACTATCCATCACTTTGTTTAGCACTTCTCTGTTTTCTTTAGCAACCAACTCCTGTATTAAATAACGTAATATGTTTTCTTTAACATCTGGTTTCGTTATTTTTGATAAAACGCTTTCTATAGCATTTACAAATGCTTTGTTTTGTACCCCTATGTCTTTGTATTGATGGTATTGAAAAACATATTCTGCTATTTTTTTATTTAGAAAATCTGTATTACTAAGCCTTTTATCATCAAAATTTACATAATCAAAATAATGCTTTGTTGCACTTTCTATATAATCGCCTGGTAAGGAAAAAGGTAAAGGAGCATTGTATTTTTTAGAAGCTTTAATCCATGCTAAACAATAATCGTCTTTAGCTAAATTTTCGTAATACTGCTGTGCTCCTGTAATTTTTGCTTGTACTTCTTGATAGGTGGTAACATCGGATGTAGGATTTTTAAAATATGCAAACTGAATAGAGTCTAGTTTATGCTGTAACACAGACATGTTATAATCGTAAGCATCTAACAATTGGTTTTCTCTAGATTCTATATAATTTACCGATGGCTGTCCAACTTTACTATGTACGCTAAACGTAACGTTTTCTTTGTCATAAATAAAATCTACATAACCAGAATTTACGTTTTTATACAAAGCTCTATAAGAACCTGTAGGCAACTGCTCCATAGAAAACTGGAATGTGTCTTTTTTTACTTGCACATACTTTTTGTACTGTTTTTCTCCATTTAGTAATTGATACAATGCAACATTCTGTATTTTGTGTATAGAATCTATAAAAATCCCCTTAACGGTATAATTTTGTGCTTGTACAAGTTGTAAAGAAAAAAAAAGTAGTAAAAATATTCGTTTCATGTGGGAAGGTTTTACAAATAGTATTCCAAAAATTTAAGCATCAAAATAACGAACAATGGCTTCTTTCATCAACAAACTTTGTTCTCCTGGCTTTAGGCTTGGTAAAGTTTCTAATGTTTTATAATGTGGCCAACCCTCTTCATCAAAAAAATCAAATTCATAATAACCGTAAGGCTCTAATAATTTGCAAATGGCAATATGCATTAGGTTGATTTTTTCGTCTTTTTTAAATTCTCTATATCCTTGACCCAGTTCTTGCACTCCTATTAAATATATGATAGCATCTACATCAAGCCGATCTCCGTCTGCAAATTGGTTTGATAATTTTGTTACAATTTTGTTCCATCGTAATTTTAATCGCTCGTCATTTATCATCTTGTCTATTTTTTTTACAAAGATAAGAAGTACGAAAGCCTAAACTTTATAAAAATGTATATTTGAAATAAAATTATTCTATGGAATACGTTGTAGATATTGTAATTGGAGCAATTCTAATTTTTGGGTTGATCAAAGGGTTTTCAAAAGGTTTTTTTGATGAGTTGGCTTCGTTATTGTCGCTTATTCTTGGTATTTATGGTGCCATTCATTTTTCTTATTTGTTAAAAGATGTATTGGCTCAACATTTTCAAATGGATCATAAATACAATTCTCTAATTGCTTTTTTTGGTACCTTGATTATTATTATTATCGGAATTTCTTTAATTGGTAAGTTGTTTACTAAATTGGCTCAGCTAGTATCTTTAGGTTTTTTAAATAGAATTTTAGGAGCCGTATTTGGAACCATTAAATTAGCTTTGCTGTTAGGATTGTTACTAGGATGGTTAGAGCGCGTAAATTTTATGCTTCCTCTAATTCCCGAAGAACATAAAAAAAATTCTATCCTATACGAACCCGTAAAAAATCTATCTAACGTAGTTTTTCCTAAAATATTAGATAAGCTAGAAGATCTTAAGTTTTTAGAGCAAAATCAACGAGAACAACAAGAAAAAGAAGCACAAGACAAAGAATACAACAATGAGCAAAGTGTGTAGTATATTAGGATGTGGATGGCTAGGTTTGCCTTTAGCACAGACTTTAGTTGATTATGGATATACCGTAAAAGGAAGTACCACAACGGTAGAAAAATGCGAATTTCTTTTGACAAATAACATTCAGCCGTATTTGTTAATGATTGACGAAGAAATTGAAGGGAATTTAAACCACTTTTTACAAGCCGATATTTTGTTTATTAATGTACCTTACCGAAAGCAAAAAGCTTTTTATAAAAGCTATCAAAAATTGGTTCAGGCCATAGAAATTTCTACCGTACAACATGTTATTTTTGTTAGTTCTACCTCTGTCTATGCCGATGTAAATGCTATAGTAACAGAAGACGACTTTAAAGAAAACCCAGAAAAAAAAGATTTGTTGGCTTTGGAACATCTTTTTAAAAACAATCCTAACTTTAACACCACTATTATTCGTTTTTCTGGTTTGATTGGTGGTACTAGAAATCCTGGTAATTTTTTTAAAGAAGACCGAGTGGTAGAAAATGCTTTGTCTCCTGTAAACTTAATTCATCAAGAAGATTGTATTGCTATTGTAAAAGCTATTGTAGAACAAAAAAAATGGAACACGACATATAATGCAACAGCTCCATCACATCCCACAAAAAAAGAATATTATACCAAAGCTACTGAGCAAATGGCTAAAAAGCCTGCTACTTTTTTAAATGAACTTAAGACCTATAAAATTGTAAGTCATCAAAAATTAGTTAAGGAATTGAACTATTCCTTTATTCATCCAGATTTACTTACAGCCCTAAGTACATTTACTAATTAAAGCACGTCTTTTAAAATTGATGTTAGCGTAGGGTATTTAAAACGAAACCCTTGACTGTTTAGTTTTTGTGGATTGATGGCACTTCCTTTTAATAAAAGATCTGCCATTTCTCCAAACATTAACTTTAACACAAATGCAGGTACGTTTGGCAACCACAAAGGTTTGCTTAGTTGTTTTGCTATTTCTTTTGTTACTTCCGTATTGGTTTTATTATCTGCAACCGCATTGTAAGCTCCAAAATAGTTTGAATCTAAAACGGCTTGTACATACAACGCACACAAATCGTGTAAATGAATTACGGGTAAAATTTGCGATCCAGAACCTAAAGGAGCTCCTACCCCATATTTTATTGGCAAACTCATTTTTTGCAAAGCAGAATGATTGCCAGCAAAAACAACTCCCGTTCTAATACAAACAGTACGCAAACCTATATTTTGAAATTGCAAAGCCGCTTGCTCCCACACCACACAAACTTGGGCTAAAAAATCATCACCAGCAGCATCAATTTCTTGATAATAATTATCGGTTGTTTTGGTTCCATAGTAATTAGATCCTGATGCAGATATAAAACTTTTAACTGTATTAGGGTTGTTTTCTAATGTTTTGTATATTAAATTGGCTCCTGCTACCCTACTCTCTACAATAATTTTTTTTTGGGTATCTGTCCATCTTTTATCAGCAATATTAGCTCCTGCTAAATGGATTATATGATCTACATTACAAACTGTTGCAACATCTATAATTTCATTATCTACATCCCAAACCGAAAAACGAAGTCCTTCTCTTGTAGATTTTTGTTTTGATCTAGACAGTACTACAACTTCTATTTGTTGGTCTAACAACATTTTCTGTAGCTGCTTACCTATCAAACCTGTTCCTCCAGTAATTAATACTTTCATTTTTATTTTGTTTTTTGTTGTTGCTTGTTTAAAACTACTATAAAGAGCTTACATTTCTAAAGAAATGTTAAAATTATTCCTATTCAAAATCATTATATTTGGTTTAGAACTTTAATTTTTAAAAACATTATGGAATTCAACAACATTTTAGAAACCGCAACTACCAAAGGTTCTGAGTACATTACTCAGTATGGTCTGAAACTGGTTTCAGCTATTTTAGTATGGATTATTGGAGGCTTTATTATTGGCATGTTAAACAAAGGGTTTGCAAGAATGCTAGAAAGAAGCAAAGCAGATGCTTCTTTGCAGCCTTTCTTAAAAAGCTTGGTAGGAGCTTTGTTAAAAGTAGTACTGGTAATTACCGTATTGTCTACTTTAGGAATTGAAATGACCTCTTTTATTGCCATTTTAGGAGCTGCTGGTTTGGCTATTGGTATGGCTTTGTCTGGAACTTTGCAAAATTTTGCTGGTGGAGTTATGATTTTAATTTTTAAGCCTTACAAAGTAGGTGATTACATAGAAGCACAAGGACATAGCGGATCTGTAAAAGAAATTCAAATCTTTAATACTATCTTAAAAACTCCTGATAATAAAACTATCATTATTCCAAACGGAGGTCTATCTACCTCTTCTATGATTAACTATTCTACAGAGCCAAAAAGACGTGTAGATTTTACCTTTGGAATTGGGTATGGAGATAGTATAGAACAAGCAAAAGAAGTGTTGTTAAATATCTTAAATAACGATGAAAGAATTATAAACGATCCTGCTGCTCCTTTTGTAGAAGTTTCTGCATTGGCAGACAGTTCTGTTAACTTTGCGGTTAGAGTATGGGTAAACTCTGCCGATTATTGGGGAGTGTATTTTGATACCAACGCAAAAGTATACAATGAATTTAACAAAGCTGGAATCAATATTCCTTTTCCACAAATGGATGTACACGTTCACCAAAACAGTTAATACATTCATTACCTTAAATATCATAAAAAACCATGTCTAGTAGACATGGTTTTTTTAATCGTCTATAGTAACAGAACCCCAATTTTCACCTGTTTTAATTCGGTGAATTTGCATATCAGAAACTCCAAATTGTTTGGCTATCATTTTTAAACGTGTTTTATTATTGGGATCTGCCAATTTTCTTTTGATGATTTTTACCCTACCCTCTGTTAGTTTCGTATACGTTCTTTTAGGTTTTGATTTGATAAATTCTTCGTTGGCAAATTGATGCAATTCTTTTTCTCTTTTAGTAGCCCATTTTAGATTGTCTACATGATTGTTCTTTTTGTCATAATCTAAGTGAATCACATACTGATCTCCTTCTTTTTTTTCTAAAAAATGTTGTGCAACAATTTTGTGTACGTATCTACTTGTTTTTTTCCTATTAATTTCTTGCATTAAAGGTATGGCTGTATATCCGTTAATTTGATGATATTTTAACAGTTCTTCCTTACCATCTTTGCACTTTAAAATTCTACCATAATTAGATACTTTGTACTTTTCAAATTTTGCAATCACATCATCAAACACAACATCTTTCCATTCTTCATTTCTATAACCATTCTTCATAATTTTTAAAATTTTAAAATCAACAAAAGACCTAAGAATACATTCTAGGTCATCTACTTATCGACTTTTTCTAATTTTAGCGTGCTTTTTTGTGTGGTAAACCACTGATGGGTAATCAAATTTACAATTTTTTGATGAGTTTTTTATCAACCCAACCAATTTGTCCATCCGAAATTTTAATTTTTTGCCAAGTCCCAACTTCATCTAAAACTTTTAATTTGGTTCCCTGATGCAAAATAAAGACTTCTGAGGCCGTTTCTCTTGGTGCATTCCTAATTATTACTTCTTCTGCAAAAACAATCGCATACACCGTGTTTTTGGTATAATGATATTGTTGCATGGTAATTGCTAAGCTTCCACAACATGCAATTGTAAAAATAATGGAAAGCGTAAAAAACATTTTTTTAGTTGCTGGTTTTATGCTAAAGAAAAACAAAATCCAAATACATCCTGCTGTTAGCGAGAGAATAACGCTTGCCAAAGCCCATTGGTTGTATGATAAAAGGGTTTGTAAATTATCATTCAGCTTTTCAAAAACAGATTTTGGAACAGACTTTATACTATCTATAATACCTCGGTTGGCATAAGCCAAGTTTAGCTGAGCATCTTTGTTTGTAGGATTTAATTGCAATGCTTTTTCGTAATAGTAAATAGCCTCTGCCATTTTATTGATTTTATAATAAGCATTTGCTAGATTAAAATACAGCTCCGAAGAAACCTCGTCTTTTTTTACTATATTTTTGTACGATTGTATGGCTTTTAAATAATTTTCTTCTTGATAATATTGGTTTCCTTCTTGAAATAATTCCTGCGAATTTTGAGCGCTCACAAAACCTACAACAAGCATTAAAACTCCAAATACAAAATTTTTCATTTCTTTTAAGTTTTATAAGTTTTTATCAATTTTAGCAATGGCTTTTTTGGCTAGGTCAAAATCTTCGTTCATTTTTTCATCCGAAGAAGGTGCATATCTTGCAAACTCACATGCGGTAAATACATTTATAAACTGTTTAATGATCTCTTTATCAACTCCTTTTTTAGAAAGTAAAGTTTCTATTTTTTCTTTGCTAATGTCCGTAGTTTCTACCCCCAATTTGGCCTTTAAATAATTGTGTAGTGCTTTTTCTAAAGAACTGTAAAAAGTAGTCTTATTTCCAAGTTCTTTTTTAGCACTTGCCAAATATTTTCTAGCTAATTTATCTGCATTTTTAAGTTTATTTCTTTGCTGATTTTTACTTAGTTCACGTTGTTTTTTAGAAGCAAAAATGCTTAACGGAATTAAAATTACTGGCAAAAGTAATAAGATATAAAACAGGGTAGATTTATAAAAATCTTTAACATTACTGCTTACAAAACTTGTGCTGGTTTGTATGTACCTAAAATTATCTCCGGTACTAGTTACAGATTGTTTTATAACTGTGTTACCTGATGTATAATCTTCTCCTTTGCTTGTAACTAATTCCTTTCCTTGGGTTACATTTAATACAATTTCGTCTGATGTTAACGTATGGTATTTTCCATCTTCAGGGTTAAAGTAAGAGAAACGTGTAGAAGGGATGATAAACTTTCCTTTAAACTGTGGAACCACAGTATAAGCTTCTTCTATACTTCCCTTTAATCCTGTGCTAGCGGTTTGTACGTTTTCTTTTCTTTCAGGATCATAAACCTCTAATTCTTTGGGAGTTTTAATTTCTGGTATTTCAAACAATTTTAGATTTCCTCTACCAGATACTTTTACTTTTATTTGTGCCGATTCGTTGGCTTTAAACTCATCTCTACTTGTAGTAACTTGATAATTGTAATCACCTACAGCTCCTGTAAAATCTAATGGCTTACCTTCTATTGGTAACGGTTTTACTTTTATTTTTTGAGTGGTAGAAGATAGTTTTTGATTTACATTTCTTGTAATCATGTTTCCAAAAAAATCTCCTCTACCTGTAGGCACTCCAATTACAACATCGGCAGACATTGCATTGATGCTAAGGGTTCCTTCTCTTTGGGGTATTAACAATACTTTGTGCAATACTGCATATTGCCAAATTTCCCCTTTGTACTTTCCTTCTTTAAATTGTGGTTTTTTATTTTCTATGTTTTGACTCCAAAACCCTTCATAATTGGGTGGTGTATCTACATCAAAACCGTTAATCCCCATTTGGTTTACATACAATCTATACTCTGCATAAATAGGCTGTCCAACATATGGATTTTCATCAGAAACGCTCAACACCATTTTTACATTCTGACTAGCAATATAATTGGGATCGTTTGGATCTGCAGGTAAATCTACAGGATCTACCACCGTAATAGTAATGGTGTTAGATTCTATCTTGTTCTCTTTATAAATAATACTTGCTGGTGGTATGGTAAAAACTCCCTTTGCTTTGGGTTCTAAAATGTACGTATACGTTTTGCTAAAATTGCTTTTTACCTTTCCGTTTATTACGGAGTAAGAGTTACTTACCGACTGACTTGGTCCTTGTACTACCTTAAAATTTTTAAAATTAGGCAATTTAAAATCATCTGCTTCTTGATTGTTTATTTCATATGAAATACGCAAACGTTGGTTTTCACCCAAAGTCTTTTTACTTACTTTTGCTGTTAATTTTACCTCTTGTGCATAAGTAGTAAGGGTAAATAAGGTTAGCACAGTAAAAGCAATAAAAAAAGGATTTATTGCCAAAAACTGTAGAGTACTGGATACCGTGTACTGCTTGCCGAATACTATATTACCAGTCTTTTTCATTGTTTTTTACTTTTGCTTTTGCTTTTTGAGCGTTTACTTTTTTCTGCGTTTTTTCTTCTTCATTACTCATAGACTCTAACAATTGCTGTATCTGTTCTGGAGACAACTTAGAGGGTTTGGGTTGTGCCTGTGGTTGCTTTTTATCTTCTCCGTTTTCTCCTTTATTTTGTTCTTGATCACTTGGTTTGCTATCTTCTTGATCTTGTTTATCTTCTCCATTTTTAGAGTCTTGGGAATTTTCTTTATCATCATCTTTATTTTGACCTTTTTGATCATTCCCTTTGTCTTTTTGATCTTTGTTTTGATCTTTGTTATCCTGATTATTTTTGTCTTTATCTTGGTCTTTTTGTTGCTGATCTTGTTGTTCTTTTTCTTGCTTAGCAGCAATGTATTTTTGTCTCAAAATATCATCAGTAGGATTTTTTAACAACGCTTGTTTGTAAGCTTCTAATCCTTTTTCTAGTTCCTTTTGTTTGATGAATGCATCTCCAATCAACTCACTAGTTTTGGCTTTATTTTCTTTACTTTTGGCCAATTTATTTGCCAATAAGAATTGATCTACGGCTTCTTTGTATTTTTTTTGCTTAAAAAAAGAATTTCCTAAGTTATAAGCCCCTTTGTAATACATTCCATCTTCTACCAAACTTTTTTGATAGGCAATAGCCGCATCGTCATAACTTCCTTTTTTATAGGCTTTGTTCCCTTCTCTTAATTGTTTCTTAGCTTCGTATACTTTTTCTTTTGGTAAATTTTGACCTAGTGCGATGCAACTTGTCAATACCAAAATTAATTGCAATGCTTGTTTCATCTTATACCTCATTTTCATTAAACAAATTTGTACTCTTTACCCATTTGGTTTTCTTTTCAAATACAAAGACATCAACTAAAATCCATAAAATTCCCAAACCAATAAACCATTGAAATTGGCTTTTGTAATCAGAAAATTGTTTCGATTCAAATTCTGTTTTTTTGGCTTTAGACAGCACTTCTACAATTTTATTTACCGATGTAGCTGTTTTATTTCCATCTACATAAAAACCGTTAGCACTGGCTGCTACTTCTTGTAACACTTGTACATGTCTTTGAGTAATGACGACTTCGCCATTTTTATCTTTTTTTAGTCCTTTTTGATAACCGTTTATCATATCCGGAATTACACCTCCTTTTTCAGTTCCAATTCCAACGGTAATCACTTTAATTCCTTGTTTATTTAATTCTTTGGCGGTATCAATTGTATTTTCTTCATGGTCTTCTCCATCAGATAAAATCACCAAATATTTGTTGGTTTGTTCATCGTTATTGTAATAATTTATGGCAGAATGCAGCGCTTCATTAATAGCCGTTCCTTGACTTGATACCATGTCTGGATCGGCATTTTTTAAAAACAATTTTGCAGCTGCATGATCTGTAGTAATAGGTAAAAGAGGGTAGGAGTTCCCTGCATAAATAATAATTCCGATACGGTCGCTACCTAGCTCGTCAATTGTTTTTAAGATAATTTGTTTGGCTTTTTCTAATCGATTTGGAGCAATATCTTCAGACAACATACTTTTTGACACATCTAAAGCAAATACTATATCTACTCCTTCGCGTTTTACTGTTTCTAACTTGGTTCCTATTTTTGGATTTACCAAAGCAATAGTAAAACTAGCAATAGCCAAGGCTAAAAACACGTATTTTAAACTGGTTTTATAAACCGAATAATCTGGTGCTAATTTTTGCAATAGCTTGATGTTAGCAAACTGTTTTTGTGTTCTTTTTTGCCACCAAAACTTATACAATAATATTAGTAACAACAAAGGCAACAAAGCCAAAACATAAAAATATATAGGTTCTTCTAGTCTGTTCATAATTTGGTTTATCTAGTTTTCAATTCTACGAAAACATCTGTCAATTATCTTTGTTAACTAATTTTCTAAATAAAACTTTTGAATAGTGTATTTTTTAAGAGGTACTCTAACACCAATAATCCGATGGCTAATAGGACTAAATTTCTGTACAATTCTTGATAATTATAATATTTAAATTCCTCTATTTCTGTTTTTTCTAATTTGTCTATTTCGTCGTAAATGGTTTTTAATTTGGTATTAGAATTTGCTCTAAAATACCTACCACCCGTCTGATCGGCTATATAACGTAACAAAGTTTCATCAATTTCAACTTGCATGGGTTTAAACAAAAGTTTACCTGTATAGTCTTTGGCATAAGGCATTTCGGCCATTCCGTTAGTACCAATTCCAATAGTATATACTTTTATTCCCACTCCTTTAGCCAATTCGGTAGCCAGTTTAGGATCTACAGAACCAGCTGTGTTTACTCCATCTGTTAAAAGGATTATGACTTTGCTTTTGGCTTTGCTATCTTTTAGTCTATTTACAGCTGCACCCAAGCCCATACCAATAGCAGTTCCGTCTTCTATATCTCCATATTCTATAGATTTTATAGTTCTTTTTACAATAGATTTATCGCTAGTAATTGGGGTTTTGGTATAACTTTCTCCTGCATACAATACCACTCCAATACGATCATTCGGACGTTTATCAACAAAATTTTCGGCTACTTTCTTTAAGGCTTCTAATCGGTTTGGTTTTAAATCTCTTGCCAGCATAGATCCCGACACATCGGTTGCCATTACAATGTCTATCCCTTTATTTTTTTTGTTTTTGGTTGTAACTGCAACATTTCTGGGTCTTGCCAAAGCTACAATTAGAGCAGCTAAAGACAATAATTTTAATACCCATAGAAATTGATATACTAGACCTAAAGCTGAACTCTTTTGAATTGCTGTTGTACTAGCCAAAGTTAACTTAGCTTGTTTTCTATTTTTGCTGATATACAACCAAACCGACAATATTGGCAATAGCAAAAGCAACCACAAAAAAGTAGGATTTGTAAATTCAAAATTACTATTCGTCATCATTTGCTACCTGTTTTTGAGATTCCACAATTTGATGAATGGTTTTAATAATCAATTCAGCATCTGATTCGTGCCCTCTAATATCGCTTTCCAAAGGTCTTTGCTTTGCAAATTTTACAAAATCAGCTTGAGACAACAGCATTTTTAACTTGGCTAACATTTCTTTGTCCAATCCTAATTTTTGCTGTTTATTTTCAACCGTCAGTAAGGCCATCAACTCGTCTGTTGTGTTTTCTAGTGCCTGAATAGCTAATTCATCACCGATGTATTTTCTTACTATTCCTGTCAATTCAGAATAATAAGCTTTGGTCTGATTGTTTTGCCACAATTGCTTATTTTGCAAAGCTTGTAACTCTTTAGATGCAGTAATAAAAGGAGGAATTTTAATAATTTTTTTAGGCTTTTCTTCTTTTTTATTGCGAAATAAAAAGTACAATCCTACTATAAAAACTAGCACTGCCAATGTTATGTACACGCTGGTCTTAGATCTATACCAAAACTCGGCAAAGCTATATTTTTCATTTTCAATATCTTTAGCTCTGTAATAAGGAGCTAATTTTGCAGTATCTACCTGTACTGTTGCAACATTTATCAACAAAGAATCTGTAAAATATGCTTTGGCATCTATAAATACTTGTTGTTTACCAATATAAAAAGCACCACTATCAAAACCTGTAATTAAATATTTTTTTTCAAACACATCTGTCAATGTATCTGCAGGCAATTCTTCTGCAACTTCTAAACCTTTTAAAGTCAGTTTAGGGAAAATCACATTTTTTTCTTTAGAAGTAACAATGGTATAAGTAATTTGTTCTCCAATTTTTATAGCAGTGGTATCGGCCTTGATGGCAATGTTGGGTTGTGATTGTCCCATGGCCAAACAAGTGCTTAAAAAAATAAAAATAGGGATGATTTTTTTCATCAATTTGAAATTCAAAACTTTGTAATTCATTATTGATTATCCTCTTTGTTTAAAATACGTCAACAATTTTTTTGCGTAATTTTCTTCGGTTCTACAACTTAAAATTCCAGCTCCACTTTTTTGAAAAGCAGTTTCAAAATTCTGTCGCCAGTAAGCAAATTGTTTTTGGTATTGATTTCTTACTTTTTTAGATGATGTGTTTACCCAAACTGTTTTATTTGTTTCGGCATCTACCATAGGAACTAAACCAATTTTTGGTAAGTTTTCATCATATTGATCGTATACTCTAACACCAGTAACATCGTGTTTATTGGCAAGTATTTTTAGCGTATGTTCGTAACCATCATTCATAAAATCGGACAAAACAAAAACAATGGCTTTTTTTCTTAACACATTTGATAGGTATTTTAAAGCCGTATTGATATTTGTTTTTTGACTTTTGGGCTCAAATTCTATCAACTCTCTTATAATACGCAATACATGACTTTTCCCTTTTTTGGGCGGAATGTAGAGTTCTATTTGATCTGAAAACAGTAACAAACCTACTTTGTCGTTGTTTTGAATAGCGGAAAAGGCTAGGGTAGCTGCTATTTCTGTTAATGTTTCTCTTTTAAACTGCTCTTTTGTTCCAAAGTTTCCAGATCCACTAATATCTACTACCATCATCATGGTAAGTTCACGTTCTTCTTCAAAAACTTTTACATAAGGCTCATTGTAGCGAGCAGTTACATTCCAATCTATGCTACGGATGTCATCACCAAATTGATATTGTTTTACCTCGCTAAAAGTCATTCCTCGTCCTTTAAAAGAACTATGGTATTCTCCAGAAAAAACATGATCTGACAATCGACGTGTCTTGATCTCTATTTTTCTAACTTTCTTTAAGATTTCTTTGGTATCCATTTTTAATAGTACTGAGTACTAAGTACTGAGTAGCTAATTACGATAAGTTTAAAACTTCGTACTTT
The DNA here is from genome assembly GCF_000220525.1 of Ochrovirga pacifica. Classification (GTDB taxonomy): domain Bacteria; phylum Bacteroidota; class Bacteroidia; order Flavobacteriales; family Flavobacteriaceae; genus Ochrovirga; species Ochrovirga pacifica. The sequence continues at coordinate 98,692 of NZ_AFPK01000036.1, read as the reverse complement.
CTACTTTGTACTTTGTACTTGGGTTAAGGTACTTCTACTACATTCACTATTTGGTTTACGATGTCTTCAGAAGTTACATTTTCTGCTTCTGCTTCGTAAGTAATTCCAATTCTATGACGCAATATATCTAAAACTACCGCTCTTACATCTTCAGGAATTACATAACCTCTTCTTTTGATAAAGGCATGACATTTGGCTGCTTTGGCTAAGGAAATACTACCTCTAGGAGAAGCTCCAAAAGAAATTAGTGGTTTTAAATTTTCTAGCCCATATTTTTCTGGATAACGTGTGGCAAAGATGATGTCTAAGATATACTTTTCAATTTTTTCATCCATGTAGACTTCATTAACCACTTTACGTGCATTGACAATTTGCTCTAAAGAAACCACAGGATTTACGTTTTCAAAAGATCCGTTTAAGTTGGCTCTCATAATCAATTGTTCTTCGTCTAACTTAGGATAATCAATCACTACTTTTAGCATAAAACGATCTACTTGTGCTTCTGGTAACGTATAAGTTCCTTCTTGATCTACAGGGTTTTGTGTAGCCATTACCAAAAAAGGCTCGTCCAATTTAAACGTTTCATCACCAATAGTAATTTGTCGTTCTTGCATAGCTTCTAATAAGGCAGATTGTACTTTTGCTGGAGCACGGTTGATTTCATCTGCCAAAACAAAATTTGCAAAAATGGGTCCTTTTTTAATAGAAAAGTCGTTTTCTTTCATATTGTAAATCATCGTTCCTACCACATCCGCTGGTAGCAAATCGGGGGTAAACTGAATACGGCTAAAAACTCCATCTACTGCTTTAGACAAGGTGTTAATGGCTAAAGTTTTTGCCAAACCTGGAACCCCTTCTAAAAGGATGTGACCATTTCCTAAAAGACCAATCAATAAACGATCGACCATATGTTTTTGACCTACAATAACTTTGTTCATTTCCATGGATAATAAATCCACAAAAGCACTTTCTCTTTCGATTTTTTCGCTGATAGCTCTTACGTCTACTTCCATTGTGTTCTACGATTTTTTTTACTTTACGTTTGTGATTTTATCAATTTGTGTACCAATTTACAATATTGATAGGAATTAAGAAATGTTGACAGTTTTAAAATAACAAAGAGCTGAAAAAAATTTCAGCTCTTTTTAAAAATTTTAATGTTATTTATATTTAAGGTACTATTATTTTTTGAATCATGATATTTCCTAATTCATCTTGTAATTCTAAAATATACAAACCTTGTAAGTTTTTGTTAGGTACTTTTTTACCTACGAAATTGTATACATTAACAATTCCATCATAATAGATTTTACTATGATTAATTGTAAAAGTTAAATTCTTTTTTTGAATGTGCTGATTACTTAGTTTGTAATTACAATCTTCATTAAAACTTGTTTCTGAATCTATATTTGCCCAATGGGTTGTGCTAAAAGAAGCATCGTCTACTTGAGTACAAACAAGATTAGGGTTATTTCTAGCATCAAATTGTCCTGAAAAAGGGATGTTAAACGAATTGGTTCCGTTTTTTATACTTAAAGAAGTCAATGTATTATTTTCACAATATACATATTCTAATTTTGATGCTTTGTCTAAAATTAGAGATGTTATGTTATTACTGCTACAGTTTAAGTACATCAAGTTATTTAAGTTATTGGTATCTAATGTGACTAAACTATTGTTTGAACATTCTAAGTTTTCTATACTACTATTGTTAGGAAAAGTTATAGAAGTTAAACCATTACCCAAACATTGAAGTTCTTCTAACGTATTATTTTTAGAAACATCAAGGTTTGTTAAACTATTCGAATTACATTTTAGAGTTTTTAATTCTTCAAAACCTTCAATTCCTTTTAAACTAGATATATTTTTAGAAGAAACATCAAGATTGATAACTGAAGAAATATTGGCCGTTATTACGTAGTTGTCTAAAGTAGTATCGTAGCCTAAATCTATCAATGCTTGCTCAAAATTTGAGTCCGGAATATAGGTTTGCTGAGAATATGTAAATAGGCTAAATAAAAGCACTAAGTAACAGAAGATCTTTTTCATAGTTAAATTTGGTTTTCTTGACAAAAGTACGAGCATCAATAATTTTATATAGTATTCTAATGTTAAATAGTCATTGTATTCATCAGTCATCCAAAAACAACTAACTTGCACATTCAAAAAAAGTTTTCCATTGATTGATTTTCCAGAAATTCCAGTAAATAAAATCGCATTTAAACTAAAACCTAATGCAGAGGTTTTGGTAAAAAAAGGACATCCTTGGGTGTTTGACAATAGTATTGCTAAGCAAAATAAAGAAGGGAATTCTGGAGATTTAGCTGTAATTTTTGATCATAAAAAAAATAAGTTTCTAGCGGTTGGGTTTTACGACCCTTTTTCGCCCATTCGAATAAAAATATTACAAGCCAACACAATGGCTAATATTAATAAAGAATGGTTTACTAATAAAATTAAAGAAGCTTATAAAAAAAGACTTCCGTTACTAGAAACAGACACCAATAGTTATCGTTTTATTTATGGAGAAAACGATGGTTTGCCTTCTTTAGTTGCAGATGTATACAATCATGTATTGGTGATTAAATTATATGCTTCTTTTTGGTTTCCTTATTTAAAGGATGTACTTCCTACACTAATAAAAATTAGTAGAGCAAAAACTACAGTTTTACGTTTGGGTAGAAATGTTCAAAAAGAAAAAAATAATTACAATTTATCCGATGGACAAGTGCTAGATGGTATTTTAGAAAACGAAGTTGTTGTTTTTAAAGAACACGGAGTAAACTTTTCTGCCAATGTGATTAAAGGTCATAAAACAGGTTACTTCTTAGACCACCGTGCCAACAGAAAAAAAGTAGGAGAGATGGCCAAAAGAAAAACGGTATTGGATATTTTTTCTTACGCGGGTGGTTTTTCTGTTCATGCCTTGGTGGGTGGAGCTACAGAAGTTACTAGTTTAGATATTAGCGGACCAGCCTTAGAAATTGCTAAAAGTAATGCTCATTTAAACGAGTATTTAGGTACTCATAAAACTTTAGTGGGTGATGCTTTTGAAGAGATGGAAAAACTCGCTAAAAACCAAACCAAGTTTGATATTGTGGTGATTGACCCTCCATCTTTTGCCAAAAGTGCTGCCGAAGTAAACAGAGCTCTAAGCAGTTATAAAAAATTAGTGCGTTTGGGCTTGCAACTGGTAGCTAAAAAGGGAATATTGGTTATGGCTTCTTGTAGTTCTAGAATTACCTTTGATGTATTTTTTGAATTGGTAGAAGACGTTTTAATCAACAACCGAGTTACCTACAAAGTATTAGAAACCACTCGTCATGATGTCGATCATCCTATTGGTTTTAAAGAGGGTTCTTATTTAAAAAGTATGTATATACAATTGCATTAAATCTGTTTAGATAACAAATTCAAAACCCTATAACTTTTATTGATATTCCTTTAACTTAAACACACCATTTTCTAGCACACCATAGGTAAAATAAGTAATCCAATCACCAGTATTTACGTATTTAGAGTTTTGAGGTAAATCATAAATCATGGGAAGATGACGGTGTCCAAAAACAAAATAATCATAGTGTTTTTTTTGGAGTATTTCTTTGCAATATAAAAGCAAAAACTCTTTATTTTCTCCCTGAAAAACAACATCTTCTTCACCAGAAATCAATTTGTTTTCTACAGATAAATATTTAGCCAATCCAACTCCTAAATCAGGATGAAGCCAACGGAATAACCATTTACAAACTGGGTTGGTAAACACTTTTTTCATCAACTTATAACCTGTATCTCCCGGACCTAAACCATCTCCATGGCCTATAAGAAAGGTTTTGTTTTGCAAAACAAATTCTTTGGGTTGATGATAAACAGGAATGTCTAGTTCTTTTTCAAAATAATCATTCATCCACAAATCATGGTTTCCTACAAAAAAATGAATTTGAATTCCTGCATCTTTCAACTCAGCCAACTTACCCAAAACACGTACAAATCCTTTTGGCACCACATGTTTGTATTCAAACCAAAAATCGAATAAATCACCTAGTAAAAATAAAATTTCTGCATCTTTTTTAATTTCATCTAACCATTGTACAAAGCGTTTTTCTCTGGGTAGACTAAGGGCTACAGTAGGGGCTCCAAAATGCTGATCGGATGCAAAATAGATTTTTTTAGCAGGCATTATTCCTCTTTTTTAGATAAGCTTAGCACCTTTTTTATATAAGGGTCTCTTTCTTGTATGAGTTGGTAATACACTTTATCGTTAATTAAAGAAACAGCAAAATTTTCTTTTAATAATCGATTTACTTCTAAATGATTTAATTTGTTAGGTGCAATAAAATCTACAAAAGCTTTGTGAATTTTTGGAGTGATTTTAAACTCTTTGATAAAGTTTTGTTCGTTGAATTTAGACAATTCATCACGATGCGTATCGATGTATTGATACACAAAATTATTAATCATGTTTAGTTCGTAGTAATTGGTGCTATTTAAGGTGTCTAATGGAATAAATACATCGGGAGTAATTCCACCTCCGCCATATACCACTTTTCCTTTTGGTGTAGTATATTTTAAAGAATCTATCACTTTAATACTGTCTTTGTAAAACAACTCACCACTTTTGTAACGATTTAGCACTTCATCGTTGTAATTGTTGTCTCCATAGGGTTTTTGAATAGATCTACCCGTAGGTGTGTAATATCTGGCAATGGTCAATCTCATTGCAGAACCATCGTTAAAGTCAATTTCTTGTTGTACCAAACCTTTTCCAAAAGTTCTGCGACCTATAATGGTTGCTCTGTCATGATCTTGCAAAGCTCCCGAAACAATTTCGCTAGCAGAAGCAGAATTTTGATCTATAAACACATATACATGTCCTTTTTCAAAAGATCCTTTTGTAGTGGCTACCGAGTTTTTCTGACGACCATTTTTATTTTTGGTATATACAATCAATTTTCCATCGGCCAAAAATTCGTCTGCAATTTGATCTGCAATATGCATATAACCTCCTGGGTTTCCTCTTAAATCTAAAACCAAATCTTTAATTCCCTCTTGCTGAAGTTCATCTAAAGCAGCTTTAAACTCGTCATAAGAAGTCATTGCAAAACGATCTAATTTTATATAGCCTAAACTATCGGCTATTTTGTATGAAACAGGCACACTTTTAATGGCCACTTTTCCTCTAGTAATGTTAAAATCTATGGTATTATTGTCTCCAGGTCTGTATACTTTTACTTTTACTTGAGTATCTTCTATTCCTTTTAATTTACTTATAATATCATCAGAATTAAGATTTTTACCATACAACGTATCTTTATTTGCCATTAGCAAACGGTCACCATCTCTTAAACCTGCTTTTTTACTAGGGCCATCGGGCAATACTTTTACGACTACAACTGTGTCTTTTTTTACAACAAATTGTACTCCAATTCCCACAAAATTACCATTCATCGTTTCTTTGGTAATTTGCTGTAAATCTTTAGATAAGTAGCTAGAATGCGGATCTAATTTGTTTAACAAATCGGTAATAATTTCTTCGGTAATTTGTTCTGCATCTACATCATCAACATATTCACTTTCTATATATTTTAGTACAGCACTTAATTTATTGTTTCCTTTGGTTTGTGAAGGATTGTAAATTGTTCCTGCATTTTTGATGTTAAAAAAGCTTCCGACCATAATTCCGAAAGCTATTGAGATTCCTATAAATAATGGAATGTTGTTATTCTGTTTCATCAATATCTAATTTCAATAATTCAACTCCAGCTTTGGCTAAAAATTCTAGTCCAGTTGTGTCTTTATATTCTTTGGCGTAAACCACTCTTGTTATTCCTGATTGATGGATTAATTTGCTACAATCTTTGCAAGGAGATAAAGTTATGTATAAGGTAGCTCCTTTGGTTGATTGGGTGGAAGCTGCAACTTTTAAAATTGCATTGGCTTCCGCATGCAACACCATCCATTTGGTTTCGTTGTTTTCATCTTCGCAACAATTGTCAAAACCTGTAGGAGTTCCATTGTAACCATCAGAAATAATCATCCTGTCTTTTACAATAATCGCTCCAACTTTTTTACGTTCGCAGTGCGATAATTTAGCCCATTCGAAAGCAATTCTTAAATAAGCCGTATCGTATTTTAGTTGCTTGTCTGTTAAGATAGACATTGTTTGATGTTTTAATTAAACTATTCAACAAAAATAACATCTTATTATTACTTCTACCTATATTCTAGATATAATTAGATAATATTGCAACAAGATACAAATCAAACACCATGAAATATTTATTTAGCATTTTGCTATTGGCAAGTACCATTGCTTGTAAAAATAACAAAAACCAGGACAACAAAGAAAAGCAACCTGAAACACAGCAATCCGAACAAAAAAGTCCAATTTCCCAAGAAAATACGTCTAACAATACCCAAGATATGGTCTTTTTTAAAGGTGGAGAAATTACCATTGGTTCTGACGATAGAACTGAAATAGAAGCCCCTAGTTTTACCACCATAGTAGCCCCTTTTTACTTAGATATAAATTTGGTAACCGTGGCTGATTTTAGAAAATTTGTTGAAGCAACCAACTATATTACTGAAGCTGAAAATTTTGGAGATTCTGGAATTTTTGATTTAAGAGGAATCCGTTGGAACTTGGTAAAAGGAACCACTTGGGAATATCCTTTTGGTCCCGAAGGTGATAAAGCTCAAAACAATCATCCCGTAACCCATGTAAGTTGGAACGATGCCAATGCCTATGCTACATGGGCAGGAAAAAGATTGCCTACAGAAATTGAATGGGAATATGCTGCAAAAAATGGAAAAGAATTAAAATATCCTTGGGGAAACAGCGTTAAGATGAATGGAAATTATATGGCCAATACTTGGGACGGACAAACCATTCAAGATCAAAATGTTAAAGACGGTTACTTGTTTACATCTCCTGTAGGTGCTTTTCCTAAAAGTAAAAGCGGAATTAATGATATGGTAGGAAATGTATGGCAATGGACTGCTACTGTTTTTGAACCTTATGATAAAACTATTCCTTTTCAAAAAAATGCACAAGTTGTTGTTACCAGAGGAGGTTCTTTTATGTTTGATCAGGCTTTAGAACTTAGTTATACTACAACTTTTAGAGCTCAAAATACAGTAGAATCTTCTTTGTTTAATACTGGATTTAGATGTGCCAAATCTGCTGAATAAATAAAACACTAAATAGTATTTATTTGTAAATTTAGGAACTCTAAAAACACTAACCTTTTGAAAAAAATAATTCTCCTTACAATTATAAGTATTCTTGTTTCTTGTGGAGATAAGAAAGAGGAAGCCTATCAAAAAATGGATCCTATGTCTATTTTTACCAATACTGATAGTATTCCTAACAAACATTATGTAGGTAATCAAAAATGTAAAGAATGTCATGCCGATCAATTTCAGCAATGGGAAGGATCTCATCACGACAAGTCTATGCAAAAAGCAACACGACAAACCATCTTAGCTCCTTTTAATGGAGAGGTTTTTGTAAGTCAAGGAGTCACATCTACTTTTTTTCAAAAAAATGGAAAATTTTACGCTAATACTGAAGGTAGAGATGGTAAAAATCATGACTATGAAATTATTTATACTTTCGGATTAACTCCTTTGCAACAATATATTGTATTATTTCCTAACGGGCATTATCAGTGTCTTAGAACTGCTTATGATACAGAAAAAAACAAATGGTTTGACTTGTATCCAGATTTTAAAGTAGTACACAGCGAATGGTTGCATTGGAGTAGAGGAGGACTAAATTGGAACACTATGTGTTCTGATTGCCATAGTACTAATGTAAAGAAAAACTACCATGAAAAAGATCATAGCTATACCACCAATTATGCCATTGTAAATGTTAGTTGTGAGGCTTGTCATGGTCCTGGTAAAGAACATGTTTCTAAAGCTGTAATTCAAGGAGATCGATATAAAAATGATGGCAGTATGCAAATGACCAATTTAAACTCTAAAGAATTGGTTGATGCCTGTGCAAGATGTCATGCTAGAAGAGAGAATATAAGCTTATTTCATACACCTCAAGGAACTTTTTTAGACCATTACTACCCTCAGTTAATACGTGAAAACTTATATTATGCTGATGGTCAAATTTTGGATGAAGATTATGTTTATGGATCATTTGTTCAAAGTAAAATGTACCATAACGGAGTAAGTTGTAAAGATTGTCATGATGTACATTCTACAAAACGAAAATTTGACGACAATCGTTTGTGTTTACAATGTCATGAAGGACCTAAATACGATTCTGAAACACATCACAAACATCCTATAGGTACTCAAAGTGCTTTGTGTATTAATTGCCATATGCCAGGTAGGTTTTATATGGGAAATGATTTTAGAAGAGACCACAGTTTTAGAATTCCACGACCAGATTTAAGCTTAAAATACAACACTCCAAACGTATGTTCTGGTTGTCATAAAGACAAAGATGATCAATGGGCTTATGATAACTTTGTAAAACTGTACGGAGAGCCTAAAAAAAATCATTTTTCAGACAAATTAGCCCCAGGAATTGCAAGAGCAGAAGGTGGTAAGGATAGTTTAATTGCTTTGGCAAAAGATACTATTTATCCAAATATTGCAAGAGCTTCTGCAGTGTCTAATCTAAACAATTACACACATTTAATTAATGTAAAAGAAGTCTTACAATTTCTAAAAGACAAATCGCCTTTGGTAAAAGGTGCTACAGCAGATTTGTTGTTTGAATTGAAATTAGGAACCGACAACTATAAAGCTTTGTTGCCTTTGTTAAAAGATAAAAAACGTGCTGTGCGTGTAAAAGCTTTTTTTGCTTTAAGTGCCGTACCTAAATCTAAAATTCCACAAGAATACCTTCCTTTTTACAACAAAGTACGTGTAGAGTTTGCCAATAACTTAAAAGTAGGAGGTGAGTTTTCTGGTGGTAGAATGAAACGTGCACAATACTATATGGGTGTAGGAAAAATTACCAGTGCTATTAAAACTTTAGAAGAAGCTTTGAAACTAGATCCCATAAACAATATTGTTAGAACAAGTTTGGCCAATTTGTATTATCAAAATAAACAGTATACCCAAGCAGAACAAGCTTACAAAACTATTTTGGAACAAGAACCTGGTTTTGGATTGACCAATTTTGATTATGGACTTCTTTTAAACGAATTAGGAAAACCAAAAGAAGCTATTTTGCAATTAAAAGAAGCTTTAAGATTGCTTCCTGACAATGATAGAATAGCTTATAATTTAAGTTTATTGCTATTTCAGAACAATGATAGTAAACAAGCAATTTTAGTGCTTAAAAAGCAATTAAAAACTAATCCTAACAACACCGATTTGATTTATTTGTTGGCATACATGTATCATCAAAACAAACAAATTGATTTGGCTAAAGAACAAGCAAAAAAACTACTGGAGTTGCAACCCAACAATCCGCAATATTTACAGTTTTACCAAGCATTAAATTAACACTAAAAAATCCGCAGTAGAATTAAATTTTACTGCGGATATATAAGTTTTTAAAAAATATATTTCTTAACTACAAGCTATTTTAGCCACTCTATTTTGATGTCTTCCTCCTTCAAAATCGGTATTTAAAAAAGTTTCTACCATGGTTAACACCTGAGGTATGGCTGTAAAACGAGCAGGAATACACAAAACATTTGCGTTGTTGTGCTGTCTTACTAAAGAAACAATTTCGTTAGTCCAACACAAACCAGCCCTTACATTTTGATATTTATTAGCAGTCATGGCTACTCCATTTGCAGATCCACATATTAGTATTCCAAAATCTACTTGTTGAGTAGCTACTGCATTGGCAACTTGATGCGCATGGTCTGGATAATCCACACTATCAAAAGTGTCTGTACCGTAATTAACAACCTCAATTCCTTTTTTTTCTAATAAAGTTACAATTGCTTGTTTATAATCTGGTCCTGCATGATCGTTTCCGATGGCTATTTTCATTTGTTCTAGTTTTATATGCTGCAAAATTACACAAAAAAGACTACAATTCTGCGTTGGTTCTTACTCTGCGTTTTCTAACACTAAATCGTCTAATAATTAAACGAGATCCTTTGTTGTAATTGGCATAGTTGTAAATCCAAGTAATTAAAATTACCAATCTATTTTTAAAACCAACCAAAGATATTAAGTGTACTGCCATCCATATTAACCAAGCAAAAAATCCTCCAAATTTTAGTTTTTTAATATCTGCTACCGCTTTGTTTCTACCAATGGTTGCCATAGAACCTTTGTCGTTGTATACAAAAGGCTTTAAGTTTTTATTTCCTTTTAAAATCTTTGGAAAATTTTTAGCCAAATTTACTGCTTGTTGAATAGCTGGTTGGGCTACCTGAGGATGACCTCTTGGATAATCTTTAGAAGCCATTAAAGCTACATCTCCAAGAGCAAAGACATTGGAGTATCCTTTTACTTGGTTAAACTCATTTACGTAATATCTTTTGCTTCTAGGTTCAGAGGCTTCTTCCGAAAATCCATCAATTCTATTGGCTATTACACCAGCAGACCATATTAAAGTTCTAGAAGCAAATTCTTTTCCATCTTTTGTTTTTGCTAATTTTCCGTCGTATTCTGTAACAATGGTATTGGTATGTATTTCAACCCCTAATTCTTTTAGAAACTGAGTAGATTTTTTAGAAGCATGCTCACTCATAGGAGGTAGTACTCTATCGGCTCCTTCTAGCAAGTTTATTTGCATTAATTCTGAATTTAAATCTGGATAATCTAAAGGCAATACACTCTGTTTAAATTCTGCAATAGCACCAGCCAATTCAACTCCTGTAGGTCCAGCACCTACAATAACAAAATTTAATAAAAAACGTTGTACTTCTTCATCAGCTTCGACTGTGGCACGCTCAAAATTTTGTAAAATCAAACTACGTAAATTCAATGCCTGAGGAATAGTTTTCATAGGCATTGCGTGTTTTTTTATTTCTTTATTTCCAAAAAAATTGGTTTTAGTACCAGTATTGATAATTAAATAATCGTATGAAAGCTCTCCTATGTCCGATTTTACAATTTTGTGGGTAGGATCAATTTCTTTAACATCGGCCATCCTAAAATAAAAGTTCTGTTGTTTTTTGATGAACATTCTTAGAGGATAAGCAATAGAATCAGATTCTATACCACTAGTAGAAATTTGATACAATAATGGTTGAAACGCATGGTAATTGTGTTTGTTTACCATTACTAATTGAATGGGTAATTTACGTAGTCTTTTTACCAAATTTAGACCCGCAAATCCACCACCTATTACAACTACTCTAGGCAAATTGGATTTTGGTACATTCATAAGATTAGTTCTTTTTTTAAAGAAAGCAAATTTACAAAATGGAAGGTTAGTAGCTATATGCTTTGTTGTTTATTTAACTCCTTAAAAATCAGCAACTATACATTAAAAAAAATGTAGTAAAAATAATTATTTATTATGTTATTTACATTAAAATAGAGTTATTAACATATAAATTGATAAGTTTCTTGAATTCTATTAAAAATCAGCAAGTTATAAGATATATAAAAATGTTGATAACCTGTGATAAAATTCTATTAAGTTAATTTTGATTTTAAGTTCAAAAAAACAATACGTGACTTAAACCACATCATGCAAATTTATTTACAAATAAGTTATCACAGCTTATTAACAATTTATTCACACTTTATCAAAAATCTTGTAGTTGATTTTTATACTCAGAAAACAGCTAAAACAGTTATCAACAAGTGTGAATAACTATAATTATACTACTAAAAAACAATACTTTAAAGTCTTAATAAAATGTTAATAAAGTAAATTCTATGTTAAGTAAAAGTTTTTGATTGTTAATTTATTGTGAAAATCAACAACTAATAATAGTTCATAATGTGTTTTAAAATTTTTTAAGAAAAGAAAAATAATTAAATATTAAATTGTTAAAAATCAATTTTAAATGTGATTATTAGCTAAATCAACTTTATGTATTTATGTACCTTTACTAGATGAAAAACTTAGAACTATGGCAAGAGGTAAAAGAAATAAGGGAATTTTCAAATCAAAAGGTAAAATCGTAAAAGATTTAACGAAAAATATTTTTAAAACTTTAAACTCTAACCAAAACAAACCTTTAAACTACAAACAAATTGCCGCTAATCTTGGACTAAAAGACCACAACAGCAAACAACAATTATTAGCCAAGCTTGAAGAATTAAAATTTCAAAAAAAAATTATTGAAATAGAAAGAGGTAAATATCTTTTAGATGCTACCAAAAATTATCATATAGGGCAACTAGATGTTACCAAATCTGGAAATGCATATTTTGTGTGTGATGATTTAGAAGAAGATGTTTTTATACACAAAAACGATTTAAACAGCGGACTTAATGGCGATACTGTAAAGGTATATGTTTACAAAAGAGCTACTAAGAAAAAAGTAGAAGGTGAAGTTGTAGAAATTATAGAAAGATACAAGCATCATTTTGTAGGAACACTACAATTAAGTACTAGCTACGGCTTTGTGGTACCTGATGACTTTAGTATGAGCAACGACATTTTTATTCCTAAAGAAAAAATTGGAAATGCTGAAAACGGTGATAAAGTGGTAGCAGAAATAACGGACTGGCCTAGTGACTCTAAAAATCCATTTGGAATTATTACACGTGTTTTGGGTAAATCTGGAGAACATAATACAGAGATTCATGCTATTCTAGCTGAATACGATTTGCCATACGAATTCCCATCTCAAGTAGAAGAAGCTGCCAAAGCTTTAGAAATAGAAATTACAGAAGATGAAATTGCTAAAAGAAGAGATTTAAGAGATGTCTTAACTTTTACTATTGATCCAAAAGATGCAAAAGATTTTGATGATGCACTATCTTTTCAGGTTTTAGAAAATGGAAATTATCAAATAGGAATTCACATAGCCGATGTGTCTCATTACGTACAAGAAGGCTCTGTATTAGATAATGAAGCTTTTGAACGAGCTACTTCAGTTTATTTGGTAGACAGGGTAGTACCTATGTTGCCAGAAATGCTTTCTAACGGAGTTTGTTCTCTTAGACCCAATGAAGAAAAACTTACTTTTTCAGCTATTTTTGAAATGAATGAAAAAGCAGAATTGTTACACCAATGGTTTGGAAGAACAGTAACTTATTCCGACAAACGTTTTGCTTATGAAGAAGCTCAGGTAATTATAGAAAATCCTGAAGCAAATCCGCCAACAATTCCTTCAGAAATTTCGTTAACAGGAGAAAGCTATGAAGTAGATACAAATATTGCTAAAGCAATTCTAACCTTAGATAGTTTGGCAAAAAAAATGAGAGCTAAACGATTAAAATCTGGTGCGCTAGCTTTCGATAAAATAGAAACAAAATTTAATTTAAACGAAAAAAGTGAGCCTGTAGGAGTCTTTTTTAAAGAATCTAAAGATGCTAATAAACTGATTGAAGAATTTATGCTATTGGCCAATAAAAAAGTGGCAGAATTTATAGGAAGAACAAAATCAGGACAACCTAAAAAAACATTTATTTACCGTGTGCACGATGAACCTAATGTAGATAAATTAGAAGCTTTAGGAAATTTGGTTTCTAAATTTGGATATGCTATTAATACCAAATCTAGAATATCTACATCTTCTTCTTTAAACAAGCTACTTAAAGATGCCCATGGAAAAGCAGAATCTAATATGATTGAAACATTAACAATTCGTTCTATGAGCAAGGCAGAATACACTACAGAAAATATTGGTCATTACGGATTGGCTTTTGATTATTACAGCCATTTTACTTCGCCTATAAGACGTTACCCAGATGTAATGGCTCATCGTTTGTTACAGCATTATTTAGACAGAGGTAAATCTGTTTCTGCAGAAGAGTACGAAGAAAAATGCAAACACTCATCAGAAATGGAAATGTTGGCCTCTAAAGCAGAACGAGATTCCATAAAATACATGCAAATAAAATACATGCAAAATTTTACTGGTAAGGCTTTTAAAGGAGTGATTTCTGGAGTTACAGAATGGGGAATTTATGTTGAAATTATTGAAAATAAATGTGAAGGTATGGTAAGATTAAGAGATATTACCAGCGATCATTTTATTTTTGATCCAGAAGAATATGCTTTAATAGGTAAACGTTACGGAGAAACTTATAGGCTAGGGGATGAAGTTTGGATAAAAGTTAAAAATGCAGACCTAGAAAGAAAACATTTGGACTTCTTTTTGATAGAAGATTAATCCATTAAAATAATATTGACACAGAATAAATGAAACATTTTTTATTATTACTATTTGCTACAAGCACACTTTTTTCACAAAAATTAGAAAGAAATTTAAAAGAATTTAAATCTATAGAAATAACCAGTGCTATGGACGTTGAATTGATTATTGCTGATGATTACAAAGTGGTGGCTACAGGAAATGATACCGATAATTTGATTATTGAGAATAAAAATCACGAATTGGATATTTCATCATCACTTACCAAAAAATTTAACAGCGACATTAAATTAAAGATTTATTACAAGCCTGGATTACGTCATATAAAATTGTCTAACAACGTAGTGATACACTCCAAAGATATATTGAAAGAAAATTTTTTAGAGTTTATAGCAATTAATAACATAAACGCTAATTTAAGCCTTGAAACTGTAGATTTGATAGGAGAGTTTGAGTTGGGTTCTAATATTGTCTTAAAAGGGACTACAGAAAGCCAAAAAATTAAAGTACTTTCAAAAAGCAAATACAAAGGTTTTGCTTTTAAAAGCAAAAAGGCTTATGTAAAAACTGTGGCATCTGAAGCAGAATTATATGTTACCGAGTTTTTAGAAGCTAATGCAAGGCTTAAAGGAACTATTATTTATGATGGTGATCCATTTTCGGTGGTAGAAAAATCTTTTTTAGGAGGAATTATTCGTAAGAATTAGTTTACGTACTCTATTATATTTCCATAATAAAAATAGTATATTTGTTACCTAAAATTTAATAATAATGAATATTTTAAATATATCACTTGGTTTTGTTGGACCACAGTCCATGATTTTAATAGCGGTTGTTGTTCTATTATTGTTTGGAGGAAGAAAAATTCCGGAATTAATGAAAGGTCTTGGTGGTGGAATTAAAGAATTTAAAAAAGCAACACAAGACGATGATGATGACAAAAAAAAGGTAGAAGAAGACTCAAAAAAATAATTATATTTTTTTTTATAAATTGCAAACCATTAAGTTCCCCACTTAATGGTTTTTTTGTACCCCTTAACTTTTTACCCTATACAGTCAGTTGAAAACTAAACTTATTTTTATCTTGTGTACCTGTACATTTATGTTTGGGCAACATAAGGTTTCTTACGACAGATTTTCTGGTAGTTATGGTTTGTTAACCAATCCTGCCTTAATAGCTAATTCTCCAAAAAAATTAGACATACATATTTTATCTAATTTTACTACGGTTGCAAATACGGTATCTGACATTGATTATTCAAAAATTATTGATGATTTAAATATCAACAGCCAAGATGTAAATTATCTAATAGATAATAACTTTACAATTTCTAGTTTGGATACTTTGTACCAGCAAAGAGAGTTAAAAAATTATTTAAATTACTTTCCAAATTATCTGGCCACTACTTCAGATAAAGCCATTGTACACTCTACTATAATGGGACCTTCTTTTGTGTATGCAATCAATTCTAGACATAGTATTGGAGCTTTTTCTGCTTTAAAATTGGTGAGTTATTTTAATAATTTTAACATTGATCTTATTACAAGAGAACAAAAAATAGAAACCCTAGCCGATTTAACTGATTTTATGAATAACAACATAAAAGGTTATGGTAATTCTTTTAGTTGGTACGAATATGGACTTAGTTACGCTTTTGTAGCTTACCATGAATATGATAAAATGTTAAAATTTGGAGTTTCATTAAAGCAGCTTAGAGGTATAAAGTATGCATCATTTAATTTTATAGAATTCAATAATTCTCTTTCTATTAATCAAGAATTTCCAAAAAAAAGTACGGTAGATGTTACAGGTAAACTTATTTTAGAAAATAATAATTTTGGTTCTAATATCGGTTATGGTGTAGATTTAGGTTTTGTTTTTGAAAAGAATAGAGAAAGAAATCATTCTTTTTACATTGCAAAAAGAAATAGAGTTTTTTTTAATTATATACCATATTCTTATAGATTGGCAGTTTCTTTAACAAATATTGGATACCTTACTTTTAATAAGGTTAAAAAAGAAGAAAATCAGGTTCATTATGTTTTTCCTAACCAAGAACCTGATTTTTCAGAATATTTTAAATTTAATTCTACAACTAAACCTACCAAAGAAACTTATATATTACCTACTACTTTGCACTTAAATTATGATCATTACTTGGGCAAAAGCGTTTTTTTAAATACAAATTTAGACGTTCGATTTGCCAACGCATCTAATGTTGATCAGATTTATTATCCTTCAAATTTATCAGTAGGTTTACGATTTGAAAAGCGTTTTTTTACTTTAGCCACTGATATAAATTATGATAGTTTACAAAATTTAAGAATGGAATCTTATCTAAGATTAGGGTCTTTTTTTGTCCGTACTTCACAATTGCTTTCTAACTTCAAGGAAACTTTTTATTACGATTCTATATCTTTGGGAATTAGAGTCCCTTTTTTAAATTAAGAGTTATCGTCCGCTTTTTCTATTTTATTTGCAGCAATTAAACTTGTAACCATATCATTTAACATATTGCTAGCAGCATTAGGATTGTTTGGTAGCAATATTAAGTTACTCTTTGTGTCTGAACCTATGGATTGTAAAGTATCGTAGTGTTGTGTAATAACTATTAATGCAGATGCTTCTTGACTGTTGATTCCTGCTCTGTTTAATACATCAACCGATTCTTCCAAACCTTTTGCAATTTCTCTTCTTTGATCTGCAATTCCTTTACCTTGTAATCGTTTGCTTTCCGCTTCTCCACGTGCTTTTTCTACAATGGTAATTCTTTCAGCATCACCTTCAAATTGTGCAGCTATTTTTTCTCTTTCCGCAGCATTAATTCTGTTCATTGCTGCTTTTACTTGTGCATCAGGATCTATATCAGTAACCAATGCTTTTACAATGTCATATCCATAATCAGACATAGATTCTTTTAATTCTCCTTTTATAGCTAAAGCGATATCATCTTTCTTTTCAAATACATCGTCTAATTTCATTTTTGGCACTTCAGCTCTTACTACATCAAAAATATATGCTGTTATTTGATCGTTTGGATTTTGTAATTTGTAAAACGCATCTTCTACTTTGTTAAACAAAACTTGAAATTGAACCGAAATTTTTAGTTGTACAAATACATCGTCTTTAGTTTTGGTTTCTACCAATACATCTAGTTGTTGTATTCTTAAACTAAGTCTTCCTGCAATTTTATCAATAATGGGTATTTTAATATTTAGTCCTGCTTGCCTTGTTCCTACAAATTTACCAAATCGTTCTACTATTGCAACCGTTTGTTGTTGTACCGTAAATAAACCAAATAGAATTAGTATTACTATAATTCCTATAATTGCTATGGTGCTAATGCTCATTTTGTTTCTATTTTAAATTAAAAAGTCCTTATAAAAATAGTTTTTCATAAGGACTTTTTACAATTTTTTTGCTGTGTTTTAACTCAGCGTTTGTATTGCATTTTCAATTCTTTTCAAAGTATTTTCTTTACCAATCATTTCAATAATATCAAATAGGTGAGGACCTTTCATTTCTCCTACAATTGCCAATCTTAATGGAGGCATTACTTTACCAAATCCTAATTCATTCTCTTTTAAAAAGCTTTTAATGTTAGTTTCTATTTCCAAGCTTTTAAAAGTTTCTGTTTCTTTAATTATTTCTAATACTTGAAGCATTATTTCATTAGTATCTTCTTTCCATTGTTTTTTTGATGCTTTAGGATCGTAATTCGATGGGGCTTCAAAAAAGTAGTTTGATAAATCCCATAAATCTTTTGTAAAAACAGCTCTTTCTTTTACTAATGAAACTACCTTGATAATATATTCTTTATCAAATTTGTTTAGTTTCTCTTTATTTTCATTGATATAGTATTCGGCTATTTCTTCATCACTTTTTAACTGCATATATTGTTGATTGAACCAATTTGTTTTTTCAGGACTAAATTTAGCTCCTGACTTTGATACCTTTTCAATACTAAATTCATGAATCAATTCTTCTAAAGAAAATAGTTCTTTTTCCGTACCTGGATTCCATCCTAAAAAAGCCAACATGTTTACAAATGCTTCATTAAAATAACCTTCTTCTTTATATCCTTTTGTAATTTCTTTAGTTTTATCATTAGTGTAGTTTAATGGAAAAACAGGAAACCCAAGCTTGTCTCCATCACGTTTACTTAACTTACCTTTACCTACTGGTTTTAATATCAATGGTAGGTGTGCAAATTTTGGTTGAATCCATCCAAAAGCTTCATATAGTAGGGAGTGTAGTGGAAGTGATGGCAACCATTCTTCTCCACGTATTACATGTGTAATTTTCATTAAATGATCATCCACTATGTTAGCCAAATGATAAGTAGGCATCCCATCAGATTTAAATAAAATTTTATCATCTAAGGTATTCGTATCAATTACAATTTCACCACGAATCATATCATCCAAAATCAGTTTTTGATCAACAGGAGTTTTAAATCTAATTACATATTTATCTCCAGATTTCAATTTAGCCTTCACTTCATCATCACTCAGTTTGATGGAATTATTCAACGTTCCACGTGAAACACTATTATAGATAAAAACTGTTTTATTTTCTTCGGCTTCTTTTCTTAAAGCATCCAATTCTTCTGATGTATCAAAAGCATAATACGCTTGACCACTTGCTACTAAAGCATCTGCATATTTTTTATAAATATCTTTTCTTTCAGATTGTCTATAAGGACCAAATTTTTCATTTTTTCCTGGTCCTTCATCAAAAGAAATTCCACACCAATCTAAAGAGTCTACAATGTATTTTTCTGCATTAGATACATATCTTGTTTGGTCTGTATCTTCAATTCTTAATACAAATGTTCCTTTATTTTTTTTGGCAAATAAATAATTAAACAATGCTGTTCTAACTCCTCCCATATGTAAAGGTCCAGTGGGACTTGGTGCAAATCTTACACGTACGCTCATAATTAGTTAAATGATTTAATAATTAAAATTGAATCTTTTAATATCTGAATTATTGAATTTCCAATTCTGTTGCAAATATAATTTATCCTTTATTTTTTTAGTTAAAATAGCTCATTTTATTGTGTTTCAAGGTATGATCCTTTTTAGTACCTTTGCCAAACTAAATTTTTGAGATGATTGTTTTTAATTACGAAACTGATTTTGAATTAGTTAATGAAGAAAAATACACACAATGGATATCTAAAACTATAACAGCTGAGAACTGTGAAGAAGGGGATATTAATTATATTTTTTGTGACGACAAATACTTACATAAATTAAATGTAGAATTTTTAAATCACGATACTTTAACTGATATTATTAGCTTTGATTATACTATGGGAAAGTTAATTTCTGGTGATGTATTTATTTCTGTAGAACGTGTAAAAGAAAACGCTAAAGATCTTAAACAAGCTTTCGATGATGAATTATCAAGAGTAATTATTCATGGCATTTTACATTATTGCGGTTATAAAGATAAAAGCAATAATGAGGCTAAAATAATGAGAGCTAAAGAAGATTTTTATTTAAAAATATTAGAATAATTAAGAATGTTCCACGTGGAACTATAAACGAAGTTTTAAGGTCAAGAATGTTGTTCTGTTTGTTTTAATGATTTGTAATTATTTACAAGCTAAAACACTTTTTACATTATTGCGCTTATAACTTGATAAACTTATACAAAAATGAGCTTATTTACAGAAACATATGATGTAATTGTTGTTGGTGGTGGTCATGCAGGTTCAGAGGCAGCAGCTGCAGCAGCAAATATGGGAGCTAAAACTTTATTGGTAACCATGAGTTTGCAAAATATTGCACAAATGAGTTGTAACCCTGCTATGGGAGGTATTGCAAAAGGACAAATAGTTAGAGAAATTGATGCCTTAGGTGGTTATAGTGGTATAGTAACTGATAAGACAGCTATTCAGTTTAAGATGTTAAACAAATCAAAAGGACCAGCAATGTGGAGTCCACGTGCACAATCTGATCGTATGCGTTTTGCAGAAGAATGGAGAATCATGTTGGAACAAACCCAAAACTTAGATTTTTACCAAGATATGATCAAAGGATTGATAATAGAAGACGGTAAAATTAAAGGAGTTAAAACAGGTTTAGGTTTTGAAATTAAAGCAAATTCAGTAATTATTACTGCTGGTACTTTTTTAAACGGTTTAATTCATATAGGAGAAAAATCTTTTGGTGGAGGACGTTCTGGTGAAAGTGCTTCTACAGGAATTACTGAAGATTTGGTTAAAGTTGGTTTTGAAGCAGGAAGAATGAAAACAGGAACACCTCCAAGAGTAGATGCTCGTTCTTTAGATTTTTCTAAAATGATAGAACAACCCGGAGATGAAAATCCTGAAAAGTTCTCTTATTTAAAAACAACCAAACCACTAACAGAACAACGCTCTTGTTACATGAGTTACACCTCTCAAGAAGTGCATGATTTGTTGCGTTCAGGTTTTGATCGTTCTCCAATGTTTAATGGTAGAATTCAATCTACAGGTCCAAGATATTGTCCTTCTATTGAAGATAAAATTGATCGTTTTGCTACTAAAGATAGACATCAAATTTTTGTAGAACCTGAAGGATGGAATACGGTTGAGATTTATGTAAATGGCTTTTCTACATCATTGCCCGAAGATATTCAGGACAAAGCTTTACGAAAAGTTGCAGGTTTCGAGAATGTAAAATTTTTAAGATATGGTTATGCTATAGAATATGATTATTTTCCACCAACACAATTAACACATACTTTAGAAACTAAATTAGTAGAAAATTTATTTTTTGCTGGTCAAATAAACGGTACTACTGGATATGAAGAAGCAGCTTCTCAAGGATTAATGGCTGGTATCAATGCTGCTTTAAAAGTACAATCTAAACCCCCTTTTATTCTAAAAAGAGATGAAGCTTATATTGGTGTTTTAATAGACGATTTAATTACAAAAGGAACAGAAGAGCCTTACAGAATGTTTACTTCTAGAGCAGAATATAGGACTTTATTACGTCAAGACAATGCAGATATACGTTTAACACCTATTGCCAATGCTATTGGTTTGGCATCTGATGAACGATTAGAACGTGTAAAAGAAAAGGTGAAAAAATCAGATTTGTTAGTTCAATTTTTAGAAGAAACCAGTATTAAACCAAATGATGTAAATCCTATTTTAGAAGCTAAAGGTTCTGCTTTGATAACACAATCTATGAAAATGTATAAAATAGCTTCTCGTCCTCAGATAGATTTTAATGATGTTTTAATGTTTCCTGGTGTAGCAGATTTTATAAAAGAACATGAAATTGATAATGAAATTTTAGAACAAGCAGAGGTAAAAGTTAAATATGCAGGGTATATAGAAAAAGAAAAAAATAATGCTGATAAGTTACAACGCTTAGAAAATATATCTATTCCAAAAAACTTCGATTATTACAAAGTAAAATCACTTTCTATAGAAGCACAGCAAAAATTAACCAAGATTCAGCCAGTAACCATATCACAAGCTAGCAGAATTAGTGGAGTATCTCCGTCGGATGTTTCAGTGCTATTGGTCTATATGGGAAGATAATTAACTTTTATATAGCTAGTAATACTATTAAATAATTGTAGAAAACACAACTTGTTCCACGTGGAACAAGTTGTGTTTAAGAAAAAAAAAGAGATTGTAAATACAGTCTCTTTTTTTTGGTTTAAGATGAAAACTATTCTTAATTTTTACTCTATATTGCCTGTAAATTTTAATAAAAATGGAGGAAAAATACAACGTTATTATTGTAGGTGCAGGAACTGCAGGGTTGATGTTGGCAAGAGAATTAGGAAAATTCAGAGTAAAGACTTTGGTGCTCGATAGAAAGAAAGATTTGCTTAATTTTTCTTTCAATACCTTAGGAAGTTTTATCAATTTAGATCAGTTTGGATTGACTAGAAATGTAGTAGCACAAGATATTGATACGATATGTTTTCACTCAAAACGGGTTAAGAGTAAATTAAAAACCAATTTATTTGTGTTAGATAAAAAAAAAGTTCATGAAGAATTAATTGAAAGTATCGATACTAATTATGTAACTTTTTTAACCCATACAAATATTACTAACCTTAAGAAAAATGAAACAGGAAAAGTAATTGCCATTACTGATAAAAAAGGAAAAGAATTTTATGCAGATATTTTTGTTGATGCTTCTGGAACTGCAGGTGTTTTGAGCAAAAAAGTTGGTTTAATAAATAAGAAAACAGAACTAGCTACAGGAGTAGAGTATAATGTAAAATACAAAGGAAAAGTAACAGAATTACATCTTTTAATGGGTAAAGATTATCAAGGTGGTTACGGTTGGATTTTTCCTTTAAAAGACAAAAGAGCAATTATAGGTTTCGGAACTTTTGATGAAAAAATTGTGAAAGATTTAAAAAGTAGATTACATCAAATATTAGAACTTTCCTCAATAAAAAAAATAGTAACTAAAGATAATGATATAATAGAAGGAGGCAGTATTCCTATTACTCCTGTACTAGATAAATTTATTCATTACAATTTAGTATGTGTTGGCGATAGTGTTTCGCAAGTAAATCCGATTGTAGGAGAGGGGTATAAATTTATTTTTGAAGCAGCAATTATGGCAAGTAAAGCAATTCATAAAACGATAGCAAATAAAAATTTAAAACATTTGCATGATTACGAAACAGAATGGAAAAAAAGATTCCTATTAAACTATCAACGATCTAAAAGAACACAAACCAAATTTTTTAAATATTCTCAAAACAATATATTGATGGATTATATCTTATTTATTTCTAAATTCTTTATACCAAAAAAAAGAGCTGTAAATTCTTTGTCTGGAGAATATGGTCTAGAAAGTAAATAAAATTGCTCTAATTGCGTTTTATAAGCACACCGTTATTTATATGTAAATGAAAAAGAAATTAGCAATAATAGCTTTGTTGTTTTTTGTGTTAGTAATTATAATTCCTTTTTATATTATTGAATTTAAAACAGAAAATAAGGTTTATAATGATGTAATATCTATTCCTAAAAATAAAGTAGGAATGGTTTTAGGAACTTCTAAAAAACAAAAAAATGGTACTATTAATTTGTATTTTAAATACAGAATACAAGCAGTTTTAGAGCTTTATAAACACGGTAAAATAGATTTTATTTTGGTAAGTGGAGACAATGCTACAAAATATTACAACGAACCTATAGACTTTAAAAATGAGCTTATCAAAAAAGGAATTCCATCAAAAAAAATAATTTTAGATTATGCCGGATTTAGAACTTTAGATTCAGTTATTAGAGCACAAAAAGTTTTTGGACAAAATTCATTTACCATTATTTCCCAAGAATTTCATAATAAGAGAGCTGTATATATTGCTTCTTTAAACGGAATACAAACTGTAGGATTTAATGCAAAAGATGTCAGCAAAAAATACGGCTTTAAAGTATATTTGCGAGAGTATTTGGCAAGAACCAAAGTTTTTGTAGATCTATTATTTAATATACAACCTAAATTTTTAGGACCTAAAATTCAGATAAAATAATGGCTTTAGAATCGTATTTAAAAACAAAAGACTTTGCTGTTTCGAAAGAAACATTTGAATTGATTTTGGATGATAGGATTGATTTATTAATTACCAATCCTAGGCCTAAAAAAGGAGATTTAGAAAAATATTATCAAAGCGAAGCATATATTTCTCATACAGATCGAAAAAAAAATGTTACTGAATATATTTACAGTTGGGTAAAAAAATATACGTTAAATAAAAAGTTACAATTGCTCAATTCATTTCCAGTAGAAAACAAAACATTGCTAGATATAGGTTGTGGAACGGGTGATTTTTTAGCTATTTGCCAACAAAATGGATGGAAGGTTACAGGGATAGAACCAAGTTTAAAAGCCAGAAAAAAAGCAGAAGATAAATTAAATAAAAACACATATTTATATTCTGATATCCATGCTTTTTTTGAAGATGAATACGCAAGTAAAGAAAATAATTTAGACTATAAAAAAAGTTACAAACACACCAAACTCTATCATCATACCGAACATGAAACTAAAAATGTAGAAAAAGAAGTTTTAAAGTTTGATGCAACTTATAAAGAAGAAAATGTAAATCCTTATCAGTTTGATGTTATTACTCTTTGGCACGTTTTAGAGCATGTGCACGATTTGGATAAATATATTTACAGACTAAAACAACTGTTAAAACCTGATGGAGTTTTGATAATTGCCGTTCCAAACTATAAAAGTTACGATGCGGAACATTATAAAGAATTTTGGGCTGCTTTTGATGTACCTAGACATTTATGGCATTTTTCACAAACAGCTATACATAGATTATTTTCTACAGAATTGTTAAAAGTAGTAAAAACATTGCCAATGAAATTTGATGCGTTTTACGTATCGTTATTAAGTGAAGAATATAAAACAGGCAAAAAGAATTTTTTTAAAGCTTTTATCAATGGAATCAAATCAAACAAGGCTGCCAAAAGAACAGGAGAGTATTCCTCTCTAATCTATTTGCTTAAAAACATGAAAAACGAATAATTAACCCTTTATTGCTTTTAAAATAATAATAATATACAATTGGGTTGTTAAAATCTAAAAGTCTCTTAAATCGAATTTAAAAGGCTATTTTTTTAAAGACGTTTTCAATAGAATAATAATTTACTATAAATTATTATTATGATTGTTTTTATGACAAGGAATTTATATACTCTCCAAAAATTACTATCAAAAAGTAAATTCCCAAATTTGCTGCTCCTTGATAATCTCCTGCCATTCTCTGACCAAAAAGTAAAACTATTATAGCCACAGCATTGTATTCGTAAATACACTTTAAGGGTAAAAAATTTTGTTGTAAAAAAACTTGAAAAATACCAATACTCAAAAAAATAAAAACAGAAGAGTTGATTAAAACTAATAACCACCAAAATAAGCTTGACCACTTTTTTTGTTTGAGATGATTTTCTAAAAATATGGTGTATCCTTTTTTATCTTTTAATTTTTCATATAAAGAGTAACCAAAAGAAATTAATAAAAATAAAAGGATGTATGTATTCATGTCAATTCAAAAAAAATCCCCGTAATAATTTGGGTGGGTTATTACAGGGAAAACTTGTTTTTACTATGAAAAAAAACAAAAGTTGTATAAATGCTTTTAAAAGCTAATAATAAGTAGATTTGCTAAAATTAAATTAATAGGTACAAAATTAGTTATTTTTTACTCTAGAGCCTAAAAAAAACTGATTTTACACAAAAAACAGTAAAAAAGTATTTTATTGCTCTTTTTTGTGTAGCAATCTTGTCAGTTTTATAGAAGTGTCTAGTAAAATTAATTTGGCATTACCATTACGTTCTATATGATAATTTGCATCGTTAAGTTCTTGTGTTATTTCGGTAATATTAGCACCATGTATAAAAGGGGCAAATTTATCTAACGCAAATCCTTTAGTTCTAGGTTCAAAAAACACCAAGTCTTTTGCACCATAATTTAAAAGCATGGCTTGTCTAAAAAATTGCAAACAAAAATCTAAAAATTGTTTTTGTTTTTCTCTTCCAAAACTAGCAATGGTATCGGACCATGATATTAAATCTTGAATAACGCTTGCATTTCCTTTGGCTTTAAAAGCAGCACGAACCCAGATAATAAAAAGTTGTTCAAACTCTAAATCATTCCCTTCTTGCTTTATTAATTGCAAGGCTTTTCTATAATTACCCTCAGATTGATGAGCAATTTTTAATGCTTCGGCAGGATAAGAATTCTCTTTTTCTATTAATGTATCAGCTATGTTTTGTTCACTTAACAAAGGAAAATCTAGTAGTTGACATCTAGACAAAATAGTATTAATCAACAGTTCTTTTTGTTCTACTACTAGTAGGAAAATTGTTTTTTTTGGAGGTTCTTCTATTAGTTTTAACAATTTGTTGCTGGCAGCTACATTCATTTTTTCTGCCATCCAAATAATCATAATTTTATAGCCCCCTTCAAAAGATTTTAGCTTTAATTTTTTTACAATTTCTTCGGCTTCATCAACTCCAATTTGTCCTTGTTTGTTTTCTATACCAATATATTGATACCAATCAAATAAGCTTCCGTAAGGTTTTTTGGTAATAAAATTTCTCCATTCTTCGTAAAAAAGAGTACTGACAGGATGTTTTTTAATTTTATCATTAACTGCTGTAGGAAAAGCAAAATGGAGATCAGGGTGTTGAAAGTTTTTAACTCTTAAACTACACTTCTCGTCTACATTACATAAAATGTACGATGCATAAGCTATAGCAGTAGCCAAAGTACCTACACCTTCTTTTCCAACAAACAGTTGAGCGTGAGCAATTCTACCCGAATCAACAGTTTTTTTAAGATGATTGATAAGATGTTCCTGACCAATAATATTGTTAAAAAGCATGCTCAAAGATAAGTTTTTTTACATTGCTAAGAGACAAATCTAACCGCTTTCAGAATGCAATATTTTTTGTATTTTTAATAAAATTAAAGTCATGAAATTCAAATACTTAATTATTTTACAGCTTTTTTTTAGTGCCGTATTATTTGGTCAAACTAAAACAATAAAAGGAACGGTAGTTACTTTTAAAGAATATCCACTAAACCAAGTAAAAATAAAATCTGGAAAAACTAAAAATGTAGTATTTACGGATAGTCTAGGTCGGTTTCAAATTCGTATAAAAGATAAAGATGAGTTACATTTTTATGCGGATGGTTTTTTTAAAGAAAAAAGAACTGTAGAACTTCCTTTAGAAAAGGATTTAACTGTAAACATGTATTATGATGAGAATAGCAAAAGATCTTTTACCAAAGCTACCAAATCTTTGCATGTTGCAAAAAAAATATTAAAACATGCACTAGAATACAAAAGAGCACAAAATAATTTTTTAGAAACGTTGCCTTCTATTTACGATATTATACAATACAAATATCCAGGAGCAAAATTGATGGATTTGGATGGAACGACTCAAGTTTTATTAAACGCAAGAGGTGAGAACTCTATTTTTGCAGATATCCATGCTTTGTTGGTTATAGATGGTATTGTAGTAAACGATATTTCTGGAGTAATGCCAATGGAAGTTAAAAATGTTAGAGTGCTATTGGGAAATCAAGCAGGACATTGGGGGATGAGAGGAGGAAACGGAGTAATAGAAATTGATTTAAAATACGGTCCATAGTATATTCCAAATAAATCATATATTGCGGGATTATTATAAATCGTTAACAAATATTAAAAATGAAAAAAATTATCTTATGCTTACTTTCAGTTTTCTCATTAACTGCAAATGCTCAATTAGCATTTCAAGGTTTTGAATCTTCGGCTTCGGATACTTGGAATTATTCATCAAATATTCCTGCTTATAATCTTAATTCCGATACTGATTTATGGACTACATTTTCTACTCCTATTGGTTCACTAGGAGGACCTTTTGAAGGAAGTAATTACTGGGTAGGTAGAGACTTAGATAATCCATATTCAGAAAGCCAAACAGGCGATACAACCCCAGATCATTACTTAACTTTTGATACCGTTAATATTCAAGGAAATGCAGTAACACTTTCATTTATGTGTGAATTTGAAGGATATGATTCAAGTGATTTTTTCTTTTATGAATTATCATATAACAATGGTTCTGACTGGACATCTCCAGATGTACACGTAGATATTGTACCTAACCCAAGTGGTTCTAACCTTTCTTCAGTAGGAAATACATGGCAAGAATTCACTTACAATATACCATCTGGTCATAATTATGTAAGACTAAGGTTTGGAGCTTATCAAAATGGAGCATCTGATTATTTAGCTCTTGATAACGTTAGCCTTAATGGAGCTTCGTTAAGTTCTAATAAAAATGAATTAAAATTTACATACAGTCCTAATCCAGTCAAAACACATTTAAATATAAATAGTCAAGAATTCATTAAAAAAATAATTGTTTATAATAGTATAGGAAAAGAATTAATAAGAAGACAAGAAAATTCATTAAATAGTATAGTTAATTTAGAAAATCTACCTGCAGGAATTTATTACATGAAAGTGATTTCGATTAACAACTTTAAAACAGTAAAATTTATAAAAGAGTAAATTAATTTAATAAAAAAACTGCTTCTAAAAAGGCAGTTTTTTTATTAAAAAAGTAACAAAGCTATTTTTTAGACTTTTAAAACTACTTTTATTGATGTACAAAAAACGTTTTAGTAGCTTTTTTTTTTCAGTGATAAGTTTATGGGTAATTAAATTATATTTGTTAATAAATTTTAACATTAATAAGAAATGAAAACCATTAAAGATTTTAATTTCAAGGATAAAAAAGCCTTAGTAAGGGTTGATTTTAACGTACCATTGGATGCAGATTTTAACGTAACCGATACAACAAGATTAAAGGCAGCCAAGCCTACTATTATTAAAATACTAGAAGATGGTGGTTCTGCTGTTTTAATGTCTCATTTAGGACGTCCTAAAGGAGTAGAAGATAAATTTTCTTTAAGACACATTGTTAAAACAACTTCAGAAATTTTAGGAGTAGAAGTTAAATTTGCAGGAGCAACTGTTGGTGCAGATGCAGAAGCTGCTGTTGCTGCTTTAGAACCAGGACAAGTTTTATTATTAGAAAACGTACGTTTCTTTGCAGAAGAAACCAAAGGAGACGAAGAATTTGCAGCTCAGTTAGCTAAATTAGGAGATGTATATGTAAACGATGCCTTTGGTACAGCTCACCGTGCACACGCTTCTACTACAATTGTAGCAAAGCATTTTGAAGACAAATTTGCTGGATTTGTAATTGAGGCTGAATTAGTGAATGCCGACAGAGTATTAAAAGGAGGAGACAAGCCTGTAACTGCTATCATGGGAGGTGCTAAAGTTTCTGATAAAATTTTAATCATAGAAAAATTATTAGATGTTGCTGATACCATTATCATTGGTGGTGGAATGTCTTATACCTTTGCCAAAGCAGAAGGAGGAACTATAGGTAACTCTTTATGTCAGGATGATTTACTAGATTATGTTTTAGAATTAGAACAAAAAGCAAAAGATAAAGGTGTAGAATTAGTATTCCCAATTGATAACTTATTAGGAGATGATTTCTCTAACGATGCAAATACGCAAGTAGTATTAAGAGGACAAATTCCTGATGGATGGGAAGGATTTGATATTGGACCTCAAACTATTGAGAAGTTCTCTAAGATTATTACAGAATCTAAGACCGTGATATGGAATGGACCAATGGGGGTTTCTGAAATTCCATTATACGCAACAGGAACTATTGAAGTAGCTAAGGCTGTAAAAGCTGCTACAGAAAATGGAGCTTTCTCTTTAATTGGAGGTGGAGATTCTGCAGCAGCAATCAACAACTTAGGTTTTGGAGATGATGTTTCTTATGTATCTACAGGAGGTGGTGCCTTGTTAGAATATATGGAAGGGAAAACATTACCAGGTATTGCAGCTTTAGAAGCATAACAAGTATCTTGTTAAAATATTAAAAATCCATCTTGGTTAAACTAAGATGGATTTTTTTTGAAAATTATTCTAATCTAAATCGAATAGGTAAAGAATACATCATATTTACTGCTTTTCCATTTTGTTTAGCAGGTTGCATTTTGGGTAATTTCTTTAAAATACTTTTAATTTCTTTAGCCAATTCAGGATGTGTTTTAGATGTTTTTACGTCAGGTTTTATTTGTCCATTTGTGTCTATAACAAACACACAACCAATATTTTGAACACCTTGTAAGTTTAAATCGTTTGCAATTTCAGTATCAAAGTTTTTGTTAAAAAATTTAGAAACTCCTTTGCTAAAACATTGCATGGACTTTTTTTTATCATCTTTGTACTTTTCACATCCAGGAAAAACAGGAACATTTTGAACTGCTACATAGTGAATGGTTTCTTCAACCAATGCTTCTTCTTCTTTATCATAAATAATAGAACTTTGATCAATTTTACTCGTGTTTTCATTACTAGGGGTAAGGGGAGTTTCTTGAATTAAGTTTTCATTTTCTGTTTTGTTAAAGTTGTTTGCATCTGGCTTTGCAACAGGTTCTTTTATCAAGTCTATTTTGGGTTCGGATAAAGTTTCTTGTACTTTAGGTGCTTGTATTTTTGGTTTTGGCAAATGAACATAAGTTATAGTTTCTTGTTCGTCATACATTGTGGGTTTGTAAACATCTGGGTGTTTAATGGCTGCATAACTTTTGTGTTCTAGAACAACATAGCTAATAAATAAGGTTAGAACAAGCCCTAATAAGGTAAAAACACCGCTATAATGTTCTAAATTTGCTTTTGGATTTTTCTTGATTTTCATGATGTAAAATGTATTTGGTTAACATTTGTTTACTATCAAGATAAGTGCCAAAAAAAGCCTAATATTTGATTATTAGGCCTTTATAAAATAGGGAAATCTTTTTTTATTTTAAAAGCTTTTTAGCCATTTCTTTTCCTAGCTCTACACCAAATTGATCAAAACTAAAAATGTTCCAGATAATTCCTTGTACAAAAATCTTATGTTCATACATGGCTATGATTTTTCCTAGGCTATTAGGACTTAATTTTGTAGCTGTAATACAGTTACTAGGTCTGTTACCTGTAAAGACTTTAAAAGGCAATTCTATAGCATCTGCAGCTACACCGCTTTCTAATACTTCTTCTTTAGTTTTACCAAAACACAAAGCATCTTGTTGTCCGTAAAAATTTGCCATCAGCTTTTTGTGATGATCTTCTTTTCCATATAATGATTCTTCAAAACCAATAAAGTCACACGGAATTAATTTAGTTCCTTGATGTACCAATTGCATAAATGCATGTTGCATGTTGGTTCCTGCAGCTCCCCAAATAATGGTTCCTGTTTGGTAATCTACTTCGTTTCCATCTCTATCTATAGACTTACCATTACTTTCCATAAATGCTTGTTGTAGGTATGCAGGTAAGGTGTTTAGGTATTGAGTGTATGGTAAAATTGCTTCACTTTCTGCTCCGTAGAAGTTGTTATACCAAATGCTCAACAAAGCTAAAACGACAGGTATGTTCTTATCAAAATCAGCCGTTTTAAAATGCTCGTCCATTTGATAAGCTCCGTTTAGCAAATCAGCATAGTTTTCATATCCAACAGACAAAGCAATAGACAACCCAACAGCAGACCATAAAGAGAAACGTCCACCTACCCAACTCCACATTGGAAATACGTTTTCAGAGTCGATACCAAAGTTAGCCACCGCTTCTAGATTGGTAGAAACAGCCACAAAATGCTTGGCAACATCTGCTTCAGAAGCAGTTTCTAAGAACCATTCTTTAATAGTGGTTGCATTTCCAATAGTTTCTTGTGTAGTAAATGTTTTTGATACAATTACAAACAACGTAGTTTCTGGATCTAATTTTTTAATTACTTCAGAAACATGATCTCCATCAATATTAGAAACAAAATGTGTGGTTAAATTATTCTTGTAATATTCCAAGCCTTTAACAACCATATCAGGTCCTAAGTCAGAACCTCCAATACCAATATTTACAATTGTGGTAATTTCTTTACCCGTGTAACCTTTCCAGTTTCCAGAAATTACTTTTTCGGTAAAATTTTTAATTTTTTTATTGGTTTCTTTTATTTCTAGCATTACATCTTCACCATCTACTACTACAGCATTTCCACTATTGTTTCTTAGGGCAGTATGCAATACAGCTCTTCCTTCGGTAGCATTAATTGTGGCTCCTCCAAAATACTTATCAATGGCATCTGCTAGCTCAGTTTCTTTAGCTAGATCTACTAACAAACCTAGGGTTTCATTGTTGATTCTGTTTTTTGCAAAATTCAATTTAAAATCGTCCAGAGCAATGCTAAATTTGTGGTTTCGCTCTGCATCCGTAGCAAACAATTCTTTTAACTCTAAATTTTTTGTTGCTTCAAAATGCTCAGCTAATTTTTTCCAAGCATTTGTTTTTGTAGGGTTGATGTTTTTTAAAGACATATGTTAATTTTTGGTTTGATATGGAATAGCATCCAATTCTTGTTTTAATGGTTGGATATCGACTAAATATTGTTCTTGAATTTTTTTTGGCAAAGGTTCGGCTTCGGGTAATTTTTCTTTTAAAGGATCTACTTGCCTTCCATTTTTCCAAAAGCGATAACAAACATGAGGTCCTGATGTATTTCCTGTCATACCTACCCAACCTATTATATCTCCTTGTTTTACATAGTCTCCTACTTTTACTTTTCTTTTTTTCATATGTAGGTATTGTGTGGTATAGGTAGCGTTGTGTCTAATTTTTACGTAATTCCCGTTACCGCCTCTGTATTTAGATTCTATTACCTGTCCGTTGGCAGTACTCATAATTGGACTTCCTATGGGAGCTGCAAAATCGGTTCCTAAATGAGGTTTAACTCTACCATAAAAGGCAATTTTTCTTCGTAAATTATAGCGAGAAGAAATACGACTAAATTTTAAAGGAGCTTTTAAAAATGCTCTTCTTAAATTGTTGGCTTTATCATCAAAATATTCCTCTATACCAGTAATGCTATCGGGTACGTATTTAAAAGCATAAAAGGGAGTTCCAGAATGTTCAAACAAAGCCGATCGAATTCTACCAATTCCTGCGGGAATACTGTCTTCTATAAATTTTTGTTCGTAGACAATTTTAAAACGATCGTTTTTTTGCAATCTAAAGAAGTCTATAGTCCATGCATAAATTTCTGATAAATCATTAGCTACAATAGGACTAACATGCATATCGTCTAAGGTTTGAGAGAGTGAACTTTCTATAATTCCGGAAGCCTTTTGCAATTTTACAGTTACTTCTTTTTCTACTTTTTTGGTAAAAATAGAGTCTTTAAAATCTACAATTGCATAGTGAATTAAGTCTTGCTGATAAATAAATACTTTGGCTTGTTCTGTAGAATCTTTACTTTTTAGAATGGTATAGTTTTTACCTGCTCTTAATCTTCTTAAGTCAAATTCAGGTTTTATTTTGTTAACTATTTCGTAAACTTTTCCTGGTCCTACATGATATTTATCCATAATAGTTCCAAAGGTTTCCCCTCGTTTAATTTTACTTTTTACAACCTTATAATCATCCAAAATGTACCCAAATAACTTTTTTGGTGGGGCTGGTTTTTCAATTTTTTTTGGAATACTAACTTTTTTTTCTTGAGGGGCATTACAAGATAAAATAACAGAAAAGAGTAGTATGTAAATAAAAATGTGTCTCAAAATTGCTAACCTTTAATTTTAATTAGCGTACAAAAGTACAATTTATTTTATGGATTTTTATGAAATGTAGTAGGATGTGCCAAGTTCTTATAATCATGAATGTCAGCTTTTAAAGAACCCACAGCCAATTCAGCTTTTACTCTTACCGGAATACGATTGGCATCGTTGGTAACCCAAAGCGTTAAGCTTTCTTTGGCTTTAAAAACTCTTCCAGATTTTACCATAGGTCTAAACACAAGACAGTTAACATTTCCAAATTTGGTTTCCAATTTTTCTTCTCCTAGTTTGATGAGCTTAAAAGGGAATTTTTTATGATCAAAAAACATATCAATTTCTACATAATCGTTTACTGCCAATTTTTCAGGAACGTTGTTTCTTAAGTAATAAAATGCAGAAATCATGTCTTGTACATTTTTGGCAGCTACAGATTTTTGTTTTTTGTGTTTGTGGTCTAAGGTTAGAACACTATCATGATTAAAAATAAGTTCTACATTTTTTGTGTATCCTCCTTCTTTAAGCTTTCTTATAGCTCTTACAGGTAATCCTGTTTTGGTATTGATAAAAGATTGATAGTTGTCTTTTACAGGAAAAACCCAACGTAACATGCCTACTGTCCAACCTTTTCCGTTTACGTGTTCTATTGTTTTGTTGTTAATTAGGGTATCGTTTACTTCTATGGTTGCGTATCCTGCATTTACCAATCCGTAGTGAATTCTGTACGTAATTTTTTCTCCATCTTTGTAGGCTTTTTTTATTTGAGCATTGGTAAAAAAGAAGACAAAAAATAATAGAAAAAAAGCAGTGGTGTTTTTCATAGTGTTGTTATTTTGTTTCACTTTTGGTAAAAATCAAAACTTGTTCCAAAGTAAAAAATAAAAGAGGATATAAAGTTAATAAACGACTATTTTTTAGTTTTGTTGCATGCAAATAATCTATACACTTTTTACTCATTTAGCGACTTTTTTGTTGCGTTTGGTGGCTCTGTTTCAACCAAAAATAAAATTGTTTGTTCAAGGAAGAAGACAGAGTTTTTCTAAAATAGCTAAAGAAATAGATGCAAATAAATCAGTCGTTTGGATTCATGCAGCATCTTTAGGAGAATTTGAACAAGGTAGACCCATTATTGAAGCTTTAAAAAAAACACATCCTGAACATCAAATTTTAGTTACATTTTTTTCGCCTTCTGGTTACCAGGTTAGAAAAGATTATCCCTTGGCTAGCTGTGTTTGTTATTTGCCTATGGATACGATGGGCAATGCAAAAAAGTGGGTAACAACACTAAAACCAAAGGTTGCTATTTTTATTAAGTACGAATTTTGGCCCAATTACCTGTTAGAACTTAAAGAACAGCAAATTCCTACATTGCTAATTTCAGGAATCTTTAGAGAAAATCAACAATTTTTTAAACCGTATGGATTTTGGATGAATAAAGCTTTAAAGGCTTTTACTCATTTTTTTGTACAAGATGCCTTGTCAAAAAAACTATTAACTTATATTGGTTTTAACAATGTTACTATTGCAGGAGATACTCGTTTTGACAGAGTTCAGAAACTAATAGAAAGCAACGAAAAATTAGATTTTATACAAGCATTTGTTCAGGATGCATACGTGTTGGTAGCAGGTAGCACTTGGCCAGAAGACGAGGAACAATTGCTTGCATACATCAATCATCAGGCTAAGGAAAACGAAAAATTTATCATTGCACCGCATAATATCAAAAAAGAAGACATTCAGAATCTACAAAAAAACTGTCAAAAAAAAGTTGTCTTATTTTCTGAAAAAGAGGGGAAAAATCTTTCTGAATACGATGTTTTTGTTGTTGATACTTTTGGAATTTTATCCAAAATATATGCTTATGCTCATGTGGCTTATGTAGGAGGAGGTTATACCAAAAGCGGAGTGCACAATACTTTAGAGGCAGCAACTTATGGATTGCCTATTGTTATTGGTCCTAACTTTAAAAAGTTTAAAGAAGTACAAGATTTAGTAGCTTTAAAGGGATGTATTAGTGTTACCAACGTTAAAGATTTAATTTCTGAGTTAAACGAGTTAAGGGATAATGATTTTATAAGAGAAAACAAATCTACCATTACCAAAAACTATGTAACTCAGAATTTAGGAGCTACATCTACCATTTTAAAAGAAATTTATAAACTATTATAGCTATGTTAAAACAACAAATTATTGCCTTTATTTTTGCTATTTGTTCTGTCTTATTTTTAACAGATTTTAATGTGTTTGGTACACTGTACATGGTTCCTAATTGTATTTGGCTGGTACATTTGTATTTTTTCTTTATTGGTAGCATTATTTATTTTCAAAAAGTATTTAGACCTATTTCGGTGGTTTTATTGCGTATTTTTATGATGTTAAGCCATTTTATTGCCATTGGTTTGATATTGTACTTGGGTTTTTATATCTGGAAAATCAACAACGGAAATATTTTTACAGAAACTCCTCAAGAGTTTCAAATCAACCTAAAAAATATTTGGTTTTGGGTGGTATATCAATCCTACCTTTTGTTATTCTTCTTTTCAGCGTTTAAACAGTTGGTAACTATAAAGTAAAGTTACAGTACCATAAACTTAATAGCATTCTTTAGAAAAAATGAGTCCGTATAAATAAACTTGCAGGTTACTAAAAAGTGTAACATGCGGTTTGAAATTCGGATTCTTTTTTTTTTAATTTTTCACACGGTTTTTGGTCAAAAAATAAAATTCAAAAGCTATACTACTCACAACGGACTTTCTAACAACTCTGTTGTAGATATAGAGAATGGCAAGGATGGTGGTTTGTGGATTGCTACTTGGGATGGACTAAATTATTTTGATGGTCAAAAAATTACTACTTACAAACATCAACTTAACGACACAACTTCTATAGCAGGAAATCAAATTTTTTATTTAAAAAAAGATGCCTGTCAGCATATATGGATTTTAACCAACGAAGGAAAAGTATCTAGATATGTAGGAAATCACAAGTTTGAGAACTATGATTTTAAAAAACCGATAAGCAGTCTAAAAATATCTGTGGATGGCAATGCAATGGTCTACACAGAAGGAGGATGGCATGAGTTTATAAACAATGGATTTCTACGTAAAAACAACTCACAACTTTCACAAGAAACCTATCCAATGTTTAGAGATAGAATTCTAAAAAAATATCCAGATTTAATTATTAACGATGTGCTAAAAGATCCGCAAGGTAATGTTTGGATTGCGACACGTAAAAATGGAATTTATAGAATACCCAATAGTTTAGAAAACTTAAATAATGGAGCTATAGAACATTATGTGTCAGATTTATACGCCCCTTATAGTTTTAATAGCAATGAGGTTGTTAAATTACATTTAGATGTTTTTGGAAACATTTGGTTGGCACAAAAAGATGGTGGATTAAGTATGGCTTATCAAGGTTCAGAGTCCATTTCATCGGTTATTCATCATCCAGTAAAATACCCACATTTGCCTAACGAAACAATTAGGGCAGTTACCAAAGATTTTAATGGAGAAATTTGGTTGGGTTATTATACGCAAGGTTTGTATTATTTTGATTATAACACTAATTGCTATTTACAATACAAATTTTACGAAAGAACTTTAAATCCAGATTGGGATCGGGTAAGAAGCTTGTTTACCTCCTCTGACGGTAGTGTTTGGGTAGGAACTTATGCTGGGTTGCTAAGAATTTACAAGGATTCTTATCAAATTTATCAAGCAAAAGACGATGCAAATTTACCCAACAATCGTAATTATTATGTTTATGAAGATAAGCAGCAATTTTTGTGGATTGCTTGTTGGGGTGGTGTGGCAAAATTCAATTTAAAAACCAATAAATTTGAAGCATTTAAAGGACAAAAATCACTAGAAAAATACCATATAAGAAATGTAAGAAAACACGAACAACAACTGTTGGTAGCTACGGAGTTAGATGGAGTGATTTTGCTAGATTTACAAACAGGAAAATCTAGAAATATTACCCTTAACGATGGTATTTTAGGAAACAGTATTTATTCGGTTTACAAAGACAAAATCACCCAAAATATTTGGATTGCTAGTTTAGGTGGATTGAGTATTTATCATCCCCAAAAAGGATTGATAAAAAACATTACAGAGCAAGATGGATTGCCAAGCCATATGGTGTACGGTTTGTTAGAAAACAACCAACAAATGTGGCTAAGTACTACTAAGGGAATTGCTACGGTTGATAAAAATACATTTAAAATTCATGTTTTAGACCCTAACGAAGGTTGGCAAGCACCAGAGTTTTCCGAAGGTTCTTATTATCAAGACGAAAAGGGAGTAATGTTTTTTGGTGGTGTAAACGGATTGAATTATTTCAGCCCAAATAACATTCAATTTAGAGAGGTGCATCCCAATCTTAGGGTGTTGGTTAATAATAAAGAACATTATCCTAGTACAATTCATAAAAAGCATTCCGAAAATGAACTAAATGTTTCAGTAACTCCCATTGTTTTCCCTACCAACAGATTGGCCAATAAAAACTTTTTATATCAGTTAAAAGGATACGATAACAAATGGAAAACCATAGACATAAATAAGCCCGAAATTCAATATAAAAACATTCCCACAGGGGTATACACTTTTTATGTAAAAGATGCCGATTCTATACAAGAAGGTCAAAAGTTTTTTAATATTGAAATTGAACAGGCTTTTTACGAATCTCCTCTTTTTTATGGATTGATGTGCTTATTGATGCTGATTATTTTTAGTATTCTAATTTACGTAAAAAATAAAAATGCATTATTACAGCAACAAAAGTTAGAAGAAAAAATAGCACAAAGAACCAAAGTTATACAGCAACAAAAACAAGATTTAATTCTGATAAACAAAACTTTAGACGATAAAAACAAAGAAATCTTTTTTCAAAAAGAAAAGCTGTTAGAATTGCACAACAATCTTAAGAATGAAGACTTTGAAATAGACAAATTTAAAACTTTTGTCTTGTCAGAGTTTCAAAATCCAATCAATAAAATTGTAAAAGTAGCACATCAAATTAAAGAGTCGGAGGCTCAAAAAAAATTACAAAAACAATCGTTAAAGTTGATCAATTTAATTTCGGAATGGAATTACCTAGATCATGTAAAAGACTTGCAGAAATACAAAACCAGTTCCATAGATTTGTCTCCTATTTTGATGAAAATAATCGAAAAATTAAAAGGAAAATTGCATCAAAACAACGTGCAGTTTTCGGTAACAGTAGATAAAGATTTTGGTTGGGTAGAAACCGATTTGATTCGTTTTAAGCTAATAATGCAATATTTGTTTAACGATATTTGTAAGTATGCAGACGAGCAAAGTAAACTATCTTTGCAAATTACACATCAAGAAAATCAGTTTCAACTTTCCTTAACCTCTTCTAGTTTGGTGTTGGTAAATAGCTGGGAAAGTATTTTTAAATTTAGTCCTTATCACAAGGCATTAAAAGTTTTGCTACAAGATGTTAATGGAACTTTTACGGTGCAAGAACCAACTAAAAACAGCATACAGTTGTCTGTTTGTATTCCAATGGAGTTGATGGTTCAAGAAAAAGTAACAGAAGTAATTGCTTGGAAACATCTAAATTTAAACGAAAAATTAGATTCTAATAAGCAAACTGTATTGATTTTTTGTGAAGCAGAAAGTTTAGAAATAGCACATCAATTATTAGAAAACAACCAATACAATTTACTTTTTGAAACCGCAGTACAAGATGTAAAATCGGCTTTACAGCAAATAGAGGTTCATATGTTGGTGTTTTATCAAGCCTATTTTACCAAAGAGTTCACTAGTTTTTTACAAGAACACAAAAAAGATAAAACTTTGCATCTGCCTAAGTTGTTTATTTCCGAAGAAATTAACTATACACTGCAAGAGCAATCGGTAGAGTACGGAATTGATGCTGTTATTCAGCTACCTGCAAGTGAATCTTTTATTTTTAAGAAAATTTCGTCTTTATTACAACCCAAGAAAAAAGAAGCTAAGAACAAATTACAAAAAGAAATTTTTCAGATTTTAACCAACGGTACAGAACTAGAGAACCCGAATGATAAAATGGTTAAAAACAGTTTAGAGATTATAAAAAAAGAACTCTCTAACCCTTTGTTTAATGTAGAGATGCTGATAGAGTTGTTGGGAATTTCTAGAGTAAAATGCTACCGATTGTTTAAAGAAGTTTTAAATCAATCACCGTCGGATGTTATTACTTCACTTAGATTTCAAAAAGCAGCATTTTTATTAGAAAATAAAAAGTTAAATGTTTCTGAGGTTAGTTTTGAATGTGGTTTTAACGATCCTAAATACTTTGCTAGGTCGTTTAAAAAGTATTTTGGAATGAGTCCCAAAGAATACAAAAAATCAATAACAACTTGTTAGTATAGGATTATGGCAATGTTATCCTAATGTTAGTGTAACCAAATTACCCCTTTTTTGTTCTTTTTTACCTCCCATTTTGAAACCAAAATACACTTTTACAAAACAATATTCCACCCCTTAAGCATTACCAGACAGGTACATTTGGGCAGAATTAAAACGAATCTATTTAAATGAAAAAAACGTATGTATTTTTATTAGTGCTTTTGGGATGTATTTCGCATTCCTTTGCACAAGTTACTGTAAAAGGGAAAGTAGTTTCTAAAGCAGATAACATGCCAGTACCAGGTGCTTATATAGTGCTTAAAGGGAAAACAAATTCTACCATTACCGATTTTGATGGTAATTTTGTACTAGAATCTAAAGCAAGTAAAGGAATTATAGAAGTTTCTTCTTTAGGTTATAAAAATCAAGAAACTAGCTTTGTTGGCGAGCAATTTTTAGAAATTTCTTTAGCAGAAGATGCTAGCAACTTGGATGAAGTAGTCTTAATTGGTTATGGATCGGCAAAAAAAGGAGATTTAACATCTTCTATCGGAATTGCATCCAATGTAGAAAGCATCCAAAGTAGACCGGTTGCTGGATACAAAGAGTTTTTACAAGGAAACATTGCTGGGGTTACTGTGTCTAACCAAGGAGGTGATCCAACCAGTGGTGCTGATATTAAAATTAGAGGTGTGGGTTCTTTTAACTCAGAATCTCCTTTAATTGTTGTAGACGGTTTTCCATATAATGGACCCGATATCAATCCTAACGACATTGCTTCTGTTTCTGTACTAAAAGATGCAGCAGCAGCAGCAATTTATGGAGCTCAGGCATCGGCAGGGGTAATTGTAATAGAAACTAAAAAAGGAAAAGAAGGAAAACCTAAATTAAGTGTAAATTATTACACAGCAATCAACAGTGCAACCAATTTGCCAACACCTTTAACTGCACAACAGCAAGCAGATGTATACAATATTGCAGCAGACAATGCAGGGGTACCAAGACAATCTGCACACGATGCTACTTTAAATCCTTATGGACAAGTAAACAGAACCAATTGGATAGATGCTATTTTTAGAGATGCTAAAGTAAATAACATCAACGTAGATTTAAGTGGAGCTGGAAAAAGCTTTAACTATTTTACTTCTTTTGCTTACAGAGACAGAGAAGGTGTTTTAGAAGGAACCAAGTCTAAAAGTTACAACCTAAGGTTAAAATCTACGTACAATATTACCGAAAAATTAACTGTTGGAGAAAATTTGTATTTGTCTAGAGACGAAGCATACGGAACCAATACAGACAATCCGTATTCTGGTACCATTATCAATGCAATTTATATGCCTTCTGCATCGCCAACACGTTACCAAGATGGAAGTTTTGCAGGTGTTGTTCCGGAAGATTTGTCAGATTTTGCTGGTGCATATGGTGATACCTACAATCCGCTTGCATTGTTGCTAAGGCCTACTAAAACTTCACCGAGAACACATGTAAATG
Organism: Ochrovirga pacifica; assembly: GCF_000220525.1. GTDB lineage: Bacteria > Bacteroidota > Bacteroidia > Flavobacteriales > Flavobacteriaceae > Ochrovirga > Ochrovirga pacifica. The sequence continues at coordinate 57,458 of NZ_AFPK01000036.1, read as the reverse complement.
TAAATGCATTTTTAGCTTACGATATTTGGGACGGACTTTCTTTTAAGTCGAACTATTCTTTTGCTTACAAGCACAACCAAAGCAAGGAATTTACTCCTAAAGTTCCTGAATTGGGGAGATCTAGCAATCAAAATTCACTATCTCAAAGCACTTATACAGCAAACAAGTGGATTTGGGAAAACCAGTTAAGCTATAAAAAATCTTTTGGAGATCATGATGTAAATGCAACAGTTGTCTATTCTGCTCAAAAAGAAAAAGGAGATTCTTTCTCTATTATAGGATATGATTTTTCTTCGGAAGAAGCGTACAACCAATACATAAGAAATGCAAACGACGTAAGACAGCCTTCTAACAGTCCATTTGAAGAAGGTTTAACTTCTGCCATTGCCAGAGTAATGTACAGCTATGCAAACAAATATTACCTATCTGCAAGTGGTCGTGAAGACACAACTTCTAGATTAAAGGGAAGCAATCAATCAGATTTTTTTCCATCTGTTTCTGCTGGATGGAGAATTTCTAACGAAAACTTTTTTGATGTAAACGCTATTGATGACTTTAAAATTAGAGCATCTTGGGGAGAAATAGGAAATATTAGATCTATTTCAGGATACTACGCTTTTGATGTTCCTATTAGCGCAGGAAACGTTGTAATTGGTGAAGATGCTAAGCCAGACAATATTGGTAGGTATGTAGGAAGAAACGGAAATGCAGATTTAAAATGGGAAACGATTGAGTCTTTAGACCTTGGTTTTGATGTTTCGTTCTTAAACCACAGTTTAAATCTAACCTTTGATTATTTTGAGAAAACAACCAAAGGAATGATTATTCCTGGTTTGTCTGATTTAAACCAAGGAATTAGTCCTGCAAGTGTAAATGGAGGAGAGGTTAAAAATACTGGTTTTGAAATTGCAGCTACCTATCAAAATAAAATAGGAGCTTTGGGATATAAGGTAAACGCCAATGCAACTTCGTTAAAAAATAAATTAGAAAACCTAGACGGATACAATGCTATCAACCAAGTTACGTATAACCATGGAGATAATGTAAGAAGTGTGTTAAGACCTTACCAAACTAAAGTAGGAGGTGAGTTATACACGCCATTTTTAGTACCTTATGTAGGAATTTTCCAAAATCAAGCAGAAATTGATGCTTATACCAAAGATGGAAATTTAATTCAGCCCAACGCAAAACCAGGTGATTTTAAATTTGAAGATACCAACAATGACGGTAAAATTTCAGATGCAGATAGAAAATACTACAAAGCATATCAACCAAAACTTACATATAATTTTGGTTTAAATTTAGACTACAAAGGTTTCGACTTGGGCATGATTTTTCAAGGAGTAGCAGATGTAAAAGCGTTTAATGGTTACAAATACACTACTTACAATGCCTCTTTATCTGGATACAATTTAGACAACCGCGTATTAAACGCATGGACTCCTGAAAATACCAACACCAATATTCCTAGATTGTCAACCAAAGACGACAACCGAAACTTTGGAACAACTTCTAGCTGGTATTTAGAAGATGCATCTTACTTAAGAGTAAAAAACATCACTCTAGGATATTCGTTTAATAAAGCGGTGATGGACAAATTGGCTACAGGTTCGTCTTTAAGATTGTATGTATCAGCCGAAAACTTATTTACCCTAACAGATTATTCAGGATTGGATCCAGAAGTAGGAGGAAAAGGATTGGACATTGCAAAGTATCCTGTAGCTAGAACTCTATCATTAGGATTGTTAATGTCTTTATAATCGTTTAAAAAATTAAAAAAACAATGAAAAATATATATAGAAAATTAGGAGTCATCATGCTAAGTTGTTTAGCGTTAAACAACATTTCTTGTTCCGATGATTTTACAGACTTGCAACCATTAGGAAGTGTTTCTAATGCGAACTACTGGAAAAATGAAACCGATGCTATACAAGCGGCCAATGGTTTATATGGATTGATGCACGATCAAGAAATGTTTGGTAGAGGTTTCTTTTGGTACATAAATGCATCAGATGATATGATTACAGGACGTATTAAAGCAACGGCAGATGTAATTAAAGATTTTAATATAGATGGTAGCGAGGGTAGTTACACTTCTACTTGTTACGAAAAAAGTTACAGAATTATCAGAAGAGCTAATGATATAATTTTAAATGTCCCAGCTATGGACATCGATCAAGAGCTTAAAAATCGAGTTTTGGGAGAAGCCTATTTTATGCGTGGCTTTAGTTACTTTTGGGTAGCACATACGTATGGAGATGATGTAAATGGTGGTGTGCCTATTGTTACAGAAGAAAATATGTTCGACCCTTCGGGTAGTTATACAAGACCTGCAAGTGTTACAGAAAACTATGCAATGATTGTTGAAGATTTGCAAAAAGCTGCAGATTTATTACCACTATTTACAACCTATAGTGCAGAAGACAAAGGAAGAGCACACAAAGATGCTGCTTTGGCTTACATAGCAAAAACCAATTTGTACTGGGCAGCATACGATGCTTCTAGATATGCTGAGGTGGTAAAATATGCAGATTTGGTAACCAACTCCGGTTCAGGTAGAGGGTTGGTAAACACAGGAAATCCATCACAAGATTTTAGAGAATTACACAGTCATCTAAACAATTGGGGAAGTGAATACATTTGGTCTGTAAATTCTGGTGTAAACAATGGAAGTATTTTGTCAGGTGTAATGTTAGAAAACAAAGGCTGGGGTAAATACAACGGTTGGGGTTATTACACACCATCTGAAGGTTTGTACAACGAATTTGAAGTTGGTGATGCTCGTAAAGCAGTAACAATTTTAAGTTTTGGTGACGATTTTACTTTTTTTGGAGAGGACAGAAGGTATTACTCAGAAAACTCTTTGTCTGGTTTCCAGTTCAACAAATACATGTACGAATTCCAGTTTGAAAACCCTATAGGAACTTATTTAAACTCCAATGGAGACAATCCCTCTACCGTTTACAATGTGCCTCTAATGCGTTATGCAGAGGTGTTATTAATGAAAGCAGAAGCATTAATTATGCAAGGACAAAACGGTGATGCTCCTTTAAATTTAGTGAGACAAAGAGCTGGTTTGGAGTCTATTACCAACGCAACGATGGACGATTTAAAACACGAGCGTAGAGTAGAACTGGCGGGAGAATTTGCTAACAGACACTTTGATTTGGTTCGTTGGGGAGATGCAAAACAGACATATGCACAACCAATTTATGGTAGAATTTATACAGATAGATCTAACCCTGATTCTCCATATACTTCAGAAATTGTTTGGCCAGCTAGAAATTTTGATGATACCTATATGAATGTATGGCCTATACCAAGTAAGGTAATACAGTCTTCAGGAATTCCTCAGAACAAAGGTTGGAATTGATAGTTTGTTTTTTAGTAATTAAGTTTTTCACAAATCCAAAAAGGTGCTATTTCGGTAGCACCTTTTTAAAAAATAGTATATGTTTTTAGTTTTCAAAAATAAAGTTTACCTCTTTGTTTTAATGCTTTTTAGCACCTTATGTTTTTCTCAGCACAATCAAGATATAAGAATACAATCTCACAACGATTATTTGCAAAAAACTCCTTTTTGGACTGCTTTTACTAGCGGTTTAAATGTTATAGAGGCTGATGTTTTTTTACAACATGGACAACTTATGGTTGCACATACAGCTTCTGAAATTCACTCTGAGGCTACTTTTGATAAATTGTATTTACAACCTCTTGATCAAATCTCTAGCAAAGCTGAAGATTTGCACAAGGACTTTACTTTACTAATCGATGTAAAATCAGAAGCCATCCAGACTTTAAAAGCCATTCATAAAGAATTAGAAAAATACCCGCAAATAGTAGCTCATCCGCACATCAATTTTGTGATTTCGGGGAACAGACCAGCATCCAATACGTATCATACCTATCCCAAATATATTTCTTTTGATTATCAAGAATTGGATGCCGATTTAGCACCTAGAGATTTAAAAAAAGTAGCTATGGTTAGTACTAGTTTTAAAGACTATTCCGAGTGGAATGGTAAGGGGAGATTAACTCATCAAGATTATAACAAAGTAACCTCAGCAATTAGAAAAGGAAAAAGGTTTGGAAAGCCTTTTCGTTTTTGGGCAACACCAGATTCTAAAACAGCATGGCGAATTTTTATAGAGTTGGGCGTTGATGTTATCAATACCGATCAGCCTCACCGTTGTGCAACCTATGTACGTAGTTTGCAGCACAGAACCATTCATGCAAAAATTGCCTCAAAAGTGTATCAACCTACTTTTGCGTACGACAACGCACAAGAAAAGGTAAAAAACATTATTCTTTTAATTGGTGATGGAAATGGATTGTCTCAAATTTCATCAGCAGCCTTAGCTAATAAAGGAGAGCTAACGCTAACACAGTTAAAAAATATTGGCTTGATAAAAACCCAGTCAGCAGACGATTTTACCACCGATTCTGCAGCAGCAGGAACAGCTCTTGCTACTGGTCAAAAAACGAACAATCGTGCCATTGGTACCGATGTTCATGGAGCAGATTTACAAAACATTACAGAATTATTGCACAACAAAGGTTTTGCTACTGGGGTTATTACTACAGATGAAATTACAGGAGCAACACCGTCTTCTTTTTATGCACATCAGATAGATAGATCGCAAAAAAAGGAAATTGCTCAAGATTTATTAGCAAGCAAACTCGACTTTTTTGCTGCTGGTGGTGCCAAAACATTTTACGATTTACCTATTCACAATACATTTACCTTGTTAGCTAAGGTTGATGAATTGCCTAAAACCAAAGCAGACCGAGTTGGAGTTTTTTTAGCAGAAGGAGGTGTGCCATCTATATTGTCGGACAGAGGGAATGTTTTGGCAGAGGTGACCCAAGGAGCATTACAGTTTTTAAATAACAAACAACAGCCTTTTTTCTTGATGATAGAAGCTGCTCAAATTGACAGCTTTGGTCATGCCAACAACACAGAAGGTATTGTTTTAGAAGGAATTGATTTTGATAGAGCCATCAGCAAAGTCATTCAGTTTGCCGATAATAATCCAGGAACTCTTGTGATTATTACTGCAGACCACGAAACCTCTGGATTTAGCGTTTCTAGCGGAAATGTAGATGAACACAAAATAGAAGGAGGTTTTGTTACCCATGACCATACAGGGAGTATGGTTCCCATTTTTTCTTATGGCCCTCGTGCCAGTACCTTTAGTGGAGTTTATGAAAACAACCAAGTGTTTCATAAAATCTTAGAAGTTTTAGAGTAAATTTTGTTTTAAGTTTGAGTAAAACGGCCTGAGAATTTTCCTTAGGTCGTTTTTTGTCGCATCAGAAAATGTTATTTTTTTGACTGCTTTCTAATAGATGAATAGTACGGGTTTAAGATGTGAATCCGAGTACTAGTATATGCACTCACATCATTAACCCATAGCAATCAATTTTTTTGCAATATCCAATAAGTTTTTTTCATGTATTTCGGGCAAAGGAGCTAGTGGATACAGTTCTTGTTGAGGTCTGGCAATAAAAGCTGCTCTTGCACCTGCCCACAAAGCACCTGCTACATCCCATCCGTGAGCAGCAATAAGCATGCATTCATTAAGAGTTACCCCTTGTTTTTCTGCGGCCCATTGATAGACTTTTTTATGAGGCTTGTAGGTACCCAAAGTTTCTACGCTGAGTTGTGCATCAAAAAAAGAGGAAATTCCTGCGTTTCTAAGCTGAGCATTCATGGCTTTTTCAGAAGAATTGGTCAACGCAACTAATTGGTAGCCGGCACTTTTTAGCAATGCCAAGGCTTCCTCTACTTCAGGATGTGGAGAAAGTTTTTGAAAGTGTTGTATAACTTCTTTTGCTTTTTCTTTGTGTAGAACTATATTATTTTGCGTAGCAACCATTTGTAAAGTAGCTACAGCAATTTGACTAAAATCTGCAAATTGGTTACTAGCGGTGCTCACTAAAGAGTGATGTAATAACATACTAAACCATAAGGGAGCTAGACCTTCTCTTCCGTTAAGGGCTTTGCCAACCGTTATTTTTAGTTCCTTCAAATCTAACAACGATTCGTTCACATCAAAAAATAATACTTTGGGTTTAGAGGGCTTCATGCTACGAATAATTTAAATGATTTTATAATTTCTTTTTTGGTTTAATAGATACAAAAAATAGGTAAACAGCAAACCAATCAGGGCCAATATTACACCTAATAATGAAGGATAGGTGTATCCAAAACCAAATGTTAATATAGCACCACCTAAGAAAGCTCCTAGTGAATTTCCTACATTAAATGCAGCTTGGGAAACTCCTGCCCCCACCATCTCTGATTTTCCTGCAGTTTTAATCATTAAAGTCTGTATGGGAGCCCCCAAAGCCAAAAAACAAGCACCTCCAGTAAAACATAAAATCAAGGCAATGCTAGTGATGTGAGCAAACAAAAACACCAACATTAAGTTGATTGCTATGGCTCCAAACAAAATCATACAAGCTTTGATAGGTGCAACTTTATCTGCCAATCTTCCACCTAAAATATTCCCTACAAACATGCCCAAGCCAATCAAAGTCATAATGCCCATCAAGTAGGTTTTGGGTATGTGGGCTACTTTAGTCATTAACGGAGCAATATAACTCAACCAAGCAAATCCTCCTCCTGTACCTATGGCGGTCATTAAGGTAATAATCCAAGCTTCTTTGGTTTTAAAAAAGGACAATTCTCCTTTGATATCGGTTTGGTTTTTAATAGGTAAATTAGGCAACCAATAATACAAAGATAGCATTGTAATAAGCCCTATAACCGCTACGATACCTAATGTAATTCGCCAGGACAAAGTTTGTCCTAAGACTGTTCCTAAAGGTACCATAATCAAATTGGCTATAGTTAAACCCGCAAACATCATCGATATATTTTTAGCTTCTTCTCCTTTTTTTGCCAATCTACTTGCAATGATGGATCCGACTCCAAAAAAAGCTCCATGAGGCAATCCAGAAAAAAATCGAAGCAAATACATTACATTTTCATTAGGGCTTAATGCCGTTAGAATATGAAAAAAGGTAAAAAGAGACATCAAGCCTAAAACAATTTTTTTTGGTGTAAACCTTCCTGATAAAAATACAATGAGGGGTGCACCTATGACCACACCCAAAGCGTACAAAGAAATAAATCCTCCTGCTTGAGAGATGCTAATGTCAAAATATTCTGCTACGGTGGGCAACAAGCCCATCATCACAAATTCCGTAGTTCCTATAGAAAGTCCTCCTAAAGCTAAGGGAAGTAATTCTTTTTTCATTAAGTGAATGTTTATGTATCACAAAGGTACAGGCTATAAATTGCCTATTTGTTATCATTTTATAAGAAAGCAACAAACCCTACAAAAAATATTTTCTGTAGGGTTTTAATTGTTTGTATTGTTATTTTATGCTTGTTTTTCCCAAGCAAATTTTTGGAATGGAGCATCTATTGGAGTATTGGCAATATGGTTGGTATAATTGCTAATTACCTTTTGAGACAGTCCTAAAATAATTTCTAAGACCTGTTGCTCACCATAACCAACAGCGTAAAATGCTTCCAATTCTTGTTGACTTACATGTCCGCGATTTCTTACAATTTTTAGGGTTAATGTGCGCAAGGCTTCTAATTTTTCATCTGCCAAGGGTGTTTCGTTACGCAACGCTTCTATAATATCATCGTCAACGTTCATAGATTTTGCAATACCTGTATGTGCTGGTACACAGTAATGACATGCGTGTTCTACATTAATGGTTTGCCAAACAACAGTCAATTCGTCTTCGTTAAAAGAAGTCTTTGTAAACAGTTCGTGCAATTTTTGATATCCGTCTAAAATGCTTGGAGCTCCTGCCAACACACCGTGCAATCCAGGAATCATTCCATAAGCTTTTTGTGATTTTTCTATCAGGGGTTTGCTTGCTTCAGGTGCTGAGTCTAAATCGTGAACTTTTAAAGTTGTCATTTTTGTTTAATTTTAAGGGTTATACTATTTATAATTTATAACTAAGCAAATGCTTAGTTATGTTGTAAAAAAAAGTTACAGGTGTAAAAATGTAATTTCTATCATGTTGTTCAATTGTGTTTTGTCAAAAACTTTAGAAGCTAATGAAAGTCCTAATAAATTGTTCATTAAATAATCCGCTTGTTTTTGAACGATTGCTTCCTTTTTTAAGTCGTCTTGTTTTAGATTGCTTACAAACAAATTTCGAATTTCGTTAGCAAACCTTTTTAAGGCTTCTAAAATCTCGACATCTGTAGGTTTTATTTCGTTGATGGAATTGGTTACTAAGCAACCTTTGTAGCTGATTCCTTCTAGAGAAAAATCTAAAAAATCGTAAAAATATTGCTGTATGCCTGCAACTCCATTTTGCGAGTTTGCAAGCTTCGATTTGATTTTGTGCAATTGGCGATTGTAACATTCAATACTTTTTAAAAAAACCCCTTGCTTATTTTTAAAGCTGGCATACATAGAAAACTGGTTGATGCCCATCTCTTTTTCTAACATGCGCACCGAAGTAGCCTCGTAACCATTCTTCCAAAAAAGATGCATTGCTTTTTCGATGACTTCTTGTTCGTTGTATTGTTTTTTTCTTGCCATGGTATATCTACAAAACTAAGCATTAGCTTAGAAATAAGAAAATGAAAAGTAAAACAATTTGGTGTTAAGACATGTAAATATATATTTAGCAAAAACTTTAGTAACTAATTCTTACATCAATTCCATAAATTTTAATCCAGAAGACAGATTTATAAAAACAAAAAGGCTAAAACCTTTAAAATTCCCTAAAAAAATCGCAAGCATCTTTTAGTATTATTCTATATTTTGCATCTGTTTTTCTGATATGTATCTAAAAAATGAAGAATCTTTAAAAAGCAAGCATAAATTTTCAGTCTATATACAAATGCTATCTTTGTCATACCAAAAATCAAATTATGAGCTTAACTAAAAAAGAACTAGAAGCACTGCATTACCACCAGTTTCCGCAACCAGGAAAAATTAAGGTAGTGCCTACCAAAAGATACGCAACACAAAGAGATTTGGCTTTGGCTTATTCGCCTGGTGTAGCCACTCCATGTTTGCAGATAGAAAAAAATCCAGAAGATGCCTATAAATACACTTCTAAAGGAAACTTGGTTGCCGTGATTTCTAATGGAACAGCAGTTTTAGGATTGGGAGATATTGGACCTTTGGCAGGAAAACCTGTTATGGAAGGAAAAGGATTGTTGTTTAAAATTTTTGCAGATATCGATGTATTTGATATTGAAGTAGACACCAAAGACGTTGACAAGTTTATAGAAACGGTTAAGGCAATTGCTCCAACGTTTGGAGGAATCAATCTAGAAGATATTAAAGCTCCTGAAGCTTTTGAAATTGAAAGAAGATTAAAGGAAGAGTTAGATATTCCTGTAATGCACGATGATCAGCATGGTACAGCTATTATTTCTGCTGCTGCTTTAAAAAATGCAGTAGAATTAACAGGAAAAGAAATGGCCGCTATAAGAGTTGTGGTGAACGGAGCTGGAGCAGCTGCTATTTCTTGTACAAAATTGTACAAAGCATTAGGGGTGTTGCCACAAAATATTATCATGTGCGACAGTAAAGGAGTAATCTCTACAAAGCGAGAAGACCTGACAGAACAGAAGAAAGAGTTTGCCGTAACTACGGATTTTACCACTTTAGAAGAAGCTATTAACGAAGCGGATGTGTTTATTGGGTTGTCGGTTGCGGGTGCCTTAACTCCAGATATGTTAAAAACAATGGCTCCCAACCCCATTGTATTTGCCATGGCCAACCCAGTACCAGAAATAGACTACGATTTGGCTGTTGGAACAAGAGATGATGTGATTATGGCAACAGGTAGATCTGATTATCCTAATCAGGTAAACAACGTTTTAGGATTCCCATTTATTTTTAGAGGAGCTTTGGATGTAAGAGCTACAGCAATTAACGAAGAAATGAAAATGGCTGCTGTAAATGCCTTGGCAGATATGGCTAAAAAAAATGTGCCAGAGCAAGTAAACATTGTTTATGGAGAGAAAAACCTTCAATATGGTAGAGAATACATCATACCAAAACCTTTTGACCCAAGATTAATTTACGAATTGCCACCTGCAATTGCCAAAGCTGCAATGGATAGTGGAGTAGCCAAAGCACCTATAACCAATTGGGATGCCTATGTGCACGAATTGATGGAGCGTTCGGGAGCAGGAAGTAAATTTGAACGTATGTTGGTAAGCCGTTCTAGAAAAGATCCAAAACGTGTGGTTTTTCCAGAAGGAGAGCACATGAATGTACTAAAAGCAGCACAAATTGCTAGTGATGAGGGAATAGCTATTCCTATTTTGTTAGGAAATGTAGAGCTTATCAAAGCCCTAAAAGAAGAAATTGGTTTTGAAAAAGAAGTTGAAATTATCGATCCGCAAAGTGATGAGTACACTGACAAAGTAAATGAATATGCAGAAAAATATTGGAAAAAACGCCAACGCAAAGGAATTCGTCTGTTAGATGCTCAAAAACACATGGTAACGCGTAACTATTTTGCGGCCATGATGGTTGATGAAGGAGAAGCAGATGCAATGGTATCAGGGTATTCTAGAAATTATCCATCTACCGTAAAACCTATTTTTGAAACGATTGGTAAAAGAGATGAGGTAAAAAGAATTGCGGCTGCCAATATTATGATTACCGAAAAAGGACCATTAATTTTTACAGATACTACAGTAAATATTGATCCTGATTCTGAAACACTTGCAAACATTGCTGAGCTAACAAGCGGAATGGCTAAAATATTTGCAATAGAACCACATATAGCGTTTTTATCGTACACCAATTTTGGTGGTGTGCCTTCTGCTGGAGTTGCCAAAGTAGAAAAAGCTGTAGAGGTGATTAAAACCCAAAGACCAGATTTAAATGTAGATGGACCAATTCAGGCAGATTTTGCACTGAATCATGATTTGTTAGAAAAAGAATTTTCTTTCTCAGAATTGTGTGGAAAGGAGACAAATACATTTATTTTTCCTAGTTTAGATGCAGCAAACATTTCTTATAAAATGATTAAGGAATTGACTGATGCAACTTCTATTGGACCCTTGTTGATGGGATTAAAAAAACCAGCACATGTGGTACAGTTAGGAGCAAGTGTAGACGAAATTGTAAACATTATTGCGGTTGCAGTCATCGATGCTCAAAACCAATAACCATAAATGATTACACACTTAAGAGGAAAACTTATAGAAAAAAATCCAACCTATGCTATTGTAGAATGCAATGGCGTAGGTTATTTTTTACATATTTCATTAACATCTTTTTCCCAAATCCCAGATTCAGAACTTATTACAATTTATACGCATTTAATCGTTAGAGAAGATGCACATACTTTATATGGGTTTATGTCTATTTTGGAACGAGAAATTTTTAAATTGCTGATTTCAGTTTCGGGCATTGGACCGAGCATTGCAAGAACTGTATTGTCATCTCTTACCACAGACGAGATTCAACATGCATTAGTATCTGAAAATGTATCGGTGATACAGTCTGTTAAAGGGATTGGAGCCAAAACAGCTCAGAAAGTTATTCTTGAGTTAAAAGACAAAGTAGCAAAAACATACGGATTGTCTGCCGAAGTAATTGCAGAAAGTAATAGTGTTAAAGAAGAAGCATTATCAGCATTAGAGGTGTTAGGATATATAAAAAGACAAGCAGAAAAAGTAGTAAATGCTTTATTAAAAGAAACACCAAATGCATCCGTGGAAGAATTGATAAAATTAGCTTTGAAAAAATTATAGTCATAAAGTTTGAATAAGAGTTTTCAAATATTCATTTTGTTTTTGTTCGTTTTAGTTACAGGATACGGACAAGAAAACACCGAGCCTACAAAAAAGGAAACAGACTCTATTCGTAAGCCTCGTTTTTCTTTTGACAACAAGAAGGACGGTACACTTTATTTAAAGAATCCTACAGAGAAAACAACAGAATACGATCCTAGTATTGGTAGGTATATTGTTAGAGAACGTATTGGACAAACTAGTTTTACCTTACCCAAGTACTATACCGAAGAGGAATACAAAAAATATAGATTACAGCAAGATATTCACAATTACTTTAGGAATAAAACAGCGGCTATAGAAGGAAAGAAAAAAGGTTCGGAAGAGGCTCAAAAAGACTTACTACCAACAATGTATGTAAACAGTAAGTTTTTTGAAACTTTATTTGGCGGAACAGAAATTAAATTAGTTCCTAGAGGGTCTTTAACTTTAAATTTTGGGGTTTTGTATCAAAATGTAGAAAATCCTACGATTTCCGAAGAAAATCAAAGAAGCCTTACACCTAATTTCGATCAGCAAATTAGAGCAAGTATTTCTGCAAAAGTAGGAAAGGCATTAACGGCTGAAATTAACTACGATACCCAATCTACTTTTAGTTTTCAAAATCAATTAAAATTAGATTTTGAGTCTAATGAAGACGATTTGATTCAAAAATTAGAAGTAGGAAACATCAACATGGATATTAAAAACAATCTGATTAGCGGATCGCAAAGTTTGTTTGGGATAAAAGCCAAGTTGCAATTTGGAGCTACCACTGTTACTGGAGTTTTTTCTCAACAACAATCTCAGGCAAAAAATATTATGGCCGAAGGAGCATCTGCCTTAACAGAGTTTGAGTTAAGAACTACACAATACGATAATAACAGACACTTTTTTATAGCTCAATATTTTAGAAACACCTACAACGATGCTTTGGCTCAGTTGCCTTTAATTAATTCTAATGTACAAATTACTAAGTTAGAAGTTTGGGTAACCAATAGAAATACCAATACCGAAGAAGTTAGAAACATTGTAGGTTTGGTAGATTTAGGAGAGTCAGGAAAAGACAAATACGACACAAGCAAAAGTAACATTACTAGCAATCAGGTTACTGCAACCAACCCTACGGCAATTAATGTGTTGCCAGATAATAAAGTCAACTCCTTAAATCAATACATCGGAACAGACAAAACGCAACTAAGAAGGGTGCAAGATGTAGACAATACTTTAGCCAGTTTTAACAAAGGAAGCGAATATACCATTCTAGAAAACGCCAGAAAGTTAAGAGCCGATGAGTATACATTTCATACGCAACTAGGATATATATCTTTAAATTCTCGCCTAAACGACGGAGATGTATTAGCCGTTGCATTTGAATATATACAAAACGGACAAGTATACAGAGTAGGAGAATTGTCTACCGATGGTATTGCTAGTAATGAAAATATTGTAGTAAAATTAGTAAGGCCACAACTTATTAACACCCAAGAAAAAGTTTGGGATTTAATGATGAAAAACGTTTACAATATTGGTGCATATAATTTAGATAGAGACGGTTTTAGAATGAGTTTGTTGTATAGAGAAGATGCTACAGGACAAGCTACTAACAACTTACTAAAAGCCAAAGATGATGAAATAAAAAAAAGAACACTCTTAAACATTACTCGCTTAGACCGATTGGATGTAAATAGTAATCAAACCAGAACTTATACAACGGATGGAGGAACAACCTATCAAAAAGGAGATGGTTTTTTTGATTTTATTGAAGGACTCACAGTAAATTCTACCAACGGAACAATCATTTTCCCATCTATAGAGCCGTTTGGACGAGACCTGCAAGCACAATTAACAATTGCAGAAGATCGAAATAAATATCCTTTTAATGAAATGTATACCACTACTGCTTCTGTTGCAGAGAATGATTATCAAAATAAGGATAAATTTTTTGTAACAGGTTTGTACACCTCTAGTGGTGATGACGGAATTCCATTGGGTGCATTTAATGTACCAAGAGGATCTGTTACGGTAACAGCAGGAGGAATTCAGCTGGTAGAAGGAATAGATTATACGGTAGATTATGTGGCAGGACGTGTTAGAATTATCAATCCATCTATAGAGTCATCGGGGCAAGCAATTAATGTTTCTTTAGAAAACAACTCGTTTTTTAATCAACAGCAAAAAACCTTTTTAGGATTGGATGTAGAGCACAAGTTTAGCGATAAGTTTGTCTTAGGAGCAACCTACCTAAACATTAAAGAAAGACCCATTACCAACAAAGTTCAGTTAGGACAGGATCCCATTAACAACTCTATGTACGGAATGAATTTAAGCTACAGCGGAGAAGTTCCTTTTTTAACAGACATGGTAAATTATTTGCCCAATATAGATACAGATGCACCGTCTACCATATCGGTTAGGGGAGACATTGCTTATTTAAAACCAGGAACTCCATCAAGCATAGATATTGGAGGAGAAGCAACCACTTATATAGATGATTTTGAAGGTGCTCAAATTCCCATCAACATAGGAATATCGCAAGATTGGTCTTTGGCCAGTGTTCCCGTTTCTTTTGATGGAAATTCTTTTGGAGCAGAAAGCAGCAATAGTACAGACTCGGGAAAAAAAAGAGCCAAATTGGCGTGGTACAATATCGATCAATTGTTCTATAGCAACTCTTCATTAAAACCAGGAAACATCAATTCAGAAGAGCTGTCTAGAGCAGAAGTAAGACAAGTAGAAAACGGAGAACTATACCCAGAAAGAAATTTAGACGTTACCCAAAGAAATACCATCCGTACTTTTGATATGACGTATTATCCTAACGAACGCGGTCCTTACAACTACCAATCTATTTCGGATGCAACAAACCCTAAAAAAATACAAAATCCAGCCGAGAATTGGGCAGGAATTACACGAGGTTTAATTACCACAGATTTTCAAAGATCTAACATACAATATATAGAGTTTTGGTTGCAAGACCCGTACGAGCACTACAGCATTAACAATAACGAAGCCATTGTAGAAAATCCAAATCCAACGAACCAAAAAGGAAGTTTGTATTTTAATTTAGGAAGCATTTCGGAGGATGTGTTAAAAGATAGTAGAAAATCTTTTGAAAACGGTTTGCCAGAAGACGGAGACCAAAATGCCATAGAAACCACAAACCTGGCAGACATTCCTACAGAAAAATCTTTGTTATATGCCTTTGGTTCGGGTGATGCCGCAAGAAGAAATCAAGATGTAGGTTTGGATGGGATGAATGACGATAGAGAACGAGAAAGATTTCCTGAAGTCGCTGCCTTAGAAGATCCATCATCGGACAACTATCAGTTTTTTAGAGGAAGTAATTTAGATGCTCAAAACGCTTCTATTTTAACCCGATATAAAAACTACAACAATCCACAAGGAAACTCGCCAACTGCTGGACTAAATAACGAAGATTATCCTATTTCAGCAACCAACAATCCGGATGTTGAAGATGCCGATAGAGACCAAACCATGAATACGCTAGATGCATATTGGCAGTATAAAATTGATTTGTCTCAAGCAAATTTAAGCAAAACCACCAACAACTATATAATTGATGAACGCACCACTACCGTAACATTAGACAACGGAAGACAAGAAAGTTTTAAATGGTATTTGTTTAGAGTTCCTATTTCTGATGGAGAAGCTATTGGTAACATAAACAGCTTTCAATCTATTAGATTTATGCGTATGTTCTTAACCGATTTTGAAATTCCCATCAACTTACGTTTTGCAGATTTGCAAATGGTACGAGGAGATTGGAGAATTTACGATCAAATTATAGACAATAACGATTTAATTTATGATAGACCTAACGAAGCCAGTGAAAATATTGTAGAAACAGGAACGGTAAACTTTGAAGAGAATGAAAATCGTGTGCCAATTAACTATACGTTGCCTCCTACAATTACTAGAGAACGTTTGCAAGGAACATCTAACGTATTGCAACAAAACGAGCAATCGTTAACCGTTACAGTTGATAAACTACAAGAAAACCACACTGTTGGGGTTTATAAAAATGTAAATGTAGATATGCGTATGTTTAAACGTTTAAAGATGTTTATACACGCAGAGGAGTTGCAGCTAAACACCATTAGCGATAAAGACTTGGTGGCTATAATAAGGTTAGGATCAGATACAAACGATAACTTTTATCAGATAGAAATTCCGTTAAAAGTTACCAAAGTAAACAACTTAGGAACAAACAATACCTTAAGCCCAACAGCTGTCTGGCCAGAAGAAAATAATTTAGACATTGCGTTAAGCAAATTGGTAAGTGCTAAGTTACAAAGAGATCAAGCTAAATTCTCGGCTTCGGAAATATATACATCAAGTATTGTAACAGATAACACGAATATAATTAGAGTAAAAGGAAATCCAAATTTATCGAATGTAAGAACTGTATTTTTAGGAATTAAAAATGCAGACGTTATTCAAAAATCTGCCGAAGTTTGGTTCAACGAACTTAGAATGGCTGGTTTTGATAATCAAGGAGGATGGGCAACAACAGTGGCTGCCGATGCAACTATTGCAGATTTTGCAAAAGTATCTGCAACAGGAGGATACCAATCAGTAGGTTTTGGAAATATAGACCAAACGGTAAATGAAAGAAGTCAAGAAGAAATAAAAAGTTATAGCGTAAATACAAGCGTAAATGCAGGGCAGCTATTGCCAAAAAAATGGAATGTTAAAATTCCTGTAAACTACACGGTGTCTGAAGAAATAAGAACGCCAAAATTTGATCCTAGATATGAAGATGTAAAAGTAGAAGATGCCAAAAGTCAGGGAGTAGATACCCAAAATATTGAAATAAAAAACAAGCGTAGGGGAATTAGTTTTATCAATGTAAAAAAAGAAAGATCGACAAGCACATTACGAAAACCACAACCTTATGACATTGAAAATTTTAGTGTTTCCTATAGCTATAGCGATGCAATTAATGAAAGCTATGTGGTAGAAAAAGATCTTATGCAAAGTGTAAAAGCATCGGCAAATTATACTTATAAATTTAAACAAATAGAAGTAGAGCCTTTTAAGAAATCTAAGCTTTTTAAAAACAAAAAACTGGCTATTTTAAAAGATTTTAATTTTAATTTGCTACCATCGGACATTAGTATTAATAGCAATATTAACAGGACTTATAACGAGTTTAGAACGCGCGATTTGTTAGAGAATGAAGGAATTGAATTGCCAACGCTAAAGCAACGTAACTTTATGTTTAATTGGGATTATAGAATAGGTTATCAATTGTCTAATGCCATCAACCTAACTTTTAATGCCAACAATAGTTATGTGTATGATGCTTTTGAACGTAATATAAACACAGACGAGCAAGAAGCTGCATTGGATGAGATAGGATTGTATTCTAACTTTTTTGAAATAGGAAGACCCAGTCAATACAGTCAGAATTTAACGGCCACTTATAAATTGCCTATTCATAAGCTTCCGTTTTTAAGTTTTGTAAATGCAGATTATTCGTACACTGGTAATTTTAATTGGCAAGCAGCCTCACCAGATTTTGTAGAACGAGTAGGAAATGCCATTAGCAACGGAAATACACACAACCTTACAGGAAGTTTAAGTTTTTCTAAACTGTATAGTGAAATAGGCTTAAAGAAATTGTTTAGCTCTAAAAACGATCGATTAAAATCTTCTAAAAAGACTTCGGTAAAAGATGTAATTTACGATTTGCTAACCTCTGTAAAACAAGGACGAGTAAGTTATGTACGTAACACCAATAGTACCCTAAACGGATATACACCAGAAATAGGGTTTTTAGGAAGGGATAATTTTGGAGGAGGATATGCTCCAAGTTTGGGATTTGTATTTGGTCAGCAAAAAAATATAGTAAGAAATGCCATTTTAAATGGATGGTTTATTGGTACAGGGGATTCGGTAGATCCTGATGTAACTTACAACAGAATTTACAATCAAAATCAGATTACCACTTTAGATTATAGTCTAACACTAAAGCCAATAAAAGATCTAAACATTCAGTTAACTGCAGACAGAAGTTATAGTCGTAATAGGCAGATGCAAGTTGTAAATCAGCAAGTAGGAGGCGAAGAGGTGTTGTCGCCAACACAACGTAACGATTTTGGAAACTTTAGCATTTCATATTCGCTATTTAAAACTGCAGTAGGAAAACAACCCGAAGCTTTGTTTACTACCTTTTTAGAAAATAGACAAAAAGTGGTAGGAAGCATACACCCCAATTACCAAAGCCTAGTAGACAACGGAGAAGGAACGTTGTCGCAAGCGTTAAATAGTCAAGAAGTTTTAATTCAATCTTTCTTGGCAGCTTATAGCGGTAACGAAGTAGAAAACAAAAGTATTTTTAAAAACATTCCTGTTCCTAATTGGCAGCTAACATACAAAGGCTTAATGCGATTGAAGTTTTTTAAAGAGCGTTTTTCTAACTTTACAGTAACACATGGTTACAACTCGTCTTTTGCAATTAATAATTATTCTACCAATTTAAATTCTGATACAAGCAACCCTTTTCAATCTGATTTAATATACTCTGGAGTTACACTTATTGATGCTTTTTCTCCTTTAATTAAGCTAGATGTAAAACTAAAAAACTCTTTAACCTTTAGAGGAACTGTAAACACAAGCAGAACGCTTTCGCTAAATTTAAACAACATTACCCTGTCAGAAATGGTAGGAAGTGAGTACATTTTTGGACTTGGTTACAGAATTAAAGATGTTAAACTTAGAACACGATTTTTTAGAAAATTAAGAGTCTTGCAAGGAGACATAAATATAAAAGCAGACATTAGCTACAGAACCGATGAGACTTTTGTAAGAAGTGTTGATGCAAGTTCTAATCAGCCAGTAGGAGGACAAAATTTATTAGGAGTTAAAGTTGCAGCAGATTACAATTTAAGTCGTAATTTTACAGCATCATTGTATTACGATCAAAATGTAACCAACTATGCCATTTCTACCCTGTATCCAAATCAATCTATAAACGCAGGAATTAGTTTGGTCTACAATTTAGGAAATTAACAAAACAAACAAACCAATATGAATTTTCCAGAAGAATTAAAGTACACAAAAGATCACGAATGGGTAAAGGTAGAAGGAGACCACTTGGTTATTGGAATTACTGATTTTGCTCAGAGTGAGTTAGGAGACATTGTATATGTAGATGTAGATACCTTAGACGATACAGTAGAAGCCGATGAGGTTTTTGGTTCTGTAGAAGCTGTAAAAACAGTATCGGACTTATTTATGCCGGTAACAGGTGAAGTAATAGAATTTAATGACTTATTAGAAGACGAGCCAGAAGCTGTAAACGAAGACCCTTACGGTAAAGGTTGGATGATTAAAGTAAAACCAGAGAATCTTGAAGATATTCAAAATTTATTAAATGCTGAAGATTATAAAGACTTGGTTGGAGCGTAGTAGTATCTACTTAGCAATTGGTTTTGCTATTTTGATACTAATTTTAAGTTTGGCAAAACTAAACAGCTTTCCAGATATAGGAAATTTTCAAAATTCCGATAAGGTAAAACACATCCTTGCATATTCAGTTTTGTCATTTTTTTGGCTTATATCTTGTCAGTTAGGTAAAATAAACATTAAAATTTTGCATTTAATTTTGATAATTATTGCATATGGTGTGATTATTGAAGTATTACAGATGAGGTTAACTACCTACAGGACTGGCGATTTGCTAGATATTATTGCCAATTCTCTAGGAGTGTTTTTAGGATATTTATTTTTGAAATTAGTTAACCGTATATATTTGCAAGTCTAATTCTAATTTCGTTATTTTAGCGAACTAAAATTCAATTGAACTGAATAAAAATGGAAGTTAAAAAGAATCCCAAATCAAATCTTGAAAATTTTAGTAAGGTTTTCACTTTACTTGGATTGGTTTTGGCTCTTTATATAGTGTACATCGCTATAGAGCACAAAACTTATGACAGGGTTGTAGATGAACTACAAGCAGTGACCTTACAGTCTGAAGAAGTAGAAGATATGGTGATGATGCAAATCAAACCACCATCTACACCACCACCACCACCGCCGCCACCGCCACCACCATCTCCTGAGCAATTTGAAAAAGTAGAAGATGATGTAGAAGTAGAGGAGGTAGTTATCCAATCTACAGAGATTGAGTTAGACGATAAAATTGAAGTTGAAACTATTGAATATAGTGAGGAAGTAGAAGAAGTAGTATACGAAGACATACCGTTTGCTGCTATTCAAAACCCAGCAATTTTTCCTGGATGTGAAAAAGCAAAAGATAAAAAAGCTTGTTTCAGTGAAAAAGTAAACAAACATATTAGTAAAAACTTTGATACAGGTTTGGCAGATGAGTTAGGATTGTCAGGGATTATTAGAATGGCTGCCATCTTTAAAATTGATACCAATGGTAAAGTAACTGAGGTAAGAGTAAGATCTAAAAATCCTGAGTTGTCTAAAGAATTTGAAAGTGCAATTAATAAATTGCCACAAATGGTACCAGCAAGTCAAAACGGAAGAAAAGTAAACCTATTATTCTCTTTACCTTTAGTATTTAGAGTAGAATAGTTTTATACATACTTATAGAAACAAAAAAAGCTACATTTCTTAATGTAGCTTTTTTTGTTTAAAAGTTGATAGCAATCAACTTTTAAACACCTGTATTCAATTCTTTTGGCACGTGCTTTGTTAACTACTATAACAGTTAGTTTAGTTTTTTTAAAATAGTAGTTTTTCATAAGTTTTAGTTTAGATGTTCTCCCTTCAGAGCTTTTCTGTAGGGAGAACTTATTTTATAGAGGTGGATGTACTGCATATCAAAGACAAAAAGTTTACTACCTTTGTATTAAAATAAATGTTTAACTAAATTCATATAGCATGCAACTGTATAATAAGTTAAGCGCAGAAGAACGTGCCCAATTAATAGACCAGGCAGGAAAAGATCGCTTAACCATTTCATTTTACCAATACCATCAAATAGGAAACCCACAAGTATTTAGAGATCACCTTTTTTTAGTTTGGGATCAATTAGAGGTTTTAGGAAGAATCTATGTAGCCAATGAAGGAATTAACGCTCAGTTATCTTTACCAGCAGATAGATTTAATGAATTTAAAGAGCATCTAGATAGTATTTCTTTCTTAAAAGACATTCGACTAAACATTGCGGTAGAACAAGACAACAAATCCTTTTTAAAGTTAAAAGTAAAAGTAAGAGATAAAATAGTAGCCGATGGTTTAAACGACCAAACATTTGATGTAACCAACAAAGGAGTGCATTTAAGTGCTGCAGATTTTAACAAAATGTTAGAAGACCCAAACACCGTTTGTGTAGACATGCGTAATCATTACGAAAGTGAAATTGGTCATTTTGATGGAGCTATTACACCAGATGTAGATACTTTTAGAGATTCGTTAGACATTATTGAAGAAGATCTAAAAGAGCACAAAGAAGATAAAAACTTATTAATGTATTGTACAGGAGGAATCCGATGCGAAAAAGCCAGTGCATATTACAAACACAAGGGATTTAAGAATGTATTCCAGTTAGAAGGAGGAATTATAGAATACACTCGTCAGGTAAAAGAAGAGGGTATTGAAAACAAATTCAAAGGAAAAAACTTTGTTTTCGATCATCGAAAGTCGGAAAGAATTTCTGAAGATGTAATTTCTAATTGTCATCAATGTGGTGCACCATGCGATACTCATGTTAATTGTGCTAATGAAGCATGTCATTTGTTATTTATACAATGCGATGCTTGTAAAGAAAAAATGGATCAGTGTTGTTCTGATGCCTGTAAAGAAATAAATGCTTTGCCTTATGAAGAACAAAAAAAGTTAAGAAAAGGAAAAACCAATAGCAATAAAATCTTTAAAAAAGGACGCTCAGAAGTCTTAAAGTTTAAAAAGTAGACAACTTGTAAAAATTAAACAAACTTCTTTTGGTCAAAGATTTATGCTCGCAGACGAATGATAAGATTCTAGCATAAAAGAATATGTTTTATCCTTTTGTGAAATAATTATATCTTTAAAAAATAAAACAAAATTTAACCGTTTCTAAATGGGTTAAAATAAATTAAGAATCCTTCACGAAAGTGAATTAATACAATAAAATATATGAGCTGTAATAGTTGCTCAACTAAAGATGGAGCTCCAAAAGGTTGCAAGAGCAATGGGAGTTGTGGTACAGGAAGTTGTGATAAATTAACGGTATTTGATTGGTTGTCTAATATGGAGCTGCCAACAGGACAAAAACCTTTTGATATTGTTGAAGTACGTTTTAAAAACGGAAGAAAACATTTTTACAAAAACGAAAAAAATTTTCCTATTAGTATAGGAGATGTTGTAGCTGTAGAAGGAAATCCTGGGCATGATATTGGTACGGTTTCTTTAACAGGAGAATTGGTACGTATTCAGATGCGTAAGAAAAAGATTGATGTTGAAGGAGAACAAGTAAAAAAAATCTATAGAAAAGCCACTCAAAAAGATATCGATATTTGGCAAGAAGCCAGAGCAAAGGAAATAGAAACCCAAAGAAGAGGAAGAGAAATTATTATCCGTTTGGGCTTAAAAATGAAGTTGTCGGATGTAGAATATCAAGGAGATGGAAACAAAGCTACTTTTTATTATACAGCTGACGATCGTGTGGATTTTCGTCAATTGATTCGTGATTTGGCTTCGGCATTTTCTATTCGAGTAGAAATGAAACAAGTAGGACTACGTCAAGAAGCAGCACGTTTAGGAGGTGTTGGTTCTTGCGGAAGAGAATTGTGCTGTTCTACTTGGTTAACAGATTTTAGAAAAGTAAATACTGCAGCAGCAAGATATCAACAACTGTCACTAAATCCATTAAAATTAGCAGGACAGTGCGGAAAATTAAAATGCTGTTTAAACTATGAGTTGGATACATATTTAGATGCTTTAAAAGAATTTCCATCACAGAACGTAACCCTAAAAACAGAAAAAGGATTGGGGATTTTTGTAAAGATGGATATTTTTAAAGAAGTACTTTGGTACACATACAAAGACGATAAAAGCAAGTGGTTTAAGCTCACTTTAGACCAGGTTTTAGAAATAGTAGAAGAAAACAAAAAAGGAAACACTGTAGAAAGTTTAGAAGACTTTGATGCCGAAAATATTGAAGAAACTAAAGTTGATTTTGAAAATGTAGTAGGACAAGATAGTTTAACTCGTTTTGATGAACCCAAAAAACCAAAACGAAGAAGAAACAGAAAATCTAACAGAAACAGAAGTAACAATACCACAAATACAGAGAACAAGCAAGAAGGAAATTCTCCTCAAAAAAGAAATGTAAGAAATACAGAAAAGCCATCTGGAGCAAAACCTACTAGAAAACCCAATAATAGAAGAAAGCCTCAAAACGCACAAAATAGAAATCAACAAACAACAGAGCAAAAACAATCAGCACAAGCACCTAAACAAACGGAAAGTACCAAACCTGTTTCAAAAAACAATAAAAGACCCCAAAGAAGAAATCAGAGAAATAAGCCCAATACCAATGCTGTAGAAAAAATAGCAAACCCAACACAAAATGTGCAAAACAACAAGCAGGGAGTTTCTACTGAAAAAAGTAATACCAACAAACCCAAAAGAAGGAATCCAAGAAGAAAGCCTAACAAACCAAACAATGGAACGACAAAAAGCGAATAAAATCCTTTTTACAATTTGGGTGCTAATTTTGGTTGCTTGCGACCATCCAAAATACGATACCTACAAAACTTTAGGAAACACAGGTTGGCCATTGGATCAGCCTGTTTCTTTTGAAGTAAACTTAGAAGACGTTTCAAAACCACATCATGTTTTTTTAAACGTACGAACCGATAAAGAATATCCTTATAGAAATCTATACCTTATTAGTAAGGTTACTTTTCCTGATGGAATTGCAGTAAAAGATACTTTAGAATATCAAATGACCGATGCTTATGGAAATTGGTTGGGTACAGGACTTACTGATGTAAAAGACAATGCACTTTATTTTTTAGAAAATTATACGTTTCCAGAGCCAGGAAATTATAAATTTCAATTTACTCAAGCCATGAGAAAAAGAGGCGATTTACAAGGATTGCCTGTCTTACAAGGGGTAAGAGATTTTGGTTTACGAATAGAAGAAGTACAAAACTAATCAACATAAAAATGACAAAAAAAACAGAAACAAAACCTAATTATTCTTTGTATTTAAGAATACTTTGGGGCGTTTTTTTATTCTCAGTTTTGGGAATTGCAACCTTGTTTGTAGCTATAAACTACGGAGCTTTTGGAAAATTACCAACGTTTGAAGATTTGGAAAATCCTGAAAAAAACTTTGCTTCAGAAATTATATCAGCAGATGGGATAACTTTAGGAAAATATTACAGAGAAAACCGTACACCTGTAAAGTTTAGAGATTTACCCGATAATTTAGTAAAAGCATTAGTAGCTACCGAAGACGAACGCTTTTACGAACATTCTGGAATAGATTTTTATGCCATTGCCAGGGCGGTTGGAAAATTAGGGCAAAATGGAGGAGGAAGTACCATTACACAGCAGTTGGCTAAGCAATTATTTCACAAAAGAGAAAATGCTTCTATTTTTAAGAAAATAAAACAAAAGCTAAAAGAATGGGTAATTGCTATTAAGCTTGAAAGACAATACACTAAAAACGAAATCATTACCATGTACCTAAATAAATATGACTTTTTGTACAATGCTATTGGTATTCGTTCTGCTTCTAGAATTTATTTTAACAAAGAACCTAAAGATTTAACTTTAGAAGAATCTGCAATTTTGGTGGGAATGGCAAAAAATCCATCGTTATACAATCCTAAAAGGTTTCCCGATAATGCTAAAAAAAGAAGAGATGTAGTTTTAGGACAATTAGAAAGAAATGGTGCAATAGATACCAAACAAAAAGACTCTGTAGCAAGCCTGCCTATTAAAATAACATTTACTCCCGAAGGCCATAGTGATGGACATGCTACTTATTTTAGAGAATATTTAAGAGATTATTTAAAAAGCTGGATCAAAGAGCACCCAAAAGAAGATGGTACGTATTACGATATTTACAGAGATGGACTAAAAATATATGTAACTCTAGATTCTCGTATACAAAAACATGCAGAAGAAGCAGTTACACAACACATGTCTAACTTGCAAAGAATATTTTTTAAGGAACAAAAAAGAAACAGAACGGCTCCGTTTTACGATTTAACTCAATCAGAAATTGATAAAATAATGTGGAGAGCAATGGTGCCTACACAACGATACCAAACCTTAAAAGCGAATGGAGCTAGTAAAAAAGAGATTTTAAAGAATTTTAAAATCAAAAGAAAAATGAAAGTATTTGATTGGAAAAAAGGGGAAAAAGATACGGTATTGTCTCCTTATGATTCTATTAGGTACTACAAAGCACATTTGCGTTCGGGATTATTGGCAGTAGAACCTCAAACAGGACATATAAAAGCATGGGTAGGAGGTATCAATCATAAATATTTTAAATACGATCATGTAAAACAAGGAAAAAGACAAGCAGGTTCTACATTTAAGCCTTTTGTATATGCATCTGCTATCAATCAATTTAGAATTTCTCCTTGTGAAAAATATCCAAACACTCCGTATACCATACCCAAAGGTAAATATGACTTGCTAAAAGATTGGACTCCAAGAAACTCTGGCGATGATTATGGAGGGGAACTTACGTTAAAACAAGCATTGGCAAAATCCATTAACGTAATTACAGCTAGAATGATTGATAGAGTGGGGCCTGAAAATGTAGTGAATTTGGCAAAAAAATCTGGAATTACATCACACATAGACCCATATCCGTCTATTGCATTGGGAACTGTAGATGTTAGTTTGTTTGATATGGTTGGAGCGTATGCCATGTTTGCCAACAAAGGATTTAGAGTACATCAGACCATGGTGATGCGAATAGAAGACAGAAACGGAAGTGTATTGCAACGTTTTATACCCTCTTCAGAAGAGGTGATGAGTGAAGAGGCAGCTTATGCCGTTTTAAGCTTGCTAAAAGGAGTAACAATGGAAGGATCTGGGGTACGCCTTAGAGGTAAGTGGGGTAAATATCCAGAAAATGTTGCTACAGGTTATCCTTATCAATTTACCAATCCTATTGCGGGAAAAACAGGAACTACGCAAAATCAATCGGATGGATGGTTTATGGGGGTCGTTCCTAATTTAGCAGTAGGAGTGTGGACTGGGGGAGAAGAAAGAGCTACGCATTTTGCAGGTATCACCTTTGGTCAAGGGGCAAGTATGTCTCTGCCTACTTGGGCTTTATTTATGAAACGATTGTATGCCGATGAAACCCTTAATATTAGTCAAGAAGATTTTGAGAGACCAGATAATTTTGGTATAGCGATTGATTGTGATAGCTCTAAAGAAAACGAAGAAGAAGTGTTTATTCCTCAGGAGGATGGAACAGGTTTTTAAACTGAAAAGACAATGAAAATAATATCGTACAACGTAAACGGAATTAGGGCAGCCTTAAAAAAAGGTTTTTTAGAATGGTTGGCAGCTGCAAATCCAGATATTTTGTGTTTGCAAGAAACCAAAGCCCATAAAGAACAGCTAGACCTTTCTGTATTCGAAACGCTAGGATATAGGTATCATTATTGGTTTTCTGCCGAAAAAAAAGGATACAGTAGTGTGGCTATTTTATGCAAAGAAGAACCCAACCATGTAGCTTACGGAACAGGAATTCAGCACATGGACATAGAGGGTAGAAATTTACGTGTAGATTACGATACATTTTCGGTGATGAGCTTGTACCTTCCGTCGGGAACCAATGATGCTCGCTTAGGATTTAAACTAAATTATATGGATGAGTTTTTAGACTACGTATCCGAGTTAAGAAAGGAAATTCCCAATCTAATTATTTGTGGCGACTACAATATTTGTCATGAAGAGATAGACATCCATAACCCTAAACAAAACAAAAATACTTCCGGATTTTTACCCGTAGAAAGAGAATGGCTAAGCAAATTTATAGCTAGTGGTTTTGTTGATAGTTTTAGGCACTTTAACAAAGAACCACATCACTATTCTTGGTGGAGCTATAGAGCCAATGCAAGAGCAAATAATAAAGGGTGGAGAATAGATTACCACATGGTTGCCAACCCGATGAAAAATCGTATGCAAAGAGCCTATATTTTGCCCGAAGCCAAACACTCAGATCATTGCCCAATTGTTTTAGAAATAGAAAATTAGAATTGTATGAAAACGTATATTACTGTCTTACTTTCTGCCATAGTACTTAGCAGCTGTGTTACCAAAAAACGTTTTGTAGAATTGTCTAACAAGTACGACAAGTTGTACAAAACAAACGGAGAATTAATTGCCAAAAATGATGAATTATTAAAGGCAAATAATCAGTTGGAGAATGAAATTGAGGAATTGCAAAAGCAAAAGCAAAAAGTTAAAAATCAACTTTCTTTATTAGAACAAGAACTAGAAGCAACTCAAAAAAAGCAAGAAAACTTAAAGGATTCTTATGATTTGTTGGCTTCAAAAAGTTCATCAGAAATTAGTGCAAAAGCCAAAGAAAATCAACAATTATTAAAGGCTTTAGAAGAAAAAGAAGAAAAACTGTTTACAGAAGAAGCCAATTTAAGAAAGTTACAAGCAGCTTTAGAGGCAAGGTCTAAACGAATTGCAGATTTAGAGGCTTTAATAGCTAGTAAAGAACAAGCAATGCAAGCCTTAAAAAAAGCCATTAGCGATGCGTTGATTGGTTTTGAAGGAAAAGGATTAACTGTAGAACACCGTGATGGAAAAATTTATGTGTCTATGGATAATAAATTGCTATTCCGTTCGGGTAAGTGGTCCGTAGAAGCACAAGGAAAATCTGCTGTAGAAGAGCTGGCAAAAGTATTGGTGCAAAATCCAGAAATTGAAGTGTTGATAGAGGGGCATACAGATAATGTACCTTATAGAGGAGCTATAATAGAAGACAACTGGGATTTGTCTGTAAAAAGAGCCACAGCGATTGTAAGAATTTTGGAAAAACAAAATGTTGCTCCTAAACAAATGACAGCAGCAGGAAGAGGAGAATACAAACCTGTTGCAGAAAACACATCACCAGAAGGAAAAGCAAAAAACAGAAGGATAGAAATTATTTTATCACCTAATTTAGATGAGGTAACCAAATTGCTGAATGACCAATAAGATGAAAAAAAACAAAAGGAATAGATTACTTTTTCTAAGGTTGATTTTTGTAGGGACTTGCATGTTTGCTCAAGAAACTCCACATCAAGACACTATACCACACACAACACAAGAACTAGAGATTGATGAATATACGATTGCCAACGATTCTTTAGAAAAAATAGATCAGCAATGGTTACAAAATTTATACAAAAAAGCAGAGGTAGATAGTGTTTTTCCGATGTTTGCAAAAGAAGAAACGTTAGACTTTTCGTTAGAAGAGTTAGCTACAGATACCTTAAAATATCGTTTGGAAAGGCTGAACGAAAAAACGCCTTTTTACATAGAGTACAATAAGGAACTAGAGCGCATTATTAAAAGTTACCTTAAATACAGAAAACGATATTACCCTGCAATGATGGCCAGAGCAGATTACTATTTTCCTTTTTTTGAAGAGCAGTTGGCCAATTACAACATTCCGCTAGAGATGAAGTATTTGGCAATTATAGAATCTGCATTAAGACCAAGAGCAAAATCTCCTGTAGGAGCAACAGGAATGTGGCAATTTATGTATCATACAGGAAAGTTGTACAATCTAAAGGTAAGTTCTTATGTTGATGAACGCCAAGATCCTTTAAAATCTACAAAAGCAGCCTGTCAGTATCTAAGTAAATTACACGATATTTTTGACGATTGGGATTTGGCACTTGCCGCATACAATTCAGGTCCGGGAAATGTATCCAAAGCCATAAGAAGGTCTGGAAACAGAACAAACTACTGGAACATACGTCCTTTTTTACCCAAAGAAACTTCAGACTATTTGCCAGCTTTTTATGCAACTATGTACATTTTTGAATATGCTAAAGAACATGGTATACAAAAAGAAACTCCAAGAATTAGACATTTTGAAGTAGATAGTGTGCAAGTAAAACAAATGATAAGCTTTAAACAAGTAAGCGATATGGTAGGAACTGAGGTAGAACTTTTAGAGTTTTTAAATCCAGCTTACAAGCTAAACATTGTACCTTATGTACAAGGAAGAAATTACAAATTGGCTTTGCCAGTAAAAGATGCTTTAGCATTTGCCAGCAAAGAGCAAGAAATTTACGCCTATGTCGATGCTCAAGACAAAAAAAGAGAAAAGCCGTTGCCAAAGTATTTCGAAATGAGTCAGAGAATTCGTTACAAAGTACAATCGGGTGATTATTTAGGGGCTATTGGCGAAAAGTTTGGGGTTTATGTAAGAGATATCAAACGATGGAACAACTTAAGCTCTAACAATTTAAAAGTAGGACAGCGATTAACCATTTTTCCTAAAAAAATAAACTATACCATTTCCGAACCTAAAAAACAAAATGTAGCTAAAGTCCAGATTCCTAAACAAGGCCCTAAAAGAGAACACACCATAGTAGAAGGAGACAATTTGTGGGATATTGCAAAAAAATACAAGGTTACAGTAACAGCTATAAGATCTTGGAACAATCTTTGGACGAATAACAATCTTAAACTAGGAAAAAAATTGGTCATTTATAAAATGCTAGACAAATGAAAAAAATTATAACCTTACTTAGTATTGTCCTTTTAGTAGCGTGTGGTAGTAAAGACGGTGAAAAAAAACGTGATGCTGCAGATTTAAAAGCCGAATCTAACGGAAGAATAAATCATGTAATTGTAGTAGTAGAACCTTATGATTGGAAAGGAAAGTTAGAAGAGTCTTTTGTAGAGTTAATTTCAGATCCTATTCCAGGATTGCCACAATTAGAATATCAGCTAAATGTTTCTACCATTCCGCACAGTGCTTTTACCAAAATGTTTAAAAACAATAGAAATGTACTAAAACTGGATATAGGGCAACAAGAAAACTTTCGTATTTACACAGACAAATATGCCAGACCTCAAACCATTGTAGAAGTAGCTGCACCCGATAAAAAAGCACTGGTGGCACTAATACAAAAAAGAGGAGCCGAAATTGTTGAAGCATTTAAGGAAGGTGATATCAAATCTACCCAAAAAGAACATGCATCCAATCGATATACTAAAAAAATTGATGCACTAAACAAATTAGGGGTGTCTATGACTATTCCAAATAAATACAGAATGGTAATGGATACTTTGGGATCTTTTCTTTGGATGAGAAGCCATATAGCAGGAGGTGTAGCAGTAGGAGACCAAACCAACGAACTGTTGGTGTACCAAGCTCCTTTGTTTGATGAAAGCAAACCAATTGTAAATCAAATTATAAAAAATAGAGATAGTATTGGTAAGATGTTTATTAGAGGAAACGATGTTGATAAAATGTACATGATTACCGAAGCAGCAAGAACTCCTGTAGTAAAAGAAGTCCGCATTCACGGAAAAAAAGCCTATGAAACTCGTGGAACTTGGGAGGTTTTTGGAGCCTACAATGCAGGTCCTTTTTTAAACTATTCTATTGTTGATGAAAAAAATAACCGAGTTATTGTGGTAGAAGGATTTAATTATGCACCATCGGTAAACAAGCGTGATTTTGTTTTTGAGTTGGAAGCGATTTTAAAAACCACACAACTTAAATAGCAATACAAATATTGCTGTTTTTAGCATAAGCTTTTTGGCTATAAATTAAAACAGATTGTCTTTGCAATAAAACCTCTATAAGATAATGTGTTCCTTTGTAAAAAGAATTTTTTACAATAGCAGTAACCTCAGATTGCTCCACAATTTTTAGTTGCTCAGGATACAATATTGCTTTTCCTTCCCTATCAATGTTTAAAAGTTGGTAGGGAATTTCATTTACTTCATTAAAAAACGAAGCTACATACACCGATTTGGGATGGTGGTACAATTCGGATGGGCTTCCGCTTGCAATTATTTTTTTATTGCGAATAATATGCAAAGTATCTGCAAAAGACAAAGCATCCGTACTGTCATGAGTAGCAACAATACATGTAATTTTTTTAGATTTTAAATACCCAAACAATCTTCTTCTTAAATGGTTTTTTCTAAAATTATCAATATGACTAAAGGGTTCGTCTAACAATAAAATTTTAGGTTCTTTGGCCAAAACACGAGCAATAGCTACTCGCTGTTTCTGTCCACCACTAAGATTTTTTACTTTAACATCTGCAAAATCTAACATATCTACCACTTCTAGTAGTTCTACAACTCTAGCTTTTTTTTGGGCTTTGTAGATGTTAGACAAAAATTCTCCTACATTTTCTGCAACCGTTGTGTAGGGCATTAGACTAAAATCTTGTGCCAAGTACTTCATAAATGGATGACCGGGAATTAGATGAAATTTTGGGCCTAAAAGTTTTTCATTGTTATAAAAAACCTGTCCATGTTTTAAATCCATCAAACCATAAATTATTTCTAAAAGAGTACTTTTTCCGCAACCACTTTCACCCAATAGTGCAACATATTCGCCATCCTTTACATTAAAAGAAATGTTCTGCAATACAGGTTTAGAAGCTTGATAAGCATAAGAAATATGGTCTAGTTTAAGCATAAAATAAGAGATTGAACAACAAATATAAATAACTAAAAAGCTTAAGTATTGATAAAATAAATATTAATTTTCCAAAAAACTAAAACGATACAAACTCATGAAAAAAACAATTTTTTGGTTAGGATTGCTTTTTGTAGGCTTTCATACAGCCTTTGCTCAAACAAATTACGAAAGCTCTTTTAAGGATGAAAATGTTATCTCAGGAAACGTAGGTTTTACTACTATAGGAGAACAAACCTTTGTTGGATTTAGATTGCAACCAGAATTTTCTTTTGGAAAAATAGGATTGGGTTTAGATGTGCCCTTATTATTTGATATTGAAAACGGTAATTTAAGAACAGAGGAGTTTTCTAATGGTGTGGGAGTGTTAAGGATGATTAGATATTTGCGTTATGGAGTTAAAAAAGAAGACCCTGTATATGTAAAATTAGGTGATATGACTGGTGAAAGACTTGGCTATGGAGCGATTTTAGGAAATTACACCAACGCTGTTTCTTTTGAGAGAAGAAAAGTAGGAATTAGTGCCGATTTACTTTTTGAAAAAAAGATAGGTTTGGAGTTTTTATACAGTGATTTAAATTTTGATGGAAGTTTAAAGTTACTAGCTGTCCGACCCTATTACAAACCTTTTGGTGCCTTAGAGATTCCTATTGTAAACACAATTGAATTTGGGTTAAGCATGGTGGTAGATAAAGATGATTTTGAAGAAACAACTGATACGGGTACAACCAATCACACTCAATTTACTAGAGATGGAAATAAAGCATACGGAGTAGACGTAGGAGCAATTTTATTAAAAAATATGTTTTTAGAACTTACGGCAGATATCCAATATGCAAAGCTGCTAAAAAACGATGCACTAGCAGCACATATTTCTAACACAGTTCCTACAGCAAATTACGATACTGGTCAAGGATATGCAATTGGTTTAGAAGGAGGCTTTAACTTTATCGCAAATGTTCTTCATGTAAATGCTAGAATAGAAAGACAATGGTATGGAGATAACTACATTCCCCAGTTTTTTAATTTTGCTTACGAGATTAACAAAGATGCTAGGTTACAAGAGTTAGTTCCTGCAGAAAATTCACAAGGAATTTATGCTCGTTTAGGAAGCGAAATCTTAGATTTAGTAAAAGTAAAAGGGGAGCTGTTACTACCCGACGATTTAGAAAATAGCAATCGAGGAGCCATTGTAGGACTTAGTTTACAAACCAAAGAAATAGCCAATTTTAGAGTAAGAGGAACGTATGTAAAATCTCAATTAACCAATTTGGATGATGCTTTTAAGTTTAATGGAAATGCTCTTGCCAATGCTTTGGTTACCTACAGGCTAAATCAATTTATGGAAGCAGGTGTAGATTATCAGTGGACCTATGCCCAAAAAGATGATGGAACTTTTGGTACTGTAAATCAGGTTAGGCCTTATATTGGTTTTAGTATGAAATTTTAAAACTTACACAAACACCTAACATACGTATGTTAGGTGTTTGTGAGTTGTAAAAAAAGCTATTATTTAGATCCCAACATAAGTAATTCGTGTACTCTAATTTTTGTAGTATAGCGTTTGTTACCATCCTTATCTTCCCAAGCTTCTGTGGTTAATTTTCCTTCTAAGGCAATTTCACTTCCTTTGTCTAAATATTTTTCTGCTATTTCTGCATTTTTGTTCCAACAAACAATGTTGTGCCATTCTGTTTCAGTAACTCGTTCCCCGTCTTTATTGTAATACACCTCTTTAGTTGCTAATGAGAAGCTAGCCAATTTTTTGTCTTTTCCAAAAGTTTTGATTGATGGATTTCCTCCTAAATGTCCGATTAACTGTACTTTGTTTCTTAAATTGTTCATAACGTATAATTTTTAAATGATGAAAACTGTTGTCGACTTTCGACAGGACAAAATTGCAAACGAACTTTTGTTGTAATCGGTATCTAATTGTTTGTTTGCGGATGTAACTGTTTGTAGTCGTTTGCAAACGATAAAAAAATAGTATCTTTAATCAAATTAGAAAGATGGAAGAAAAAAGTTGTTTAGAGTGTGGAGAGCGTATTGTTGGTAGATCTGATAAAAAATTTTGCAATGATTATTGCAGAAATGCCTACAACAACAAGTTAAATGTTGGAGACAAAAATTTGGTTAGAAATACCAACAATGCATTAAAGAAAAACTATAAAATTTTATGTGAATTAAATCCGACAGGGAAAACAAAGCTTAACAAAACAGTTTTGTTGCAAAAAGGGTTTAACTTTCAGTTGTTTACATCCATTTATACCACCAAAACTGGCAATCAGTATTTTTACTGTTACAACCAAGGATATTTATTATTAGAAAATGATTTTGTACTGTTGGTAAAAAACAATCAAGATTTTTAATGAATGGTGGCACAAATTTGACTGACCATTTTATCAAAAAGAGGATAAAAACCAACACGACCCAATTCTGTAACTCCAAACCTAACAATCACTAGTTCTTTAGACGGAATTACAAAAATTCTCTGCCCTTGATATCCATCGGCATAATAACAATCTCTAGGAACGTTGGGCATGTAGCCCCCTGTATTTAACCACCATTGTCCACCATATTCTCCTTTAGAGTTCGGACTAGGGGTGGTTACGTAGTCTACCCATTTTGGACTTAAGATTTGCTCGTTATTCCAACATCCTTTTTGTAAAAATAGCTGACCAAATTTAGCCCAATCTCTAGTAGTTGCCCAACTATATGAAGAAGCAACATAATTACCTACTACATCTGTTTCAAGAATCATAGAATGCATTCCAATTTTATCGATATAAGTTTTGTACGGAAAATCTAAATATTCTTGATGAGTTTTAAATTGCTTTCTTAAAAGGGCACTAAGAACATTGCTGTTGCCAGATTGGTAGTAAAACGTAGTTCCAGGAGTAGCTACCAAAGGTTGTTTAATGGCTCTTTGCGTACAATCAGAATCTTTAAAAAGCATTTTGGTAACATCGCAAACTTTACCATAATTTTCCTCCCATTTCATACCGCTTTCCATTTGTAAAAAATGATTGGTGTTAAGTTGCTGCTGTTCTTTGCTAGTCCATTCTGGAAAAGCTGTTATAGGTTGGTAAATATCGTAACCAGATTGTTCTAAAACACCAAAAGATGTACTTAGCAAAGTTTTGGTGATGGACCAACCTTGTAAAAGAGAGTTTTTAGAAAAACCTGCTGCATATTTTTCGGCAATAATTTTTCCTTTATACAGCACTAGAATAGATCTGGTATTTTTAATTCCGTCAGGATGGTTTTCTACAAAAGAATTGGTTACAACACTATCTAATTCTGAGTAGTTGATGTTAGAAAAAACCGTATCAATTGCAGCAAGATGACCATAGGGGTAAGGTAAATTAATGTGTTTTTGTTTTCGGTTGGGTTGATTGTTATGTAGCTTTTTTTTATCATCACTAACCAAAGCCACACCTACTCCTTGCCTGTATACAGCCTTGCTTTTAGACATACCAAATACACTGGCAGTAACAGTTTTGTTAAGTTCATCGATTTCGGTTTTTGCCAAGCTAATCAAAAAAGAACTGTTGTCTTCATTTTCGGTAAGAGTAGGATCTTGCTTGGCTAAAAAATAGCAACTGGCCATGTTCTTGGCTGCAAAACCGGAGATAAGTTTTAGCTTAGAAATGTTAAAAGCAACAATTGCAATCACAACACACAAAAGGCCAATGCATACAAACTTTATAATTTTCATAGGAGTAAATTCGGTCAAAAAAGATACTAATTTTAATCATACTAAGTAAAAGACTTAAAGGAAAGTTTTTCTCAATCTAGCAAGAAAGAAGTACCTTTGTTACAAATAAAATATTCCATGATTGACATTGATAAAATAAGAGCAGATTTTCCTATTTTAAAACAACTAGTAAACGGAAAACCTTTGGTTTATTTTGACAATGGAGCTACCAGTCAAAAGCCACAAGTGGTGATAGATGCTATTACCAACTACTATTCAAACATTAACTCTAACGTACACCGAGGAGTACATACGCTAAGTCAGCTAGCTACCGATGCTTTTGAAGAAACTAGAAAAAAGATAAAAGCTCATTTCAATCCTGCTCACGAACACGAAATTATTTTTACTCGTGGTACTACCGAAGGAATTAACTTAGTTGCCACAGCAGTTACACCTTTTATAAAGAAAACAGATGAGATTATCATTTCTGGATTAGAACACCACTCTAACATTGTGCCTTGGCAATTATTGTGCGAACGTACAGGAGCAAAGCTAAAGGTAATTCCGATAAATGATAAGGGAGAGTTAGAAATGGATGTTTTTGAGGAATTGATATCCAATCAAACAAAAATTGTAGCAGTTAACCATATTTCTAATGCCTTGGGAACCATCAATCCTGTAGAAGAAATTATTGAAAAAGCCCATAAAGTAGGTGCTTGGGTGTTAATTGATGGAGCACAATCTTGTCCGCATATGAGAGTAGACTTGCAAGCCTTAGATTGTGATTTTTTTACTTGTTCTGCACATAAAATGTTAGGACCAACAGGGATAGGATTTTTATACGGAAAAGAAGATATTTTAAATGCATTGCCACCTTATCACGGAGGAGGAGAAATGATTAAAGAATGTAATTTTGAAAAAACAACCTATGCCGAATTGCCACATAAATTTGAAGCAGGAACCCCAAACATTGCAGATGTAATTGCTTTTGGAACCGCTATAGATTATATAAACAAGATTGGTTTAGAGCATATTGAAGCCTATGAGCACGATTTGCTAAACTACGCAACCCAAGCATTGTTAAACGTACCAGGGTTAAAAATTTATGGTACATCAGCCAAAAAAGCAAGTGTTATTTCATTCAATATTGCAGATTTGCATCCGTATGATGTGGGAAGTATTGTAGATAAATTAGGAGTCGCTGTAAGAACAGGACACCACTGTACTCAACCTATTATGGATCGGTTTGCTATTCCAGGTACCTTAAGGGCTTCTTTTGCTTTTTACAATACAAAACAAGAGGTAGATGTATTGGTAAATGCTTTACAAAAAGCGGTAATGATGTTGTCATAAACCCTATATTTACATCCAAAAAATCACTTTTTATGCCGTATCCAAGTATTTTTGAAGTAGCTACTTTGGCAGAAAATAAAAAGCGTTTAGACCAGTTAACGCCAAAAACATCACCCTTGTGGGGCAAGATGAGTTCGGCACAAATGTTAGCACATCTAAATAAAACGTATGATACTTCTAGAGGAAAAATTAGGATTGAAATGGATCCTTTTATGCATTTTTTTATCAAAACTTTTTTAAAGAAAACCATTGTAGGAAACAAACCATATCCTAAAAATGCAAAAACAAATCCTTATTACTTGGTAACAGAAATTAAGGATTTTGAAGAAGAAAAATCCAAATTGCTACAAAACATGCAGTGGGCTTTTGAAAAAGGTTCTGATTATTTTGAAGGAAGACTAACCCGTTCTTTTGGGCACTTAACGGCCAAGGAATGGAGCAATCTATTTCAAAAACATTTAGACCACCATTTTCAGCAATTTGGAGTGTAATCAATAAAAAAATAAGTCACATTTTGTGCTAAATATACATGAATTCTAAAACGTTAAAACACAAAATAAAAGCCAAAAAAGGAGGTTATCTTTTTTACGGATTAACTCCTCCTAAGCTAGCCACCGATCCTGAAAAACTTGAAGGAATTGCAGCCAGACAAATAGAAAGAATTAAAAGTTTAGATATTGATGGTTTGGTGTTGTACGACATACAGGATGAAACCTCTAGAAACAACAATCCAAGACCTTTTCCTTTTATGTCTACTTGGGCTCCAGATACGTATGCCAATAGTTATTTAAAAGATTTAGAGGTTCCCAAAATTATTTACAAAAGCGTAGGTAAGTTTACAGAAAATAGCCTAAAAGACTGGTTGGTTAAAAACGAAGACATCTTTGATGTGACAGTATTTGTTGGAGCTCCCTCTAGAGAGCAGCAAGTAAATTTAACACTGCAAGAAGCATATCGCATAAAAAAAGCATCAAACTCTAGTATGTTGTTAGGTGGGGTTACCATACCCGAAAGGCATTTTGCCAAAGGCGATGAGCATCAACGAATTTTAAACAAAGCTCAAAGCGGATGTTCCTTTTTTATTTCGCAATGTGTTTACAATTTAGACAATGCCAAAGATGTATTGTCTGATTATTATTTTTATACGCAAGAACATCAATTAGAACCGTTGCCAATTATTTTTACGCTCACTCCTATAGGTTCGTTAAAAACATTAGAATTTACCAAATGGTTGGGAATTGATATTCAACGATGGCTAGAAAACGAACTTAAGGTTTCTGAAGATATTTTAGCAACATCGATTAATATTTGCAAATTTATTGCAAACGATTTGATTGCTTTTGCCAAAGAAAAAGACATGCCAATTGGTTTTAATATAGAGTCTGTTGCTATTCGTAAAGCAGAAATTGAAGCCTCTATAGCCTTAGTAAAATCGGTTAAGGAAATGATGTAATACGAATTCTATGAAAACAAAACTCCAACGATTATCAAGCTTTTATTTGATTGCCTTTTGTAGCTTTTTTGGAGTTTCTTGCTCGTTAGATACGGATTTCAAGTCAAAAGAATTTATAGGAGATTATCAGATAGAATCTCAGGCAGTTTTAGAAGATTTTGCCAACCATCATTTTGTTGGTGTTAAAGGCAATTTGTACATTTTTAATTGCGAAGATTTAATGCCCTTAGCAGACCTAACGTATGTTGATGGAAAACTAGAAATACGAAACAATAAGGTTGAACTAGAAAACTTAAAAGGGTTAGAAAATGTAACTCGTATTGGGGGCGATTTAAATATTTATCAAAATAAAGGAATTAAGTCGCTTACAGGTTTAGATCAACTTATAGATTTAGGTGGCAATATTGCTATTTACGAAAACAGTAGGCTAGAACGTTTCAATAATTTAGATAAAATAAATCGTGTTACAGGTTTTGTAAACATATACTCCAATCCCAACCTTGTGGAAATTAATGGGCTTAACCAAGTGTCGGAAATAATAAGTCATGTTGATGTTAACAATAACAGAAATTTAGTACAGTTAAATGGCTTTAAAAGCATAGCCAGAATAGGGAACACACTAACGATAAAGGATAACCAAGCATTAACAGAACTCAACGGTTTTAATTATTTAATCTCTGTAGTAAGTAAATTGATTATTGAGCAGAATAGAAATTTACAATCCATTTCTTCCTTAAAAGATTTAACTTCTGTAGGTTCTTTATCTATAAAAGAAAACAATCTATTAGAAGATTTTTGTACGCTACGGTTGGTAAATTTTGGAGACAGTTATGTGGTAAGTGGTAATGCCTACAATCCAACAAAAGAACAAATTCTTTACCAAGAAACCTGTCGTAAAAACTAAACTTATTTAATCTAAAAAAGTTTTTGGTATTTATTTTTATTAAAGCTTTTTTAGTCTTGCTTTCTATAGGGTAGAACATTATGTTTTACTACACTTTCCATCATTTTTAAAACGTGTGCATCTAACAATATATATAGTGGTATAATAAAAAGTTATTAAGATTTTAAATTATAAAGTTTTAAACTATATAAATTCGTTGTAATTTTAGAAAGGAGTATAATAGAATATAATCTTAAAAAATACCAATGGAAACACACAAAAAAGGAAAATGTCCTGTAATGCATGGGGCAAATACTGAATCACAAAAAAGTGTAACAAGCTGGTGGCCAAATACATTAAATTTAGATATTTTGCACCAACATGATACCAAAACAAATCCTTTAGGAGACAATTTTAAATATGCAGAAGCTTTTAAGTCTTTAGATCTAGAAGCATTAAAAAAAGATTTAAAAGAATTAATGGTAGATAGCCAAGACTGGTGGCCAGCAGATTGGGGGCACTATGGCGGATTGATGATTCGTATGGCTTGGCATGCAGCAGGAACTTACAGGGTAGAAGATGGTAGAGGAGGTTCTAATACAGGAAATCAACGTTTTGCTCCTTTAAATAGCTGGCCAGATAATGCAAACTTAGATAAGGCCAGAAGGTTGCTTTGGCCCATCAAGAAAAAATATGGAAACAACATATCTTGGGCAGATCTAATAATTTTGGCAGGAAATATGGCTTATGAATCTATGGGGTTTAAAACTTACGGATTTGCAGGAGGAAGAGAAGATATTTGGCATCCAGAAAAAGATATTTATTGGGGTTCTGAAAAAGAGTGGTTGGCAAAATCAGGAAGTGAAGGCAGTCGTTATTCAGGAGAAAGGGAATTAGAAAACCCATTGGCAGCAGTAATGATGGGGCTAATTTATGTAAATCCAGAAGGGGTTGATGGAAACCCAGATCCGTTAAAAACAGCTCACGATATTCGAGTTACTTTTAAGAGAATGGCTATGAATGACGAAGAAACAGTTGCTTTAACTGCAGGAGGGCATACTGTAGGAAAAGCACACGGAAATGGCGATGCATCAGCATTAGGCGAAAGTCCCGAAGGAGCTGCTGTACATGAACAAGGTTTTGGTTGGTCAAATCCTAAAGGAAATGCAGAGAATACAGTTACTAGTGGAATAGAAGGAGCTTGGACCACGACACCTGATCGATGGAATCATACATATTTTCATTTGTTATTAGATTACGAATGGGAGCTTAAAAAGAGCCCTGCCGGGGCTTGGCAATGGGAACCCATCAATATAAAAGAAGAGGACATGCCAGTTGATGCACACATAAAAGGGGTTAAAAGAAATCCTATTATGACAGATGCTGATATGGCCATGAAAATGGATCCTGAATACCGCAAAATATCTGAAAGGTTTCACAAAGATCCTGCATATTTTGAAGAAACTTTTGCCAAGGCTTGGTTCAAACTTACCCACCGAGATTTAGGACCAAAAAGTAGGTATTTGGGAAAAGATGTTCCTAAGGGAGATTTGCTTTGGCAAGACCCAATTCCTAAAGCAAAGATAGACTTAACCACAGAGGATATTCAACAATTAAAAATACAAATATTAGAAAGTGGTTTGTCCGCTACCGAACTAATAACTACAGCATGGGATAGTGCCAGAACTTTCAGAAAATCAGACTATAGAGGAGGTGCCAATGGAGCACGTATTCGCTTAGATCCACAAAAGAACTGGGAAGGCAATGAGCCTAAAAGATTAGAAAAAGTACTGCAAGCATTATTACAAATTAAAAATGAATTTGCAAAAGAAGTAAGCATGGCAGATTTAATAGTGTTGGGAGGAACAGCTGCTATTGAACAAGCAGTACAAAAAGCAGGATTTTCTATTGATGTTCCTTTTACATCTGGGCGTGGAGATGCTACAGATAAGCAAACCGATCATGAATCTTTTGATGTTTTAGAACCTTTGCATGATGGATTTAGAAACTGGGTAAAGAAAGACTATAATGTGCCACCCGAAGAACTATTGTTAGATAGAGCACAGTTGATGGGGTTAACAGCTCCAGAAATGACTTTACTTGTAGGTGGTATGAGGGTGCTTGGGACAAACTATGGAGCTAGCAAACACGGAGTGTTTACAGAGAACGAAGGTGCTTTGACCAATGATTTTTTTGTGAACTTAACCGATATGAGTTACCGTTGGATTCCGAAAAGTAAAACACTGTATGCTATTGTAGATCGTGCAACAGGACAGGAAAAATGGACTGCAACAAGGGTTGATTTAGTGTTTGGTTCTAACTCTATACTTCGTTCATATGCCGAAGTATATGCTCAGGATGACTGTAAAGAAAAGTTTGTGCAAGATTTTATAAACACTTGGGTAAAAGTAATGAATGCAGATTTGTTTTAATCAAAACGATTGAAACTAAAAGAGGCTGTTCTACATTAGAACAGCCTCTTTTTTGTATAAAATAATAAAAGAGTTATGCTTTTAAAATTCCTTTTTCTACCAAGTATTCCGCAATTTGAACGGTGTTGGTAGCAGCTCCTTTTCTTAAGTTGTCTGCAACTACCCACATGTTTAAAGTGTTTGGTAAAGATTCGTCTCTACGAATACGTCCTACAAATACTTCGTCTTTATCGTTTGCTAAAGCGGGCATCGGATAGATGTTATTAGCCAAATCATCTTGAACAATTACACCAGGAGTAGCTTCTAAAATGGCTCTAACTTCAGCCAAATCAAAATCGTTTACAAACTCCACATTTACAGATTCTGAATGTCCTCCAGCAGTTGGAATACGAACTGCAGTAGCTGTTACGGCAAAAGAATCGTCACCTAAGATTTTCTTTGGTTCTTTTACTAGTTTCATTTCTTCTTTAGTGTATCCGTTTTCCATAAATACATCACAGTGAGGAATTGCGTTACGGTTAATTTGGTAGTTGTAAGCCATTTCTCCGTCTAAAATTCCGTTTTGTTCGTTTTCTAACTGTCTTACCGCAGCTACACCTGTACCCGAAACAGATTGGTAGGTAGAAACAATTAAACGTTTCATTTTGTATTTTTTATGTAAAGGAGCCAAAGCCATTACTAATTGAATCGTAGAACAGTTAGGATTGGCAATAATTTTGTCCTCGGTAGTTAAAACATCACCATTAATTTCTGGTACTACTAATTTTTTAGTAGGATCCATTCTCCATGCCGAAGAGTTGTCTACTACTGTAGTTCCTACTTCTGCAAATTTAGGAGCCCATGCCAAAGAAGTATCACCCCCTGCAGAAAATAAGGCTACATCTGGAGCTAATTTAACAGCATCCTCTAAAGTTACAATTGTGTATTCTTTACCTTGATATTCAATTTTTTTTCCTGCAGATCTTTCCGATGCTACTGGGATTAATTCTGTAACTGGGAAATTTCTTTCAGCCAATACTCTTAACATTACGGTTCCTACCATTCCGGTAGCTCCTACAACTGCTACTTTCATACTTTAATATTTTATTAGTCTCTAGTTTTTTTATTTTCAGACTGCAAAGATGGCAAAAAACCATGTTTCTATTTTTATAAAAGACTGAAAACTATACAATTTGTTAAAATTTTATCTGATTTACCAAATTGACAAAATATTTAAACTGCAAGAGCTAGGGTAAGCTTTTGCTTTTTAGATTGTTGTGATAAAATACCATTGGCTATATAAAATTTTAAAAAGTATGAAAAGAGGATTCATAATTTTATTGATTTGTGAATTTTACTTGTTTAATTTTTCAATCAATCATACAGATTTGATAAATCTTTAAATTTTACCTTTTAATCTTTCTAAATAGCGGTTCAAAATGACTAAAATCATAAGATAATTCCCCAAATCACTTAAATTTGTTTTCGGTTATTAACTAAATCAATTTTTAAACAAATGAGTGGAGTTTTATCTTCTTCGATAGGAAGAAAAGTAGCTATGGCTGCTTCTGCTTTCTTTTTAATGTTTTTCTTGTTACAACATTTTGTAATAAACATTACTTCTATTTTTAGTCCCGAAACGTTTAATGAACTATCGCACTTTATGGGTACCAACCCAGCAGTACAATTTGTTTTGCAACCTGTATTAATATTTGGGGTAGTTTTTCACTTTGTAATGGGGTTTATTTTAGAAGCACGTAACAAAAAAGCAAGCGTTAAGTATGTAAAAAATAACGGTGCTGCCAACTCTACTTGGGTAAGTAGAAACATGATTTATTCTGGATTGGTAATTTTGGCTTTTATAGTGTTGCACTTTATTGATTTTTGGATTCCTGAGATGAAATACAAATACATCGATTTTTTACCTGAAAGTCCAAACAGATACTATGAAGAATTGGTTCATAAATTCCATTCACCAATAAGAACAGGTGCTTATGTAGCTTCTTTTGCTTTTTTAGCATTGCACTTGTTGCATGGGTTTAAATCTGCATTTCAATCAAGCGGAATGAGTGCCAAGCGTGCTGCTAAATTAGAGACCGTATCAAAAATTTATGCAATTGGTATTCCTGTTGGGTTTATCGTTATTGCTTTGTTCCACCATTTCAATCAACACTAATACATTATAACTATGGCATTAGATTCTAAAGTACCACAAGGTCCTATCGCTGAGAAATGGACTAATTATAAAAATCACATCAACTTAGTAAACCCTGCAAATAAACGTAATATAGATATTATTGTTGTGGGTACAGGTTTGGCAGGTGGTTCTGCTGCTGCAACTTT
Source organism: Ochrovirga pacifica (assembly GCF_000220525.1). Lineage (GTDB taxonomy): Bacteria > Bacteroidota > Bacteroidia > Flavobacteriales > Flavobacteriaceae > Ochrovirga > Ochrovirga pacifica. The sequence goes on along the minus strand of NZ_AFPK01000036.1, from coordinate 13,888 downwards.
GGCTGAGTTAGGATATAACGTAAAAGCATTTGCTTATCAAGACTCACCTCGTAGAGCACACTCTATTGCTGCTCAAGGAGGTATTAACGCTGCTAAAAACTACCAAGGAGATGGTGATTCTACTTACAGATTGTTTTACGATACTGTAAAAGGAGGAGATTACCGTGCTCGTGAAGCAAACGTTTACCGTTTGGCTGAGGTTTCTGCAAATATTATTGACCAGTGTGTTGCACAAGGGGTTCCTTTTGCTCGTGATTATGGAGGATTGTTAGATAACCGTTCTTTTGGAGGAGTATTAGTATCTCGTACTTTTTACGCAAAAGGACAAACAGGACAACAATTGTTGTTAGGAGCTTATTCTGCAATGAACCGTCAAATTGGTCGTGGAAAAATTCAAATGTACAACCGCCATGAAATGATGGATGTAGTACTGGTAGATGGAAAAGCAAGAGGAATTATAACACGTAACTTGGTTACCGGAGAAATAGAAAGGCATTCTGCACACGCAGTTGTAATTGCTTCGGGGGGGTATGGTAATGTATTCTTCTTATCTACCAACGCTATGGGATCTAACGTGTCTGCAGCTTGGAAAATTCATAAAAAGGGAGCATACTTTGCAAACCCTTGTTATACACAAATTCACCCAACATGTATTCCCGTTTCGGGAGATCATCAATCTAAATTAACATTGATGTCAGAATCTTTACGTAACGATGGACGTATTTGGGTGCCTGCTAAGTTAGAAGATGCGCAAGCGATTAGAGAAGGAAAAAAGAAACCTACTGATTTATCAGAAGAAGAAAGAGATTATTACTTAGAAAGAAGATACCCTGCATTTGGTAACTTGGTACCACGTGATGTTGCATCGCGTGCAGCTAAAGAACGTTGTGATGCCGGATTTGGAGTAAACGCAACAGGAGAAGCAGTATACTTAGACTTTGCTGCTGCTATTGAACGTTACGGAAAAGAGCAAGCATTGGTAAAAGGTTTAAATACTGAGGATGCTGCTTTAGTAGATAAACTAGGAAAAGAAATCGTAAAAGCAAAGTACGGTAACTTATTCCAAATGTATGATAAGATTGTTGATGAAGATCCATACAATACTCCAATGATGATTTATCCTGCAGTACACTACACTATGGGAGGTGTTTGGGTTGATTACAATTTAATGACCACCATTCCTGGATGTTACTGTATTGGAGAGGCTAACTTCTCTGATCACGGAGCGAACCGTTTAGGAGCTTCTGCTTTAATGCAAGGTTTGGCTGATGGATATTTTGTGTTACCATATACAATAGGTGATTATTTATCTGATGATATTAGAACAGGTAAAATTTCAACAGATACTCCTGAATTTGATCAAGCAGAGAAAGAGGTAAAAGAAAAATTAGATTTCTTTGTTAACAATAAAGGGTCAAAATCTGTAGACCACTTCCACAAACGTTTAGGAAAAATTATGTGGAACAAAGTAGGAATGGCTCGTAACGAACAAGGTTTAAAAGAGGCTATGGCCGAAATTAAAGAGCTACGTGAAGAGTTCTGGAAGGATGTAAAAGTTCCTGGAGCTGCAGATACTTATAACGAAGAATTAGCAAAAGCAGGGCGTGTGGCCGATTTCTTAGAGTTAGGAGAATTATTTGCTAAAGATGCTTTGGTAAGAGAAGAATCTTGTGGAGGACATTTCCGTGAAGAATCTGCCGAAACCGAAGGACCACAAAAAGGAGAAGCAAAACGTGACGATGAAAACTTTGCTTTTGTTTCGGCTTGGGAATACAAAGGAGAACCTGCTGATGCAGTGTTGCACAAAGAACAATTAGAGTTTAACGATATCGAGCTAAAAACGAGATCATACAAATAAGAAAGGCCATGAATATGAATTTAAAACTAAAAATCTGGCGACAAAACGGAGCCAACGATGAAGGTAAAATGGTAGACTACAGTATTAGTGATGTGTCACCAGATATGTCTTTCTTAGAAATGTTAGACGTATTAAATGAACAAATTATAAGCGAAGGAGGCGAGCCTGTAGCTTTCGATCACGATTGTCGTGAAGGAATCTGCGGAATGTGTTCTTTGTACATAAACGGAGAAGCCCACGGACCAGACAGAGGAATTACTACCTGTCAGTTACACATGCGTAAGTTTAAGGACGGAGATACTATTTACATAGAGCCTTTCCGTGCCAAAGCGTTCCCTGTAATTAAAGATTTAGTAGTAGATCGTTCTTCTTTTGATAGAATTCAACATGCAGGAGGATTTATTTCTGTAAATACTTCAGGGAATACTCAAGATGCCAATGCTATACCAATCTCTAAACATGCAGCAGACGAGGCAATGGATGCTGCAACTTGTATAGGATGTGGAGCTTGTGTGGCTACCTGTAAAAACTCATCAGCTATGTTGTTTGTAGGTGCAAAAGTATCTCAGTATGCATTGTTACCACAAGGGCAAGTAGAGGCCGCAGACCGTGTTAAAAATATGGTGGCTCAGATGGATTTAGAAGGCTTTGGGAATTGTACCAACACAGGAGCTTGTGAGGTTGAATGTCCAAAAGGAATTTCTTTAGACAATATTGCACGTATGAACCGTGAATTCTTAAAAGCAAATATTTAAGAAAGTAACAGTAATATAACATTAAAGTAAACCCTTTCCTTTAACTTGGAAAGGGTTTTTTAAATAGAACTAGAATAAAATTTGCTATAGAAAATTGAAAAAAAATTAAATGAAAGAATATTTAAAACAAGCTACAGAACAGGATGTACCTGTTATTTGGGAAATTTTGCAAGAAGCCATAGCCAAACGTAAAAGTGAAGGCAGCTCTCAGTGGCAAGATGGTTACCCAAATCTTGATGTAATTGCTAGTGATATTAAAAAGAAGGCTGCCTATGTTTTAATAGCACAAGATGAAATTGTGGGCTATGTGTCTTTGCTAGTAAACGGAGAGCCTGAATACGACAATTTGATAGGAGGTGATTGGCTAACCGGAGGTGATTATTTGGTGTTTCATAGAGTAGCCATTGCTAAAAATCATCTTGGAAAAGGTTACGCAAAAAAAATGATGGAGTTGATAGAGGCTTTTGCCAAAGAACTACAAGTAGACAGCATAAAAGCCGATACCAATCATGACAATTTTCCTATGCTGTCTATATTTAAAAAGAGAGGTTATGTGTATTGTGGTCAGGTATATTTTAGAAATAGTCCGCGTAATGCTTACCAAAAAGTAGTGATTTCCGAAAAGATAAAAGAGTAATTTAGACTGGTTTTGAGAATGTAATTTTTCAACTATATTTACGTTCCATCACCATGTCTATAAAAATGAAAAAACATCTTCTCTTTTTAGTTTGTCTTTTTTTGTTTTGTGCTGATGGATTTTCGCAAGTTTTTACCAAAAATTACAAAATTACCCAATACCAATTGCCCATAGATACATATGCTGGTGATTTGCTACAAGACCAATATGGTTTTGTTTGGATTGCCACAACCAATGGGCTTTGGCGATACGACGGTGGAAGTTTTAAAAACTATCTAAAAAATGAACTAGATCCTACCAGTATTACAGACAATCACATTTCATGTTTGTTTGAAGATACAAAGGGCGATTTGTGGATTGGTACCTATGGGGGGGGCTTACTAAAATACATTAGGGAATGCGATTGCTTTGAGCGTTTTGTTCACAACGATGACAATCCTAAAAGTTTAAGTTTTAATGAAATAAAGGTAATTTATGAAACCTCGGACGGTCAGTTTTTTATCGGTACTGATGGTGGGGGGCTTAATTTGATGGATAGAAAAAATAAAAGCTTTTATTCCTTTAAACATCAACCACAAAATCCGCAAAGCCTTAGTCACAACAATGTGCTTGAGCTACAAGAGTTAGAGCCTGGAAAACTATTAATTGGAACCTGGAGAGGCCTAAATTTATTAAATTATAAAACCCGTAAAATCCACCGATGGATTGATGCAAAAAATAAAACAGATCATTCTTTTTTTATCATCAACAAAATCCCTAGATTAAAAAAATCCCCTTCTTGGAAAATTCTAGACCATCAGCAGCATAGCTTCGTTAAGCTAAATATAGACCATGATACTTCAGGAAATACTTGGGCTGTTAATTGGAAATACGTTTCAATTTATTCTGATTTTCCAAATCAAGAAGAGCGTATTTCATTAGACTATTGGTTTCAAAAAGAATATTTTTTACACGGTGTATTTAAAAGTAGCACGAAAGATGAAATGTGGGTACTATCTAACAAAGGGACTTTTTTTAGATTTCAAAAAAAAGAACGTGTGTTTGATAGGTATTTAAGCAATCAAAAACCCAATAACCTTTTGCAAACCCAACGTTTTATATGGATGAATTGTGCTAATGAAGTTATCCTTTTTGACAAACAAAAGCATACAGAAGTCAAACGTTTTAAAACTCCATACAAAGATCTACAAATTTCAAATACACCTCAATCAGATCGAGTAAGTGCTGTGGATACCAAGTTTTTCTACAGGTATCAAGAAAATGGTACCCTTATAGAAAAACAAGAACGAAAAAAATCGAACCATACCCGAAGTTTTTTGCACACAACCACAAACCAGCTTTGGATGGGCGAAATTTTAGGGGTGCAACAGTATCAAGCAGTTCCGTTTAAACAACAACATTATTTTCAGTGCAATTGGGACGATCCAGATGGAGTGGGATATTTTCATCGCTGTGTGGATGTTTTTGAAGATAGTAGAGGGAATATTTGGCTAGGAACTACTGGAGATGGATTGAAAAAATACCAAGCAAAAACACAAAAATTCAAGCATTTTAGACATAAAATAGGAGATGTTCATACAATTAGCAACAATTTTGTAGATATTATTTATGAAGATTTAAATGCCCATTTATGGGTAGGAACTCAGTCAGGCTTGTCTAAAATTTCTTTAGAAAACGAGCAAGTATTGCCTTTTGAGATAGAAGCACTTAAAGATAAAATTATTCAAGCCATACAGCAAGACCAAGAAGGCAATTTTTGGGTAGGAACCACCAATGGATTGGTAAAGTTTAATGAAAAAACGCAAGAGGTAAGGGTGTTAAATACAGAAGATGGTTTGTTATCCAATAGAATGACGGGAGGAAGTTTGCTGTTGGATGATGGGAGTTTGGTTTTTGGTACAGACAAAGGACTAATGCGTTTTGATCCTAAAAAAATAAAAGCAAGTAACAAAAAACCTCATGTGTATTTGTCAAAACTATGGGTTAACAATTTTTTAGTCAAGCCTAACCCAACCAATAAGTACATTCAAAAAAACATAGAGGTTGCAGAAACTCTGCACTTAGACTATACAGATAGCAAATTTGAAATTGCCTTTCAGGCCATTCATTTTAGTAACAACAAACGTTGCAAATATGCTTACAAATTAGAAGGATATGATGACAAGTGGACCTACACTCATGCACTTAATTCCAAAGCTACTTATACCAATATTCCTCCAGGAAAATATACTTTTTTAGTCAAAGCTTCTAACGAAGATCAGGTGTGGAACAATCAAGAAAAAAGTTTAATGATTATTGTAGCCCCTCCTTTTTGGGATTTATGGTGGGTGCGTACGGCTGGATTTATTACACTTATTGTTTTGATTTTTGGTATATTCCGTTGGTTCATACACCGCGAAAAAGCCAAGTCTAAATTTGAATTAGAAAAAGAGAGGCTCAAACAATTTGATGAAATTTCTCAAATGAAATTACGTTTTTTTACCAATATTTCTCATGAATTGCGTACGCCTTTGACATTGATTACTGCACCGCTTCATAAATTTTCGGATAAGGGTATTATTCCAAATACTAAAGTGCTTAAAATGATGTACCGAAATAGCATCCGTTTGTTAGAACTTATCAATCAAATCTTAGATTTTAGAAAATTTGAAAATAAGCAACAGGTAAACATTACTGAGGTCAAGTCTTTAGAACTGTTTCAAAATATTTACGATGCCTATGTATATTGGGCCAAAGAAAAACACATTCAATTACAAAAGGATATCGAAAAAATGCCTACATCATCACTTTATTTAGATGTAGATGTGGTTCAAAAAATTACTTCAAACCTCATTTCAAACGCAGTAAAATATACTCCAGATTATGGTAAAGTAATGTTGCGAGTAAGCTTTCAGGCAAGTTCTGAGCCTTTAGAAACAACTTCTCAAAACTATAATTTAATCATAGAGGTAATAGACAACGGTAAAGGGATTGACAAAGAATATCAGCAAAAAATATTTGAACGCTATTTTCAGTTAGATAAAGATTCTGCAGCGTTAAATAGTTCAGGGATCGGTTTATCTTTATGTGCCGATTTGGTGGCTTTGCACAAAGGAACCATAGCTTTACAAAGCGAACCCAATAAAGGAGCACATTTTACAGTAATTCTTCCATTACACAAGCCTAAAAATCAAGAAACCACATCACTTGCTATAACAGATGAGCTACTAGAAACCAACAATAAAGAGCTATTGCTGTTGGTTGAAGATAATGAAGATATTAGAGCCTATTTAGAAAACGAACTCAACCAAACCTATACGGTAATTACAGCTAAAGATGGTAAAGAAGGCTTAACTAAGGCAGTTGTACATATTCCTGATTTGATTATTAGTGATATTATGATGCCAATGGTTGATGGGATACAACTTACTCAACAACTTAAAGCCAACGAACTTACCTCGCACATTCCCGTGATATTTTTAACAGCTAAAACAGGAGTAGAAAACAAATTGGCAGGATTACACTCTGGGGGGCATGATTATATTCAAAAACCTTTTCATATCTCTGAAGTACAACTTAAAATAAAAAATATACTCAAAACCCGTAGAGAACTCATTCAAAAGAAACAGCAGACAACCGTACAAGAATCACAAGACCAAAAGCAAGATCAGTTTTTAATATCCTTAAATGAATGCTTGCATAAGCATTTAGAAAACACATCTTTTGGAGTTGAAAGTCTCTGTTTAGAAATGGGAATCAGCCGTTCGCAATTGTATCGAAAACTTCAATCTCTAACGGGGAAATCTATCATTGAATACATGAATTTTTACAAATTATCGGCAGCTATGGAGATGCTGAAAAAAGGAAACACTAGTGTGAAAAATGTGGCATTTTCGGTTGGCTTTGATGATAGTAGATATTTTAGCAGGGTGTTTAAAAATCACTTTGGTCATGCACCTTCTTATTATTTAAAGAAAAATAACTAATAGTTTGGTGTATTGCTAAAAACGAGTTAAAACCTTGTTTTTGTTGATTAAAATTCAGTTTTTGTGTAAAATATGCACCAGTTTACACAATTAATCCACATGTTTTTTTACAATCATCAATAAGTTTGTAGAGCAACAATGAGGACTACAAACATGAAAAACACACGAAGAGAATTTCTAAAAAATTCAGCTTTAGTTGGAGCAGGATTGAGCCTAACACCTTCTTATGGTTTTACCATTATCAATAAACCTAATTTATCAAAAAATAGCATTGGCCACGGAGATTTTAAATACCGAGTTCACAAGGAATGGGGAAATCTAAATCCACAAACCACGCCTGTAAAAAATTGCCACGAAATGGTAATGGATTCTAAAGGTCGTTTGATTATGGTAACCGATCATGTGCAAAACAATATTATAGTGTATGACAAGTCTGGAAAATTATTGACTTCTTGGACACACCAAATGAAAAGTGGACATGGCTTGTCTATTTTTAATGAAGGAGGTGAAGATGTTTTGTTTATTACCGATAACAATCAACGAATTATTAAAACGACTATAGATGGTAAGGTGTTGATGGAGTTACCCAACCCCAAAAAAATAGGATTGTACCAAGAAAGAGAACGTTACAGACCTACAGAAACTGCAGTGGCTCCCAACGGAGATATTTATGTAGCCGACGGTTATGGTTCTGACTATATTTTGCAGTTTGATAAAAACGGAGAATTTATCCGAAAGTTTGGAGGAAAAGGACATCAAGACGAAAAACTAAACAATGCACATGGAGTAGCTATTGATGATAGAGACCCCAACAATATTACTTTGTTGTGTACCTCTAGGGTGCACAATTCTTTTAAGCGTTTTACGCTAGACGGTCAGTATTTAGAAACCATTTTTTTACCTGGTGCGTATGTGTGCCGTCCAGTAATTGATGGCGAAAACTTGTATTCGGGTGCTTGTTGGTCTCGATTGAAATATCTAGAACGAGTGCCCAATTCAGGTTTTGTAACCATTTTAGACAAAAACAATAAAGTGGTTTCTAACCCTGGCGGAACCAAACCAAAATACAAGCATGGCGAATTGCAATTGATGTTGCAAGAAACTCCTTTGTTTCATCACTGTCACGATGTATGTATAGACGAAGACAAAAACATATATGTCTGTCAGTGGAATGCCAACAAATCGTATCCAATCAAATTAGAAAGAGTTTAAGAGATGAAACAGTTTACAAGCATTATAGCTATTTTATGTCTTTTGGTTTCGTGTAAGGAACAGGGAGACTATAATAAAATGGCAGAAAAAAAAGTGCCTAAAGTAGTGGATTACAATTTTGATGTACGTCCAATTTTATCGGATAAATGCTTTAGTTGTCACGGTCCCGATGTAAAAAAGCGTTTCAAAGGACTGCGTTTAGATACGCAGGAAGGAGCTTACAAGGCGCTAAAAGAAGATCCATCAGCTCATGGAATTGTGCCCAAAAAACCTATGGAGTCTGAAGTGTACTTGAGAATCGTAACGAAAGACACCACACAATTAATGCCTCCAAAATCATCCAATTTGCAATTGAGTGATTATGAGAAAAAAATCATCAAAAAATGGATAGAACAAGGAGCTGCTTATGATACCCATTGGGCGTTTAAAAAGGTAGAAAAACCAGACTTGCCAACATTAGAAACTAGCGAATGGGTAGCGAATGAAATTGATTATTTCATAGCAGAAAAACTAGCCGAAAATGATTTAATGCCCAATCCAAAGGCAGACAAAGAACGCTTGCTAAAACGCGTTGCTTTTGATATTACAGGTTTGCCTCCAACCATAGCTATGCAAGAACGTTTTTTAAGAGATACGTCTAAAAATGCATTCGAAAAAATAGTAGATGAGTTGTTGGCTAGCAAACATTATGGCGAGAAAATGGCTGCAACCTGGATGGACGTTGCTCGTTATGCAGATTCACACGGGTTTCAAGACGATCAGTTACGTACCCAATGGCCTTGGAGAGATTGGGTTATACATGCTTTTAATGAAAATTACAGTTATCAAAAATTTGTGACTTACCAATTGGCTGGAGATATGCTAGACAAAGACAATGTAGAAGCTTTGTTGGCATCTGGTTTTAATAGAAATCACAAAATCAATCAAGAGGGCGGAATTATACGAGAAGAAACACGTATAGAAAATGTAACCGACCGTACCAATACATTTGGGAAAGCATTTTTAGGGATGACTTTTGAATGTGCCAAGTGTCACGATCATAAATACGATCCTATTTCTCAAAAAGAGTATTTTCAAACTTTTGCGTTTTTTGACCGAGTTCCTTTTAGAGAAAACAACGAATACGCAGCTGCCAAACTCTTTGCTGAGCCTCCTAAGATTTTAATCACCGATTCTTTGGTAACAAAGACATTACCGTTTATCAACAAAACTCCCAATGTAAAGGTAGAATCGATGGTGATGAAAGATATTCCGAATATTAGAAAAACTCATATACTTAACAGAGGTGCCTATGATGCTAAGGGAGAAGTGGTAGAAAGTGCAACCCCATCAGCCATTATGCCTTTTGATACTTTGCAATACAAACCCAATCGTTTGGGCTTAACACAATGGTTGTTTGATGAGAACAATCCGTTGACAAGTCGTGTATATGTAAACCGAATTTGGCAAGAATTATTTGGGAAAGGAATTGTAAATACCTCAGGTGATTTTGGAATGCAAGGAGAATTACCTAGTCACGCTGCTTTACTTAACTGGTTGTCTGCAGATTTTATGGAACACGATTGGGACATTAAATACTTGATTAAAAAAATGGTCATGTCGGCTACCTATCAACAATCCTCTGTCATTACACAAGAACATCTATCGGTAGATCCAGATAATAATTTGCTGGCCAGAGCCAGTAGAAACCGATTTACAACCGAAATGGTAAGAGACCATGCTTTGGCAACTAGTGGTTTGCTAAATAAGGATATTGGAGGTAGAAGTGTACGTGTGTATCAGCCAGACGGCTTGTGGGAGGCTTCTACTGCAGGACGTGGACATTTAACGGAATACATACAAGACAAAGGAGAACTATTATACAAAAGAGGTTTGTACATTTTTGTAAAAAGAACTTCTATGCCTCCTGTACAAATGGTGTATGACGGAACTTCAAGAGAACAATGTGAAGTGAGAAGGTTATCCACTTCTACACCTTTGCAGGCACTCATTAATCTAAACGATCCAACAATCTTAGAGGCTGCTCGGGTGTTGTCTGAAAAGATGACAGAGGAAAAAGGAACCATTTCCGAAAAAATAGCCAAAGCTTTTAGAACAATTTTGTGTAGAAAAATAAAACCCGAAGAAAAGGAGCTTTTGGTAAACTATTATCAAGAACAACAAGAATATTTTAATGCACATCCTCAAGAAGCCTCTGAATTTATAAATGTAGGAGAACATCCATTAAGCAAAAACACTCAGTCTGTTAAGGTTGCTACATTGATGCAAGTGATTCACACCTTATACAACATGGAAGAAACCATTGTAAAAAGTTAAACATTATGGAAAAAGAACAATTTGAACATAGATTGAACATCAATAGAAGACATTTTTTATCCAAAGCAGCCCTAGGTATGGGGGGAGTAGCATTAGGTTCTTTACTAATGCCCGATTTGTTAAAAAGAAAACAACAGGTTTCGGACGAATTGCCTTTAGGTTTAACGCATTTTGCTCCCAAAGCCAAACGTATTATCTTTTTAATGCAAAACGGAGCTCCTTCGCAATTAGAAACGTTTGATTACAAACCTAAGCTAGAACAAATGTTTGGACAAGATTTGCCAGAATCTATAAGAGGTGGGCAACGATTGACCGGAATGACTGCCAATCAGAAAAATTTTCCTTTAGTGGGGTCACATTTTAAGTTTAACAGATACGGACAAAACGGGACTTATGTGAGTGAATTGCTACCACACATAGCTAGTATAACGGATGATTTATGTATCGTAAAAAGTATGCATACAGAAGCCATTAATCACGATCCAGCATTAACTTTCTTACAAACGGGTTCTCAAGTAGGGTCTCGTCCTAGTATGGGGTCTTGGTTGAGTTATGGTTTAGGGAGTGAAAATAAAAATCTACCCTCTTTTTGTGTGTTATTGTCAAAAGGTAGGGGGAATGGACAAGGAGTCTATTCCAAATTATGGTCCAACGGATTTTTAGACAGCACACACCAAGGAGTACAGTTAAGTGCTAGTGAAGATCCTATTTTGTACCTAAACAATCCCAAAGGGATGGATAGGACGAATAGAAGAAAAATGTTAGACCATTTGAGTGAATTGAATCACATGAATTACAAAGAGTTTGGTGATCCAGAAATTCATGCAAAAATTCAACAATACGAGCTAGCCTACCGCATGCAAACAGCTGTTCCAGAAGTTACCGATATTTCTAAAGAACCTGAGAGTATAAAAGAATTGTACGGATCTGATTGTACTATTCCAGGAACCTACGCTGCCAACTGTTTGTTGGCTAGAAAGCTGTCTGAATCGGGAGTGCGTTTTGTGCAGTTGTACCACCAAGGATGGGACCAACACAACAATTTGGTTGGCGGTATAAAGGGGCAGTCCAAAGATGTCGATCAAGCATCTGCTGCTTTAATTACCGATCTGAAACAGCGAGGCTTGTTAGACGAAACCTTAGTGATTTGGGGAGGAGAGTTTGGTAGAACCAATTACTGCCAAGGTAAATTGACTCCTAAAAATTACGGAAGAGATCATCATCCTAGGTGTTTTAGTATGTTTATGGCCGGTGGAGGTATCAAAGCAGGAACGGTTTATGGAAAAACCGATGAATTGGGGTATAATGTAATTGAAAACCCAGTTCATATTCATGATTTGCACGCAACCATCATGTATTTAATGGGATTAGACCATGAAAAATTGACCTACAAACACTTGGGAAGAAGATTCCGTTTGACTGATGTAGCAGGACATGTTGTTAAAGATATTATTGCATAGACCATGAAAAAAATAACTGAATATTTAGTGCAATCCTTGTTTTTGTTGCACATTTTTTTGGCTTTTTTACTGATTTTTGAAAGTCATTTGCAAGTGCCTTTCTGGATCCAACCCTTAGGAAGGATGCATCCGTTGGTGTTGCACTTTCCGGTAGCATTTATTGTTCTATTGGCTTTGATGAATTTGATAAAAAGCAGTTTAGATAAAGAAACATACAAGGAATTGCACTATCGTTTGTTGGTATTTACGGCTTTTACGACGGTGGTGGCCACCTTGATGGGATTTTTACTTTCGTTAGAAGGGTATGAATCTAGTTTGATGCAATTACACAAATGGTTAGGAATTGCCCTAAGTTTTTATTTGTATGGATTGGTGTATATCTATAACAAAAAAGTCTATGTACCGTTGTTGTACGGAGGTGTGTTGATGGTGATTTTGGTAGGGCATTTTGGAGCTGGGTTAACCCATGGAAATTCATTTATAACAGAGCCTTTACAAACAAAAGAAATAGCTCTTGAAAATCAATCTATTTACAAAATACACATACAACCTATTTTAGATGCCAAATGTGTAAGTTGTCACAATACAGACAAACCCAAGGGTGGATTGGACATGAGTTCCATAGTAGCAATTAATAAAGGAGGAAAACACGGAGGTTTGTGGGTAGCTCATCAACCAGAAAAAAGTTTGTTTTTAGAACGAGTCCATTTGCCTTTAGAACATAAAAAACACATGGCTCCTGATGGAAAACCTCAGTTAAGTAAAGAAGAAATTCAGCTCCTTACGGTGTGGATTCAGCAAGGGGCAAATGACACCGTTCATCTTGCTACGTTAGAAGATGCAAATCCGTTGAAAAAGTTGATTAGCACCAAATGGATAAAAAAAGAAAATGAACCCGTGTATGAATTTGACTACGCAGCTACGGAAACTCTTGAACAACTACAAGGGTCGCCCTACATCAGTATACAGCCAAAATCTGCTAGTTCTCCTGCGCTAGATGCAACCATTTTAGGCGGAAGTGCTTATCATGCTGAAAATTTAAAAAGTTTGTTGGCAGTCAAAGAGCAAATAGTGTCTTTAAACCTATCAAACTTGGCAGTTACAGATGCCGACATGCAATTGGTAAAAGAATTTGTGAACTTAGAAAAGTTGTGGTTGAATTTTACAGACATCACCAGTAAGGGACTCATGGAAATAGTGAGTTTGGAACATTTAAAAATGCTATCGGCTGCAGGAACAGCTTTGGATAATGAAAGTATCGAATCCTTTAAAAAAATAGCGGAATTAGCAACTCTTTGTGTTTGGGATACCCCAATAGATAAAGAAAAATTAGCTGCTGAATTGCCTACTGTTCGTTTGGAAAAAGGAATTAAAGAGAGTAGTAAAAAAAGTGTATTGCCTCCACCTGTGGTAAAGGGGAGGGCCAATGTGCTAAACACAGGAGATGTGTTGCACTTAACACATTTGGATCCAGAAGCTATTGTAAAGTATAGCTTTAACACCAAAGTAACAGACAGTGCAATGGTATACAAAAAAGGGATTCCTATAGATTTTAAAGGGAAAGATGAGTTGGTTATCAAAGCAAGGGCTTGTAAAAAAGGAAAACAGCCCAGTAAAGAAATTGCATACAAATTGCATAGAAAAGGGTTTATACCAGTAAGTTTAGAAACCAAATTCCATAATTA
>NZ_AFPK01000037.1 GCF_000220525.1 Ochrovirga pacifica | reverse complement strand
GATTTCTATTACCAACTATTAACTCCAAATTACAGGCATAAACACCGTCATTTCTGCCTGACCTCTATTGCTCCAAGCAAAATAAGGCACCAATTGTGTTTGATAAGATTTTAGTACTGGTTTGGTTATTGTTTGGTACATTTCCTCTTTTTTATCTTCTCTAATCTTCAACTCTGTGTTGATAACCGTTACTCCACCTAAAAAATCAGGTTTGTATTCTGCCACTAACTCAGCATCAGCTTTGATATACACATCTAGAATAGATACTCCTTCTGGCAAATCAGGGGTTTCTATACAATACACAACAGGCCCTCTTTTTACAGCCAATTGATTTCTTACCTCTTCTATTCTATTATGTCCTTCAATCAGCTTGATGTCCATAGGCATATCTAACACCAAAACGTCTCCAGACTTCCATTCACGATTTACAACAGCAAAAGTCCCTGGAATCACTTCAACATCCACCTCTTTTCCATTTACTTTTAAAGTACTTCCTTGTGCCCATTTAGGAATTCTTACTTTCATATCAAAAGCCTCTGCCTTGCATTCATCTACCGTAATTTTTACGATTCCTTTCCAAGGATAATCTGTGTCTTGTGTCAATTTAATTGCAGAACCATCTAGCAACTCTGTATCTAGGGTATTTCCACCAAAAAGCACTACAGCTACCCCATTCTCTGACAAGGTATATGCCCATCCAGAACTTTTACATATGGTTCTTACCAAATTAGGAGGACAGCAAAAACACTCTAAGTACGGTTGTCTTACGGGGCTTTCTGTTACATCTGCATGAGCATCATAATTTCTTGAGTTGTTTACCATACGCAATGGGTTGGAATAAAAATATTCTTTTCCATCTATGCTAATCCCAGACAATCCACTGTTAAACAACACCAACTCTATAATATCTGCATAACGAGACTCTTCTTTTAGCCCCATCATTCTATTACTGAACATCGCATTACATAAGTTTGCACAGGTTTCGTTATAAGCAGTCATGTTAGGCATCATGTACGCATCAATAAACCCTTCTTCAATCATATCTAAACTCGTAGAAGCTCCGTAATGGGCTTGTCCCACTGCCCCAGTCACATACATTTTCTTACCTGTTACATTCTCCCATAACCTATCTAAAGCTTCCATCAACTCTTTTTCTCCAGTTTCCGCATACACATCGGCAGCACCAGCATAATAATACAATGCCAATACAGCATGTCCTACTGCTTCTTTTGCATCTCTTAATGGAGTACGCTCCTGAACCATATCTCCAATAGGGTATCCTTCTGTGGTTGAATCGTGCTCAATTTTATAAGTTCCTCTTCGGTTGATAAACTTTTCTGCCAGTTTTAAATACTTTTCTTTTTTTACCGTTCTATACAACTCTACCAAACCCATAATTTGCGTTTGATTGAAACCAAAACGCTGGTAATGTTTTGTATCTGGCATAAAATAAACACATAACAAATCTGCTTGCTTTATTGCAATGTCTAAAAAATTGGTTTGTCCTGTTAAACGATAATGTACACTAGCCGCAATAAATAGATGGCCATAGTTGTACATTTCGTGATACTTTCTGTTAGAAAAACGTTCTGCTCCTTCGGTAATTTGTATGTGCGTATGAATATATCCATCTTCTTCTTGCGCTTTGCCAATCCACTCTATGTACTCGTCTAGTTTTTTAAGTAGTTTCTCATCCTTAGTTAAAGAATAAATATACATGCAAGCTTCCATATACTTGTAAAAGTCTCCATCATGCCAGTAAAAACCTTTATGCTCTCCTTCTTTTTCTCCTGCTGCAATTTTAAAATTGTTAAGACCATGACCTATATCACCACACAATACATCTCCCATATAAGGCAACATAATTTGTGCTGCTGCATTTTCTTTATCTGCCCAAAATCCATCTTTCCATCTACAATCTCCAAAATCGATGCTTTTTAACTTTACATACGGACTATCTACCGTATTTGTGATTGCTCTTGCGTGTTTTTTTGGTGTGTTCATTATACTCTATATCTTGATTATTTTTTAAAACTATTTTACTTTCTCAATAACTATGTCGTCCATAAAAAATTTAGCCGCTCGTGTTTTTGGCAGGTCTTCTTTTCTAATTTGTATAGCCATTGCATCTTTTGCTCCTGAAGCTGTTGCTCTAGAAAATTCTGCTGTTACTGTAATCCATTTACGTCTTGGCATATTTCTCAAGTCTTTTAGAACAACTTGCGTTTCTGGATCCTTTAGAATAACGTGAACTTTATCTGTCACACCCCCCTGATCTAACCAAATTTTTGCAGACAATTTATAGTTGCCCTCTTCTAACTTTAGAGAGCCTTTCGGAGCTGAAATTACCGCTTTTGGCACTTCCAATTTTTCCGTTTTACTATAACCCGAAAACCTTAAACTATTTACCCCCTTATGGTATTCTCCGTAGGCAATAGACAAATATTTTTCTGATCCTTTTTCTACGTTCCAAAACTGTTGGTAATTGTTAGGCACTGAACTTTCTGGCAACAAATCTAACGGCCTACCATTTTCTTCAAAAAGATACGGGCCTTCAAAACCATAAAAAGCTCCATCAGCTGCCAGCAAATTATTAGATGGCTTTTGCCACAGTCTCATGTATTCAATTTCAAAATCAACAGGAAGTTCTTCTTTGTGCGGCAAGCCTAACCAATAAAAAATTTCAGAATCTAACCAGATTTCCATCGGATTATTTAAAACAAAAGCGGTCCCTAACTGATCTTGCGTAAAATGACGAATCATCTTACCATCTATATATAGTTTTAAATAATCTACCCCCCATTCTGCTCCGTATACATGAAAATCATCTGCGGTTCTAAACGATAAATTTTCAACATGATTAAAAATTTTGGTAGGTCTTTGTGCTGGCGGACTCCAATCATGAGCCGTTGCTAAATAAGAATCCTCTCTAATATTTCCTTTATTTTTTGGGTTCCCCATCAATTCATATACATCTAGCTCTTGCTCGTGTCCTATAGCCCAAAAAGCACCTGTAATGGCTGCGTTTCCAACTTTTGACTTCACTTCCATATAACCATACAAAAACCTCTTATGTGTTAAAATTCCTGCTGTTGTTACTGGCATTTTTGTTCCATCCTTATACACACCATATTTAGAAGCTCCCATGTTTCCGTCTCCATAAAACTCATCAACAAAAGAATAATCTGGTTCCCACTGAGTTCTTAGTTTTAATTTATCATCTTCTACAATTACGTTGTGAGGTACAAACTGAGAAGGTGCACGTCCTTTCCAGATATAATAGTTGTCATTTAAACCTTGTACAAACCACTTACTGGTGTCTATTTCCGTTCCTGAAAACTCATCACTCAACGTTTCATTAAGCACCCAACCTCCTTCATTCTCTGGGTCTGAATAAGGATAAAACTTTGATTTTGGAAGTGTTTCTTTTACGTGTGATTGTGTTTTACTTTCAGAAGCTTTGTTTTGTGTGGTATGGGTGCATGCCCCACTTGCCATCAGCACAAAAACTACACTTACAACTGTTAAAATGCGATACCATTTTTTCATTATTTTTTGACTTTATTTAATCGTTAATTTCTGTTGTATTTCTTCTAAAGAAAGTCCTTTAGTTTCTACCAAGTATTTTATCAAAATAGCAAGTCCCACCAGCACAATTCCTGCATAGATAATAAAGGTTGTTGCTGCTCCAAAATATTCCATTTCTAAAGGAAATAAATACTGCACCAAAGCACTTACTGTACTAGATAGTAAAGCAAATAACGGAATTGCAACCCCTCTGTTTGAAATGGGAAAAATCTCTGAAAGTAACACCCACATAATAGGCCCTATAGAAAAGTTAAAGGCTGCAATAAAAACCAAAATACTGATTAGAATTAACATCGAGTTCATGGTAGCGGTTTCTTTAAAAATAACCCCCGCATTGTCTCTAGCAGACTGGACTCCTAAAATTTTTGACAGTGTATTTTTAAACTCTATATCACTAGTAAACTCCTCTCCTATAAGAACACTTAGATTGCTTCTATTGGGCACTTCTTTCATACGCTCTATAGCTTGTTCGGTAACCTTGTAAGAAGCTTGTTTAAATCCATAAGAAACTATAGAAACACTTAGTATAATAACAGACAACCCACCAATAACCAAAGGTCTTCTTCCTAACTTATCTATCAAAGATAAAGACAGTAAAGTAGATAGCAATCCTATGACACCAATCCAGATAGTACTTGAAAAAGCAGCATCAGTTCCCAGTCCTAATTGTTCGAACATTGTTGGGGCATAAATCATTACTGCATTCATCCCAGTAAACTGCTGAACAACAGCTAAGGTAAACGCAAGAATCAATACAATTCGCATCCTTTTACTAAAAATTTCTTTTAGCTGACTTGCTGCTGATTTACTACTGTCTGATTTCTCTACTCCCTCTACCATCTGATCTACCTGCACTTCTACTTCACTTTCTAGATAGACTGTTGCCAGTGATTTTTTTGCATCATCTACACGGCCTTTGTACACCAGCCAAGCAGGACTTTTAGGAATTAAAATCAACAATACAAACCACAATACTGCTGGAATGGTTTCTATACCCAACATCCATCTCCATCCTGTTTTTACTAGGTTTAAATCTTGTACCCAAGCTGCATTCGACCCCATTTGTTGCAAAATCCAATAATTGATTAAATAAGCTGCAGTAAAACCAATTCCCATATTAATTTGTAATGTAGATACTAATTTTCCTCTTTGTTCTACTGGGGCAATTTCTCCTATGTACATAGAAGCTAATGTTACCGAACTAAAGGCTAAACCTCCTAGAAGTCGGAACCAAAATAAGGACATAAAAGATGTTGACAATGCAGAACCCACAGCCGATACGATGTAAAAAACAGCAATAATCTGCAAGGTTAGTTTCCTCCCTATTTTGTTACTAGAAAATGCTGTTAACGGCAAAGCAATCAACACACCAATCCCTGGCCCAGAACCAATCAACCCTACCTGCGATGCTGTTAAATTAAACTCTTGCGTAATGAATTTAAATCCTCCAGAAATCAATACTGCATCTAACCCAAACACAAAAGACCCTAAGGCAACGATTAAGGCATATAAAAAAGCATTTTTTTGTTTTTTAGTCATAGAAAAAATTAGTTTTCAGTCATATTTTAACAAAGAAAAAGGATTTTGAGAATATTTCAGTTTTTAGATGCTTTATATGTCAAATTATGATTAATATAGATAAAAATTGTATTGTTTTTCAAAACAAACTTCTATAAAACTCATGATTTGTAATTAGTTATCTCTTTTTCTTGACACAAGCAAATTACAAAACAACAAACACAAAAGCCTTAGGCATCTTTAGCTTTCTAGTAAAGAATCTATTTCCTTTTAAAGTCCTTTTCTTATCTTGGCTTTATCTTTGCAATTAAAACAATATGACCTTTTTTCGTTTCTTATTATTTTGTTTTTGCATTCCGTCTTTTTATGCACAAACAGCAGATGCTTTGTATATTAAAACGTTTCAAATAAAAGCACAGCAAGATCAATTTAGCAAAAACACGCACTTATTATCCTCTAACCTAGAAGTTAGTTTTGATGATTTACGAGGAAATCAAGAAGAATATTACTACAACATTATCCATTGTGAAATAGACTGGACCCCCTCTAATCTTCCAAGTTCTTATTATGTTGATGGTTTTACCAATATGCAAATCAACGATTTTGAAAACTCTTTTGGAACCTTACAAAACTACACACACTACCAATTTACCTTGCCTAATGACAATACTAAAATTACCAAAACAGGAAATTATCTACTGCAAATAATAAACGAAGATGAAGAAGTAGTTTGCCAAAGAAAATTAGTGTTGTACCAAACGGATATTGCTGTAGGAATGCGTATTTCTGAAAGTCGAGATTTAACCAACCTTAATCAAAAACAAGCGTTGTCACTAACTATCAACACACAAAACGTAAGCGTTGCTTTTCCTGACCAAGAACTGCACGTTTATATTTATCAAAATGGGGATCTTCACCTTAGAACCCCATGGCTACATCCTACTTTTATACAGGGAAACATCTATACCTACAGACCCACCGAGGCAATGGAGTTTTATGCAGGTAATGAGTTTTTACATTTTGACAATAATGAAATTTTACGAAACACTCGATTTATTATAAAAAGTCAGCGAGAAAAAGATTGGTTTCATACATATCTTGCCCCAAGAAGTAAAAGAGCCAATACCACCTATACTTACAACCCTGACATTAACGGAAATTTTGTTATACGCAACTTTTTCTCTAGCAACACAGGTACCGAAGCAGAATACAGCAAAGTTCATTTTTATCTAAAAAAAGACGAAGACTATGCACATCAAAAAATTTATGTTTATGGGAATTTTAACAATTACCAACTTCATCAAGAAAATTGTTTAACTCCCGAGCCCAATAGCAATTACTTAAGCTGTACTATTGCTTTAAAACAAGGATTTTACAACTACGACTTTGTTACCAAAGACGGAAAATCCATCAACAAAAAATGGATTAGCGGTTCCTATTTTGAAACCGAAAATAAGTACGAATGCTTGGTATACTACAAACCCGTAAATAATATATATTATCAGATTATTGGATATGGTTTGGCCAATAGTAAAGAACACCTAGAAAATTAATTGCTTTCTTTTTATTTCTTAAGTATCTTTAACAAAAACTGCTTTACTAATGACAAAAGCCATTACACAAGGAATACAAGTATCGGTTGAAACTCATTTTTGTGGGGTGAAACAACACCTAAAACAAAAGCATTTTGTATTCGATTATTTCATCACCATAGAAAACTTATCTCTTACTACCGTTCAACTTTTGTCTAGGTATTGGGAAATTTACGATTCCTTAAATCAGCCTGAAATTGTACAAGGTGACGGTGTTATTGGACAACAACCTGTTTTAAAACCTGGACAAAAACACGCTTATAAATCTGGATGTATTCTAAGCTCTAATTGCGGCTGTATGAAAGGATATTATACCATGCTAGATTTAGAAAAAAACAGCATTTTCTCTGTAAAAATTCCTACTTTTCAATTACAAACGGAATCTATTTTAAACTAATCTTCCTTTCTTATAAAGACAAAGTTTTTTCCATTTTGATACAATGTTGCCTTAGCACAGTGTGTTGGATACACAAAAGAAAAAGTACTAGTTATAGCAAATCCCTGAGTCTTAGGCACAAAAACACCTTGAAATTCTAAGGTTCCAGAAACTGAAAATCGCCTTACCAAATACATTTCATTTTCTACAACTAACTGAAACCATGCACCGCTACCAATGCCCCCTAGCCAAGTAGCATGCTCAGGTTGAAACAGGGCAAGATTAGGCAATTCGGTTCCTAACAATTGTAAATCATTATCAAACTTATTTAAAAAACAAGCCAAATGTTCTTTTACAATAGACCGATTTTGATAACTACGTACTTGTTGATTATGCACATGATACAAGTCTCCTGTATTGGTTCCATTAATGACATTGGCAATGGGACTAGGTGTAAACCATTGCGATTTTCTAAGTTTTTTTTGAGTTTTTTTATCTTTAGTCGCTTGGGTTAAAACATCGGTAACAAAACGAGCACAATTACTACCTTTTTTTACAAATGCCCCGTAAGGTAATTGATCTTTTGCTTGCATTTGTGCAATAATTTTCTGTGCCTTGCTATAATCAACCTCCTTATGCTGCCCTGCGATCAACCTTCCTTCTCCATGTGTTTTTTCAGGTGAACAATCTAACCACAGCAGCAAATCATCTAAATTAACAACACTTTTATTTTTAATTACAGCTTTTATAGGAATATGCAATTCCACATCCGTTTCTTTAGACCTTACTCTACCATATCCATTGCTAGTTATGTATCTTCCAAAATCGTAATAATCTACGTTTCCTGTATCTAAGGCAATTAGCAACAAGGCAGCGTGTCCCGCTTGTACAGCATGTTTACTTCCTACCCCTAGCAAAGGCCAAATTTTGCTAGACAACTCGGCATACGCAGGTCTTACCACGGTATCAGGGTACGCTAGTATGACTATAATTCCATCAGCCATATTACTTGTTTTGAGGTTCAAAAACATTGGCTAAACGTTTCTGTTTGCCATTTGCATAATCATAATAATCAAACTGTAAACCCTTTTCGTTTTTCTGAATTATACTAGTACTTACTGTCTGCACCATATCTCTTTTCATTTTAGGAGCTATGGAAGTCGTTCCTAAAGTTTCATTTTGATGAAAGTTTAGAAGGTTTCCAAACACCTCTTGATGTTTAGAAAAATTTATATTTTGCAACCACTGTTTTCTTAATTCTTTTTCTTCAGATGTATACAATGTAGACGATGACCAGATTTTTGACTGGGTTTCATCTAATCTTCTCTCGGTCAACACACCTTTTTCCCAAATCCATTCTTTTAAGCTAAGCTCCAAGTTCCAATCAACAACCACCAAAGTAAAAGGAGCTACTTGGTTTAGTGCTAAACCAGACAAAGCCTGATTAATATCTGTCTGTAACAAAGCTTGGCGAACGACCTCACCACGACTTTTAGGAAATTTCACTCTTGGGTTGTGATACACATCTCCACCATTTAACAAACAAACCAACCGTTGCTTAGAAGACAGCCCCAACCATGTTCCCCCTGCAACTGTATCTTTAGGGTACAAAAGAACCTTTGTGTTATGTAAGTAAAAATCTGGAGCCAAGGTTGGCCTATTGGGCTGCTCGTCTCTGTTAGATGCAAATACAAATCCGTTTTGAGTAGGAACAAAAGTTACGGTACACATATATTTTTTATTGATGTATGAAGAATTTTAGTCTGTAAAGCTATTTAAAAATTACAATCTAGCCATTACTTTGCTAAGATTGTTAAATTTGCAGACCCAAAACAACAACATGCATCGTACTGAAAAACAATTCATCATAAAAAACCTTGCTTTGTTTAAAGAGCAACTTTTTGTGTGGGGAAACCAACACCAAACCGTTGCATGGCTAGACTCTAACGAATCTATCTCTTCAGAAACTGAAGCTTTACTTGCTATAAACAGCATAAGTGATTTAGAAACCTCGTACCACAATGCATTTCATCAGCTAGAGAACTATATAGATAGCATTCAAGACTACGCTTTTGGTTTTCTGGGATATGATTTAAAAAACGATGTAGAACATCTAACCTCAAAAAATACAGACACCACAGGCTTTCCTGATTTGTATTTTTTTCAACCTAAAAAAATCATCGAAGTTCAGAAAGAACAGGTTGTGTTTAAGTACCCATTAGCACTAGAAGTTGAAATTGAACAAGATTGGCAAGAAATACTAGCTACAAAAAATCAAAAAACTACTAAAAACCATCTAACTATTAAGCATAGAATTGACAAATCAACTTATATTACTCAGGTTAAAAAAGCATTGCAAGAAATCCATTTGGGAAATGTATATGAATTGAATTTTTGTCAAGAATTTTATGCAGAAAATGCATTTATAAATGCTGCAAACACCTACTTAGAGCTAAACAAAATTTCTGAAACTCCTTTTGCAACTTATCTAAGGAAAGGTGATTTACACTTGCTATCTGCTTCTCCAGAACGATTTTTGCAAAAAAAAGAAAATCAACTTCTTTCAGAACCTATAAAAGGAACCGCCAAAAGGGATCTAGAAAATTTGGAACAAGATTTTTTACAAAAATCAGCATTGCAAAAGAGTACTAAAGAAATTGCCGAAAATATAATGATTGTAGATTTGGTTAGAAATGACTTGTCTCACATTGCCGAACGAGGAAGTGTAAAGGTGATTGAATTGTGCAAAATTTACAGTTTTAAACAAGTACATCAAATGATTTCTAGTATTCAGTGCCGTTTAAAACAAGAAATTCATCCCGTAAAAGCCATCAAAGCCTGTTACCCAATGGGAAGCATGACAGGTGCTCCTAAAATTGCTGCTATGCAACTAATAGAGTCTCTTGAAAATACCAAAAGAAGCATTTACTCTGGGTCGGTTGGTTATTTTACGCCCAACAAAGATTTTGACTTTAATGTTGTAATACGAAGTATTGTGTACAATGCAACTAAAAAATACGTATCTTTTTCCGTAGGAAGTGCTATTACTGCCAAAGCAGAACCCGAAAAAGAATATGACGAATGCTTGTTAAAAGCTAGAGCCATGCGTTCTGTGCTAACCAACTAATTGCTGATTGAATTCTAAACGTGCTTAGACTTGTACAAAAACATATTGAACAAACGTTTCCTTTTCTAGAAAATAAAAACTTGCTAGTGGCTATTTCTGGGGGAATTGACAGTGTTGTTTTGGTTCATTTGCTACAACAACTTAACTATAAAATAACACTAGCACACTGTAATTTTGGCTTGCGAGGAAAAGAAAGTGATACTGATGAGCAATTTGTGATTGACTTTGCCAAAAAACTGCACTGTAAAATACATACTCGCTTTTTTAACACCAAAGCTTTCTGCTCACAACACAAAATGTCTACCCAATTAGCTGCACGAGAATTAAGATATCAATGGTTTGATGAACTTTGCCAGGAACATTCGTTAGACTATATCCTTACTGCCCATCATGCTAACGATGTGTTAGAAACCTTTTTCATCAATTTATCTAGAGGAACTGGCTTGGATGGGCTTACTGGAATTCCGCCTGTAAACGGTAAAGTTATTCGCCCTTTGCTTCCGTATACCAGAGAACAAATTGTGAATTATGCTGCTACGCACCAACTTGAGTGGAGAGAAGACCAAAGCAATGCAGAAACCAAATACATAAGAAACAAAATTAGACACCTTATTGTTCCCGAACTGCAAGAACTACATCCTGCTTTTGAAACCAACTTTATCAAAACACTAAACTATCTACAACAAAGCAAATCTTTTATTCAAAATCAAATCCAAAGTATAAAAAAAAGGGTGTTTGTAACCCAAGACTCAGGCTTTATAATCTCTATAAAAGAACTTAAATCTTTAGACTCTTTTGTGTTGTTTGAGCTTTTTAAACCTTACGGTTTTTTATCAATCTCAGAAATTAAAAAACTGTTAACTACACAAGGTGGAAAAGAAATCAATTCTGAAACTCATCGTTTGGTAACTTATAGAGATGCCTTGCTACTACACCCTATTGCAACACAGAATAAAAACCATTATTGTATTCACAACGCATCAGATATTTTTACCTTACCAATAAAGCTAGAATTCAGTACAAATCCAAAAGAACTTTCTGCCAATACCATTGCCATAGACCTTAGTAAAATTAGCTTTCCGCTAACCTTAAGAAAAAGAAAAGACGGAGATGTTTTTTATCCTACAGGGATGGTTGGCAAAAAGAAAGTAAGCAAATATTTTAAAGATTTAAGGTTATCAAAAATACAAAAAGAAGCAGTTTGGTTGTTATGTACTAAAGACAATCAGGTTTTGTGGATTGTAGGCTATAGAGCCGATCGAAAACTTTGCGAAACAAGCATTAAAGAAAAGTTGTTGTACATTTCTAAACTATGATTTTACTCATCATTTATACCTATGTTAACTCTCTAACGCATTTATTAGAACTGTATTTTTTTACGTATTTTTTCTGTAATACTAGACCATGTTGTATATTAGACAAAATTAATCTAATAAAACATGTCTAAACAAACCAAATTAACAAGATTCAACGATAATGTTCTTGCTAAATATCAGGTTTACAACAGTGTTTTTGGTACGTTGCCCTTTGACAGCGTAAGCAAAACAGGAACATTGCTGCCTTTATTTAACGAGAGCTGTATTGAGGGGTTTAAGAATGGAAAAACTCCTACTGAAATTGTAGATGAATTTTTTGACAAGTACAAAACTGATTCCACAGAAGAAGAAAAAATTAGCTTCCTATTCAAATTCATACAATACATAGAACGTCAAGTTGTGTTGTTTGATGCGATTGAAGATGCGGCCTTTCCTGTAGTAAACAATATGGGAGGAGTTGGTACCATCCGAAACATAAAAGAAGAAGCTAGTTCTAAGCGTGTTCGTAGAGAGTTAAGACAATATTTAACCGAGTTCAAAACTCGTTTGGTATTAACAGCTCATCCAACTCAGTTTTATCCTGGTACGGTTTTAACAATTTTAACAGACTTACAAGAAGCTATTAAAAATGACGATTTAGGTTTGATTAAAAAGTTGTTAGCTCAATTAGGAAAAACTACTTTTTTTGCTGACAAAAAACCAACTCCATACGATGAAGCCATCAGTTTGATTTGGTATTTGGAAAATGTATTCTACCACTCTATTAGTAAAATCTACGACTATATTCAATCTCATATTTTTGATGGTGACGAAGTTGGAAACGAAATCATCAACCTTGGATTTTGGCCTTGTGGAGATAGAGACGGAAACCCATTTGTAACTACAGAAACAACATTAAAAGTTGCCAGAAAATTAAGACAAACCATCTTAAAGAACTATTTTAGAGACGTTCGTAAATTGAAGAGAAGATTAACCTTTCCTGGTATTTACGAATTGATGAACGAGATTGAATCTAAACTATACGACAGCTGTATTACCGACGATTCACCTATCAGAATTTCTGTAGAGTCTCTTTTAAGCAAGATGGAATCTATCAAAAAAACCTTAAAAGAAGAACACAGCAACCTGTTTGTAGAAGATGTCGATAGCTTTATTAACAAAGTGAGAATTTTTGGTTATCACTTTGCTACGATGGACATTAGACAAGACAGCCGTGTACACCACAATGTATTTACCGAAATTGTAAAAGAACTTCAAGCTAAGGGAGACACTACTTTCCCTGAAAATTATTTAGAACTAAGTCCTGAAGATCAGATTGATATCCTTGCTAAAATTAAAGGAGATATTGATCCAGATCAATTCTCTGAAGAAATGGCTGTAAGAACTTTAGGTTCTATGAGAGCTATTGCAACTATTCAAAAAGAAAACGGAGAAAGAGGTGCTAACCGTTACATTATTAGTAACAACCAAACTGCATTGAACGTAATGGAAACGTTTGCTATGTTAAACCTATCTGGTTTTGATGAAGGGTTGAACGTAGACGTAGCTCCATTATTTGAAACCGTAGATGACTTAGCTATTGCTCCAGAAGTAATGAGACAACTGTATTCTATTCCCGAATACCGTGCACACGTAGAAAAAAGAGACAACAAACAAAACATTATGTTAGGATTCTCTGATGGTACCAAAGACGGTGGTTACTTAATGGCAAACTGGGGAATTTACAAAGCTAAAGAAGAATTGACTAAAGTATCTAGAGAATTTGGTATTAAGGTAATATTCTTTGATGGACGTGGAGGACCACCAGCTCGTGGAGGAGGAAAAACCTCTAAATTCTACGCTTCTTTAGGCGAAAACATCGAAAACAAAGAAATTCAGTTAACCATTCAGGGACAAACTATTAGCTCTAATTTTGGAAACCTAGACTCTTCTCAATTTAACATGGAACAATTGTTGGGAGCAGGAATTACGAATAAGATCTTTAAAGATCCTATGAATGCTTCATTATCAGCAGAACAAAAAGAATTATTAGAAGACTTAGCAACCTCTAGTTTTAAAGCATATTCTGACTTTAAGAATCACGAAATGTTTATTCCGTACTTAGAACGAATGAGTACTTTAAAATTTTATGGAAAAGCAAATATAGGGTCTAGACCATCTAAACGATCTAAGTCTGATAAGTTGAACTTTAGCGACTTAAGAGCAATTCCGTTTGTAGGTTCTTGGTCTCAATTAAAGCAAAACGTTCCTGGTTTCTTTGGTGTAGGTACAGCCTTTAAAAAATACGAAGATGTAGGCGAGTTTGATAGAATTCAAGACCTGTACAACAACTCTAATTTCTTTAAAACATTAATTGAAAACAGTGTAATGTCTTTAACAAAATCTTTCTTTGATTTAACAAAATACATGGCTTCTGATAAAGAATTTGGAGAGTTCTGGAACATTATTCACAACGAATACTTGTTAACAAAACGCTTGTTGTTAAAACTAACAGGACACAAAGAGTTGATGCAAAACTATCCTGATGGTAAAGCATCTATTGCCGTTCGTGACTCTATTGTATTGCCACTGTTAACCATACAACAATACGCTTTAAGAGAAGTTCAAAACATGAACAGACAAGAAAACCCAGACAGCAAACGATTAGAAACTTTTGAAAAAATTGTTACTAGATCATTGTTTGGTAACACCAACGCAAGTAGAAACTCTGCTTAAGGGTTTTATTCAATAAACATTAAGAAAAGCTGTCTGAAAAGACAGCTTTTTTTTATTAGTCTTTAAAACCAAACAAGGCTTTTCTACAAAAAAAGGCCCTCTAAAGTAGATGGCCTTTGCTGTTGTATATTGTATTTTAACAGAGATTTGTTAATCTTCTTTAACTCTAGAATAAATCACCTCTAATTGCGGTGCTTTTTCAGAAGATGGGTCATTTAAAAAAACAGCTCCTTTTGCCGTAGAAGATCTTAAATCTACTACTGTAGACTCTGATGGCTCTCTGGCTTTAATTCTTAGTTCTTTAATATCAATCCCTGTATCTTCTGCTTTGTTATAAGAAAGAACGTCTTTTATAAAATCAGTAATAAAAAAGTAAACAAACGGATCGGTTTCGTTTTCTGTATCTTCATACCTAACAATAGCATCTACCGCATTGGCACCAAAAAATCCATAATCATCTAAAGCCACTACGTTATCTTCTTTATCTATCGCATAAATGTAAAAATTAGACAGCGTTTCTTCTGTAACATTGTCTAAATAGACTTTTAAAAGCCCTTGGTTTAAAATCCATTGTTCCGATTGAAAAGCTACCAAGTTGTCACTAATAAATTCTTCAATATTTACAGAAACTTCATAACCTCCAGCTCCTTGTACATATACTTTATTAGGCTCATTTGCATAACCATTGTTGTCTTCGTATAAACTATAAAGAACCCTAGACCCAAAACTAAACATCAAAGAATCTTGCACTACAGTATCTTCTTGCCCTTCTTCGGTAGCCACAGTTGTTTCGTTGAATTTAATTTTAAGCTTTGTATTGTATAGGTTGAATGGCACAATCATTCCGTTACCTGTAGTAGTTGCCGTTACTTTAATTCCTTTAAAAAACCTTACCATATCTTCTGTGTTTAAGATATCGGCTTCGTCATAACGATCTATAAAGTCTGTTTTAAAATCAAATTCTGAAGACCCTAAAGGGATTGATAAAGTGTCTAATGCCTCGTAACTTTCGCTAAAAGTAATTCCTGTAGCATTTGCTAGCAACGTTTCTGTACCCAAATCTTCTTTGGTTCCTGCATTGTTGGTTCCATCATTGTAGTAAGTTCGGGTAGAACCATCTTGATTGAACGTTTCCAAATAGGTTGTAAAAGTGGTAATTCTTAAACTCATCTCAGCACTATAATCACCTAAAAAATTAGTGATTTCATACACCTCCGAACTATCTTCTTTTAAACTTAACAACAAAGGCATTTCTAATGTTGCTTTTACATCCGAGATTACTGCATCTCCTACTTTTTTATACGTATCGGGCAACAACTGTCCTACAAAGCCAGCCTGAAGAGAACCAAAATTAGGACTTGTATACTGCCCTAACAGATGTGTAGATAGTAAATTGGTTCGTACGGTGTCTACGCTTTTGGTTGTTAATTGAGGCGTAAAATACAACGTATCTCTAACAAAACTATTGTTGTCAATTAAATCTCCTGCTTCTTCAGGTATTTCATTTGTACAACTCACAAAAAAAACCATAGCACTTAAAGCTCCTATGGTTTTCGCAATCTTTTTATTAAAAAGTGTCATATATAACTTTTCTATTTTAAAACTTTTTCAGTGTAAAATTCTAAATATGCTTCTGCAAAAGTGTCTTCGGTTTGATAATCTAGGAAAGGTTTGTCTTCCAACTCATCCAAATAATCTTCTAAATCATCGTTTACAAAACGACTTGCTTTTACCACTGCATCAGAATTATCGATGGCACTTTTAAGAATGTTTGCAAATGTGGGATTTTCCAAAACTGCTATTTTATCTTCTGAAATTTCGTCATAACGAATTTTATCAGCCATGTTTTCACTTAACATACCTTCAAATTCATTGTCATACACAGAAGTAACTATTTTTGTATTCTCAAACAACGCATCATCCTTATAATACTCGCGCAAATACAAAGGCAATAAACATGCCATCCAACCATGTACGTGAATAATATCAGGTGCCCAGTTTAATTTTTTTACGGTTTCTACCACTCCTTTAGCAAAAAAGATGGCTCTTTCGTCGTTATCCACAAAGAGTTCATCATTTTCATCAGTAAAAGTAGCCTTTCTTTTAAAATACTCTTCGTTGTCTATAAAGTAAACTTGCATCCTTTCCTTAGGGATGGATGCTACTTTGATAATCAACGGCATATCCATATCGTTGATAATTAAATTCATTCCTGAGAGACGAATTACTTCGTGCAATTGATGCCTTCTTTCATTTATCAAACCAAATCTTGGCATAAAAATTCTAGTCTGAACCCCTTTGTGATGTGCTTTTTTCGCTGCTTCGAAAGACATTTCTGACATTTCTGTAGGAGGGGTGTAAGGTGTTACCTCGCTAGAAACGTATAAAACTCTCTTATTCTTCATAAATCAATCAGTTATTGAATTTAATTTTGCAAAATTACGAAAAAATACGCAATATATAGGTATTAAGTAGTAAGTTTGCCGTTGGTTTTACGGGATTAATAAAAGATGAAAGTATTCGCTGTCAAAGAATTAGCAAATTTGCACATTCAAAATTTAAAAAAATCAGGCAATCGTATTGGACTTATTCCTACAATGGGTGCCTTACATCAAGGCCATATATCATTGATTGAAAGGGCAAAAGAAGAAAACGATGTTGTGGTGGTAAGCATTTTTGTAAATCCCACACAGTTTAACAATCCTGAAGATTTACAAAAATATCCGAGAACCTTAGAGGCTGATTTAGAAAAGCTAAGTGCTACAGATTGTGATTTGGTTTTTGCTCCACAGGCTGAGGAAATGTATCAAGCGGATGAAACCGCAGAACTATTTGATTTTGCTGGTTTGGACAAAGAAATGGAAGGAAAATTTAGAGACAACCACTTTAACGGAGTTGGAACCATCTTAAAAAAACTATTTTCTGTTTTGATTCCTAACAACGCATATTTTGGCGAAAAAGATTTTCAACAACTACAGATTGTTAAAAAACTAGTTAACATTACCCAACAACCTGTAAATATTGTTGGCTGCCCAATACACCGAGAAGCCGATGGCTTAGCCATGAGTTCTAGAAACATGCGCTTAACTACCGAACACAGAGCCAGTGCTCCTTTTATTTATCAGACTTTATTGGCTGCACAAAAAAAGGTAACCAACCACACCCCAAAAGAAATTGAACAATGGGTCGTAGAAAAATTTAACAAGCACAACAATTTAGTTTTAGAATACTTTTCCATAGCCGATGAAGCTACTCTAAAACCCATAGACAACTTTAACAACTCTAGTAAATACAGGGCTTTTATTGCTGTTTTTGCCGGAGAAATTCGTTTGATAGACAATTTAGAACTCTCTAATTAATTAAAATAGTTTTAGTTTTTAATCGAAATTAAATGGTTAATTTTGCAGCATGCAAATAGAAGTCGTTAAATCAAAAATACACAGGGTAAAAGTAACCGGAGCCGATTTGAACTACATCGGTAGCATTACCATAGACAAAACTCTGATGGATGCAGCCAACATGATTGAAGGCGAAAAAGTTTCTATTGTAAACATCAACAATGGAGAACGTTTGGATACTTATATCATTCCTGGAGAACGTAATAGTGGCGAAATTACTTTGAATGGACCTGCTGCTAGAAAAGTAGCTCCTGGTGATATCATTATTATTATTTCTTATGGATTAATGGACTTTGAAGAAGCCAAAAATTTTAGTCCTGCCATTGTTTTTCCTAACGAAGAAACCAATCAATTGAATTAATTGAAAAAAAATGCCCTAAAACGGTTCAAAGTACTTTTTCCCATTTTATTGGGTCTTTTTTTGGTATGGTACTCTTTGTCTAAATTTACTCAAGAGGAGATTGCTCATATAAAAACAGCCTTAAAAAATGCCAATTATTGGTGGGTTGCTTTATCGGTTGGTATTGGAGCTTTATCTTTGTATTCACGCGCTTATCGTTGGAAATTTACCCTTGCCCCTTTGGGTTATCAAACCCGCTTGCACAATCGATTTTTTGCTGTTGCTATTAGTTACTTGGTGAATTTAGGGGTTCCAAGAGCAGGTGAGTTTTTAAGAGCCACAACATTAAACCAATACGAACAAGTCCCTTTTGAAAAAGCACTTGGAACCATTGTTGCAGAGCGATTGGCCGACATGTTGGTTTATTTTTTTATCATCTTTTTAGCATTGCTTACCCAGTACGATACCATCTATCAGCTATTGGCAACTAGAATTCCTACCAACCCTTTGTGGATAATTTTTTTACTACTTGCTGGGGGGATTCTTACTTTACTGTTGCTTAGATCCATCCTTCGCTCGCAAAATCCTCTTTTTGTGAAACTACGTGGTTTTATACATGGACTTAAAGAAGGTGTGGCAACCATTTATACCATGGAAAAAAAATGGGCTTTTATTGCACATACTTTGTTTATTTGGTTTTCATACATCCTTATGTTGTACGTGGTGATTTTTGCATTTACAGAAACTCAAAAGTTAGGTTTTGATGCTTTATTGATTTGCTTTGTAGCTGGTACATTTAGTTATGCAACCACCAATGGAGGAATTGGCAGCTACCCTTTAACCATACAAAAAACGCTTTTACTGTACGCCATACCAGAAACCATTGGAGCTAGCTTTGGTTGGGTAATGTGGTCTGGGCAAACCCTAATGATGATTGTTTTAGGCGGACTTTCTTTTCTATTGCTACCTTTGATGAATAAACGCAAATAGAACACACACATCTGCTATATATTTGTATTTTCACAACAATTATTTTTTAGAATTATGGCGAAAACCAAAACAGTTTATTTCTGTCAGAATTGTGGAACTCAGCACCTAAAATGGATGGGGCAATGTAGTACTTGCAAAGAATGGAATACCTTGGTTGAAGAGGTTGTAAGCAAGGAAGAGAAATCGGACTGGAAAATAGACAAGTCTCCCAGAAAAGCCAATACTGCACTTAAAGTAAAAGACATTCAAATTCAAAATGAAAAGCGTTTTAATGCTATTAGCAATGAACTAAACAATGTACTAGGCGGGGGAATTGTACCAGGTTCTGTGATCCTTTTGGGAGGTGAACCTGGAATAGGTAAATCGACTTTGATGTTGCAAGTAGCATTGAGCATGCAGCACAAAGTACTTTATGTGTCAGGAGAAGAAAGCCAAACACAGATAAAATTAAGAGCTGAGCGTGTACAAAACCTCAACGAAGACTGTTTGATATTGACCGAAACCAATACCCAAAAAATATTTAAGGCCATACAGCTAGAACATCCCGA
Source organism: Ochrovirga pacifica (assembly GCF_000220525.1). GTDB lineage: Bacteria > Bacteroidota > Bacteroidia > Flavobacteriales > Flavobacteriaceae > Ochrovirga > Ochrovirga pacifica. The sequence continues at coordinate 11,581 of NZ_AFPK01000037.1, read as the reverse complement.
AATTTTAGTAATCGACTCCATACAAACTCTACATACAGACTATGTAGAAAGTTCTGCGGGATCCGTTTCTCAAATTAAAGAAACTACTACAGAGCTAATTAAGTTTGCCAAAGAAACAGGCACTCCTGTTTTGGTCATAGGACACATCAACAAAGAAGGAAGCATTGCGGGGCCCAAAATTTTAGAGCACATGGTAGATGTAGTTTTGCAATTTGAAGGAGACAGAAACCATACGTACCGAATTTTAAGAGCTTTAAAAAACCGTTTTGGTTCTACGCAAGAATTAGGCATTTTTGAAATGCGTGGCGGAGGCTTGCGAGAAGTAAAAAATCCATCAGAAATTCTTATCTCTAAAAAAGAAGGTGATTTAAGTGGTACCTCTATTTCCGCCACCCTAGAAGGCATGCGACCTTTAATGATTGAAGTTCAGGCTCTAGTCAGCACTGCGGTGTATGGTACTCCGCAACGCTCTGCTACAGGGTACCACCTAAAACGATTAAACATGTTGTTGGCTGTTTTAGAAAAAAGAGCAGGATTCCGTTTGGGGGCAAAAGATGTATTTTTGAACATTACTGGGGGAATACAAGTAGATGACCCAGCGATTGATTTGGCGGTGGTCGTAGCTGTACTTTCTAGTAACGAAGATGAACCTGTACCCCAAAATTATGCCTTTGCTGCAGAAGTTGGTTTGGCAGGAGAAATACGCCCCGTAAACCGTGTGGAACAACGCATTGCCGAAGCTGAAAAACTAGGATTTGAGAAAATATTTATTTCTAAGTTTTGTAAAATTAGCCAAGAAGCACATACTATAGAAATTGTAAAAATAGCCACTATAGAAGATTTGTTGGGACTGTTGTTTTAATAACATTGTTGAAAACAATTCTTAAACTAAACAAATTACAAGAATTTATACTTCATTAATATCCGTATTTTTAGGATATGAAAAAGAACAACAAACCTGAAGCTAGCTTTTCCCAGTCAGCAAAGAAATATATTACGAACTTAATTGAAGAGACAAACTTTATTAAAAATAGTCTATTCTTAATTCTTATACATTTTTCTTTTTATAAAAGCATTAATGATTTAGTCTATCAAAATTATTTAGAACCTTATTTAATCAAAACAGACAATCGTTTCTTGATCTATGTTGTATTTATTATACTAATAGCAATAGTTTATGATTTTCAGAAGAAAGTTAGTAATACATATAAATACTCAAACACCTATGCTTTTACATGTTTCCTAATATTAATTGAGTATTCTTGTTTCAGAATTTTTTATCACAATAGATTTCTTTTTATTTATCACGAGGTAGCTTATACAGATGTGCTTTTTCTTTACTTCTTAAAACCTTTTACTTTAAAAGCATATTATTATCTACTTAGAAAAGAAAAAAAAGATAAAACAAGTAATTCAATAACAGGCATTATTGACGAACCCGTTGTAGACAGAGATAAGTTTATTGGTTTTAAAGAAGACCAACCCTTGTTTGATGATTTTGTAAATAGAATAAAAGAAGGTACTAATCACAATAGCTCAAGGTGTTTTTCATTGGTTGCTCCATGGGGAACAGGAAAAACGTCTTATTTAACTTTTATTAAACAAGATTTAGAAAAATGTAAAAATATAGAGATTCTAGAATTTAATCCTTGGCTATTTTCTAAACAAAATACAACTGATGTCTTTTTTGATGAAATTCAAAAGAAACTAAAAAAAAGAAGCCAAAACATAAACAACCTATTAGAACACTATACTGATGAAATAATAAAGAGTAAGTTTAAAATTACTCCTTTTCGTTCTCAAAAAAGTACTAAAGACCAATATGACAATCTGAACATACAATTAAAAAAATCAAAAATTCAATATTTTATTTTAATTGATGATTTAGATAGGCTACAAGAAGTCGAATTGCTGGAGGTTTTTAAGTTAATAAGAAATTTGGCTAGTTTTCATTCTTTTACATTTGTGATTGCTTATGATGAAAACTACCTAAAAAACACCATTACATCTATTGATGACTTGGATTTTTATCTAGAGAAAATCATCAATCGTAAATATTATATTCCTCAAAATACAGATGAGAAATTAATACATGTTTTAAGAAATTTTTTACTAACCATTTTACCCGATTATAAATCTGAAATAGAAGAATTAATAACCGATGATGACAAACACTTAAAGGGAATTTTTAAATCTATAAGAGAAATTAAAAGATTTTGCACAGATACGGTTGATGATTTTATAAGAACCAAAGACAATGTAGATTTTAAAGATTACTTTATTCTTAAAATTCTTCAATTTAAATTTAAAAAATACTACGATTTTTTACTTTTTGATAGCCCTGATTTATTTGGTAAAACTCACAATGATAGATATGTTGCCTCAAAATACATTGAAAAAAATAAAAATATCGAACCTGAAAAATTACCAGATGAATTAAAACACTATAAAAAGGAAGAAATTGCTAAAATACTTACACTTACAGATAAACTTTTTCCTGAAATGACCTTACCTGTACATGGTTACAAAGAATTTTCAATAACATATAAGCTCAATTTTTACAGGTATTTTGATAGCTATATTAGAGATTTTGATTTAACAAAAACTGAATATGAAAACATATTTAAACTGAATAAAAATGATGTTTTTAGTATTATAGAAAACTGGTCTGATAATCAAAAAATAAAACAAGCGAGACTATATTTTGATAATAAATCTTACAACATCACAGAGCAAAAAAATATAGTATTACACTTAAATATTGTCTTAAAAATAGATGAACAAATCTACATCAATAACTCAGGCAATTACTATTGTTTGTTTGAAAAAATGCTAAACTATAACTATATCGATGAAGATGGAGCAATTAAGCTCTTAGAAATCAATTTTTACGAATTTAATGATCATTTCAGTTTAGCTGTCTTACAGAAAATCCGTCATCGTTTTGGAAAACCCATGAATGATTGGATAAATAAAATCCAAATAGATATTTTCCAAAAATTAATTTCTAAAGGTGAAAATCCAATCTATTTATTTGAATTACTTGGTATACGTGATTTCATCAAATCAGACATAACAACTCTATATGAAAAAGAAGTACAATCAGCTATTATTCAGACTTTTATTAATTTTCAGGAAGATTTCATTAAACATTTATTCAATAAAGAAAAAACAGAAAACAACTCTATCAAAATCATCGGTGTTAGTAAAGTATTCACTGACCTTTTCGACTCAAAAGAAAATATTAAAAACTACATATTAAAAAACTTTGATTGTCACAATCCTGAAGTGAAAAATGCTTTAAAATATTTGTAAATTCAACAAATAAAACATTTTATATGAAACTCCTAAAAACACTAGCATTTATCTTCGTTTTGTTTTTAAACAATCTACAACTCAATGCGCAACATTTAGAAAATTGCACTTGGCACACACTAGAAACCAAAGGGCAACCCGTACAAAGACATGAAGCTGCGTTTATAGAAGCTAATGGAAAACTTCACTTGTGTGGTGGACGTGGCATCCGACCCGTTTCTATTTTTAACCCTAAAAACAACACTTGGAGCAAAGGGGCAAAACCTCCCATAGAACTACACCATTTTGAGGGAATCGCTTACAAAAATAAAATTTTGATTGCGGGTGCTTTTACAGGGCCTTATCCTCGTGAAACACCTGTGTCGCATGTGTATTTTTATCATCCAAAAAAAGATAAGTGGACAAAAGAATTCAAAATACCAAAAGATAGAAGACGTGGTGCAGCCATGGCCAAAATTTATCAAAACAAATTGTACTTAATTTGCGGAATACAAGATGGACATTGGGATGGTCATGTAAATTGGTTTGACGTGTATGATTTTAAAACCAAAAAGTGGGAACAACTACCCAATGCTCCCAGAGCTAGAGATCACGCAGCCTCTGTTATAGTAAATGACAAATTGTATTTATTAGGTGGGCGTAGGAGTTCGGGAAAAATAAAAAAAGTGTTTCACTTAACCGTTCCCGAAGTTGATGTATTTGATTTTAAAACACAACAATGGTCTTCTTTACCACAACCTGTACCTACCCAACGTGCAGGTTGTATGGCAGTAGCTTTTGGTGACAAAATTCTCTTTGCTGGTGGAGAAACTATTCGACAAAAATTAGCTCATAACGAGGTGGAATGTTACGATACCTCTACCGAAACATGGAGTACTTTGCAGCCGCTTAATCGTGGAAGACATGGTTCGCAGTTAATTCTATACAAGAACAAAGTATATACCGCATCGGGTAGTGGAAACAGAGGAGGTAGTCCAGAGCTAAAATCGATTGAAGTATTTGAGCTTAAAAAATAAAAAACAACTCCCAGTCACTTAGAGAGATTATACATAAAAGTTGTGAAAGGTTTTTTTTCAATTCGCTTGGCAAAAAACCTTTTACTTTTTTAAAAGCCACGGTAAAGTGTTGTGGGTTTTTGTAACCTACTTCATACGAGGCTTCTGCTACTGTTGAGTCTTGTTGTGTAATTAACTCCGTTGCTTTTTGTATACGTAATTGGGTAATGTACTTAAAAACGGTAGTACCAAAATACTGCTTAAAATTCCTTTTAAAGGACGAGGTATTCATTCCTGCCAACAAAGACAAATCGGCAATATTCAATTCTTTTTTTAAATGTTTTCGTATATGTTCTGCTACTTTTTCTAGCTGAAGTTGTTTACTAGTTTCCTCTTTTTTTACAGATACTGGTTTTGTAAGTGCTACTAAAATTAACTCTGTAAGTTTTGCTTCTAAGTAGGCTTGTTTCATTGCACCCTGATATTCACAATCTAAAAATGCATTAATTAGACTTTTTAGAGTGTTATATATCTGTTGATTCTGGACAAAATAGGCATATGGAATCTGTTGTTTTTTTGCTTGATGTAATTCTTTAGAGCTGCTTGTAAAACAATAACCCATTTTGCTATGAATGTATTTTTCCGAGAGGTAGACCTTTAATCCTTTTCTTTTTTCCGAACTGTATTGATACGTTCTTGTTCCTGTAGGTAGGTAATACAAGTTGTAGGTTTCTCTTTCTAAATAGAACGGAGTGTTTCGTTTGTTTTCATGTATGCATTGCACGCCTCCTTCCATTTCAAAATGTAATAAATATAAAGGTTCACTTTGTGCTATTTCTAGAGCAGCATTTTTTAGATCCCTATTGGTGTAATTCTGATACAATACAAATGCATGATTCAACTGAAGTTCGTGTATACTGCCTTCAAAATCTTTTTCTTTTTTTTCCAATTTGCGTTCATGCAAAACAGAATTTGCCAAGTCTGGCTTAAATTGCTTCACCACCTCTCCTGTTTCACATACAGTACTTTTAAACCGAATCTTCATTTGTTCCTTTTACGTTACTTTAATTTCTTATTGCGTTATCTAGACTGGATAAACATAAGATACTTTTGCAAAAGTAAATTATTTTTATCAAATCTAAATAAGTAAGTGAGAAAAATGAAGAGTCTACTTCTTTTACTAGGGTTTTTAAGTGTAGCTGCAATGGCTCAAAGAAACCACCACAGACAACATGGTGGAAAACATGCTGTATTGATGGGGAAGGTAGTAGATACGCACGGACAGCCTTTGATGGGAGCAACTATTTTAGTAGATGATAATAAATATGCTGCTGTCTCTAATGACAAAGGGATGTACTTTATTCACAATTTGGTACTTGGGAAACATCAAGTAAAAGCTAGCTATATGGGCTATGTTGTACAGCAGAAACCCATCACTATTCGGCAAAGAAAAACGTTGTGTGATTTTGAGTTGAAAGAAGATTCTCAATCTTTGCAAGAAGTCAAGTTATCGGCCAAATCTCACAAAACAGAAATAGAAACCAAAGGTTTTGCTGTAAGTGTGGTAGAAACTAAAGAAGCAAGCTTTAGAAATATACAAACCAACGAATTGTTGAACTCTACAGTAGGTGTAAAAATTCGTCAAAACGGAGGATTGGGTTCCAATGTAGAATATTCTTTAAATGGTTTATCTGGGAGTTCTGTACGTATTTTTATTGATGGTATCCCTATGTCTATGTATGGTTCCTCTTTTAGTTTAAATAGTATTCCACCTGCCATGATAGAAAACATAGAGGTGTACAAAGGAGTGGTGCCTGGTCATTTGGCTGATGATGCTTTGGGAGGAGCCATCAACATAGTAATGAAAAAAGGTACGGATCGTAATTATGTAAATGCTTCGGCTTCTTACGGATCGTTCAACACATTTCAGGCAAACGCAAGCGGATTTTATCGTTTTAACAAAGGTTTTACCGTTAAGTTTTCAAGTTTCTACAACTATTCGGACAACGATTATGAGGTGTGGGGGCCTGGTGTGGTAGATGTATTGCCTAATTCCAAAACGATAGAAATCAAAGCAAAACGTTTTAACGATGCTTATGAGTCTAAGGGAGTTGTTTTTCAAACAGGTTTTACCAATGTTTCTTGGGCAGATCAGTTTTACATCGGTTTTACAGGATCTGATGATTATAAAGAGATTCAACACGGTGCTTTTATGTCTACCTACCCTTACAAAGATCGTTTTATGGAGTCGGATGCGCAGTTGGCAACTTTGTTGTATCAAAAAAAGGATTTGTTTATTGATGGACTAGATATCAACCTTAACGGTTTGTATGGAACTAGAAATCGTATGGTGAGTGATACCAATCCATTTATTTACACTTGGCGTGGGGAATTGTGGCAAGATGGTCAGAACAATAATCAACCTAGAGAATACAATTACGGTTCGCAACAAGAAAAAGACACCTATGGACCGGTATTGAATTTTATTGAACGTCATGTGTCCTCTATGCGTAGTGGTCTTTCCTATGAAATTACTCCACAACACAAAATATTGTTGAACCATGTGTATAGTGGTATTGAAAGAGATGATTATGATGAGTATGCAACTGATTTGAGCAACGCATTTACAGAAACCAAAGATTTGTACAAACAAATTTACTCGCTTAGTTATGAGCTCAATTTGTTCAAAGAAAGACTAAAGCTTAACCTGTTCGGCAAACACTACAGACAAAAGGTGTTGAACAACAAACCTTCTTTTAACGAAAATCGTACCGAGGTAATTAACGATGTATATAAAAGTGATAAAGATTACAACGGCTATGGTTTTGCAACTTCTTTTGAAGTCTTGCCTGTTATTACGTTAATGGCATCGGCAGAAAAAGCGGTGCGTTTGCCTAGTGAGAATGAGGTGTTTGGAAATGCAGGAGATAACATTTCAGGCAATCGAAGTATCAAGCCTGAAATTAGCAACAATATCAATCTCGGTATCCGTTTGGGAAAATTCAGCTACAAAAACCATGGGCTAGTTGCTACTACCAATTTTTTTACCAGAAATATACAAGATTTAATTGGTTTGCCGATTAATGCCAATCAATTGGAACAAGACGATGAAGTCATTACTTATGGGAATTTAGAAAACACCACCAAATCTAAAGGAGTTGAGTTTCAATTGAATTACAATTTTAAAAACAACTTAACCGCTCACTTTAATTACTCACGTTTGAGCTTGACAACCACTCGTAATGGCTTGGAAATAGATGTAGCCAACACCCCTTTATTTACCATGAATGGAGGATTGCGCTATACTTTTCAAAACGTATTCCAGCCGCAAGGGAGACTTAACTTATTTTACAATTTTTATTTCACCGATAGCTTTTCTTATAAGTACGCAGATGGAACGCATACAGCCGATAATGGATCACACATTGTACCAACACAATGGGTGCAAGATCTAGGTCTAAACTATGCATTTCCTAAAAATCAGTGGGTTGTAAGTTTTGATGTAAAAAACATTTTTGACAAAGCGGCTTATGACAACTTATCGGTACAAAAACCAGGAAGAGCTTATTACTTAAAATTAAATTATACAATCAATAAATTATAAATAACAAATCAATATGAAAAAACAAATAATTCGACTAAGATCTTTAGTGATGGCCTTGGCAGCTTTCACTTTTACAGTAGCTTGTTCAGACGACGATTCTGGTGCTGGTGTAGTTACAGAAACTAAAGCAGATTCTGACAGATGGATTACAGTAGCGGGAGCAAAAATGGGAACCAATCCAGGAGATGGAAATGGTGGAACTTTGGTGTACGCTGTAAGTAGTGAGGAAGCAAAAAATCCTGATAAAGAAATTGATGTGTTCAACTATGGATATGTAGTACCCTCTAACAGAACAGCTAGATTGCAAGCTTCTCAGGACGGAAATACCTTGTTTAATATCACTTATGCTGGGGATACAGGAGGGAGTTTCTTTAAGTACGCCGTAAACGGAGGGCAAAACTACAACCAAATCGGTTTGCCAGTAACGGTAGCTCAGTATGTAGGTACAGCACCCAGATGGATTAAGTTATTTGATGAAGATCAGACTGGAGCTGCAGTGTACGTTTCTACAAATGATGTTGTAGATGACAAAGGAACTGATGATGTAACGGATGATGAATACATCAAAACAGAATCTAAAATTGCCATTGTTACGTTGGATCTGGAAAATCAATCTATTAACGAATTTAAGGAACACACCATTGCTTTAGATGATGCGGATGCTTCCAAAGGATATTATATTTCTAGAATAGACATGCCAACGCTAAACGCAACTGGAGACAAATTGTACATTGGTGCACAGGTACGTAAAAAAAATCCTGAAACTTTAGAGTCTGATAGTGGATACGAAATTTTAGGTTCAAAAACTATTGTGTTAGATTATCCTTCTTTGGATAACCCAACTATTGTAACTTCTACCGTAGGGCATGGTAATACTAACGGTTACCGTAGCATCAACTCTTTTGAGTACAATGGAGCGGTGTATCAAGCAAACCAAAGTGATCCAAATGGTTCACATATTTTAAAAATTGGAGCAGACAACCAATACGATGATGCTTACGAATTTAGTTTAGACGATGCATTAGGTGTAACAGGAGCTTATGTGTTGGCTTGGAGACCTGCAGCTAATGGAAAAGCAGTGTTGGCATACCGTCACGATGGCTCTACAGAAGGAGCTGCTGGTAGAGGAGAATCTTTCTTTGCGTTGGTAGATTTGAATGCTAAAACAGCAACAAAAATTACCGAAGTACCTTACGAGGTAGATATGGAAATGTTCCAATACCAACACTATGCAGTGTACGGAGATGAAATTTACTTTACAGCTGCACCCGTAGGAAAAGATGGAAACATCTATGTAATAGATACAGAGACTGGAAATGTGACCAAAGGTGCCAAATTAATCAACACCACAGGAAGTCACTTTATTGGAACTTGGTAATCATTAAAATTATAAACAAACAACAATCCCTTTTTGATTTTTCATCAAGGGATTTTGTAGCTAACATCACATATGAAAAAAATAATGACTTGGCTTTTGTGCATTCCAGTTTTGGTTATGGCACAAAGAAGACCTCAACAACAAGCTGAAAATAGTTTTCACGAATACGAATTTTGGAAAAAACAACCTAGCCTAGAGTTAGTGAAGCAAAAAATAAAAGAAGGGAACGACCCTGTAAAGCAAAACAAAGCTGCTTTTGATGCACTTAGTTATGCTATTATGACCAAAAACAGTACAGAAACCATAGATTACCTGCTTTCTTTACCAGGAAACGATGTCAATAAATCTACACACGATAACAGAAGTTATTTAATGTGGGCTGGTTACGCTGGCGATTTACAGACAATGAAATTGTTACTAAGCAAAGGTGCAGACACCAAAGTAGTAGGAAGCCATGGGTTTAACTGGTACACATTTACCTTAAATGCCGGACATGAAAATACCGATATTTATGAGTTGATGGTAGCCAACGGAGTTGATTTAAAAGAAACCAATAGAAATGGTGCCAATGCTGTTTTGCTCTTGGCACAAAATAGCAAAGACGGAAAAATTATCGACTATTTTGTAAACAAAGGACTGAACGAAAAAGTGCTAGATGCTAATGGAAACAGCCTCCTATTTTATGCTGCTTACAAAGGGAACATAGCCTTATTAAAAAAATACATTGCCAAAGGATTTGATTACAAAAGAGTGAACAACGATGGAGAAAACTTAGTCTTGGCAGCAAGTCACGGAGGAAGAGGTGGTTATAACTCTAAAGAAGTATTTGAGTATTTGGCTTCTTTAAACTTAAAAATGGATCAAGTAAACCACAAAGGACAAACTGCTTTGCACTTGTTGGCAAGAGGCTCTAAAGACAAAGACTTGATATCTTTTTTTATAGAACATGGAGTAGATGTAACTAAAAAAGACAAAGAAGGAAATACAGCTTTTTTAAATGCAGTTTCGGGTAACAATAGTACTTTGGTTAAGTTGTTATTGCCTAAAGTAAAAGACATCAACCAACAAAATGACTCAGGCTATACTGCTTTGACTTTGGCTACCCAGAGAGGAAATTTAGATTTGTTTCATTTATTGACAAAGAACGGAGCAGATGTAAACATAATAGATAAAGAAGGTAACAACTTGTTTTATCATTTGTTTGAAGGTTACAATCGTAGGTCTGCTAAAAACTTTCCGTCTTTTGCAAAAACACTAAAAAAAGTAGGGGTTTCATTTACAAAAGCTTCTCAAAACGAACCCCCTCTACACATTGCCATAGCCAAAGGAGATCTAAAATTGATACAAACCGCTTTTGAATTAGGAGCCAATGTTCATCAAAAAAATGCAGAAGGATTAACACCTTTACATTTAGCAGCAATGAAAGCAAAATCACCTCGCTTGTTGCAACTTTTATTAAAAAAAGGAGCCAACAAAGCTAACGAGACTGAATTTGGTGAAACTGCTTACGATCTAGCAAAAGAAAACGAAATGTTAAAAAAACAGAATATTGAATTTTTAAAACCTTAAGGAAAATGATAAAATTATTAAAAGCTTGCTTGGCAATTATTTGTTTGACGTTGGTTGCTTTTACCACTCTAAAAAATGAAGGGAGTCCCAAAAAATACAAATGTATGGTACAGCTTAAAAACTACGAAGGTGAAGGAGCTTATGTGATTGTATCTGTGGTAGATAAAAACGATACCTATTTAAAAACAGTTCATATTTTAGGAGATGATGAAAAATGGTATCCCGACTTAAAAGAATGGTGGTCTTTTTTTAATAAAGCCAGGCCAGCTAGTATTGATGCCATGACGGGAGCAACTATTGCTGGTGGAGAACGTTCTTTGTTTACATTTGAGCTGGATGAAAACGACCTAAAAGCTGGAAATAAATTACGTTTTGAAACAGCTGTAGAACACCAAGAACATCATTTAAAAGATATAGAAGTTTCTTTGGATGCCAATAATCTAAAAAATAAATTTGAAGGATCTGGATACATTCGCTATGTACGTATGATCCCGACCAAATAAACATTTATGCTTCAAAAAATATGGAGATACAGTCATTTTTATCTGACTGTATCTTCTTCTTTGTTTTTACTACTAGCTACCATTACTGGGGCTTTTTTGGCTTTTGAACCCATACAAACAAAAGCACAACCTTTTTATGTAGACCAAGCAGAAAATTTAGCTTTGTCAAATGTTGTTAACAATCTAACTAAAACCTATGAAGAGGTTTTAGATATAG
>NZ_AFPK01000038.1 GCF_000220525.1 Ochrovirga pacifica | reverse complement strand
TTTTTTATATAATGAAATAAGAATCTAAGATATTTTTTAGGAAAGATGGTTTTACTAAAAAACAGCAATAACATCACTCCTATAGAAATAGCAGAGTCTGCAATGTTAAAAATAGCATTAAAAAAGGTAAAGTTTTGCCCGCCCATTATGGGTAACCAGTTTGGTAAAGTTCCTTCCCATATAGGAAAGTAAAGCATGTCTACTACTTTTCCATGAAACAATTCTCCATAGGCATTAGCAGGGTCGTAAATAGCTAATTGACCATAGGAATCGGTGAATAAAATTCCGTAAAAAACAGAATCAATAATATTTCCTAGTGCTCCAGTAAAAATTAAAGAAACAGCTATAATAAGCAAGTTATGGGCTTTTTCTTTAATGCTTTTATGCAGCCAATAGCCAATTCCTACAATGGCACAAAGTCTAAATAAAGTTAAGATTAGCTTTCCTGTTTTACCTCCTAGCTCTGTACCCCAAGCAGCTCCATTGTTTTCTATAAAGTGTATTCTAAACCAGTCAAAAACATATACTTCTTCTCCTAAACGAAAATTTGTTTTGATATAAACCTTACTAATTTGGTCTATTAACAAAACAAGAATAATAATAAAGAATGATTTTTTGGTGTTCATAATAGCATGTTAAAAAGAAAAGTTTGTAATTGTAATTACAAACTTTTTATGATGGCGTTTACTGTATGTTTAACTTATTTTTTTTCTGCCATTTTTGCAGCAATACTCAACGTTGCGTGAGGAACCAATTTTAAGCGTTCTTTTTGAATTAGTTTTCCTGTAGCACGACAAATTCCGTAAGTTTTATTTTCTATGCGCAAAAGAGCGTTTTTTAGGTCTCTAATAAACTTTTCTTGACGAATAGCCAATTGTACGTTTGCTTCTTTAGACATGGTTTCTGAACCTTCTTCAAAAGCTTTAAATTGAGGCGATGTATCATCAGTATTGTTAGAAGCTCCGTTTTTGTAAGAACTTTGTAAGATTTCTAAATCTCTTTTTGCTTTTTCTATTTTCTTTAAAATTATCTCTTTAAATTCTGCTAAATCCGAGTCACTGTAGACTACTTTTTCACCTTCTGCCATACTACTTAAATTTTTTCAATCAATATTTTACTTTTTATCTCATCAAATTCAATTTCCAAACCAGACGTTAATTCAGATACAAAAGCAAGTTCTTCTGTTAGTGTTTCGCTCTTTATATAAGTCTCGTTGGTTTCAATAGCTATTTTTAAGTCTTCGGTAGCAACTACAGTTAACTTAATTTTATCTGTTACTTCAAATCCAGAGTCTTTACGCTGATTTTGTATACGATTTACCAATTCTCTTGCAATTCCTTCATTTTTTAGTTCGGGACTTATGGTAACGTCCAATGCAACGGTTAAACCTCCTTGATTAACAACTAGCCATCCCTCTATGTCCTGAGAACTAATCTCAACTTCTTGGGCGGTTAAATCTACTAAATTTTCTTCAATAGTGATACTAATTTTTCCTTCTCGCTCTAATTTTGCAATATCTTCTTGGGTGAATTTTTGGATTTCAGCTCCCACCAATTTCATGTTTTTACCAAAACGAGGTCCTAACACTTTAAAATTAGGTTTGATGTTTTTTACCAAAATTCCAGAAGCATCATCTAACAGCTCTATTTCTTTTACATTTACTTCTGATAAAATCAAATTTTCTACAGCCTGAATGTCTTCGCGTTGTTGGTGGTCTAAAATAGGAATCATAATTTTTTGCAAAGGTTGACGAACTTTTATCATCTCCTTTTTACGTAAACTAAGCACCATAGAAGAAATTTGTTGTGCTTTTTGCATTTTTCGTTCCAAATCCTCATCAATCTGAGAAACATCAGCAACAGGATAGTTGGCTAAGTGTACTGATTGGAAGTCTTCTTTTCCTGTAGCTGCAATCAAATCCCTATACAAATTGTCACAGAAGAAAGGAGCAATAGGAGCGGCCAATTTTGTAACAGTTAGCATACAGGTGTATAGTGTTTGATAAGCAGAAATTTTATCGGTTTCGTATTCACCTTTCCAAAAACGTCTTCTGCTTAAACGCACAAACCAGTTGGATAAATTTTCGGTAACAAATTCTTGAATTTCACGAGCGGCTCTAGTAGCTTCGTATTCATTGTAAAATTTATCAGTTTTAGCAATCAATGTATTTAGTTCCGATAAAATCCAACGGTCAATTTCGGGTCTTTCATTGTATGCAATATCTGCCTCGTTGTATGTAAACTCATCAATGTTGGCGTATAAGGTAAAGAAGGAATAAGTATTGTACAACGTTCCAAAAAACTTACGTCTTACTTCATCTACTCCTTCTAAGTCAAATTTTAAGTTGTCCCAAGGGTTGGCGTTAGAAATCATGTACCAACGTGTGGCATCGGGCCCGTATTGATCCATAGTTGCAAAAGGATCGACTCCGTTACCTAAACGCTTAGACATTTTTTTACCGTGTTTGTCTAATACCAATCCGTTAGAAACTACATTTTTATAAGCAACGGAATCGAACACCATAGTTCCGATGGCATGCAACGTATAAAACCATCCTCTTGTTTGGTCTACCCCTTCTGCAATAAAGTTGGCAGGATAAAATTCATTATTGTCAATTAGTTCTTTATTTTCAAAAGGATAATGTTGTTGTGCATAGGGCATGGCTCCCGAATCAAACCAAACGTCAATCAAATCAGCTTCTCGTTTCATTGGTTTTCCTGATGGTGATACCAAGGTAATTTGATCTACAATATTTTTGTGTAAGTCTATTTGATTGTAGTTTTCATCAGACATATTGCCTATTTCAAAACCATCAAACAAAGTTGGATTTTCAAATCCAGCTTTTCGTGCTTTTTCAATTTCTTGTTTTAGCTCTTCAACAGAACTAATAATTGTTTCTTCAGTTCCGTCTTCAGTTCTCCAAATAGGCAATGGGATTCCCCAATAACGAGAACGAGATAAATTCCAGTCGTTTGCGTTTTGTAGCCAGTTACCAAAACGTCCAGCTCCAGTAGATTCAGGTTTCCAGTTAATGGTTTCATTCAACTCAAACATACGCTCTTTTACGTCTGTTACCTTAATAAACCAAGAGTCTAAAGGATAGTACAACACAGGTTTGTCTGTACGCCAACAGTGTGGATAGCTGTGTTTGTATTTCTCTACCAAAAAGGCTTTATTTTCTTCTTTTAATTGGATGGCAATTTCTACATCTACAGATTTTTCTGGTCGCTCCTCATCGTTGTAATATTCGTTTTTAACATATTTACCTGCATGTGGGCCTACGTGTTTTGTAAAACGACCTTGTAGGTCTACTAAAGGAACAGGGTTTTCGTGCTCATCTAAAACCAACATAGGGGGTACTGGTGGTGTTGCATTTTTAGCAACAAAGGCATCGTCTGCACCAAATGTAGGAGCAGTGTGTACAATCCCAGTACCATCTTCGGTGGTAACAAAGTCTCCTGCGATTACTCTAAAGGCATTTTCTGGATACTCGTATGGCAAAACCCATGGTAACAACTGCTCGTATCGAATACCTACCAAGTCTTTTCCTATAAAAGAATCAGAAATTAAATATGGTATTTTTTTAGCATCTGACTCATATGCCAACAATTCATCTTCGGTTTCTACAGCGGTATATTTTTTAGAAAATTGCTTGGCAACTAGGTTTTTAGCTAAGATTACATTGATGGGCTTTTTTGTATATTGATTGTATGATTTTACTAAAACATACTCAATCTTAGGGCCTACAGTTAAAGCGGTGTTGCTAGGTAAGGTCCAAGGAGTGGTTGTCCAAGCTAAAATATGAACTTCTTCTAAAGCTTGTAAACGCTCAGGTAACGTTTCTTTAATGGTTTTAAATTGTGCGACAATGGTAGTGTCTGTTACATCTTGATACGCTCCTGGTTGGTTGATTTCGTGAGAACTTAAACCTGTACCTGCTTTGGGAGAGTATGGTTGAATAGTGTAGCCTTTGTATAACAAATTCTTTTTATAAATCTGTCCTAACAACCACCAAACAGACTCCATATACTTGGGAGTGTATGTAATGTATGGATTGTCCATATCTACCCAATATCCAATTCGCTCCGTTAAATTGTTCCAGATATCGGTGTATTTCATTACGGCCTTTTTACAAGCTTCGTTGTATTCTTCTACGGTAATTTTAGTGCCAATATCTTCTTTGGTAATTCCTAGTTCTTTTTCTACCCCTAGTTCTACAGGCAAACCATGAGTGTCCCAACCTGCTTTACGCTGCACTTTGTACCCTTTCATTGTTTTGTAACGTGGGTAAATATCTTTAATAGTTCTTCCTAAAACATGGTGAATTCCAGGTAACCCATTTGCAGACGGAGGTCCTTCAAAAAACACATAAGGTTCATTTCCTTCACGTGTTTCAATACTTTTTTGGAAGATGTTGTTTTCTTGCCAAAATTTTAGGGTTTCCTCGGCAATGTTCGTTAAACTTAATCCCTTGTATTCCTTGAAATTTGCACTCATTTTTGTTGAATTCTATTAAAGTGGCGAAATTACATTTTTAATTGTGGATTAACAACTAGGAAATTAGAGAAGTATCTAGATTGTAAAAGAGCGTATAAAATGTAACATTTTATACGCTCTTTTATACTTTTAAAGTTGATTTTTACAAACCGCGCTCTTTGCGGATTATATCGTAGGCCTCCTGAATTTTTTGAAACTTTTCTTGAGCCCCCTTAAGATGTTCCTCACCCAAGTGACGTAATTTGTCTGGATGATGTTGTTTAACCAATCTTCTATAAGCCTTTTTAATAGTGTCATCGTCATCGGATTTAGAAACCTCTAAAATCTGATAGGCCGATTCCGCATCTTTATAAAACATGGCTTTTATAGAATTAAATGATGTAGGAGGGATGTGCAGGTAATTGGCAATGTTTCGGATAGCATTTACTTCTACATCTACCACTTGTCCATCGGCTTGAGCAATAGAAAACAAAAAGTGAATAAGTTGTGTTCTAGACTCTAAAGTCATATGGTCTTTAATTTGCATGCAAACTTCACTCGTAGCAAGACTAGACTCATTAATAATTCCTTTGAATAATTGAAAAGCTTTGTTAGCTCTGTCTTTACCGTACATTTGTACAAAGTAATTGCGTACATAATCCAATTCTTTTTGATGAATTTTACCGTCAGCTTTTATAATTACTGCAGATAAGAATAAGAGACTTATTTCAAAATCTCCTGCTTGTGTTTGTCCGTTTCCTTCTGGAGTTTCAAATTCTGATGCAAATTCAGAAAAGTCGGTATCTAACCCTTTGATAACGTTTCCTAGTAAATATCCAAGAATTGCTCCAATTGGACCTCCTGTTGCCCATCCAATACCCGCTCCTATCCAGTGTGCAAATTTTTTCATTAATTGTGTTTTTAAATCGTTAGATCTATGATAAAAATAGCCATTTTTTATCAGCAATAAACAAGAACCTTGCCTTTGTTTCAATCGGTAGATGTGTCAGTAAAATAAAAAGGAAGTTAGTAATTCTGTCAGACTGAAAGGAAATGGAATATTTATTGACTAACTTTGCATTACAAGGACAAAATCTTTGGATTGTTGAATATTTAAATCATTTAATACAAGAAATATGTATCCACCAGAATTAACCGCTCCTATGGAGGCTCAATTAGTTGAGGCAGGAGTAACAGCATTAAAAACACCAGAAGAAGTAGAGGCAGCTTTGGCTAAAGAAGGAACTACTTTAGTAGTTGTAAATTCAGTTTGTGGTTGTGCAGCAGGAACTGCAAGACCAGGAGTATTGGCTTCTTTGCAAAATGCAAAATTACCCACGCAAGCTACTACTGTTTTTGCAGGAGTAGACGGACCAGCTGTACAAAAAGCAAGAGAGTATATGATTCCATTTCCTCCATCTTCACCAGCAGTAGCATTGTTTAAAGACGGACAGTTGGTGCATATGTTAGAGCGTCACCACATTGAAGGGCACTCTGCAGAGGCGATTGCAGCAAACTTGTCTGGAGCTTACGATGAGTATTGTTAAGAAAGTTAAAATAATATAGTGTTGAAAGACCTCCATTTGGAGGTCTTTTTTATTTTTGATTAAAATTTTAAAGAGCTATGAAAAAAGTATTATTGATATTAGTCTCATTAATTTGTTCAATTTCCTATGCACAGGAATTTAAATTTTCAAAGGATTTAAAGGCTAAAAATGTCACTTGTATAGAGAAATCAGGAAAGCAACTTACTTTATTTACCGAGTATGATAAGAAAGATAAAAATTATCATATAAGTCTATTGGTTTTAGAAAACGGAGTTAATAGGAAAAGAGGTGTGTATGTGACTAAAGATCGTTTAGATTTGGTTTCTTATCATGTGTGCCAGAATCAGTTAGTGTTGGTTTTGGAAGTAAAGAAATTGAGTAAATCAAATAAGAAAAAAGGGTATGTAAGAAAAAAAAGTGAAGAAACACGCTATAAGGTTGTTGGTTATGATTTAAATAGTAATAGAGTTGACTTCGTAGAGAAGATATTTAAAAAATCAAAGTATAAGTTTGCGACAGATACTATGACCTGTTTTTTGCGTTTTGAGAATCAACAGATTCATTTGATTAGTATTTCGGATACAAAAACAATTAAAACTAGTGCTATTAAGCTAGATAAAGATCAAATGGAAGCATTGTCTTACGATGTGAGGTCTAAGTTAACCATTATTGAATCGGATAAGTTTAAAGAGAATATAGGGGTTAATGCCCCAAGGTTGTTTTTTACAGATAAGAATATCTATATAACTAGAGATAGCTATAAGTTTAAAAAGAAAAGTGTTGTATTTAAGTTAACTTTAGGAGAGGGAGGAGTAATAAAAGAAGGAGAGCTTAAGGAGTTGGGTTATCCTTATGGAAAGACAGTAAAAGATCTAAATTCATTTTTATTGAATGATACGTATTACATAGTGACAAGGTATAAGTCTGAATTGAATCTTCAAGTAATAGATTTAATTAATTTTAATAAATCAGTAAAGACTATTAAGTTGGATAGTTATGGAGATAATGGTTATTGGGCAAAAGGAGATGTAAAGAAATTGGCAAAAAAGTTAACGAATATAATAAGTCCTAAGGTACCTTCTTTAATGGTTCGTGAATTAGAAGGTACTGATAAAAAATTAGTAGTTATAAATGATATTAACAAGAATACGTATTATTACCATGATAATTTTCACTGGCAATTTCATCAACAAATGATGAATCAACAGCACCAGAGAATGATGCAAAATATACAAAATCAGATGATGAGGAATATGCAGCAAATGCAACAGGTAAGAATGAATATGCCTGGAGGTTTTCGTATGGTAGAATTTCCGTTGTTCGTAAATCTATCAAATAGTCACGATTTTAAGCTGGAGTTTTTGGTTGATGATGAGGGGAATGTATCAAAGTATAATAAAGAGAAAGCGCTACTTAAAAAATACGATTATGAGAAAGCTCATAAAGAATTAGAGGATGAAATAAGGATTAAGGTCAAGAAATATAAAAAGGAATTTGTCTCTATAGCTTTTTTGGAGAAATATAAGATTCAATATGCATATTTTGATGAATATGAAAATAGGTTGTTAACCGGGGTGCTTAAGTTGAAAGAGGAGTAATAAGTAGGAATGTTTGCAGTTTTGGTTAACAGATAAATCAATAAAAAGAAAATACGAAAGTGAAAAGCCTAGATGTTAGATCTAGGCTTTCGTTTTTAGGTATGTTGATTGTTAAAAATCTGCTTGATATTGAGTAATTGTTCCAAAACTATTACTGTTGCAAATAGGAGCTGTATCGTATTCAATATTTTGAATGTGTCCTGAAGGAAATCCAGTAAAAGTTTGATTGTAAATAGTTACGGTATAGTTACCTGTGGTTCCAGAGTTATTTGTGTGGTCAACACTTAGCCCTAAGGAAGGTCCGTGGTATTCAAAACCATTTTGCATTCCTAAGTTTGTAGGGTTTTGTACTTTACTCCATTGATTACATGGTAAAAATTGCAAGTGATTCTGCTTTATTTTAGCTTCTGTTTTGTTTGTGTATATTGCTTCAACCCCTATGATGTTAGAGTCTTGAAATTCTCCTCTGTTTAGGCTTCCTAGTTGTCCTAAAACATAAGCGTTTCTTGTTGCGTTTGCAGCTTCAGAAGATATTCTTACAGCCCATTGTGTTCCGTTGTTTCTCTTGTAAGGATTACCTTCTAAAATAGGTGTGCCATCTGGCAAATCAAACTGACTTTCTATAAAATTGATGAAATTTTGTCTTCCCGTGTCATTTGTTGTAGAAAACTGACGATTTTCATCAAACAATTCTAAAAAACCATGTTCAATTCTTACTGCAAAACAGCTTCCTTTGGCTTGCACTTTATCTATGGTAATTTGTCCATTTTGGGTAAAGTGTGGAGATAACATTACAGTTGTTAATCCCTTACTTCCTCTAAGATCGTAGGCAAAAATATCTTTTACACCTCCTTCTTTTGCACCGTCTTTAATTTCTTCTTTCATGGCTCTATCGTCTGTTTCAAGTCTAAAGGTAATGCCTCCTTCACATTCTAGGTTTTTAAACAAAAGGTGTTGGCCTGCGTAGCCCTGAATTAATCCGTAACCTGTATGAGAATTAGTTTGTGTAATGTTTTCAATAACTCCGTTTGTAGACCAAGGTTTGGTTTCCGTAGTCTCGGGTACGTAAGAAATTAATATAGAGGCTAATGAAGTTCTTCTGTCGTTTATAATAAAATCAGAAAGTTTAAAATTATCAACCCTACCTATTCTAATAAACGAAAGGTTTTGGTTGAAAAATACAGGGTTGGTAAAATCAACTTTAAATGGTTTGTTATTGGTGCTGCTAATACTTACGTTTTCAATTCTGTCAATCATACCAAAATTAAAAATTCGTTTGGTGTTGTCTTTTGCGGGCAAGATTACAGCCTCTGAGTCAAATTCTAAATGGACATTAGATTTTAGGTGTATGTTGTTTAGGTAGTAATAGCCTGCAGGTATTTTTAAGACACCACCACCTTCTCTATTTACTTTGTTAATTTCTGTTCTAAGCGTTGCAGAATCATCTCCGTCACCTAAAGCATTATTACTGTTTGGATACTCAAAAATGTTGTTTTTTATAGCATCTGAAGGAGTTGTATAGAATAAATTTGTTGCAAAAATGCTAGGGTCATTAGGTTCGGTTGTCGGTGTTTCTACAGGAGGTTCTTCTTTTTCATCTGTCGGTTGATCAACAGGAATTTCTAATTCATCATTTTGTTCTATGTTGTCAGAACAAGCAGTAATGGCTAACCAACATATTAGTAAAAGTTTGTAAAGTGTTTTTGTCATTTTTTTAGATAGTTGAGTTCTAAAATTGTTAAAAAATAAGAAAAGGTTTGCTTAATTATTTTTTTGATAATTTAAAGAAGATATAATTGTGAAACAAAGATATGTGTAGTTGTGGAGTTTTAGTTATGAATGTAAAAATCAGAATGTTAAAAGTGAAAATTGTGTTGAATTCTATGTTCTTTAATAAAAAAGATGTTTTTTTAAGTTTTAAATAGAGAAATAGGTTTGATGTAGATAATAATGTAGTTTTAAACATAAATCAAACATTGTATAAGTTGTATTTAGGAAAAGATTGATAAATTTGGACGGTATAGTGATATCTTAAAAAGAATAAAAAGAAGTAAAATAGTATGTGTTTAAAGTGGGTGTTTTTTGCTGTAACAGTGTTTTTTTGTTCTTTTAGTTTTTCTCAAGAAATTGAAAAAGATACAGTTATACATCAAGAAAAATCTGTCCCAAACATTCTGAATACAATACAAGCTTCTATAGACAACAAGGAAGAAAGAGTATTAAAAGGAATACGTCATCTTGTTGAACAAGGTGAGTATACAAAGGCAAAAAACAGAATGGAGGATTATGAGAAGAAGAATTCTAAAAACTTTTATGTTGTTTGGCTGTATGCATACACATTGCACAAAAACAAAAATTACAGAGAGTCAGATAAAAAGTACCAACAAGCAATGCTTTTAGATGCTAGTAGTAATGATGTAAAATTAGATTATGCAAGGGCTTTGTATGAACGAGGTAAATTTAAAAAAGCCCAACTTTTATTAGAATCCTTAAGAAATTTGAACGATGCATCAAAAGCCGAAGGGCTTATTATGTTAGCGAATATCAGTTACTGGCAAGGGAATATTGATAAAAGTAAAAGGCTAATTAAAAGTTTTAGGAGCGACTTTCCTACTTCAGATAAATTAGATCGGCTTTCTTCTGAAATTTCGGATGCAACCGCACTTTATGTAAAAGGAGCTTATGAAATGCAAACAGATACACAGCCGTTAGAGTATACAGCACAAAAAGCAGAGTTGGGAGTTTATAGGTCTAAATTTTTCCAGCCAAAGTTAGAAATAGAAAATTATAGTTTTACGCCCTCTGCTCAAGCTTTAATAGCTAGGGTTAGCAATCGGTTTTACTTTGCTAATTGGGGCGTAACTGCTAAGTTGGCAGCTGGTACTTACAATAATACCGAGGGTAGTGGAATAATTGGAGGGCTAACATTAGCAAAACAATTGCCTTACAATGTTACAGTTTCATTAGGTTATAATATACACCCTGTTTTGGGTACAATAGCAAGTACAAACATCAATGTTACAGAAACAACGATGTCTGGAAAAGTTGAGTACCATAACAAAATATTTCTTTCCAATTTAGAGTACAATCAACAAAAGTTTGAAGATAACACTATAACAAATTATGTTTTTTGGATTGTAACACAGCCTATAAAATTTTCTAAGTTTAGCTTTCAGTTTGGATATAGTTATGGCTTTTCTAACGCAGAAGAAGTCCTCTATATTGTTGATGAAGAAAAAAGTAGCGAAACCAATTATGTTGGTTTGTACAGTCCTTACTTTACACCCAAAGAACAAGAGTCAAATTCTTTTTTGTTGATGGCTAAGTACAACCTGTTTCGTTTTTTAGAAATAGGCGGAAAAACAAATTATGGAATAAGTGCCAAGGCTTTTAGTCCTTTTTTATTCAACAATGGAACTGAGGTTGTTATTGGTTTTCCTGAAGAAAAAGATGAGTTTTTTCCTTCGGAATCATCGGTGTACGCCACTTACAGCTTAAATGATAAGTTTTCTATAAAAGGAACTTACACTTATCAAGAAACATTCTTTTATAGCAGAGATAATATTAATATAGAATTGAAGTATAAATTTTAATGAATACAAGATTAAGAGATGATTTTTGGGTGTATTCACAGGCAAAAAAAATAAACCACTGGGATAAGTTAGTGCTTTTGATATTAACAATTGCTGGCGTTATTAGTGTAGTTAATTTGGCAGAGTGGTGGTTTAGAAAAGAACACATATCAAATGTGTTTTTGTTTGTTCTCCTAAGCTTGTTCTTTTGGTATGGTATGGTTAGAATTGTGTTGATTTGGATTAACTATTTAAGAATTAAAAAACCAACAACAGTTCCTAAACCAAAGTCAGATTTAAAGGTTGCGGTTTTTACCACTTCTGCACCAGGAGAGCCTATTTCTATGTTTGAAAACACATTTAAAGCCTTACAGAATTTAAATTATCCGCATACAACCTATTTGCTAGACAGTACACAAGATGAGGCATTTAAAAATTTGGCTGAAAAGTACGGAGTTGTATGGTTAGATTTGGCAAACATTCCAGGAGCAAAAGCAGGAAAAATTAACGAAACGTTAAAAAGAACTACCGAAGAGTTTATCTTAATTCTAGATCCAGATCATATTGTTTTTCCAGAGTTCTTAGATCAAACCCTAGGTTTTTTTGAAGATGATGCCGTTGGTTTTGTTCAGGTAAGTCAGGGGTATTATAACATGTACAGGTCTTTTGTAGCCAAAGGAGCAGCCGAGCAAACCTATACCTTTTACGGACCAACACAAATGGGGTTGTTTGGATATGGAGCGGCAGTTGCTATTGGTGCCAACTGTACTTTTAGAAGGAAGGCATTAGAAAGTATAGGAGGGCATGCACAAGGATTGGCAGAAGATTTGCAAACCTCTATTAGAATTCATGCACAGGGGTGGAAATCGGTTTACAATCCTGTAATTGTTAGTCGTGGCTTGGTACCCGAAGATTTTGCATCTTTTTGCAAACAACAATTAAAATGGGCCAGAGGAGTATTTGAGCTTCTTTTTGATGAGATGCCTTCTTTAGTAAAAAAATTAAGCTTTTGGCAAAAGGTATCTTATTTATCTATAGGAACATACTATCTTTTTGGTGTAATTACTGCTTTTTTTATACTGGTACCCGTGTTGTTTTTTACAACAAAAATTTCGCCTGCTAATATGAATTTTACAGAGTTTTTAACACACGCTGTGCCTATTTTTAGTTTTGCAGTAATGATTTACGTTTATGCACAACAATTTTTATGTGATAGAAAAACAGAAAAAGGATTTCATTGGCGAGGAATGATTTTAAAATATGCTTGCTGGCCTGTTTTTACTTATGCCTTTTATCTGACCTTAATCAATAAAAAAATACCATACATACCAACAGCCAAAACAGCAGAAAGAAAATTTATAAATCCTTTTGTTAAGCCTCTCATAATCTACGCAGTCTTATTTTTAATCTTAACCATTGGGGTGTATATAGAAAGAATGTATTTTACTCCACAAAGTAGATTAATTTTCTCTGCACAAAGAACTTGGGCAATGTTAGGTTTTTCCTTGATTGCATTTGTGCAAAGTTTTGGAGGAATTATAGCTGCATATGAAGCTGTTCGATTAAAGGTTGAAGATGCGTGGAGTAGAGTGATAGTGTATTCGAATAAAAGTATAAAAATAAAACGTAAAAGATAAAACATATGAAAGTACTATTATTAGCAGGGGGCTTCGGTACACGGTTTAGTGAGGCTACTGATAAAATACCTAAGCCTATGATTCCTATTGGAGGAGAGCCTATACTATGGCACATCATGAAAATGTATGCCCAATATGGATTTGATGAGTTTGTTGTTCTGTTAGGCTATAAAGGTTATTTAATTAAAGAGTATTTTGCAAATTATTTTTTACATAAAAGTGATGTCACGATTGACTTAAAAACCAATGGCTTAGAGATTTTAAATAACACATCAGAGCCATGGAAAATAACATTGCTAGATACAGGACTAAATTCTATGACTGGAGGACGGGTTTTGAAAGCTAAAGAGGTGGTGGGAAACGATACCTTTTTGTTGTCTTACGGAGACGGTGTTGGAGATGTCAACTTTAAAGATTTATTAGAATTTCATAAATCTCATGGAAAGGCAGCTACAATGACAACGTACCAACCAAATGGCCGTTTTGGAGGAGTTTCTTTAAATGAAGAGGATAATAGTGTAGCTAAATTTATGGAAAAACCAAAGGGAGATGGTAGATGGATAAACATTGGTTTCTTTGTTTGTGAAGCTAAAGTCTTTGATTATATATGCAATGGTGCAGAAACAGTTTGGGAAAATGAACCTTTGGAAAAGTTGGCAGAAGATAACGAATTGTATGCATATCAACATCATGGTTTTTGGAAACCAATGGATACACTAAGAGACCACAAGGAACTAAATGATATGTGGTCAAAAAATGAAGCAAAATGGAAAACTTGGTAAATTTTAATGCGCTCTTTGAAGGAGTGTATAAGGGAAAAAAAGTTTTGTTAACAGGGCATACTGGGTTTAAAGGATCTTGGTTAGCTCTTTGGTTAACAAAGTTAGGAGCAGAAGTATATGGGTATTCATTAAAAAATACAGAGGTTCATCACCTACAATATCTTGATTTAAATATCCAAGAGACTTTAAATGATATTCGAGATTTTAAAACGTTAAAAGAATACATCCAAAAAGTACAACCAGATATTGTTTTTCATTTAGCAGCTCAAGCTTTGGTAAGACCATCTTATGAAAATCCTATAGAAACCTTTTCTAGTAATGTAATGGGAACGTTGCATGTTTACGAAGCGTGTAAAAATATACCATCTATAAAGGCAATTGTAAACGTAACCAGCGATAAATGCTACGAAAACAAAGAATGGATTTGGGGTTATAGAGAAAATGAAGCTATGGGTGGATACGATCCCTATAGTGCATCTAAGGGTTGTGCAGAACTATTAACAGCATCTTATAGAAATTCGTTCTTTAATGTAAGTGATTACAACAAAAAACACCAAGTTCTTTTGGCAAGCGGTAGAGCTGGAAATGTAATTGGTGGTGGAGATTGGGCCAAAGATCGTTTGATTCCAGATATAGTAAAAGCAACAGCGCAAAAACAAGCTGTTTTGATAAGAAATCCATTAGCTACAAGACCTTGGCAGCATGTTTTAGAGCCTTTAAGTGGATACTTAACCCTTGGTTGGAAAATGTTGCAACAAGATGTTTCCGTGGCTGATGGATGGAATTTTGGTCCCAATGTAGATAGTAATTTACAGGTGGGTGACGTTGTAAAATTGGCTAAAAACAACTGGAACGATGTGCAAATAACTATTGGTAAAAATACAGAGGAACATCATGAGGCCAATTTGTTAATGTTAGATTGCTCTAAAGCAAACAAATTGCTTAAGTGGACTCCTGTTTGGGGAATAGAAACTACGCTTCAAAAGACAATTGGTTGGTACAAAGAATTTTACTTGAACAATAATATAATGTCTATCAACGATTTAGAAAGCTATGTATCTGATGCAAAAAAAGCGAATTGTGTATGGACAAAATAAGTGTAGTTGGGAAAAAAATATTGGTCATTGGTGGAACTGGATATCTAGGTTCTTTTTTAGTTAAAGAGTTGATGAAAAAACAAGCGGATGTGTATGTGGCATCTCTAAATGCAAAGCCACAAAAACAATCGTTTAAATTAGATATTACCAATCCTGAAGAGGTTTGTAAACTTGTTCAGAAAATAAAGCCTGACGTTGTTTATCATTTAGCTGCAAATATCAATAGAGAAAGAAATTTTGATTTGTACGAGCAGATGCATCAAGTAAATGTTTCAGGGGTATTACATGTGCTTAAAGCTTTAAAAAAAATAAATTGCCAGTTCATATTTACTTCAACTAGTGAGGTTTATGGAAACAACACATCCCCTTTTAAAGAAACACAAATTCCCAAACCAGTATCACCTTACTCACTTACAAAATATCAAGCAGAAAAATTAATTGAAACTTTCTGCAGTCATTACTCCGTAAACTATACCATTCTAAGGTTGTTTAATTTCTATGGAGAAGGGATGTCAAAACAGTTTTTTATTCCGCAAATGATAGATTCATTAAAAAATAACAATGATTTTTTAATGACAAAAGGAGAGCAAGCTAGAGATTTTTTATACGTTTCTGATGTTGTTGCTGCAATGATTTTAGCAATAAATAAGCGAGCTTATGGAGAAGTTTTTAATGTGTGTAGTGGCAAAGGGACAGAATTAAAATCATTGGCGATAGAGGTTGATAAAATGATTAGTTCTACGGCCAAAATAGTTTTAGGAGCTTTGCCATACAGAGAGCAGGAGGTTTGGGAAATGATTGGAGATTCAAGTAAGATAGCAAATGTACTGGGGTTTGGACAACAAATAGAGTTAAGAGAGGGAATTAATAATACCATAAAAAAATAGAATAAATGTCTAGATTAGGTAAGTTATCAAGAGTAATATATGTGCTAGTTGCCATAGTAATAGGCTATTTTTTAGTTTATTTGGTTGCAGCAGCTAGTGATGGTGCTAAAGGACCTATAGAAGCCATGTTAGAAAGGGCAAGCGACTGGGTTTTTGATGTAGAGCAAAACCTAATTTTGGAAGAACGAGAAGAGAATAGAGAAAAAAAATTAGCGTGGTTTAAGCAGCAAAAACAAGATAAAAACGCATTGATTAATTCTAAGATTATCTTGTTCGGAGCTTCTGATGATTCTGAGTTAGAATCTTATGAAAATGTTATAAACTTAGAAGATTCACTTAATTTATCTTTTCCTATCATTCATATTTACCAAGCATGGGGTGAAAAACCAGAGCACGAATTTCCTATTCACCAATTAGAAGCTATTAAAAGAATGGGATCTGTGCCTTTAATAAGTTGGGAGCCATGGCTAAACAAGTTCAGTCAAGATAATTTTCCTCTTATCAAGAGTGTAAAAGAAAGAGATAAGCATGGGATGTTAACCATTGCAGAAGGATTGTACGATGCTTTTTTAATAGATTGGGCTTTGGAAGCCAAAAAATATGGAGCACCAATTTACATAAGATTAGGGCATGAAATGAACGATCCTTATCGTTATCCCTGGGGGCCTCAAAATAGTGAGCCTTCGGAATATATAGCAGGATGGAGACATGTTCATAAAGTGTTTCGCCAAGCAGGGGCAGACAACGTTATTTGGGTGTGGAGTCCTCATTTAGCGTATGGTAAATTTAAAGAGTATTATCCTGGAGATAATTATGTAGATGTAGTAGCAACAGGGGCGTTAAATTATGGAGAAAGTACTAGTTGGAGTGATTGGTGGAGTTTTGAGCAAATTTTTGGAAATTACTATAAAGATTTAGCGGTGTTTAACAAGCCGATGATGATAGCGGAATTTGGATCGCTAAAACCAGGGGGAGATAGAGCAAAGTGGTTTGCTGATGCACTAAATCATTTTCATGAAAACTACCCTTTGGTAAATGCAATTCTGTTTTTTCATTATGATGCTGATGGAACTACGACTTATAAATCTGTAAGCTGGTATATAGTCGATGATCATGAGGTAACTACAGCAATAAAAAAAGAGTTAAAAAAATGGGATGCATCTGTAAAACAGCCAGATGTTAACTAAATACTTTTCCAAACCGGATCATTAGGAACTGGTGCAATCAATGCAATCGGTTCTTTTTTCACAGGATGTATAAATTCAATTTTACGGGCATGAAGATGTATGCTGCCGTTTTTGTTGCTTCTAGGTGCCCCGTATTTTAAGTCTCCTTTAATAATGCAACCGATATTAGATAGTTGTACGCGTATTTGATGGTGTCTACCTGTTTCTAGTTCAACTTCAAAAAGCTGGTAGTTATCTAGTTCTTTTAAAAGATGATAATGTAAAATTGCTTTTTTGCTATTG
Source organism: Ochrovirga pacifica (assembly GCF_000220525.1). Lineage (GTDB taxonomy): Bacteria > Bacteroidota > Bacteroidia > Flavobacteriales > Flavobacteriaceae > Ochrovirga > Ochrovirga pacifica. The sequence goes on along the minus strand of NZ_AFPK01000038.1, from coordinate 38,862 downwards.
GGGGTGTTTTCAGAACAAACTCTGGATTTATTGTTTTTAGGATTTTTAACCAAAAAGTTAGTCAATGTTTGCTGTTTGGGAATGTTCTTTTTTTGAGTTACAGCCCAGTAAGTTTTGTTAATTTTTTTATCTCTAAGGTCTTTGTTAAGTCTTTCTAAAGCTTTAGAGGTTTTGGCAAAAATAACAATACCGCTTGTGGGTCTGTCTAGCCTGTGTACCACTCCTAGATATACATTTCCAGGCTTATTGTATTTTTCTTTAATGTATGCTTTTACCACCTCGCTCAAAGGTAAATCACCTGTTTTGTCACCTTGGGTAATGTCTCCTGCTCTTTTGTTTATTACAATAAGATGATTGTCTTCAAAAAGAATTTGTAAGTTGTCTTTGGTAGAATGCATGTTACAAAATAAAGCATTTAAAAATTGAAAGATTCAAAATTTTTAAAAAAGAAAAACACAGAATGTGATAAAAGCAACTAGTTAAGATTTCCTTGGTAAAACTCTTTGTTTACCTGATCTATAAAATGTAAAATTTCTTCTTTACCATTTTTGTGGGTAGATGATGAGGTAAAATAGGTAGGAAAAGCAGCCCAATTTCCTTTTAACATACTTTCTTTGTACTTTGTGATATTTTGGGCAATAGCTTTGGGTTTTAGCTTGTCCGTTTTGGTGAAAATCATACAAAAAGGAATTTCGTTTTCAGCTAAAAATTCCATAAAATCAACGTCTATTTTCTGTGGGCTGTGTCTAGAGTCAATCAATACAAAAGTGCAAACAAGTTCTTTACGTTGTTTAAAATAGGAGGTGATAAAACTCTGAAATTCTTTTTTGGTGCTTTTAGAAACTTTTGCATAACCGTAACCTGGCAAATCAACTAAAAACCAATTGTTGTTAATCTTAAAATGATTGATTAATTGGGTTTTACCTGGAGTGCTAGATGTTTTTGCAAGTTTGTTTCTTCCGGTTAACATGTTAATTAAAGAAGATTTACCTACATTAGATCTTCCTATAAATGCATATTCGGGAATGTTTTCAGAAGGACATTTGCTTACTTCTGAATTGCTAATAACAAACTCAGCGGATTTTATCTGCATTATTGAATGTTATTTTTTTGGAACCAAGCATCTACAATATCATTAAATAAATCAGGATGTTCCATCATAGGTGCATGTCCACATTTGTCTACCCAAAACAATTCGGAGTTAGGCATTAATTTGTTAAAGTCTTCGGCAACATTAGGAGGGGTTACTCCATCTTGTTTTCCCCAAATCAAGCATGTAGGAATTTTTATGTCGGGTAAATCATTAGCCATGTTATGTCTAATAGCACTTTTGGCTAAGGCCAAAATTCTAATGGCACAGTTTCTATCGTTTACGGTCTCAAATAAATCGTCTACCATTTTTTTGGTAGCAGTCTTAGGGTCGTAAAAAACAGCTTCGGTTTTAGCTTTTATGTATTCGTAGTCACCTCTTTTAGGATAGGTGTCTCCCATTGCATTTTCGTAAAGTCCAGAACTTCCTGTTAAAACAAGAGAATGTACAAGCTCTGGATAGGTTTTGGTAACGTATAAAGATACATGGCCCCCTAATGAATTACCAATTAAGGTTGTTTCAGGGATTCCTTTAAAATCCATAAAGTTTTTAACATACTTTGCTAAATTCTTTATGTTGGTTTTTATAATTGGCAATGTGTAAATAGGAAGTTCAGGTACCAACACGTGGTAGCCTTTTTTTGAAAAATAATCGGCAGCTCCAGCAAAATCTTCAAGAGTCCCCATTAAACCATGTAAAAGAACGATTGATTTTCCTTCTCCAGCTTCTATATATTTGAACTCACCTTCCGTTTTTACGTTGTATTTCATGCTTATTCTCTTAGCTTACATTCGGCACAAATGTAAACTTTTTTTTTATAAAAATCTATCGCACACAAAACAACAGGGGAAGTTTCAAACTGCACGCCATAACCATCTGATAGTTAAAAATTAAGAATCAGTGGGTTGAGTGTGAAAACTTATCAACAATGTGGGTGAATGTGGTAAAAAGTGGTAAAATATTTATATTTTTGAAAAGTTTATAGGATGGAATCTTTAATAGGAACATATGAGTGTAAAGTAGACACGAAAGGTCGTGTGATGCTAGCAGCTGGCTTAAAAAAGCAGTTGGATAGTGTTGTGCACGAAGGTTTTGTGTTAAAACGCTCTGTGTTTCAAAAGTGTTTAGAGCTATATCCTATGGAAGAATGGAGGAAAGTAATGGGGCAGGTAAGCAAGCTCAATCGGTTTGTGAAAAAAAATAACGATTTCATAAGATTGTTTACAGCTGGTGTAAAAAGAGTTGAGTTGGATAGTGCAGGTCGTTTATTGCTGCCAAAAGATTTACTTGCTTATTCTGGAATTGCAAAAGAAGTAGTTTTTTCTTCTGCAGTCTCTGTTATAGAAATATGGGATAAGGAGTTCTATGAAGGTGCTATAGAAGGAGCTGTAGATGATTTTGCGGATTTGGCAGAACAAGTAATGGGAGGTTTAAATATAGATGAGAATGAGTTATCATAATCCGGTTTTGTTAAAAGAAAGTGTAGATGCCTTGGCTATAAAGCCTAATGGTGTTTATGTGGATGTAACTTTTGGTGGTGGAGGTCATTCAAAAGAGATTTTATCTCGTTTGGGTGATGAAGGAAAATTATTTGCGTTCGATCAAGATCCAGATGCACACAACAATGCTATTGAAGATGATCGTTTTACATTAATTCCTCAGAATTTTAGATACCTAAAACGCTTTTTAAGATTCTACGGAGCTACTAGTGTAGATGGAGTTTTGGGTGATTTTGGAGTGTCATCTCATCAATTTGATCAAGCAGAAAGAGGATTCTCTACTCGCTTTGATGCAAAATTGGATATGAGAATGGATCAGCATTCTAATTTGAGTGCCTATACTATAGTAAATGAATATACGCAAGAAAATTTGGCAAACGTTCTTTTTCAATACGGAGAATTAAGAAACGGAAGAGCTATGGCCAAAGCTATTGTGATGGCAAGAGAGCAGAAAGAAATTGTTACAAGTTTTGAACTAAAAGAAGTATTGGCTTCTTTTTTACCCAAAGCAAAAGAGCATAAAATTTTAGCCCAGATTTTTCAAGCGTTGCGAATAGAAGTCAATGAGGAGTTAGAGGTGTTAAAAGAATTTTTAATACAAATCCCAGAAGTGCTAACACCAAAGGGAAGGTTAAGTGTAATTTCATATCATTCGTTAGAAGATAGATTGGTAAAGCGATTTATTCAGAACGGAATTTTTGAAGGAGAGCCTGAAAAAGATTTTTATGGAAATACCAATGTTCCCATGCAGCGTGTAGGGAAGTTGATATTGCCAACGGCTCAGGAAATAAAAACAAACAATAGAGCTAGAAGTGCTAAGTTAAGAGTGGCGGAGTTAAAACGAAATCAAAAATGATGGGAGTGGCAGAGTTTATTTCGGGCTTGCTAAAAGGAGATTTTTTAACAAAGGGCGAATCTTCAGGAAACTGGAAAGTTATTTTTACGATTCTGTCTATGTCTATTGTAATGATTACATGTTCGCATCAAACAGATGAAAAGGTGATGAGAATTGCAGCGTTGCAAAAAAAAATACGGGTGTTAAAGGCAGAATATATAGATAGTGCAACCAAGGTGACTCGGTTAAAAATGGAGTCTAGTGTAAAACAGAAAGTAAGTAGTCAAGGGTTGGTGCCTTCTAAAAAACCACCGATAAAAATAGTTGTCAAAAAATAAAAACAAAATAGATTGAGCACGACAGACAAAAATATCATAGATAAACTAGGATGGTTGGTATTGATGCTGGCTGTCTTTTTTGTGGTATTGGCAATACGTGTGGGCTTTATTCAGTCTATAGAAGGAGAAAAATACAAAGAAATCTTATCACAACGTACCATTAAAACAGATACTATTTTTGCTAATAGAGGGAATATTTATGCTGCTAGCGGAGATTTATTGGCTACAACAATGTCTAAATATACGGTAAGAATGGATGTGGTTGCAGCACATCAAAACGGGATGTTTGATAAGGAAGTAAATGCTCTAAGCGATTCTTTATCGGCAATGTTTGGAAAGTCTTCGGCTTATTATAAAAACTACCTAAAAACCGCAAAAAGAAGAAAAAATCGTTATTTGTTTTTGGCCAGAGATTTGGGATATATTGATTATGCTAGGCTAAAAACATTTCCTATACTAAAATATGGACAGTATAAAGGAGGCCTCATTACTGAGCAAAGAAATGTAAGAGCAAGACCATTGGGTGATATGGGGGTTAGAACGGTTGGTTATTCTGATTATAGAGGAAAAGTGGGTATTGAAGGAGCTTACATCAATTACTTAAAAGAAAAGAATGGTTGGCGAAAAAAACAGAAAATAGCCAAAGGGCAATGGAAGCCTATCAATGATAAGAATGAGAAAGAGCCTGAGGATGGTAGAGATGTTATAACAACTATAGATGTTAATATTCAAGATATTGCACATCAGGCATTGTTAAGTCAGTTACAAGATTTTGAAGCAGATCATGGTTGTGCAGTGGTTATGGAGGCAGAGACGGGTGAGGTAAAAGCAATTGTGAATTTAGGAAAAGCGGCCAACGGAACGTATTACGAAAAAAGAAATTACGCTGTTTACGAAGCACAAGAGCCTGGTTCTACCTTTAAGCTAGCAAGTTTGTTGGTGGCTTTAGAAGATAAAAAAGTAGATACAGGTAAAGTTGTTGATACGGAAAAAGGAGTAATTAAAGTCTATGGAAGAAGTATTAGAGATTCTCATAGAGGAGGGTATGGAAAAATTTCTTTAGCAAGAGCTATAGAGGTTTCTTCTAATGTTGGAATTGCAAAAACCATTATGAATTACTATAAAAATGATCCTCAAGAGTTTGTTGATGGTATTTTGGAATTAGGTTTTGGTGATAAGATAGGCATTCCAATCAAGGGAGAAGGAGAGCCTTTTATTCCCAATCCTAAATATGTTAAACAAGGAGATCCAAAAAGTTGGAATGGACTGTCACTTCCTTGGATGGCTTGGGGGTACGGAGTCAAAGTAACTCCGCTACAAATGCTTACTTTTTACAATGCCATAGGAAACAATGGAGTGATGGTAAAGCCAAGGTTTATAAAAGAGTTAAGAAATCAAGGAGAAGTAGAGCAGGTTTTTGAGCCTGTTGTATTAAAGGAAAGAATTGCATCAGAAGAAAATGTAAAAAAAGTACAGGCTATTTTGGAAAACGCTGTAAAAAGAGGAACAGGAGAAAAGCTCTATTCTCCTAACTTTTCTATGGCAGGTAAAACGGGAACCTGTCAAACAGAATATTGGACAGGAAATACACAGTATGTTTCATCATTTGCAGGTTTTTTTCCAGCCAAAAATCCGAAATATTCTTGTATTGTAGTAGTAAATAAACCCAATAAGTACAAAGGGTATTATGGAGCAACAGTGGCTGCTCCTGTGTTCAAGGCTATTGCACAAAAAATATTTACAAGCAGTTTACAAGAACAACAAATAGCTTTGGCCGATGAGGTGCTAGAGGCTTCGGTAGCCAAGCGTTATCAGCAAACAGAAATAGATCAGAAAGAGCATACACAAATGCCAAACGTAAAGGGCATGGCTTTGATGGATGCAGTAGCACTTTTAGAAAATAGAGGTTTAAAAGTAGCAGTTAATGGAAGTTTTGAATGGGTTTCTAAGCAGTCTATACGCAATGGAGTAAGTATAACAAAAGGACAACAAGTAGTGTTGAATTGATATGGAGTTAAAGCAAATTATAGAAAAAGTAACGGTTCTAGAGTCACTTTATTTTGATGAAAATCAGTATATAAGTGCTGTAGCTTTTGATTCTAGAAAAGTAGAAGAGAATACGTTGTTTGTAGCTCAGAGAGGAGTGCATGTAGATGGACACAATTATATCCAAAAGGCTGTAGATTTGGGTGCATCAGTGGTGGTTTGCGAAATTTTTCCAGACCAGATTCATGAAAAAGTTTGTTATCTAAAAGTAGAAAACTCTAGCATTGCTTTGGCTCAAATAGCCGCAAATTTTTATCAAAATCCATCAGAAAAATTAACCTTGGTTGGTGTTACAGGGACCAATGGTAAAACAACAGTAGCTACTTTGTTGTGTCAGTTATTTCAAAAATTGGGAGCAAAAACAGGACTTTTATCAACTGTAAAAATAATAGTTCATCAAGCTGAATACGAAGCTACACACACCACACCAGACTCTGTTACCATTAACAAATATTTGGCAAAAATGGTAAAAGAAGGGGTGTCTTATTGTTTTATGGAAGTAAGTTCTCACGGAATTCATCAGGCTAGGACCTATGGTTTGAATTTTAAAGGAGGGGTTTTTACCAATATTACCCACGACCATTTAGATTATCATAAAACTTTTAAAGAATATAGAGATGTTAAAAAAGCTTTTTTTGATGATTTACCCCAAAACGCTTTTGCACTAACCAATTTAGATGATAAAAATGGGGCTTTTATGTTGCAAAATACCAAAGCAAGCCAAAAAACCTACGCTCAAAAAACGTTGGCAGATTACCGTATTAAGATTGTAGAAAAAAGTTTAATGGGAATGTTGTTGCAAATTAACGATCAAGAGTTGTGGGTAAAGTTAATAGGTGGTTTTAATGCTTCTAACTTAGGAGCTATTTATGGTGTTGCAGACCAGTTAGGAGTTCCTGAACAAGAGTTGCTGGTGGCTTTAAGTCAGCTAAGCAGCGTAGATGGTCGTTTTCAGTATCAGGTTTCTAAAACAGGAATTGTAGGTGTGGTAGATTATGCACATACTCCAGATGCTTTAAAAAATATTTTATCAACCATTAAAGAAATAGTACGGCCAACAGCTAAAATTATAACGGTAGTTGGTTGTGGGGGGGATAGAGATGCTGCTAAAAGACCAAAAATGGCAAAAATAGCATCAGAATTAAGTCACCAAGTAGTGTTAACATCAGACAATCCTCGTACAGAAAATCCATTGCAGATTTTAGAGGATATGGAGGTAGGTGTGCCGGCAGAAGCTCAGCATAAAGTGTTAACCATAGAGGATAGAAAGCAAGCCATAAAAACAGCTTGTCAATTGGCAAGTAAAGATGATGTGGTTTTAGTGGCAGGAAAAGGTCATGAAACCTATCAAGAAATCAACGGAAAAAGAAGCTATTTTAACGATAAAGAACAACTCATAGAAACCTTTCAAATTCTTAAGAAATAATGTTATATTATTTATTTGACTATATAGAAAATCAATTTCAACTGCCAGGGGCCGGTTTGTTTCAATACATAACATTTCGTTCTGCTTTGGCGTTTATCATGGCTCTTTTGTTGTCTACCATTTATGGAAAAAGATTGATTGATTTTTTAAGAAAAAAACAAATAGGAGAAACCGTAAGAGATTTAGGGTTAGAGGGGCAGAATCAAAAAGCGGGAACTCCAACTATGGGAGGGATTATTATTATTTTGGCCACTTTAATTCCTGTATTTTTATTTTCTAAACTAGAAAATATCTACGTAGTAATCTTAATTGTAACCACACTTTGGATGGGGGTTATTGGTTTTATAGATGATTATATTAAAGTTTTTAAGAAAGACAAAGAAGGATTAAAAGGAAAGTTTAAAGTTTTAGGGCAAGTAGGTTTGGGGCTTTTTGTAGGAGTAATGCTGTATTTTCACCCTTCAGTAACTATGAAAAAAGAATTGCCTTTTTCGCAAAAGGTAGCCAATACACACTTGTTTGGAGAAGCTCATAAGTCTGTAAAAACCACCATTCCTTTTCTAAAAAATAATGAGTTTGATTACACTTCTTTAATTTCATGGATGGGAGATGATGTGTCTAATTACGCATGGTTAATTTTTATCCCCGTAGTCATTTTTATTGTTACAGGCGTGTCTAACGGAGCAAACTTAACAGATGGAATTGATGGTTTGGCTGCAGGAACATCTACCATTATCGTAGCTGTTTTAGGGGTGTTTTGTTGGGTGTCTGGAAACATTGTTTTTTCGGATTATCTAAATGTTATGTACATTCCTAATTCAGGAGAAATGACTGTGTTTATTAGTGCTTTTGCAGGAGGTTTGATTGGTTTTTTATGGTACAATACTTATCCTGCACAAGTTTTTATGGGAGATACAGGAAGCTTAACAATTGGGGGAATTATAGCGGTGATTGCTATAGCTGTAAGAAAAGAATTGTTAATACCTGTATTGGCAGGAATTTTTGCAGCAGAAAATATGTCTGTTATTCTACAAGTTGGTTGGTTTAAATACACCAAAAAGAAATACGGAGAAGGAAGGCGAATATTTAAAATGGCTCCTCTACATCATCATTATCAAAAAAAGGGATATCATGAGAGTAAAATTGTAAATCGTTTTTTGATTGTCGGAATTTTGCTAGCAGTTTTGTCAGTTGTAACCTTAAAAATGAGATAGAGGATGAAAGAAAGAATTGTTGTTTTAGGAGCGGGAGAAAGCGGAGTAGGAGCGGCTATTTTGGCCCAAAAAATGGGCTTAGAGGTGTTTGTTAGCGATCGTTCTGAAATAAAAGAACATTATGTGCGGGAGCTGCAACAAAATCATATTTTGTATGAGTCAGGAACCCATACAGAAGCTTTGTTGATGAATGCAACTACTGTGGTAAAAAGTCCAGGAATTCCTGATCATGTACCTCTGATAAAGCAAATGAGAATCAAAGGGATTCAGGTTATTTCTGAAATAGAATTTGCAGCAAAATATAGTGATGCAACTGTGATTGGAATTACAGGTTCTAACGGAAAAACCACCACTACCTTGCTTACGCATCATTTGTTAAAAGAGGCGGGTTATGAAATTGGTATTGCAGGAAATATAGGTGATAGCTTTGCCAAACAAGTTGCAAATACACCCTATGCAAAATACGTGCTAGAGTTGAGTAGTTTTCAGTTAGATGGGATTGAAAATTTTAAACCTCATATAGCAGTAATTACCAATATAACACCTGATCATTTAGATAGATACAATTATGATTTTGATCAATATGTCGCATCAAAATTTAGAATTACAAAAAATCAGAATGCATCTGATTACCTAATATATGATGCAGACGATCCTGTAATTGTTGCGGGAATAGAAAAATACAAACCCAAAGCTCAGTTGGTACCTTTTTCTTTAGTAGAGAAAAAAAATCTAGGAGCTTATGTTAAAGATGATGAGATCGTAATACGAATAAATAAAGACAAGTTGAAGATGAGTATATCTAAACTTCCTATCGTAGGAAAACACAATACCAAAAATGCAATGGCTGCAACTTTGGCTGCTCAGTTAATGAAGGCGAGAAAGAAAACTATATTAGAATCTTTAGAGAATTTTGAAGGGGCAGAACATAGATTAGAACAAGTTTTAAAAGTAAACGGAGTAAATTATATCAACGATTCTAAAGCAACTAATGTAAATGCAACATTTTATGCTTTGGAGTGTATGACCAATCCTACAGTTTGGATAGTAGGGGGTGTAGACAAAGGGAACGATTATTCGGAACTGTATCCTTTGGTTAGGGAAAAGGTAAAAGCAATTGTTTGCTTAGGGTTGGATAATAGTAAAATCAAACAAGCTTTTCAAAATATTGTAGAAGATATTATAGAGGTAGAAAGTGCTGAGGCAGCTGTGCAAGCCGCTTACGGGTTTGCAAACAAAGGGGAAACCGTATTGTTGTCTCCTGCTTGTGCAAGTTTTGATTTGTTTGAAAATTATGAGGATAGAGGACGTAAGTTTAAAGAAGCAGTAAGAAAATTATAAGCATGGCAAAATTAATTCCTTACATAAAATCATACATCAAAGGAGACTTGTTTATCTGGGCTTTAGTAGCTGTGTTAGCATTGTTTTCTTTTATGCCTATTTATAGTGCTAGTTCTAACTTAGTATATGTGGTGGGTAATGGAAGTACGTTGGGAATTTTGATTAAACATGCTTTTTTATTAGCTACTGGTTTTGTGTTAATGCTAATTGTGCATCGCATGCCATATAGATATTTTAGTGGCTTGTCGCTAATTTTAATTCCTGTGGTTGTGGTTTTGCTAATTGTAACATTGGCACAAGGAACTGTAATTAACGGAGCTAATGCTGCAAGATGGATTGTTATTCCGTTTATTGGGGTTGGGTTTCAAACTTCTACATTTGCTTCTTTGGTGGTCATGGTCTACGTAGCTAGATACTTGGCACAACGCAAAGATGTAAAAATACAATTCAAAGAAAGTGTTCTAAAACTATGGCTACCTGTAGCACTAGTTTTGGCTTGTATTTTACCAGCAAATTTTTCTACCACTGCCATTTTGTTTTGTATGATTTTAATGTTGTGCTTTATAGGTGGGTATCCAGTAAAATATTTATTAGGAATTGTTGGGGCAGGAGTGGTTACACTAGCCATGTTTGTATTAGTAGCTAAAGCTTTTCCTGGATTAATGCCTAACAGAGTAGATACTTGGATAAGTAGGGTAGAATCTTTTACGGATGATGAGTCTAAAGAGGGTTATCAGGTAGAAAACGCTAAGATTGCCATCGCTACAGGTGGGTTGACAGGGAAAGGGCCAGGGAAAAGTGTTCAGAAAAACTTTTTGCCACAGTCTTCTTCCGATTTTATTTTTGCCATTATTGTAGAAGAGTACGGGCTAGTAGGAGCATGCATGGTTTTACTAGCTTATTTGTTATTAACTTTTAGGATGTATGTTGCAGCCAAAAAAGCAGGAACCGTCTTTGCTAAATTATTGGTCATAGGTGTTGGTTTTCCTATTCTTTTTCAAGCAATCATCAATATGATGGTGGCTACAAATTTAGGCCCTGTTACTGGGCAAACACTTCCGATGATCAGCAGTGGGGGAACTTCTATTTGGATGACTTGTTTGGCTATTGGAATGGTGCTAAGTGTTACCGCTTCTGATCATGTAACCGAAAAAGAATTGGAAGAAAAAGGAGAAGATCCGCTAGAAAATTTATACGAAGAAGCCAAAGAACAGACGGTATGAAAAAAGTAAAAAAAATATTGATTAGCGGAGGTGGAACAGGAGGGCACATTTATCCTGCAATTGCGATTGCCAATCAGCTAAAGCAAGAGGATCCAGAAACACAGTTTTTGTTTGTAGGAGCTCAAGACAAAATGGAAATGGAAAAAGTTCCTCAGGCTGGTTACCCTATCAAAGGCTTATGGATAGCTGGATTGCAGCGAAATCTGTCTCTTAAAAATATGTTGTTTCCAGTAAAGTTGATGAGCAGTTTGGCAAGAGCTAGAACAATAATTAAAGAATTTAAACCTGATGTAGTTGTAGGAACAGGAGGATTTGCAAGCGGACCTATTTTGCATGTAGCAGGAAAAAAGAGAATTCCGAGTTTGATACAAGAGCAAAATTCCTATGCAGGAATTACCAATAAATTATTGGCCAAATCCGTGTCTAAGATTTGTGTGGCTTATGAAGGAATGGAGGCTTATTTTCCTAAGGATAAGATTGTATTTACAGGAAACCCTGTAAGACAAGATTTACTAAATGTTGCAGAAAAAAGAACAGCAGCAATTCAGTATTTTCAGTTAGACGAGCGTAAAAAAACATTATTGGTTTTAGGTGGAAGTTTAGGAGCAAGAGCTATCAATCAAATAATAGCAAACCACACTGTTGATTTAGAAGAGAGAAATCTTCAGATTCTATGGCAAACAGGTAAGTTTTATATAGAAGATTATCAAGAATACAATAAAAAAGAAGGGATACAAACACATGCTTACTTGTCTAAAATGGACTTGGCTTATGCAGCTGCAGATATCATTGTTTCCAGAGCAGGGGCAAGTTCTGTATCGGAATTGTGTATTGTAGGAAAACCTGTGGTTTTTATACCTTCTCCTAACGTAGCAGAAGACCATCAAACTAAAAATGCGCTTGCGGTAGTAAAACACAAAGCAGCAGAAATGTTAAAAGAGTCTGATAAAGATTTGTTTATAGAAGTTATAGATCGTTTGCAAAACAAAGAGTATGCAGATCAATTAACAAAAAATATAAAGGCGTTGGCAAAGCCTAATGCAACCAAAGAGATTGTGAAAGAAATTAAAAAAATAGCACCATGGGATTAAATGCAATTCAAAACATATTTTTTGTAGGGATTGGCGGAATAGGAATGAGTGCTATTGCCAGTTATTTTGTAAAAAATGGAAAGCGTGTTATGGGGTACGATAAAACACCATCGGTTGTAACCAAAGGTTTGTTAAGACAAGGGGTGCAATTGACTTTTACAGATGATGTAAATGAAATTCCATTGCTATTTAGAAACAAAATAGAAACTCTGGTCGTGTATACGCCTGCTATACCTAAAAACAGTAAAATTCTAAATTATTTTACAGACAAAGGGTTTACGGTACTTAAACGTGCAGCTGTTTTGGGCGAAATTACTAAAGACACTTTGTGCTATGCTGTTGCTGGTACGCATGGAAAAACAACAACATCTTCTATTTTAGGACATATTATGCATCAGTGTGGTACGGAAGCAACGTCTTTCTTAGGAGGAATTACTGAAAACTATAATTCTAATTTAATTTTAGGTAAAGACAAAATAGCTGTAGTAGAGGCAGATGAGTTTGATCGTTCTTTTTTACAACTTTCTCCAGACGTAGCTTGTATTACCAATATGGATGCAGATCATTTGGATATTTATGGTAAAAAGGAGGAGTTGGAAAAATCGTTTAAGGAATTTGCAGATAAAGTAACAGACACTTTGATTGTAAAAAAAGGATTGCCTTTAAAGGGATTGACTTATGCGGTAGAGGAACAAGCGGATTATCAAGCTCAAAATTTACGAATAGAAAATGGTTCTTTTGTTTTTGATGTGCAAACTCCTAACGGATTTGTAAAAGATGTCATATTTCATTTGCCAGGAAGGCACAATGTTTCCAATGCTTTGGTTTCTGTTGCAATGGCAGAAAAACATGGTTTGTCTTTAGAAGAAATTAAAGCAGCACTAAACACGTATAGAGGTGTTAAACGAAGATTTTCGTATAAAATTAAAGAAGAAGATTTTGTGTTGATAGATGATTACGCACACCATCCAACAGAAATAGATGCTGTAGAAAATACTGTGCGAGAAATGTATCCTGGAAAAAAAGTATTGGCAGTGTTCCAACCGCATTTGTTTACTAGAACTAGAGATTTTGTAGATGATTTTGCTAAGAGTCTCTCTAAATTTGATGAAGTGGTGTTGATGGAAATTTATCCTGCCAGAGAATTGCCTATTCAGGGGGTAACCTCAAGCTGGCTATTGTCAAAAATAGAGAATGATCACAAATCAATTCAGTCAGAAAAAGAAATCATAGAAAACCTAAAAACAACCCAGGCCCAAGTTGTGGTAATGTTAGGAGCAGGAGATGTTGGTGTGTTGGTTGATGAGGTAGCAAAAGCAATAAAAAGATAAATGAAGAAAAAGATTGTTTACATAAAAACATTGTTGTTTTTACTAATCTTAGGATTGGTCTTTGGTTTTACGTCTCGAAGAAACGAGCAGCGTAAATTACAAGGAATAGAAGTGTCATTCAATCAAGATCGTAATTTGTTTTTAACAACAGAAACCGTTAATAACTTGTTGATACAAAATATTGGCGAATTGGAGAAGCAATCAAAATCCTCTCTAAATTTACAAGAACTGGAGAGTTTAGTAGTATCGCATCCAATGGTCTCATCTGCTGATGTTTCTGTAGATGTGCTAGGCAAAATTAACGTTGAAATTGTTCAGCGCAAACCTTTGGCTAGAATACTAAACGCAAAAGAAATCGTTTATTTAGATGCTGATGGCCAAATAATGCCTTTGTCAGATTGTTATTCTGCCAGGGTTCCGATTATTTATAACAATAATGGCTTGGTTCAACCACAAGAAGTATTTCCATTGATTCAGAAAATTCATACGGATGATTTTCTAAGAAAACTAATTGTGGCAATTAAAAAGGATCAAGAAGGCTATTGGTTAACAACACGAATCCACCATCAACAAGTTTTGTTGGGAGAGTTGAAGGGATTTCAAAAAAAATTAAAAAATCTAAAAGTGTTCTATGCTTATCAACAAAAGGATAGCATGGCAGCAACGTTTAAAAAAATAGACATACAGTACAACAATCAAATTGTGTGCTCAAAATAAATTAAGGCCATGGAGAATAACCGTATTGCAATAGGATTAGATATTGGTACAACAAAGATTGTAGCCATGATTGGTCGTGAAAATGAATATGGAAAAATAGAGGTTTTAGGTATAGGAAAAGCCAAGAGTTTGGGAGTAAAAAGAGGGGTGGTAAACAACATCACTCAAACCATTCAATCCATACAACAAGCTGTAGATGAGGCTGAAAATATTTCAGGATTAAAAATAGAAACCGTTACAGTGGGTATTGCAGGACACCACATTAGAAGTATACATCACAGTGATTATATTACAAGACCCGATGCAGAAGAGGTAATAGATGATAAGGATATCGAAAATTTAATTAACCAAGTGCACAAGTTGGTTATGTTTCCTGGTGAAGAAATTATTCACGTATTGCCACAAGAATATAAGGTAGATAGTCAGGCAGATGTTACCGAACCTATTGGAATGTACGGAGGAAGATTAGAGGCAAATTTTCATGTGGTAGTAGGGCAAGTATCGCAAATAAAAAACATAGGAAGGTGTGTAACCAATGCGGGTCTTAAGTTTTCGGCCATTACTTTAGAACCCTTAGCTTCTGCCGAAGCAGTATTGAGTCATGAAGAAAAAGAAGCAGGAGTTGCTTTGGTAGATATTGGAGGAGGAACCACCGATTTGGCAATTTTTAAAGATGGAATCATACGTCATACAGCCGTAATTCCTTTTGGAGGAAATGTAATTACGGAAGATATAAAAGAAGGTTTTTCGATTATAGAAAAGCAAGCAGAATTGTTAAAGGTAAAATTTGGATCGGCTTGGCCAGGAGAGAACAAAGAAAATGAAATTGTTTCGATTCCAGGCCTAAGAGGAAGAGAACCCAAAGAAATTACCTTAAAAAGCTTGTCGCAAGTAATACATGCCAGAATAACCGAAATCATGGAACAAGTGTACTTAGAAATTAAAAACTATGGACATGATACCAAAAACGGAAAATTAATTGCAGGAATTGTACTAACAGGTGGAGGTGCACAGGTAAAGCATCTAAAGCAGTTGGTAGAGTATATTACAGGAATGGATACCCGTATAGGATATCCTAACGAGCATTTGGCAGGTGGATCCGATGAAATTTTATCGAGTCCTGTATTTGCAACTGCAGTAGGTTTATTAATGAATGGTTTGGACAATTTACCCGAAGAACCAAAAGTGGTAAAAAGACCAGTACCTGAAAAAGCTCCAGAGCCAGAGCCAATTCCACAAGCACCCCCTAAAGTAGAGCCCGAAATAAGAGAAGAAATTATAGAAGAAGAACCTACCGTAGCCCACACTACGCCAAAAGAGAAAGTAAAGAAAAAATCTTGGTTAGAGAGATTTACCTCTAGCCTAAAAGATTTTTTAAATGAAGCTGAGTAAAATTGTTGTATCCCCAAAAATCCCTAAAACTATGAGTGAAACATCATTTAACAACGTTACGTTTGACATGCCAAAATCTCAATCTAATTCCATTAAAGTAATTGGAGTTGGAGGTGGAGGAAGCAATGCTGTAAACCACATGTTTATGCAAGATATTAAAGGAGTCGATTTTGTAATATGCAATACCGATGCCCAAGCCTTGCAAAATAGTCCAATTCCTAACAAGGTGCAATTAGGAGCTAGTTTAACATCTGGTTTAGGAGCTGGTGCCAATCCTGAAATAGGAGAAAAAGCGGCAGAAGAAAGTATGGAAGAAATTCAGACCATGTTAAACTCTCAAACTAAAATGGTGTTTATTACTGCCGGAATGGGAGGTGGTACTGGTACCGGAGCAGCACCTATCATAGCAGGAATTGCTAAAAAAATGGATATTTTAACCGTGGGAATTGTTACCATGCCTTTTCAGTTTGAAGGAAAAATGAGAGCCAAACAAGCTCAAAAGGGGATTGATGAGTTAAGACAAAATGTAGACTCGTTGATTGTAATAAACAACAATAAGTTAAGGGAGGTGTATGGAAATTTAGGGTTCAAAGCAGGATTCTCTAAAGCTGACGAAGTATTGTCTACAGCAGCAAGAGGGATTGCAGAGGTAATTACACATCATTACAAGCAAAATATAGATTTACACGATGCAAAAACAGTACTGTCTAACAGTGGTACAGCCATCATGGGGTCGGCCAAAGAAGCAGGAGCAAATAGAGCACAAAATGCAATTGTAAAAGCATTGGATTCACCTTTATTAAACGACAACAAAATTAGAGGTGCAAAAAATGTTTTATTGCTAATTGTTTCTGGTGCTGATGAGGTAACACTAGATGAAATTGGAGAGATCAACGATTTTATTCAAGAAGAAGCAGGCTACGATGCCAACATTATTATGGGGGTAGGTGAAGACATGGGGTTAGAAGATGCAATTGCTGTAACGGTTGTTGCTACAGGTTTTGCCATCGATCAGCAAAAAGAGTTTACCAACACAGAAATTAAAAAAGTATATCATACACTTAATACAGAGCAAACAGCACATTATAATTTTGATAAAGATCAGCAGTCGTACGTAAGACCTCAACAGGTAACAAAGCAATCTTTAGAAGAAGAGATAGAAAAAACTGTAGAAAAAGAAAAAGTAGTGCATCAGTTGTTTGAAGAAGAGGAAGTTGTGGCTCCCAAAAAGCCCACAGTATCGGAGCAAACTACTTTAGAGAACCAATTGATAGAAACTACGCAAGCCATAGAAAATATAAAAGTAGACTGCCAAGAAATACAAGCGGAAAAGCCCAAAGCAGAAGAGTCCATTTCAGAAGATGATTTTGTGATTAATGATGTAACATTAGATTTGTTTTCTGTCTTAGAACAAGAAGAGGAAGTAAAAAAGCAAGAAGAAATTAATGTGTTCGATTTGCCAGTTCATCAAGCGGTAGAAGTAAAAAACGAAAGTATTAGTGTTTTTGATATTCCAGTGGTAGATGCTGAAGAAGTAACGGTTCAGAAACCCGTTAAAGAGGTGATTGATGTAAATAATATTCCTGTTTTTGATGCGGAAGAAGTAGTTTATGAAGCTCCTAAGAGAAAAGTATTTACTTTAGAGGATGATGTTCCTGTTGCAGAAACACAAGTCCAACAAGTTGCAGAGGAAGAAGAGGATTTTGGAATTAAAAGATACACCTTGCCCAAAACGGATGAATTTCAGCCGACAATTAAAAATGCATCGATGCCTGTTTTTAAAAAAGAGGAAACTCCTAAAGTTAGCAAAGAAGAAAAAACACCCAAGGTAGAAGAAGAGTTAAAGTTTGAAGTGAGAAAAACCAAAGAAGTACCCTCTGAATCAGAAGAGCAAGTATCTCCTTTAAATTTAACAATTTCGGAATTAAGAAACTCCTCTGAGAAAAGAAAAAGTACTATGAAAAAGTACAATCACCGTTTTAAAAATACGGCTTACAACGAAGATTTGATAGAGGATATTGAAAAAGAGCCTGCTTACAAAAGGCTGGGAGTAGATTTAAGCACCAAACAAGATGTAGAAAAACTATCGAGGTCTAGTGTTCAAGTAAACGAAGAAGGAGTTACGATTAGAAGAAACAATTCTTTTTTGCACGATAATGTAGATTAAACAAATAACAATTATAACAAAAACTAAAAAACGCTACAATCTATAAGGTTGTAGCGTTTTTTTGATGTATTTATTTTTAGTTAGATTTTGTATCTCATTAAAAAACCTCCGTGAAAACTTCCCAAGACCAAAGCAGCATTTCTAGAAGCTTCAATTTTTCTCTCTCCATTATTGTTTTTTAGTTTGTAGGTTTCCAAATTGGCGTTTAAATAACCCAAATTAAGTCCAATACAAAAATTAGATCCAATATGTCTTAAATAACCAAAAGTGGCAGAAAAACCAATGTTACCTCCTTTTAAGGTTTGTTTGGTATCTATTTCTATTTCTTGATGGTAATAAAAATATCCTACAGAAGGTTCAAAAAAAGCTTCGTTTTTATCGTCTCCAAAAAGGAAAGAAGACATAGCACTAGCACCTATATAATGCAACTGGGAGCTGTTTTGTAGGTTGCCTTCTTCTAGTTGTCCATCTATAATATACAAAGAGGTGTTCTCTTCGCCATGGTTTTTGTTTAGTAAATATTTTAAACCCAAACTGGTGTTTTTTAAAAAGGGAGTTTGGTAATAGCCAGTAATTCCGTATTGAATTCCGTTGGTTACTGTTTGTGTGATTTTACGTTGAAACTGAGATGCTGTTTGTTCGCCTTCAATTCTGTGCGTTGCATTTACGTTTACATCTATAAAAAATCCTTTTTCTTTATGACTTTGTGCGTGGGTATAAAAAAACAATAGCATAAAGAGGGAAACAAAAAAGTTAACTTTTGATTGTAACATAACTATGGTAGATTGATTTGATTTCTAAATTTTTTGTTAAATATAAAAAGGTCTTAGCAAAAACTAGCTAAGACCTTTTTTAAAAATAAAAATAATTATTTTTTAAGCGTGAATAGCTCTATCATCTGTAGCGGCTAAACAAGCTTCTTTAAAAGCTTCTGTATAGGTTGGATGTGCATGAGACATTCTAGAAACATCTTCAGCAGAAGCTCTAAACTCCATCGCAACAACAGCTTCGGCAATCATGTCTGCTGCACGAGCACCAATCATGTGAACTCCCAAAATTTCATCGGTTTTACTATCGGCAAGTACTTTAATAACACCGTCTATATCCATACTGGCTCTGGCTCTACCTAAAGCTCTCATATGAAATGTTCCAGATTTATATGCTATGTTTTCTTCTTTTAGCTGTGCTTCGGTTTTACCAACTGCAGCAACTTCTGGCCATGTATATACAACTCCAGGAATTAGGTTGTAATTAATATGTGGTTTTTCTCCAGCAATTAATTCAGCCACCATGGTTCCTTCTTCTTCTGCTTTATGAGCCAACATGGTTCCTTTAACAACATCACCAATAGCGTAGATGTTTTCTATGTTGGTTTGCAAATGTTCGTCGGTTTCTATTTGACCTCTTTCGTTGGTTTTTATACCAATATTATTCAAGCCCAATCCGTCGGTATAAGGTTTTCTTCCTACAGAAATCAATGCATAGTCTCCTTCAAATACAATTTCTTCTCCTTTTTTGTTGTCAGCAGTTACTTTTACTCCTTCTCCTGTATTACTTACAGAGGTAACTTTATGGCTTACATAGAATTTTAACCCTTGTTTTTTTAACGATTTTTGTAGTTCTTTAGACATCAAGTCATCCATTCCAGGAATGATTTTTGGCATGTACTCAATTACCGAAACTTCTGCTCCCAATCGTTTGTAAACTTGTCCTAATTCCAAACCAATAACACCTCCACCAATAATAATTAAGTGTTTAGGAACTTCTTTTAGTTTTAGTGCTTCGGTAGAAGTAATGATACGTTCTTTGTCAATATTGATAAACGGCAAGCTAGACGGTTTAGATCCAGTAGCAATGATGGTTTTAGCAGATTCTATTTTTTCTACAGAACCATCGTTTTTATGAATGTTGATATGGGTGGTGTCAAAAAATTCGCCACGACCTTCAAAAACATCAATTTTGTTTTTATCCATTAAATAAGTAATTCCCCCAGTAGTTTGCTCTACAACCTCATTTTTTCGTTGTATCATTTTAGGGAAATCTAATGAAACATTGTCCACTCCAATTCCGTGTTTGTCAAAATGCGTTAAAGCATCATGATAGTGATGCGATGAGTCTAACAAAGCTTTAGATGGAATACATCCTACGTTTAAACAAGTACCTCCCATTGTGCTGTACTTTTCAATAATAGCCGTTTTTAATCCTAATTGTGCGCATCTGATGGCAGCCACATATCCTCCAGGTCCAGAACCGATAACAGTAACATCGTACTTGCTCATGAAAATGTATTTTTTAGATTTATTGTTACCAGCAAAATTAAGTAAAATCGACTTGAAAGCTCTTTATCTAAGTTTATAAAACGTTTTTTTACTTTTTGTTGATTTTTATAGTTTTTGTTAAATAGGAAAGCCTAGTATTTTTCCATATCCTACGGTAAACAACCAACCGCCATAAATGGTATGTTCTACGCTAACCCAAAACCAAGATTTTGTTTTAGAATAGGTAAAAGCAAAAATATAGCCCCCTATAAAAGTCATGATCATTACCAACCAATTGTGAAACATTAAATGGGCAATAGAAAACAGAAAAGCATTGATTAGATAGAAATGTTGAGCGGAATAGGTAAGTTTTCTGTAGCGATAAAAAAAGAATACTCGGTATACATATTCTTGTGGAATTACAGATAAAAAAGTATACAAAATCATCATCTTAATCCACAACCAAGGCTGAGTAGTGATGGAAATAAACAACAAATCAGGGTCATTGTGTCGGATGTAAATATAAGTGGCTGTAAAAATTATAAAAGAGCGATACCCCACTTTTTTCCAAAACTTGATAGGTTTTACTTGTTTGGTTTTTTTAAACAAAGACTTGTGGTAGTAAATGCTTTTTTGAACAACAAACACTAGCGGAATTATCGATACAATTAGCTTGTCTAAAACAGTAATTTCTGGCACTGCTAAAAATACAGGAAACGCAACAAAAAAGATGATGAGTTCTACTAGGTGTTTGTTAGAGATCATAGTATGTAAGTTGCTAAGTTAAGTATATGCGAGTGCTAGAATTAAATCAATTGTTGTTGGTACTTTTTCTGAAAATACAAAAAATAGTTATATAGTAGATAGTTAACTTCGTAACCGTAATCAATCAGCGGATTGTACTCAATTCTCATGCAATACAAATTGGCATTAAATCTGTTTGGTTGATTGACTCTTAAATTCCACTGATTTACTAAAAACTGATTTTTGATTTCTAAATATTTTTGACTGTAAAATCCTCTTTGCTTTGCGTTTCCTACCAACCATGTGTTAAATCCAGGGTCGATAATTATAATTTCGTATTCTTCTTCTTCGTTTACAATTTTAATAGTATCTGTGCCAATGCTGTTGGTTTGTTTAGTAACAGCAGTTTTTTTATTAGGTGCAGATGCACAAGCCAAAGCCGTAATAAGAATTATGCACAAGGAAATATATTGAAAATAGCGAAGTCTCATATCTTAAAGCTTTCTTGTTAAGATACAAAAAGAGCTGTAAATCGTCAAGATAATTTTTTTACATCTTTAGATGTTTTATAGTTGTTTAACAGTTCAGTTAGAATTTGATGAAGGAGGTTTTTACACTTATTCATTGAGTACTCGGGGCTAAATTTGTTAAATAAATTATCAAAATGTTTTTTTGGATGGATGTGATTTCTACTCGTTTGAATAAACTTTATGTCTTCTTTAGAAGAAGAAATAATACCTATTTCTTCAGAAATCAATATTAACTCTTCAAATGATAGTTCAAGAATTCCATTTGTTTTTTTAGGTTTTCTACTCTTCATAATTTTTTTATATTGATTTGTTTTATAAAAACATATTTTATGATTCAAATAAATACCAAACAATATTCCTTCTATTAAACTTCCAATTAATGCCATTGTAGCTATATTCTGTTTGTGATCATGACAAAAAATTATTTCAGTATACCTGTCGATTAATATTTGATTTAAATTACTATCAAAACAAAAACTATTAATAATTCCTTCGATTTGATTTTCGCTGAATTTAGCGGTATTCTTCAGCACTATATTGTCTTGTATAGTGTCCTTAGAAAAAGAGGAGTTGAGTTTTTTCTCCAGCCACTTTTTGTATAAAGTATATTTCCCGTATACAGGAGCATATCTTCCTTCAAAAAAAGTTATTGGATAAAAATGGTTTTGGTTTTTGTAGAACTGATTGTATTTTTTTAAGTAAAAACCATTATGGATTCTATAGTATTCCAAAAGGTCATTGTTATGAAATCCAGTTTTGAAAGCAGATAGAGGGTCTACATGTTCAGAATTTTTAATAAGCTCATTAATGGCATCTAATTCATTTTTAAAAATAGCTTTAGTACCTTCTCCAAAATTTTCATAAAACCTATATAATTCATTCTTTAGAAATGAAATTCCATCAACCTTTTGTATATAATTTAATCCATCTTCAAAAGTGGTGAATTCTTTAAGTTGAGAATATGTTTCTCCTTCTTCTAAATATGGGTCGTTTTCAGCATCTTCTTTTGTTGCAATTTTTGTTATTCTAAAAGATTCTTCATTCTCTTTGGCTTGTGTTTTAAATTTTAAAATATCGTAAAGAATATCACTTTCAACAATATCTATGTTGTTTTGAATGATATCTTCAATCCTATCATCAAAATAAAAACCTTCTTCAAGTATAGTGTTGTCTCTTTCAGATTTAGGAAAAGAATTTCTAAACTCGTTGATTAGTATGTCTAAAGAGGATTTTAGTTCAGTAGGTATTTCTCTTTTCTCATAAATAATTGCTTCCAGAATATCAGGAATATGATTTTCTTTTTGATGAGAAAAGTTGTAAAATATGTTTTGATATATGTTTTTATTATAATTGGTTATAGGATATCCGTATTTAGCTTTTATGTCTTCCCAATCAAATTTTAAGTGGCTTAAATTGTTTTTCATTTTCTAAAGTTAGCATTCTAAAGATATGCAAAAAGAGCTGTTTGTTAATTAAAACAAACAGCTCTTTTTTTATAGATTAAATATGTTTTACAACAACCCAGCTCTTTTTAACAAAGCATCGGGTTTGGGTTCGTGACCTCTAAATTGCTTGTACAAATCCATTGGGTTTTGAGTTCCTCCTTGGCTTAGTACAAAGTCTTTGAATTTAGTTGCAGTTTCTTTATTAAAAATTCCTGTTTCTTTAAAATATTCAAACGCATCAGCATCTAAAACTTCTGCCCACTTATAAGAATAATATCCAGCAGAATAGCCTCCTTGAAAAATATGAGAAAATGAGGTGCTCATGCAATTTTCTGCAACATCAGGGTACAATTGTGTGCCTTTAAAGGCTTCTTTTTCAAAGGTTTTTACGCTTATTGTATTGTTTGAATTGCTACTTGCATTGCTGGTGCTATAATTAGAAAGGGTTTGTCCGTGCCATGCCATGTCTAAAATTCCAAAACTAAGTTGTCTTAAAGTTTGCAATCCCTCTAAAAAGTTGGCTGCTTTTTTAATTTTATCTATTAAGTCAATCGGAATAACTTCTTGTGTTTGGTAATGTTTGGCAAACAATTCTAAGGCTTCTTTTTCGTAACACCAGTTTTCCATTACCTGACTAGGGAGTTCTACAAAATCCCATGAAACCGACGTTCCAGACAAACTAGGATAAGTAGTGTTGGCTAACATTCCGTGTAGCGCATGAC
Source organism: Ochrovirga pacifica (assembly GCF_000220525.1). Lineage (GTDB taxonomy): Bacteria > Bacteroidota > Bacteroidia > Flavobacteriales > Flavobacteriaceae > Ochrovirga > Ochrovirga pacifica. The sequence goes on along the minus strand of NZ_AFPK01000038.1, from coordinate 15,453 downwards.
CAAACTCATGGAACAAGGTTGTTACTTCGTTAAATGTTAGTAAACTAGGTTTGGTAGCGGTGGGTTTGGTAAAGTTGCAAACAATAGAAATGTGAGGTCTTGAGTTTTCGCTATTGGCAATCCATTGATTTTTATATGCTGTTTTCCATGCACCGTTTCTTTTACCTGGTCTTGGATGAAAATCTGCATAATAAATAGCTATAAACTCTCCTTTATCATCGTATACTTCGTATGTTTTAACATCTGAATGGTATTTTTCTATATGGCTAACTTCTTTAAAGTTTAGTCCATACAGGCGGTTGGCAATTTCAAAAGAACCATTGATAACATTTTCTAACTGAAAATAAGGTTTTAGGAGTTCTTCATCAAAATCAAACAACTCTTGTTTTAGTTTTTCGCTGTAGTAAGCACCGTCCCATTTTTGTAACTGTTCTACGCCGTCTTTTTTAGCAAAGGCTTTTAATTGCTCAAATTGTTCTAGGGCTTTGGGCTTGGCTTTTTGTAAAAAATCTTCTAAAAATTCAGTTACTTTTTCTGGCGAAGTAGCCATTCTGTCTTCTAAAACAAAATCAGCATGGTTTCTATATCCTAACAAAATAGCTCTTTGATGACGTAACTCAACAATACGCAATACAATTTTTTCGTTGTTATAGGCATTGTCCTGAAATCCTTTTTTACCAAAAGCAATAGCTAATTGTTTTCTTAACTCACGGTTGTCTGCATAGGTTATAAACGGAATGTAACTAGGGTAAGCTAGGGTAAAAATCCATCCTTCTTTGTTGCTTTCTTTAGCTGTTTGTGCGGCATCTTCTATAGCTCCTTCTGGTAAGCCAGAAAGTTCTTCTTTGTTTGTGATATGCAATTGGTAGTTGTTGGTTTCTGCCAATACATTTTCCCCAAAGGTCAAAGATAGTTTAGATAGTTCGTTGTCTATTTTTCTTAAAGTTGCTTTGTCATCATCGTTTAGATTGGCTCCGTTACGAGCAAATCCTTTGTATTTTTTTTCTAACAACATGGCCGATTCTGCGTTTAGATCTAGTTGATCTTTTTTGTCGTACACTTTTTTAACGCGTTTAAACAGCGTGGTATTTAGGCTAATGTCGTTAGAAAATTCTGTTAGTTTTGGAGAAATTTCTTGAGCTATTTTTTGCATCTCGTCATTGGTTTCTGCCGAGTTTAGGTTAAAAAATATAGAAGAAATTCTGCTCAATCGGTGTCCTGCATATTCTAATGCTACTATGGTGTTTTCGAAATTAGGAATTGCCGTATTGTGGGTAATTAGGTCTATTTCTTCTCGGGCTTCTTGCAATGCAAATTCAAAAGCCGGAATATAGTGCTCGTTTTTAATTTGCTCAAAAGGAGCGGTATAAAAGTCTTGTAATAAAGGATTGTTTGTCATGATTGTACTTATTAAATTAAACCTTTCGATTTGATTTCTATATACTTGTTAATAGTATCAATGGTTAAGTTCTCTGGAGTGGTTAGGATGGAGTTGACTCCGTATTTTCTTAACTCTAATACCATTTGTTCTTTGTCGTAAATAAATTTTTCAGCAACAATTTTTTTAACAATTTCAGACTCGGTACGTGTTTTTTCTTTTGTCAAATCTAAGATTTCTTTGTTTTTAAAGAAAATTACCAGTAATAAATGGTTTTTGTTTATGGCTCTTAAGTAATCCAATTGGCGATGCAATGCATCCATACTATCAAAATTGGTAAATAGAAGTAGTAAACTACGTTGTTTTATGCGTTGTTTGATAGTACTGTACAGCATTCCAAAATCTGATTCTTGGTAATTAGTTTCTACATTGTATAAAGATTCTAAGATTAACCCCATTTGATGGTTTCTTCTTTCACAAGCTACATAATTCATCATCTTTTTAGAAAAAGAAAACAAACCTACTTTGTCTTGTTTTTGGATGACGACATTGCTTACAATTAAACCAGAATTGATGGAATGGTCTAAAAGGCTCAATCCATCAAATGGCATTTTCATGGTTCTACCTCTGTCTAGCAAAAGGTACACATGTTGTGCTTTTTCATCAACAAATTGATTGACCATTAGTTGGTTTTTTTTGGCAGTAGCTTTCCAGTTAATGTCTCTTATATTGTCTCCTTGTATGTATTCTTTTATTTGTTCAAACTCGTAAGAGTTTCCTATACGTCTTATTTTTTTTACTCCATAGGCTGCAGATAAGCTTTGAATCGTTTTTAAGTCAAACTGTTTTAATCGTAAGTAAGAGGGGTAGTTTTTAACTACCGCTGCAGGATTTAAGCTGTATTTTTTGCTAACAAAACCTAATACTGATGATATAAAAATCTGTGTGCTTCCAAAATTGTACTCTCCTCGCTCAGTTGGTTTTACTTCGTAGCTATAAGTTTGGGTGCTGTGTCCTTTAATTTTTTTGAATAGTTGAAAATCGCGAATTTGAAACTGAAATGGAAGTTCATCAATAATAAATAATGCAAGTTCTAAATTATAATGGTTGCTAATCTCTAATTGTACTTTGTTAAGATCTCCATTAGAAAATTTTTCGGGTAAAATTCGCTTAGCTGTAATACCATTTTTAACTGTAAACAATACTAAAAAATCAATCAAAACAATACCGCCAAAAACAGCAAGTAGCAATACGCAGAACAAAAACAAGGGTTTTACAAAAAAGCTAATTACAAAACACACCACAAAACCAAACAAAAAGTAAAAAAACAAATTGTTTAGATAAAAGCTACCGTAGGCTTTTTTTATACCTTGCATAGGTGTTGATGAGGTCATAAATACTAGGATGGAATTTCTGTAGCTTGAATACTTTCTTTAATAATCTGTGCTGCTGTAATACCTTCCATTTCTCTTTCGGGAGTAACAATTACACGATGCTGTAATACCGGAACTGCAATATGTTTTATGTCTTCTGGGGTTACAAAATCCCTTCCGTTAATGGCAGCAAAAGCTTTAGAGGCCTTTAGCAAAGCCAAACTTGCTCTTGGAGATGCTCCTAGATACAAAAATGAATTGCTACGCGTACTTACTACCAAATTTGCAATGTACTGAATAAGATGAGGTTCTACAATTACCTGTTTCACTAATTGTTGATAGGCTAGTATTTGCGATTTGTCTATACTTTTTGTGATCAAATCTAGTTGGGGAGCAACTGTTTGGTGTTCTCTTGTAATAATGTCTATTTCTTCTTCAAGATTAGGATAGTCTACAGTAATTTTAAACAAAAATCGATCTAACTGAGCTTCGGGCAAGCGATACGTTCCTTCTTGCTCTACTGGGTTTTGTGTGGCTACAACAAAATAAGGAGCCTCCAACGGATATTTTTTTCCATCAATGGTAATTTGTTGTTCTTCCATTACCTCAAACAAAGCAGCTTGTGTTTTAGCGGGAGCACGGTTAATTTCATCAATCAATACTAAGTTTGAGAATATAGGGCCTTTCTTAAACTCAAATTTAGAGGTTTTTAAATCAAAAATAGAAGTTCCCAGTACATCTGATGGCATTAAGTCTGGGGTAAATTGTATGCGTTGATAATTTATATTTAAGGTTTTGGCTAGCAATTTAGCGGTAACTGTTTTGGCAACTCCAGGTACTCCTTCAATCAGCACATGTCCTTCGCATAACAGGGCGGTTACCAATAAGTTTAGCATATGTTTTTGTCCTACTATAACTTTGGATAATTCTTGTTTTAGGTTTTGTACCCCCGAATGTAATTCGGACAAATCTATTCGGTTCGAAAATTCTAATTCTTCCATGCTTGGGTATTTTTGTAAAAGTTTTCTATTTCTTGGTTAAGCTTATGAAGCAGCGTTATGGACGAGGTTTCTCGTTCTTTTAACAAAGTGATGAGTCTTAGCAAATCTCTGGTTTTAACAAGGTCATATCCCGATTTTAAACTCAGTTGTTCTGCTAAATTTGTATTGGTCTTGTCGGTAATTAAATGGTATCGGGTTCTGATATTTCTGAAAAAAATGTGAATCTTTTGCTCTATGATTGGCTGAAAATTATCGGCTTCTTCATACAGCAAGGCTACGGTGCTTACAAAATCTAAACTAGTATTTCTTACTTTTGGTAGAATAGGGATTACACGTTGCTTTCTTTTAGCATTGATTAGAATAAACAGCAGCAATCCAAAGAGTAAAAGATTCCATGCCCAACGCAATTCTATCTGAGATTTGATAAAACGCAAAGGACTAGAAATAACCTCTTTTGCGATTTTTACATTGCTGTCAAACAATAAAAGTTTCTGTGTTGGTTCACTTTGCAAATTTTTTTCCGTAAGATGTGTTAATAACGTATTGATGTAGGCCGTAGAGTTACTTTTAAGAAGTTCGTAGTTGCTAAAAATTTCAGGATGTGCATGCAAGTAGAAAAAACCATGTTTGTAGCGAACCTTGATAAAGGTAGCTCTGTTTTTAAGTATGGAGTCTTTTGTTGTAAAGATCGCTTTTCCCAATACCTCAATATTGGTGCTGTCCAAAAAATAGGGTTGATAATATTTTAATTTTGGCACATAGGTAAGCTTAGATTGATTCTCTTGTGTAGACAGTTGTATGGGAAGTTTTTGATATAGATTTTTTTCTGTTTTATTATGAGTAATACCCAATGAGTCTAGTAGTGTTTTGGTAAAATAATTTGCACTGATAAAGGCACTATTTCCCTCTCCAATACATTGTAGCAATTCGTTTTCAGAAGTCCTGTCGGGCTTATATTTGTCAGCAATTGTCAAGTACAATTTGTTTTTTTGTAGGGTGTCAGATTTCTTTTTTTTGGACTGGTACTCGTAAAAAGTTTCTTTAAGCTGCACTATCTTGTACTCTTTATAAACCGTACGTAGTTGCTCGTAAAACACTTTAATATCAAAAGGTGCTGTTCCTTCCTCGTCATAAGTTTTTTTCCAGTTAATTTTTTGAGGGCTTACATTGTCTAGCCATCCAATTAACATGGTAAATACAATGATGATACTTCCTACAATGATAATTTCTTTCCTTTTCATGTGTTTAAGGTGTTAGAAAATTGATGATAGGTAGTAGAAATTTTATCGTACAAATTTACATCAATAACAAACTCTCCATACCAAACATAGGTATAGTAGTAAGAAATGGATGCAAAGCTTTTGTGGTAAGGTTTTTCTTCTAGTTCCAGTTGGTAATCTAGATTGGTTTTTTGAGCATTTAGTTGCAAAGCTCCCTTTTTTGATAATAGTTGTAAGGCTTTTAGATAGTGATATTTTACCGCCAAACGATAATTTTTTTCTTGTTCTGCTTGATTTATTAAAGACTCAAAATTAAGACCTTCAATAGATTCTATATCATCGTTGTAAACAAGGGTGTTGTCTTTGGTGTTGTTTTTAAAAATCCAACGTCCTTCTTTATAAAAAAAGATTCGGACAATTACGTAAACAACTATAATAGCAATAAAAGTATACACTAATATTTTAAACCAATAAAGTTGATGATGATGCAGTCCTAAAAAATCAAAAAAGTGCTGTATTTTTTGTGCGAACCATTCTTTAAGGTCTAGAGACCAAGAAGGAGGATGATTTTCGTAAATATATTCCTTACTTTGGTAAGCTTCTTTATAATTATCGGGAATTTTTCTCGGTATTTGATCTTTAGATGCAGCTACAATAGTTTGTATCCCAAGAAAGAAAAAAATAGTGAAATTACTTAAAATTTGTTTCATGATTTGGGAGCTAAAGTGACAATTTTAGCGACTTTATTAGGGTAAATTAAAAAATAATAAGCAATCAGGGCAAGGGTAGATAGAATGATTCCGAAGGCTAAAAACGTGGGCATATCGTTACCGTATCTAGAAACAAATCCCTCTAAAAAACCTGCGGCAATGGTAAAGGGAAAGGTGGCAATTAAAAGTTTAATACCGTCTCTAATTCCTCTTTTTAACGAAGCCACACGGGTATGTGTTTTTGGAAATAGAATGCTAGCACCAATCATAAAACCAATGCCTCCTTCTATAACAATAGCAAAAATTTCCATCGCTCCATGAATCCATATACCTTTTAAACTTTGAAGAAAAACACCTTGTTCTGCAAAAAAATATTGAAATGCACCCAACATAATTCCGTTTTGTAGCATCACATAGCCTGTTCCAATTCCGCCCGTAATTCCTAAAGAAAATGCAAGCAAGCCTACCTTTAGGTTGTTAAAGGTAATTCCAATAAAGCTACCCCAGTTGCTGCCACCTGCATAGACTGCGGTGGGATTTCCATTTTTAATATTTTCAAGGGTTTTGTTTACATAACCATCCGAAAGAATTAAGCGAACAAAAGTATCATCGTAAATAGCAGAAATAACACCAATGGCAACAGAAATTCCAAACATAACAAATGCGTATAAAAAATAGCGTTTGTATTGGTGCATAAGCAAAGGCACATCGACTAAAAAAAAACGGAGAATTTTACTTTTGTCTTCCTTTTTGTTTTTGTAAATGCGCTGAAAAGCCAAAATAGTCAGGTGGTTTAAATATACAACCAGCTTGCTTTTTTTGTAGTAGGTTTGGGCATAAGCCAAATCGTTTACAAGGTGTAAATACAGTTGAGATAATTCCTCTGGATTGGAATTGGTTTTTTGTTGAATTGCATTTTCAAAACGCAACCATTTTTCTTTATTTTGTTTGATGAATGCAATCTCTCTCATAGAGTAACAAATAACACGATTAAATGGCAGAAATACAAATTACAACCACGCAAAATGTGACCTTAGATTTTAAAGCTGCCGAACTCAATCATCGGATTTTGGCTTGGCTGATTGATGTATTGATAAAATCTGCATATATTACGCTAATAAGTCTGCTTGTCTATAAATTACTAGGCTTAGAAAGTTATATCAATAGTTTAGATAGATGGTCTCAGTGGTCTGTTTCTATAGTTATCGGTTTACCAGTTACGTTTTATACGCTTTTTTTTGAGACGGTTTTAGGTGGGCAGACACTTGGGAAAAAAGCAATGAAAATAAAGGTATTAAAGTTAGATGGTTATCAGTCTAGTTTTTTAGATTACTTTATCCGTTGGGTAATGCGTATTGTTGATATATATGCATCGTTAAGTTTTGTTGCGCTGATAAGTATAGGAAGCACAAAAAAGGCACAAAGAATTGGAGGAATGGCTTCGGGAACAGCGGTAGTGAGTTTGAGAAACAAAATAAACATAAGCCACACTATTTTAGATGAAAACTTAAAGAGTAATTACCAGCCCGTGTATCCGTCTGTAATTAAACTATCAGACAATGATGTGCGAATTATAAAGGAGAATTTTGTAAAAGCGAAAAGAAAGAATGATCAGGTTTTGTTGAATAAATTGAAGAATAAAATTTGTGGAGTGATAGATGTTCAGCTAAATGAGGAGCATCACACAGAGAGATTTATTGAAACCATACTTAAAGATTATAATCATTTTACACAAAGTATGACATAAAAAAAAGAGGCTTAAGCCTCTTTTTTTATTGTAATTAAGCCTCTGAGACTCCTATTTCATCTAATTCGTCTACTTCACTTTTAGGATCAGGTCCATATTCATTAGAACCATATTCACCTTCTTTGCATACAAGAACCAATAACCAAATAGCTCCTACAAGTGGTATAAGACAGATAAAAATCATAAAACCAGGTTTTCCGATATCATGGAGCCTTCTTACGGTAACGGCAATACCAGGGATTAATAATGCAATAGAATATAACACACTAACGTATGCTAAAAACTCAAGTCCAGTTATGAGAGCTAAGAGTTGTATTCCCCAACCAAATAAAATATTGAACAATACAAACATCCAATATTCTTTTCTTCTTGCACGCCCTTTAAAATCAGCGTACTGTTTTAAAACTTTTAAATACCAATTCATTTTTTTGTTTAATTTAAGTTGTTCGAAAATTACATAAAAACTAAAGAATTAAAAAACATAAGATGCTATAGTTTTGTGAAATATAACAGCTTCTTTTAAAATGTTTTTTCAAAATATTTGCTAGTTTAAAAATCTATATTAAATTTGTTGCAATGAATTTAGATACAACAAATACTTGGTGGTGGTACACTCTTAAATTTTAAGCGTGAGAATTACTATTGTATTTTATGAACATAAATATAAAAAGGCTTATCTCACGATAAGCCTTTTTTTATAGTGCCCTAACTCTATGAAGAAATTACAGTTTAAGACCATTATTAAAGAACAAATGGCAGATACAGTAACCCCTGTATCCATTTATTTAAGGCTGAGAGATCGTTTTGCAAACACGGTGTTGTTAGAAGGTTCAGATTACCACTCTAAAGAAGAAAGTTACTCGTTTATTGGAATAGATCCTTTGGTGCATATCAAAGCAGAAGACGATGCATTAAATTTGTATTACAGAGAAGATCTACTTAGCAGTGCTCCGTTGCAAAGAAATTTTCATGAAATTTTTCAGTACTACTGTAACTTAATTCAAACAGATTCTCCAGAACAATTCAAATCCATCAACGGATTGTACGGATATACAACTTACGATGCTGTACAGTATTTTGAAAACATTAAGCTCAATGCCAAGCAGGCAGATTCTGCCATTCCACTATTGCATTACAGTTTTTATCGCTACGTAGTGGTCATCAATCATTTTAATGATGAGATGTCTATCATAGAAAATTTACCTACAGGAGAGGCTTCAAATATTGATGAAGTGGTTACCATTGTTAACAATCCTACCTGTCAAACACAAAAGTTTTCTTACGATGCCAATAGCGAAACATCAAGCTGTACAGACGAGGAGTTTAAAGAATATGTAAGAAAGGGAAAAGCACATTGCAAAAGAGGAGATGTTTTTCAGATTGTATTGTCTCGTCAGTTTCAACAAAAATATAAAGGAGACGATTTTACCTTGTACAGAGCCTTACGCTCCATCAACCCTTCTCCTTATCTGTTTTATTTTGATTATGGAAATTTCCGTTTGATGGGATCCTCACCAGAGGCACAAATCAAAGTAGAAAAAGGAGTAGCCACCATCAACCCAATTGCAGGAACATTCCGTAGAACAGGAAATGCAAGAGAAGATCATTTGTTGGGCGAAAAATTATCCAACGATAAAAAGGAAACTGCAGAACATGTTATGTTGGTCGATTTGGCTAGAAATGACATGAGCAAGCATGCCGATAATGTTACTGTTGAGGTGTTTAAAGAAGTACAGTATTTTAGTCATGTTATTCATTTAGTATCAACAGTCGAAGGAATTATTAAAGAAAATCCCTTAAAAGTGGTAGGGGATACTTTTCCTGCAGGAACGTTGAGCGGGGCACCTAAATACAAAGCCATGCAATTGATTGATCAGTACGAAGCACAGTCTAGAGGTTTTTACGGTGGGGCTGTAGGAGTTATCGGATTGACAGGTGAAGTGAATTTAGCTATCGGAATCCGATCGTTTGTAAGTAAAAACAATACCTTGTATTATCAGGCAGGAGCTGGTATTGTTATTGACTCTACCGAAGAAGGAGAATTGCAAGAGGTAAACAACAAATTGGCCGCACTAAAAAAAGCATTGGTGATGGCAGAGAAAATATAAATTAGTAATGAGTAGGTGGTACAAAGTACAAAGTTAGCTTAGCTACTGTACTTGTTACTTAATACTCAGTACTCACTACTATAAAAATATGAAAATATTAATATTAGACAATTACGATTCTTTTACCTATAACTTAGTACATATGGTAGAAGACATTACAGGAGAAAAGCCAGATGTGTTTAGAAATGATGAAATTCCCATCGAGGAAATTCAAAATTACGATATAATTATGCTGTCTCCTGGTCCTGGGGTTCCTGATGAGGCTGGAATCTTAAAAGAAGTTATTGCTGAGTATGGAGCAACCAAGCCTATTTTTGGAGTGTGTTTAGGTTTGCAAGCTATTACCGAAGTCTATGGAGGGAAAATCATTAATATGGACGAAGTCTTTCATGGAGTAGCTACAGAGATGAAGGTAACAGACAAAGAGGCCATTTTGTTTAAAAACACACCAGAAAAATTTTCTGCAGCCAGATACCATTCCTGGATTGCAGACCCTAAGAGCATGCCAAAAGATTTAAAAGTAACTTGTGTAGATGAAGATGGTGGCGTGATGGCCATTCAACATACCAAATACAATGTAAGTGCTGTACAATTTCATCCAGAGTCTATCCTAACACCTGATGGCGAGGCAATGGTAAGACAGTTTATAGAAAACGCAAAATAAAAGCTTTTAGCCATTTGATAATTGCCAAGAGCCAAGAGTAAAAAGCTAAATAGAATGAAACAATTACTATCTAGATTATTCCAACACGAAAAACTAAATCAAGAAGAAGCCAAGCAAATCTTGATACGTATAGCCAACAAAGAGTTTAACAATTCTCAAATAGCTTCTTTTTTAACCGTGTTTTTAATGCGACCTATTACGGTAAACGAACTTGCAGGTTTTAGAGAGGCTTTGTTAGCCTTGGCGTTAAAGGTAGATTTATCAGAGTTTAATACCATTGATTTGTGTGGAACAGGCGGAGATGGTAAAAATACCTTTAATATTTCTACTCTTACATCTTTTGTAGTAGCTGGTACGGGGCACAAAGTAGCCAAACACGGAAATTATGGAGTTTCTTCAGCCTCTGGATCTTCAAATATGTTGGAGTATTTGGGATATCAATTTACCAACGATGAAAGTACACTAAAGCATCAGTTAGAAAAAGCAAATATTTGCTTTTTACATGCTCCTTTGTTTCATCCAGCCATGGCAGCAGTAGGTCCAGTAAGAAAAGAGATGGGAGTAAAAACTTTTTTTAATATGTTAGGACCTCTGGTAAATCCTAGCTGTCCTCAAAATCAATTGGTGGGAGTATTCAATATGCAAGTAGGAAGGTTGTATAAAAATATTCTGAGCAAAACTTCTGATAACTTTGCTGTTGTTCATGCTTTAGATGGTTATGATGAAATTTCGTTAACTGGACCGTTTAAGATATATAGCAAAGAAGACGAGCAAATAATTGCTCCCAAAGATATAGGCATACAACCTATTGAACCTTCTGCAATTTTTGGAGGAAACAATGTGCCAGAAGCTGCAGCAATTTTTACTTCTATTTTAGATGGAAAAGGAACCGATGCACAAAACAATGTAGTACTGACCAATGCTGCTTTTGCCTTAAAAACGTTTGATGCCAATATTTCTTTTAAAGAAGCATTTGCCACAGCAAAAGATAGTTTGATGAAAGGAAAAGCCAAAGCATGTTTAAGTAAATTAGTAAACGATTAACAAAAACAGTGTACAATTAAACTTAGAATGTTACAGTTGTTTATCGAAGATAAAGAATACTAGTTAATTGCCCATTGTGCATTTTTAATGAAAAGAAAATGAGTACAATTTTAGATAAAATAATAGAAGCTAAAAAGAAAGAAGTAGCAAAGATAAAAGGAGAAGTTCCTGTGAAAAAATTGGTAGAAAGTCCCAATTTTAAAAGAACTCCCTTGTCGTTAAAAAAGTCCTTATTAGAAGTAGGGTCTACAGGAATTATTGCAGAGTTCAAAAGACAATCACCTTCAAAAGGAATTATAAACGACAAAGCAGATATTTTAGAAGTAACCAATGGTTATTTAGATGCCAATGTGGCCGCACAATCTATTTTAACCGATACGGCCTTTTTTGGTGGAACGATGGTCGATTTAATGAAAGCACGTAGCATTAACGAAGTGAAGCCTATTTTAAGAAAAGACTTTATTGTAGATGGTTTTCAGATTGTAGAGGCCAAGGCTATTGGTGCTGACGTGATCTTATTGATTGCAGCTTGTTTAACCAAAGAAGAGTTGAAAAATTATGGACAATTGGCCACGGATTTAGGAATGGATGTGCTGTACGAAATCCATACCCAAGAAGAGTTGGATAAAATTGACAATCCAGATGGAAAAATCATCGGAATTAACAACCGAAATTTAAAAACCTTTAAGGTAGATTTGGAACACTCCATTCAGTTAGCTGCAAAAATTCCAGACAGTTGTGTTAAGGTTTCTGAAAGTGGAATTAGTGATCCTAAAATTATTATGGGATTGAAACAATACGGTTTTCAAGGGTTTTTGATTGGAGAAAATTTTATGAAAACAGACAATCCAGGACAAGCTTGTAAAGAGTTTGTAGGGCAATTGTAAAATAGTAGTAAGTATCAGGCAACAAGTAGCAAGTACCTGATACCCGATATTCAATACTTGATACGATGTTAATAAAAGTTTGTGGAATGAAATTCGAGAAGAATATAAAAGCTGTAGCTGGGTTACAACCAGACTATATGGGTTTTATATTTTATCCAAAATCGCCAAGAAATTTTGTAGGCGACATTCCTAAGGTTGATGAAAATATTAAAAAAACAGGCGTGTTTGTCAATGCTTCTGTACAAGATGTCGTAGAAAAAGTAAAACAATATGAGTTTAAAGCAGTACAGTTACATGGGTCAGAATCCGTAGCCTATTGTCAGGAACTCAATAGTTATGATTTAGATATCGAGCTATTTAAAGTCTTTTCAATTAAAGACGAGTTCGATTTTAGTGTGTTGGCTAACTACGAACCTTTTATAAATTACTTTTTGTTTGATACCAAGGGGAAAGAAAAAGGAGGAAACGGATATACATTTGATTGGTCGGTACTTAAACAATATCCATCTACCAAACCGTTTATACTAAGTGGAGGCATTGGGGTAGATGAGTTGGCAAAAGTAAAAGAAATATTACAAACAGATTTGCCTATTTATGCTTTGGATATCAATAGCAAGTTTGAAGACCAACCAGGGTTAAAAAATATAGAATTGCTAAAGCAATTTTTTAATGAAATAAAACAGAAATAATAATTAGTGCAGTGTATTTAGTATAAGGTACAAAAAAAGTTTGTCTATTATGCTTAATACTCAGTACTCAGTACGATATAAATTATGTCAGAATTTCAAGTAGATAAAAATGGGTACTACGGACAGTTTGGAGGAGCATATATTCCAGAATTACTGTATCCTAATGTAAAAGAACTGGAAGATAATTATTTAGAAATTATTCAATCCGAAGCTTTCCAAAAAGAGTATTTGTACTTGTTAAAACAATATGTAGGAAGACCTACTCCTTTGTATTATGCACCCAATTTATCTGATAAATATGGAGCACATATTTATCTAAAAAGAGAAGATTTAAACCATACAGGAGCGCACAAGGTAAACAACACTATTGGGCAAATATTAATAGCCAAACATTTAGGTAAAAAACGAATTATTGCCGAAACAGGTGCTGGGCAGCACGGGGTGGCTACGGCTACTGTGTGTGCTTTAATGAACTTAGAATGCATAGTGTTTATGGGGGAGGTTGATATCAAACGTCAAGCCCCTAATGTGGCTCGTATGAAAATGTTAGGAGCAAAAGTAGTAGCTGCTACTAGTGGGAGTAAAACACTAAAAGATGCAACCAACGAGGCAATTCGTGATTGGATTCAGCATCCAGAAGAAACCTATTATTTAATTGGATCCGTAGTAGGGCCACACCCTTATCCAGATATGGTGGCTAGGTTGCAGGCAATTATTTCGGAAGAAATTAAATGGCAACTAAAAGAACAAACAGGAAAAGAAAACCCCGATACTATTATAGCTTGTGTAGGAGGAGGTTCTAATGCTGCAGGTGCTTTTTATCATTATATGGATGAAAAACAAGTAGAATTGGTAGCTGTAGAGGCAGCAGGTTTAGGAGTAAATTCAGGAGAGAGTGCTGCAACCTCGCAATTAGGACAAGTAGGGGTAATACACGGATCTAAAACTATTTTAATGCAAGATGAATACGGGCAAATTGTGGAACCTTACTCCATTTCTGCTGGATTAGATTATCCGGGTGTAGGGCCTTTGCACGCACATTTATATCACAGCAAAAGAGGAACCTTTTTAAATGCAACCGATCAAGAAGCTTTGGATGCAGCTTTTGAGTTGACAAAACTGGAGGGAATTATTCCAGCTTTGGAAACATCTCATGCATTAGCTGTGTTACCAAAAATGGACTTAAAGAAAAATCAAGTTATTGTGATCAACTTGTCGGGAAGAGGAGATAAAGATTTAGAGACGTACATCACAGAGTTAGAAAAAAGAGAAGCATAAAAAAGTATATCAAGTTAAAAAAGTGAAAGGTTTGTCATGTTTGTACGGTTGAATGCAAAAAACAATTTTTAAACCTTCAGCTTTACAAACTTTCAACTATAAAATATGAGTAAATTAAGTCAATTATTCGCTGAAAAACCTAACCGTTTGTGTTCGGTATATTTTACTTCTGGTTATCCTAAATTGAATGATACAGGAACCATCATCAAAAATTTAGAAAAAGCAGGAGTTGATTTTTTGGAAGTAGGATTGCCCTATTCTGATCCGATGGCGGACGGACCTACCATACAGGAAACGAGTTCGATAGCATTAAAAAACGGAATCAACTTAGATTTGATTTTTAATCAATTAGAAGAAATTAAAAACCAGGTAAGTATCCCTTTAATCGCGATGGGGTATTTTAATCAGGTAGTGCGATATGGAGCTGAGAAGTTTTGTGAAAAATGCCAGTCAGTAGGAATACAAACGTTGGTGTTGCCAGATATGCCTATGATAGAGTATGAACAGACTTACAAATCAATGTTTGCAAAATATGGTTTGTCTAATGTGTTTTTAATTACCCCGCAAACGTCTGAAGAGCGTATTAAGAAGATTGATGAAATGACAGATGCTTTTATTTATGTAGTGGCTTCATCATCTATTACAGGAGCAAAAGGAACCATTTCTAAAGCTCAAATAGATTATTTTAACAGAATTAAATCGTACAATCTAAAAAGCACTTTAATTGCAGGGTTTGGAATTTCTAGCAAAGATACTTTTGATACTGTTTGCGAACATGTAAATGGAGCAATTATTGGTTCTGCTTTTGTAAAGTACGTAGGTGCCAATGGTGTGGATAAAATTGATAATTTTGTAAAAGAAATCATAGGAAACTAAAAACAAGATATTATGAATTTATCTAAAGAGGTAATGACCAAAATGAAAGAAGCCATGAAAGCAAAAGATGCAGTGGCTTTAGAGGCGTTAAGAGCTATAAAATCGGCAATATTACTGGCACAGACTGAAACAGGATCTAAAGAAGAAATTTCTGAAGAAGCTGAAATTAAATTGCTGCAAAAATTAGTGAAACAACGTAAAGATTCGGCTGCTTTGTATACCGAGCAAGGAAGAGAAGATTTGGCAGAGCCAGAATTGGCACAGGCTGAGGTAATTTCTGAGTTTTTACCAGCGCAAATGACAGAAGAAGAATTGAAAGCTGCTTTGACTAAATTGATCTCTGAAACAGGAGCTTCTTCTATTAAAGATATGGGAAAGTTAATGGGGGTTGCATCTAAAGAATTTGCAGGAAAAGCAGATGGGAAAGCAATTTCTGTTGTAATAAAACAATTATTGTCTTAACTCTAAGAACAATAGC
>NZ_AFPK01000039.1 GCF_000220525.1 Ochrovirga pacifica | reverse complement strand
ATTATAGAATCGGGATGTTTTTGTTTGGATACATGTTTTAAAGGTAAAACATCTCGACTCCGCTAGATGACCTTGAACTTAGATAGAGAGAGTTTCTAGAAAAGGCGGGTTTGAATTCCATTAATATTATCTAAAGTTTTTGGAACTTTTAAGTTTAACCTAAGCTTTTTATATAGCATCTTAAAAGTTTATAAAATAAAGCTTCAATCTTAATTTTTTGTAGTTTTTTTAGGTAAAATAAATCAGTTAAAATGTATATTTTTACTCGTCAACCAATTATAAGGATATGCAAATAAATAAGCAATTACTAGATTTTAGTATAATTGAAAGAATTGTTGGTTGTAAACAAAATCAAAAAAAATATTTAGTCGCTAAAGATATTATATCTTCTATTGGTCTTGATAAATCATGTTTGAATAAAATGTTTATCGATTGGGCAGGCGTAGATTTAGATACTTTTTTGCTAGGAATAAACACAAATTGTTTAGAGAAATTTTCAAACCATTCAGAATTGTCTTTGTTTGATATCATAAATAATGATGAAACTTTTAGAAATAAACATTTTGATAAACCATCAAAATATATAAACACGATTTTTCTAGACGAATTTAAAAAGAACAATACTGTTATATACTATCAATATAGCGTATCAATTTTTGGAGAAGTATTAGTTGCTTTTACAGAAAAAGGAGTTTGTTATTTGGGGTTTCATGATGACAAAGAAGAGGCTGTTTTCTTATTAAAATTAAGGTTTAAGGATATTTTATTGATAGAAAAAGAGGTTGTCCATCAACTAAATATCTTAAAGCTACTTAATAACGAAAGTAGTGGATTTCAGAAAATTGATTTACATTTAAATTGTACAAAATTTCAACTTAACGTTTGGAAAGAATTGTTAAATATACCTTTTGGAAGTTTAACTACTTATGGAACGATAGCAGAGAAAGTAGGAAATAAAAATGCAGTAAGAGCTGTTGGTACTGCTATTGGTGCAAATCCAATTGCATTTGTTATTCCGTGTCATAGAGTAGTTCATCAATCTGGGATGTATGGAAATTATAGATGGGGTGCTGCTAGAAAAATTGCTATGCTAGGCTGGGAAGTTGCACAAAAACATCAGTAAAAAATGGATTTATTTACAACTTCAAATACTCCTAATATTTTACCCTTTGATGGTGAAGCAATTTTTTATGGTAGAATTTTAAATAAAAAAATGTGTACGTATTATTATCAAGTATTTATGGGTTCTATCCATTGGAAAAATGATGAGACCGTAATTTTTGGTAAGAGGATTGTTACGGATAGAAAAGTAGCTTGGTACGGAGCACGCACATTTAGTTATACATATTCTAACAGTCTAAAAGTGGCTAACTTATGGACAGCTGAGTTGCTAGAGCTAAAAGGATTGATTGAACGCATTACAGGAGAAACCTATAATTCTTGTTTGCTAAATTTATATCATGATGGAAATGAGGGAATGGGATGGCATAGTGATGGTGAAAAAGAAATGAAAAAACAAGGAGCCATAGCATCGTTGAGTCTGGGAGCAGAGAGAAAATTTGTCTTTAAACACAAAGAAACCAAACAAACAGTAGATCTTGTTTTGTTAAAAGGAAGTTTACTTGTAATGAAAGGAACAACTCAGCAATATTGGTTGCATAGTTTACCTAAAACAAAAAAAATAACAACTCCTAGAATAAATTTAACCTTTAGGACGGTAGATTACAAAAAAAGTCTTTCTGTTTAACGAAAGACTTTTTTGTAGAATAGGAGTTTTTATACAATTTTAATCGTAAGATACAATTTCTTCGTTAGAGAAATAAAACTGAGATTCAATTGCAGCATTTTCATCACTATCAGAACCGTGTACAGCATTTTCTGTAACATCAGTAGCATATAAATTTCTAATAGTTCCTTCGGCAGCTTCATCTGGATTGGTAGATCCAATTAAAGCTCTAAAGTCTTCTACAGCATTATTTTTTTCTAATACAGCGGCTATAATAGGACCACGAGACATAAACTTAACCAATTTATCGTAAAAAGATTTTCCTTGATGCACAGCATAAAATTCAGAAGCTTTTTCTGGTGTTAATCGGGTCATTTTTAAAGCGACAATTTTAAACCCAGATTTGGTTATTTTTTGGATAATAGCACCTGCATTACCAGCAGCAATTGCATCAGGCTTTATCATAGTAAATGTTCTGTTGTTAGCCATAGTATTTTTTTATCATTTGGTTATGGTGCTAATATAGTTTTTTCAAAAAAAAAAAGGAGCTTTGACAACTCATTTTTAATTGTATTTTAGCAGTTAATGAGAGCAAATGATATAGACGTTTTAAAAACGTATTTTAACGAATCCAAACAAATAGTATTCGTTTCGCACAAAAACCCAGATGGTGATGCTGTAGGATCTTCTTTGGCATTGTCTAAATTTTATGAAAAACTAGGACATCAAGTTACCGTTGTGTTACCCAATGGAATTCCTGATTTTATTTCATGGATGCCAGGAGCAGAAAAGGTGTATAGGTACGATCTTCAGAATCAGCAATCTAAAAGAGCTTTAGACAAAGCAGAAGTTGTTTTTTTATTAGATTTTAATGCATTGCACAGGGTAGGTGATGATATGCAAAATGGCTTAGAGGCTTATCAGGGTGATTTTATTATGATAGACCATCATCAAGAACCAGATACTATAGCTATGGTAACTTATTCTGATACCTCTATTTGTTCTACTTGTCAAATGGTATATCATTATATTGAAGCTTTGGGACAATTAGATTTGATTGATTCGGAAATTGCTACTTGTATTTATACAGGAATTATGACCGATACAGGTTCTTTTCGATTTGCATCAACAACAAGTACTACACATAGAATTATAGCTGATTTGATTGATAGAGGAGCAAAAAACTCTGACATACACAACTCTGTATTTGGAAACAATTCCTACAGTAGACTTCAGTTGTTAGGAAAGGCATTAACCAATTTAAAAGTACTACAAGATTGTAAAACTGCTTATATTACATTAACACATCAAGAATTGTTAGATTACAATTACGAAAAAGGAGATACCGAGGGGGTGGTAAATTATGCCTTGTCTTTAAAAGGAATTGTACTGGCTGCCATTTTTATAGAAGATAAAGATCAAGGAATTATAAAAATTTCTTTTAGATCTAAAGGATCTTTTTCTGTAAATCAGTTTGCAAGAAAGTACTTTGATGGAGGCGGACATGACAATGCAGCAGGAGCAAGATCAATGTTAACATTGGAAGAAACTGTTTCAAAATTCTTACATTTGATACCTAATTACAAACAAGAATTATTAGTTTCTTATGAAATATAAGAGTTTGGTGGTGTTGAGTCTATTGATGGTTTTTTGCAATCGTCCTGAACCCAGGAGACCCATTAACAAAAAAAAATCATCAACAGAAAATTACTCTATACTTATAAATAAAAAAATTAGAAAGTTAGAAGAACAGCTTTTAGAAGAATACATTCAAAAAGACACACTTTTATCTTATCAATTTTCACCTTTTGGTTTTGCTTATGCGGTAACCCAAAAGTCCAAAAAAACAAAGGAACAAGTCAATAAAAACACACTTTACAGATTTGAGAAAACGGTATACAATTTAAATGATGAATTGATATACCCAAAGAAAATTATAAAAAGTAGAGTAGCTACCTCAGATCTGATTGTAGGAATAAAAGAAGGAGTGAAATTAATGCACGAAGATGAGGAAATTAAATTTATTTTTACTTCATTTGTAGCCCATGGTTTTTCAGGAGATGGAAAGAAAATTAAGGCAAATATGCCCATAGTTGTAAAAATTAAACTTTTAAATATAAACAATTAAGCACAATGAATATTATTAAAGGAATCGCTTTAGGATTAGTAGTAGCAGGAATGGCTTCTTGTGGTAACCAACAAGCAGCAAGAAAAACTTCTTTAGCAACAGAACAAGATTCAGTAAGTTACGCATTAGGAGCTTACATAGGATTAAATTTTAGAGTAAGTGAAGATTTTGAAAATTTAGATTACGCAGTATTAAACCAAGCAATGAAAGAAGCTGCCGACAGTTCAAAAACGCTGTTGTCTCAAAAAGAGATTGCTCCAATTTTAATTGCTTATACAAAGAAGAAATCAGAAAAAGCAGGAGAAAAAATAAAAAAAGAAGGAGAAGCTTTTTTAGAGAAAAATAAGAAAAAAGAAGGTATACAAGTTACCGAAAGTGGATTACAATATGAAGTAATAACAGAAGGAACAGGAGAAAAACCAACTGCTGAGCAAACTGTAAAAGTTCATTACCACGGTACTACTCCTAAAGGAGAAGTATTCGATAGTTCTGTAGATAGAGGTACACCAGCTGAATTTCCATTGAACAGAGTAATTCCAGGTTGGACAGAAGGATTACAGTTGATGAGTGTAGGGTCTAAATACAAATTTTACATTCCTCAAGAATTGGCATATGGGGCAAATGCACCACAAGGAGGACAAGGAGTTATTAAAAACTACATGCCTTTAGTATTCGAAGTAGAATTATTAGAAATTGTAGAGTAATCAATTTCGTTTTACAACGACTACAAACCTCAATTGAGAAAGCTCTCAATTGAGGTTTTTTGTTTGCCAAAAATCATTTTAGAAAGTTTATATTTACGCTTTCAAAAAATAAAAATTATTCATGAGCTTATTTAAGGAACAACCATTAAAAATATACAACTCTATTAGCAAAACAAAAGAATTGTTTGAGACGGTAACCCCAGGAAATGTAGGGATGTATGTTTGTGGACCCACCGTATATAGCAATGTGCATTTAGGAAACGTACGTACTTTTATGAGTTTTGATATGGTATTTAGATACCTACAACATTTAGAGTACAAAGTACGCTATGTTCGAAACATAACCGATGCAGGTCACATGGAAGATGATGCTGATGAAGGAGAAGATAAAATAGCAAAAAAGGCAAGAATAGAACAGTTAGAACCTATGGAAGTGGTACAACGCTATACCTTAGATTTTCATGATATTCTAAAAAAACTAAACAACCAACCACCAAGTATAGAGCCTACGGCTACTGGTCATATTATTGAGCAAATTGAAATCATCAAAAAAATTGTCTCTCAAGGTTTTGCCTACGAGATAAATGGTTCTGTATATTTTGATGTGTTAAAATACAACGAAAGTAAGACTTACGGAGTTTTGTCTGGGAGGAAAATAGAAGATGCTGTGCACAATACACGTACGTTAGATGGACAGTCGGAAAAAAAGAATCCACAAGATTTTGCCTTGTGGAAAAAAGCAAGCCCACAACATATTATGCGTTGGCCTTCACCTTGGGGATTAGGATTTCCAGGTTGGCATTTAGAGTGTACTGCAATGAGCACCAAGTATTTAGGAGAGAAATTCGATATACATGGTGGTGGAATGGATTTAAAATTTCCGCATCACGAGTGTGAAATAGCACAAGCAGAAGCTTGTAACGGACACAATCCTGTAAACTACTGGATGCATGCGAACATGTTGACTATGAACGGACAAAAAATGTCTAAATCAACAGGAAACAATATTTTGCCCGGAGAACTATTTTCTGGTCATAATGATTTGTTGTCCAAACCTTTTTCGCCTGCTGTGGTTCGTTTTTTTATGATGCAAGCCCATTACAGAAGTATATTAGATTTTTCATCAGAAGCTCTAGAAGCTTCAGAAAAAGGCTATGTAAAGTTAATGGAGGCTCTTAAAACACTTAAAACTGTTGAAGCTTCAAAAACAACAAGCTTGGATATTTTGAGTTGGAAACAAAGTTGTTATGATGCAATGAACGACGATTTCAACACTCCTGTTTTAATTGCTCAATTGTTCGAATCGGTTAAGTACATCAACTTATTAAAAGAAGGAAAAGAGCAGTTAACAGCACAAGATTTAGATTTGTTTACAAACACTTTACACGTATTTATTTTTGATGTGTTAGGTTTGTTTACTGAAAATACAAGTCAAGAAAACAATAAATTAGAAGGGGTTGTTAACATGTTGATTGATATGAGGAAAGTAGCTAGAGATAATAAAGATTGGAGTTTGTCGGATCAGATTAGAGATGAGTTAAAAGCTTTAGGAATTGTGTTGAAAGATGGAAAAGGAGAAACTACATTTACGGTAGAGTAATGAAAATGCTAGTCCAAAAAATAGTGATTTTTCCATTTTTGGTCTTAATTCGTTTCTATCAAATTGCAATATCACCTTTTACACCTGCCACCTGTAGATTTCAACCCACCTGTTCGCAATATAGTGTAGAGGCTTTGCAAAAACACGGTTTAATTTTTGGAGGATGGTTGGCCTTAAAAAGAATTGCCAGTTGTCACCCATGGGGAAAAGGAGGATATGATCCAGTTCCTGAAAATAACAAAAAAATAAAAAAATGAATGTATTAGCAATTACCTGGGATCCACCAATTTATTTGTTTGGATTGGTACGCCTTTATAGTTTGATGTTTGTGATTTCTTTTGTGTTGGGATATCAAATAATGAAACATATTTTTAAGCACGAAAACATTAAAATTGAAGTTTTAGACAAACTTTTAATGTATGTGGTGTTTGCGACCATACTTGGTGCTAGATTGGGACATGTGTTTTTTTACGATTGGGCTTATTTTAGCCAGCATCCTGAAGAAATATTATTGCCATTTAAATTTAGACCTGAATTTAGATTTACAGGTTTTGCGGGTTTGGCTAGTCATGGGGCAGCTATTGGAATTATTGCTTCTTTGTGGTACTTTTCAAAAAAAGTGCTTAAAAAACCTTTGTTATATATTTTAGATAGAGTAGGGATTACAGTTGCTTTAGCAGGCTTGTTTATACGAATGGGGAATTTAATCAACTCTGAAATAATTGGAAAACCAACAGGTACAGATTATGGTTTTGTTTATGTAAAACTACAAGAAGATTTTGCTAGACATCCTACGCAGTTGTACGAAGGTTTGGGATATTTGGCTGTGTTTGCTTTGCTGTTTTACATGTATTGGAAAACAAAGGCAGCTGAAAAAACAGGTTTGTTATTCGGGACTTTCTTTGCACTTTTATGGTCTGTTCGTTTTGTAGTTGAGTTTTTTAAAGAGGCTCAAGTAGAAAACAGATCGGAATGGGCATTAAACACAGGGCAGTGGTTGTCTATACCTTTAATATTAGTAGGAGTATATTTTATAATTAATGCAATAAATAGAAAAGACAAAAGACCTAACTTAAATTAAAGTTAGGTCTTTTTTTGTATTAGTAAGGAAACAATAAACTAATTTGATAAGTGTATTGCTCTTTTTTAGAAATTTTATGATCAAGCTTGATTAGGGCTTCTGCATTTCCAAATCCAGCAAGTACTTTATAAGTTCCTTTAGCAACTATTTGTTTTTTGGGATTAAGTACCGTTACCAAGATTTCTGCATCTTGATTGGCTTTGTAAGTATAAGCCACCTTTATTTTTTTCTTTTTTATGATTTCTGGAGTAGTCGTTAATTTAGCTTCTTCTTTAAAAATAGCAACAGGATAACTATTTCTAGTTGCTTGGTCTATGGGAATTAATTTATATGCCCTAACCCAATTATAATAAGAAGTATTAATTGCATCGTTATTCAGTTCTTCTGGAGTAGGTACAGGTTTTACCCAATTGTAAGTTTCAGTAACCATATTTATTTTCATAGCTCTATCAAAAGGTTTTTCTACAACTTCGGTACTTACTTTTACATCTCCTACAAATTTATTATCTGCATAGAAAGAAACTTCGTTTGCATTTTTCCAATAAGCACCATAGGTATGAAAATCTTCCCACGACTCGGAGCTTAGTTTAGCATTACTTTTCTGACCATTTCCTTCGATGGCATTATTACCAGCAGAGTAAAATTTTTCTTTTCCTCCATTACAATCAATATAACGATAATGCGTGTTAAAATTCATTTGTTTACGGAATTTGTCAGTTCTGTTAAAAGTCCCTCCGATGCTTTCTACAATATCTAGTTCTTGACTGTATTTGTCTTTGGTACAATTTTCACCATTACTTTTTTTAGTTTCAAAATCTACAGATTGTTTTCCATTAGACATCCAAAAGGTGGTAGACATATTTATTTTAGAAGCTTTAAAATTCACTTCATAATAACCAAAGTAAGCGGTTTCTTCTTTACTTTGTACTGCTCCACCTGCAATGGTGTATCCGTTATGTGGATTTTTTAGGACAGCATTCTTAATTTGTAAGGTTCCGTTTTTTACAGAAATGGTTTCTGGAACAAATTTAGCTGGTTTTCTACCTTGCCAGCCTTTAAAAGTATCGTTCCATTTAGAGCGATCTAACGAAGTTCCGTTAAACTCATCAGAATACTGTTCGTTAACAATCCACCTATAGCCCTTTTTTGGTGTAGGAGGATCAAAAGTACTAGCAAATACATTGCTACTGAAAGCTATTAAAGCAATCCAAGCTATTTTCATAATATATTTTTATTGGTTTAATACAAGCTAAAAGTATAGGTTCCTTTTTTGCTACAAAGTCATGATAGATTTATTTTCTACTACAAATGTTTTGATTTGTTCTGCAATAAAAAACTCATCATTCAAAAAGTAGAATGATGAGTTTTTAGTACAAAAAATATACAAATCACTAGAATTTTATCTCTTGAGCTTTTACTTTTTTTCCAGTTAATGGTGTTAGGTAAAAACTATATTCATAAGTTCCAGGAGTTAGTAAATATTCTTTATGAGGTTCTGCAATAGAAGACCAAGTATTGTCTCCTCCCACACCTGTTTGTTGTGCATCTATATTTACGGTAAATACATTGCGTTTTTTTAACTCGTAAGTATGTGTTGCTTCTTGTAAATTTTCTAAGCTATAAGGCCATACGCTAAAATTGATGGTTTTTTCGGTAGAAATTAATACTCCTTTGCCTGTTTTGTTTTGCAAGCTAAACCAACGAGTACCCATGTGGTTTCCGTGTTCTTCTGGGTAAATGTATTCATAGTTCATACGGTCTGCATTGGCTTTATATAGACCTACAAAAGATCCTGTGTTTCTATCGGCATAGTTAGCATGTGGTCCTTTTCCGTAGTAAGTTACATTTTGAAACTGTTGGTCTATATCAAAAGACATTCCTATTCTTGGTGTGTTAGGTTGTCCTTCTGGGATGGTTGCTTGGTAATCGACTTTTAAGTTTCCTTTAGCAATGTAGGTATATGTTAAGTTTACCTTTGTTTTTGTAGTTTTTACAACACCTTGTATGCTAACGACTGCTTTTCCTTTTTCAGGGTTTGTAACTGTTACATTGTTTACAACAAAGTGATTGTTAGCATCCATCCACACCAATTCATCTTGTTGCTTTTTGGCTTTTCTGTATGCTTGATCGTTTTCAGTAGACGCTCTCCAAAAGTTTAGGTTAAGAGGGGCGGATAAAACATTTACACCTTCTTTAACAAATTCAGTTAACATTCCACTTTCTTTATTAATAACAACTTTGCTTTCAGTTGTTTGTAAAATAATGCTATTGCTTTTTTCTTCTATAATAAGTTTAGATCCAGAACTCATTTCTTTAACCTTAGGAGTTTCGTAGTTTAGTGCAAATTGTTCTTGAAAAACTAGGAATCCACGTTTGGCCCAAAGGGTATTGTTCTTTAGGCTTCCTTTGATGTTGATAAAAAATTCATCACCAGCTTTTGTACGAGGCTTTTTAAAATTGATAGCAATTTTGTCTGTCTGATTTGGTAAGGTGTTTAATGATGCAAGATCTCCTTGTTTAATGATCTTTCCGTTTTTTACCAACTCCCAGGTTAATTGGTAGCCTGATAAATCTTTTGCATGATGTCTATTAAGAATGGTAAATTGTCCTGTCTTAGCATCATCAGAAGTAATTACAACGGGTTGATTTACTTTTTTACATTCATAAATTTCAGGTTTGGGAGTTCTATCGGCAGCAATAATACCGTTAATACAAAATGTTCCATCATTAGGTGTGTCTCCAAAATCACCACCATAAGCAAGATACTCTACACCGCTTTTGGTTTTGGTTAATATTCCTTGGTCTATCCAATCCCAAATATAACCTCCCATAGCACGATCGTTCTTGTAAATAATGTCCCAGTATTTAGCCATATTTCCTACAGAATTTCCCATTGCATGTGCATATTCACACATAATTACGGGTCTGTTGTCTATTGCAGCAGTATCGTCAATTAAGCTTTGTAAAGCATCAGGATTTGGATACATTCTACTAATCATATCTACCCATTTAGGATCCGTTGGGTTTCCTTTTCCAATGTTAAAGTATTTTTTCTTATAATTGGGATGTGCTGGCTGTCCTTGTGCTCCTTCGTAATGGATATAACGAGTAGGATCGTACTCTTTAATCCATCCTGCCATTCCTGCATGGTTAGGTCCCATACCAGATTCGTTCCCCAAAGACCACATTACAATACTAGGATGATTTTTATCTCTTACCACCATACGAATGGCTCTTTCTAAATAAGCAGAACCCCACTCTGGTTGGTTAGAAAGTTGTCCTCTAGTTCCATGAGATTCAAGGTTAGCTTCGTCCATTACATACAATCCATATTGATCGCATAACTCATAAAAATAGGGATCGTTAGGGTAATGTGATGTTCTTACAGCGTTAAAGTTAAATTGTTTTAGCAGTTTTACATCTGCTTCCATATCGGCTCTAGTAATGCTTTTTCCGTTGGTCATGCTATGATCATGACGGTTGACACCAATCATTTTAACTACGTTTCCATTTACTAAAAAGCGACCTTTTTCATCAATTAATACTTCTCTAAAACCTACTTTGGTACTTGTAAATTGTTGTTCTATTCCTTTGTTATCTTTAACAGTAAATACCAAAGTGTACAAATAAGGATTATCCGAAGACCATTGTTTAGGGGCTTTAATTTTAGATTCCATCAATCCAAAATATACGTTGTCTCTTTGTGGATAAAACTCTCCAAAGAATTTACCTAATTTTATATTTTCGGTGTTTATAGTGTTTCCTTCTGCATCAATTAATTCCGCAGTTAAGGTCCAGTTATCAAATTTTGTTTTTAAGGGTGCAGTACCAAAATGCCCCACTTTTTTTATGTATTTATCAGCTACATTGGCTACTATTTGAGGTCTAATTTGTAACAAAGCATCTTGGTAGTTTTCATCAAAATCGGTACGGATGGTAAAATCAGCCAAACGAACTTTTGGAACAGCTTGTAGATAAACTTCTCTTTCAATACCACTCATTCTCCAATGGTCTTGTGCTTCTAAATAACTACCATCAGCCCATCGGTATACTTTTACGGCAATTTTGTTAGCTCCTTTTTTTAGATGCTTGGTTATGTCGTATTCCGATGGCAAACGAGTGTCTTCACTATAGCCAACAAATTTTCCATTTACCCACACGTAATACGCTGATGAGACTCCTCCAAAGTGCAAAATTACATCTTTGTTTTCCCAGGCATTGTCCCATTGTATAGTCTTTGTATAGTGACCTATAGGATTGTCGTTATGGTTAATGTTTGGAAAATCACTAAAAAATGGATATGTAGAGTTGGTGTATATTGGAGTACCATAACCTCTCATTTCCCAGTTTGAAGGCACATCAATAGTGTTCCATTTACTAGTATCGTAATCTGTTTTTTCAAAATCTTGAATGGCATCCGCAGGTTTTGCTACCCAGTAGAATTTCCAATCTCCGTTTAACGATGTAAAGTATTTAGATTGGCTTCTGTCTGCCTGTATAGCCTGAGTTTTGTTCTCGTATTCGTAAAAAGTGCTACGAGCAGGCATTTTGTTAATTTGGTTAACATGTGGGTTTTCCCAATCATTTTTTTGTGCTTTGGTACTTTGTAAAAAGAGTACTGTACTTAAAAGGATTACAAATTTTTTCATTATTGGTTTTTAATCATCTAGTTGAATGTGCTAAAATACAATCTGAATCCAACAATATAGAGTAACTTTTGTCTTATCCTGTGTACTATATGTTGAATTTATAACACAAAATAGGAAAATATAAAAATACCTCCGTAATTCTACGGAGGTATTCTAAAATATACATTTGTATGTATACGGATGCTGTTAAGCAATTTGTTGCAAAGCTGTATCTATAGGGGTTTCACCGCTTACAAATTCAAAACTTTTTTCGTACGCATTAGGATGGTCTATAACTTTGGTAATTACTGTTGCAACATCAGTACGGGGAACTGTTTTGCCTTTTTGTTCTAAATCACTACTTAATGTAATGTTATTGGTTGCAGATTTGTCTGTTAAGGTCCCCGGCATTAAAATTGTGTAATTCAATCCACTATGAAGCAGGTGTTCGTCTGCATCTGTTTTTGCTTGTAGATACGGAATTAAATCTTTAGGCCAATTTTCTTGTGATTGTCCAGATCCCATAGAACTTACCATAACAAATCGATCTATTTTGTTTTTTATTGCTAAGTCGATGGCTTTTTTAGCTCCCTGTCTGTCTATTAAATGTGTTTTCTCATCAGAGGTATGTCCGCCACTACCAGCAGTAAATATCACTGCATCAATTCCTTTGTATGCGTGTTGAAAATCTTCTTCTAAATCTGCAATAACAGTGTTTATTCCTTTTTCTGCAAATGTTGCTTGCTGTTCAGGTTTGCGTAACATTGCTATAGGTTGATGATTTGATTTTTTTAGTTTTTGAGCTACTTGTTGACCAATATTTCCATTGGCTCCAATAATCAATACTTTCATATGCTGATTTATTTTTGGTGTGATGTTGTATCAGAAAAAACTATACTTGTGAACACAAGCTAGAGTGAGCATCACTAAAGATTGAGCACAATATCGTGCTTAATGAAAAAGCATCAAATAGTAAACCAAAGTAGAGTAATTTTACCTTAAATTTGAAAAATAGCTCGATTTTTAGATAGTTTTATTAAAAAAGAAAGTTTTCTAAAGATTAAGATGTTGCTAATATTGTAAGCCTTTATGGTAGGCAATTTCATTGTGTTTTTTCATTCGTTTGATTAATATATCTTTCAATTTTTCTGAAATTTTTTGATAGCCTTTAGTGTTAAAAACGTTTGTAGTTTCATGAGGGTCTTTGTCTAAATCAAACAAGGTAGGAGTGTATTGCTTGTGTAAAATTAATTTGTATTTTTTATTTACCAAAGCAACCCAAGAATTAGAAGCTGATGAAACGTGAATGTAATTAGGTCGATTAACATGTGCTTCTTTGGATAAAAAATCAGAAGCATTGTTGTCTCCGTCAAACGCAACGGATGTTTGTATATTCATAATACCTAACATCGTGGGAACAAAATCTACGTTGTTTTGAACGGTTTCTATAATTTTTTGAGCTTTAATTTTTTTAGGATATCGTATTACAAAAGGTACTTTCATAGCAGCATCATAAGGTACACTTTTGTTCATTCTACCATGTTCGTAAAACATATCACCATGGTCTGAGGTAAAAATTAAAATGGTATTGTCAGAAATTTGTAGTTTATCTAAGGTTTTTAGAATGTCTCCTATTCGATCATCAATGTGTTTAACCATTCCAAAATATTGTTTCAGCTTTTGCGGTTTAAATCCTTCATGGCTTACATCGTTTTTTTTATTGTTTGCCCATTCAGGTCGGTTTTTAATACTTGTGGCACTCATGGTTTCAGGGGCTTGTAAGTCTAGATGATTGTACAAAGAATTGTAGGGCGGTTTTGCATAATCTGGAGTGTGAGGATCTGGAATAGAAACCATAACAAAAAAAGGTTGTTGATGATCTCTGTTGATGATTTCTATGGTTTTGTCTACAAAAAAATCGGTTGCATGTACGATATTGCTTTTATCAGCTGCAGATTCGTATTTTTTATCGTTCATAGCACCAATTACTTTACCATTTTTCATCATAAAGTATGGGTTATGGCCTTTATTCATCATAAATTCGTTATCCAAAAAACCACCTTTGTAGGTTTCTGTAAACTTGTATTTTTTTCTTTCATCTCCTAAATGCCATTTGCCTACGTAGGATGTTGCGTACCCATTTTCGCTTAAAATATGTGCAATGGTTTTTGTATTTTTTTTAATAGGAAGTTCATTTTTGGTAACTCCATGATGTTGTCTATACAAACCAGAAATTAAGGAACCTCTAGAGGGAGCACATACAGGAGAAGTAACATAATAATTCATACAAATAGCTCCTTGTTTGGCAATCTTATCAATATTGGTAGTTTTAACTCCTAGACCTTTTCCCCATACATAGGCTTCATTTTCAGGTAAGTTATCTCTGTAGCAACTTAAGGTTCTAAAATTGTGTTCGTCTGTATGAATAATAACCAAATTTGGCTTTTGTGCATAAGAAATTAAGGTTGTTAACAAAAAGAAACCTAGGGAATATAGTTTTTTCATCTGCATAATTTTACTGAATAAAGATTTGTTTTTTAGTAGTATATAGTTGTGTAGACAATCATTAAAGTGATGTATGATTGTCCAAAGCAAATTATAGTAATTCAAAAAAAAGGGTGTGTTTTGTGATGCTTTTTTTGTCTTTATTCATACATTTTGTTACCAAATATTGATTTTCAAATAACAAAAAAAGATTTTATTCTAGTGCTTAAATTCAGAGCCACATTCTTTGCATTTGCTTAATGTTTTGTAGTAAGGTGGATAAATAAAAAGCAGAAAAGAAAGGAGCATAGCAAACAAAGCTTTTATACTTTTGATGGATTTAAAATGGGCATAAATATTTTCTGACCCACAGTTTGGACAGCGAATAGCCTGATTGTGATCGTTTGTTAACGACGTGTTTTCTATTTCACTTATAATAGTTTTAGCTTTTTTAACATCATGTTCTTCAACCTTTAATTTAATTCCGCCAAGAGTTACGTTGTACAGTGGATTTAGACTCACCATGTTTTCATCATGAATAAAGCATTTGATTCCATCATTCTCTAAACGAGATTTTAGAATATGGGCTTCAAAATAATTTTCAAAAACTTGAATTGTAATTAATTTCATATAGCAGTTTTTTATTGAGCCTCTAAGATAAGAGATGTATTATGAACTCAGTTTATATTCAAAACCTTCTTTATCTAAGTAGCCAAAAAGTTCAGCATTTAGATTTAGTTTATAAGTTCTGGATGGCATTTCTATATCAATTTTGTGTTTTTGCGACACGATATTAAATCCAACTACTTGCTTGGCATCTTTGGCACTATAACCGCTTAACAACATTTCTAGTTGTGCTACACGTTCTTTTTTAATTTCGTTAAGAGTAAGTTTAAAAGTAATTTTTTTACATTTTTTTTCCAAAACATCAGACAGCAACATAAAATCAGAAAATTTAACTCTAGGTTCTCCTTCGGTACCATTTTGTTGCATCCATCCTTTTTGAATTACACCACTAATATGTAAAAATGAGTTAGGAACCAGTAAGTGTCTAAATCGCATATAATCTTCTCCAAACAAACGAAATTCATGAGAGTCCGTGTAGTCTTCCATGGTAAAAGCTCCCCATCCATTTCCATTTTTAGCAATTCTATGTTGTGCATCTGTTAAAATTCCTGCAAAAGAGAATTTTTTACCAACATATTTTTTTAAATCTTCTTTAAATAAGTTGATTTTATCACTGGTAAATTTCATTTCATTTTTAAAATCATCTAAAGGATGTGCTGAAATGTAGATTCCTATCACTTCTTTCTCTTTAGACAAAGTTTCCATAGTACCCCAAGTGTCACAGGCAGGAATAATAGGTTCTGGTAGTTGAATATCAGAAGCTTCTCCAAATAAAGAAACCTGAGAAGAGTTAAGACTTTGTTGATAAGCATTTCCAAATTTCATGGCACGTTCTAAAAAAGTAATTCCTTTTTCGTCTGTAGCAAAAAATTGGGCTCGGTGCACACCTTCAAAAGAGTCAAATCCCCCAGCTAGAGCCAAACCTTCAAAAGCTTTTTTGTTACAGGTTCTTAAATCTACACGTTTGGCAACATCAAAAATAGAAGTATAGGGACCATTTTCTTTACGTTCGGCAACAATAGAGTCAACAGCAATTCCTCCAACCCCTTTAATAGCAGCCATACCAAAACGTACAGCTCCTTGGTCGTTTACAGAGAATTTTGCATAAGATTCGTTAACATCTGGACCTAGAACTTCTAAGCCCATACGCTTACATTCTTCCATAAAAAACGTAACTTGTTTTATGTCGTTCATGTTATTAGACAGAACAGCAGCCATATATTCGGCAGGGTAGTGGGCTTTTAAGTAAGCTGTTTGAAATGCCACCCAAGCATAACAAGTAGAGTGAGATTTGTTAAAGGCATAAGAAGCAAAAGCTTCCCAGTCTTTCCAAATTTTTTCTAGTTTTTTGGCATCATGACCTTTTTCAGAAGCCTGTTTTATAAACAAAGGCTTCATTTTTTCTAGTACGGCCATTTGTTTTTTACCCATGGCTTTACGTAAGGTATCTGCCTGACCTTTGGTAAAATCTGCCAATAGCTGAGACAGCAACATTACTTGCTCTTGATAAACGGTAATTCCGTATGTCTCGGCCAAATATTTTTCCATAATAGGCAAATCGTACACAATTTCTTCACGTCCGTGTTTACGATCAATAAAGTTTGGTATATATTCCAAAGGCCCTGGTCGGTACAAAGCGTTCATTGCAATCAAATCGGCAAAAACAGTAGGTTTTAGCTCGCGCATGTACTTTTGCATTCCAGGAGATTCGTACTGAAAAATTCCTACGGTTTCACCTTTTTGAAACAGTTCGTAGGTTTTTTGATCGTCAATAGGAAAAGATTCAGGATCTAGTTCAACCCCATGTCTAGCCTTTACAATTTCGCAAGTATGTTTAATTAGGGTTAGTGTTTTTAACCCCAAAAAATCCATTTTTAACAACCCTGCACTTTCTACTACAGAGTTGTCAAATTGTGTAACATACATGTCGGAATCTTTGGCAATTGACACTGGAACAAATTTGGTAATATCGTCTGGTGTAATGATAACCCCACAAGCATGAATTCCCGTATTTCGTACCGAACCTTCTAATATACGGGCTTTATTAATGGTTTCGGAAATAGGAGTGTCTTCATCTGCCAAGCGGATCAATTCCTGAATCATTTCTTTTTCTTCAGAACGTAAACCATCTCTTTTTCCTTTGCTTTTAGGATCGTCTCCCCAAATATTTTTTAGTTTAATTCCAGGAATTAGTTTGGCAATTTGATCGGCTTCAAACAAAGGCAGGTCTAACACTCTTGCGGTGTCTCTAATAGACGATTTGGCTGCCATGGTACCATAAGTAATAATTTGTGCTACTTGGTTGGCTCCATATTTATCAATAACATAATCTATAACACGCCCACGACCTTCGTCATCAAAATCGATATCAATATCGGGCATGGAAATACGTTCGGGGTTTAAGAAACGCTCAAACAGCAAATCGTACTGAATAGGGTCTATGTTGGTAATTCCCAAACAGTATGCAGCAGCCGATCCTGCAGCCGATCCACGACCAGGCCCTACGGAAACGCCCATGTTTCTAGCTGCTCGTATAAAATCTTCTACAATCAAAAAGTAACCTGGATATCCTGTGTTTGCAATTACTCCTAGCTCTAAATCTAAACGTTCTCTAATAGAGTCTGTAATTTCTTCATATCGTTCTTCAGCACCTTTGTACACTAAATGACGTAAAAAGTTGTTTTCGCCTCGTTTTCCTCCATCCTCTAAATCTTTGTCATCTCGGAATTGTTCAGGAATATCAAAAGCAGGTAATAATACATCACGAGCCAAGGTAAACGGAGTGATTTTAGCTACCAAATGCTGAATGTTTATAATGGCTTGAGGCACATCTGCAAACAGTTCTTTCATCTCATCTGTAGACTTAAAATAATACTGGTCGTTGGGCAATCCGTAACGGTATCCACGACCTCTACCGATGGGAGTTGCTTGTTTTTCTCCGTCTTTTACACAGAGTAAAATATCATGAGCATTTGCTTCTTCTTGTTTTAAATAATAGGTGTTGTTGGTAGCAACTACTTTTATATGGTGTTTTTTAGAAAAATTTAGCAATACTTTGTTTACAACATTTTCGTCCTCCTGACCATGTCGCATCAATTCTATATACAAGTCATCTTGAAACTGTTCTTTCCACCAAAGCAGGGCTTCTTCGGCTTGATTCTCTCCAACATTCAATATTTTACTTGCTACTTCACCTGTTAAGCTACCTGTTAGAACAATAATGTCTTCTTTATATTGTTCTACCACTTTTTTGCTGATACGAGGCACATAGTAAAAACCTTCTACATAAGCAATGGAAGACATTTTTGCTAAATTATGGTAGCCTTTTTTATTTTTGGCTAAAAATACAACCTGATACCCATTGTCTTTTACGTTTTTGTTTAGGTGATCTTCACATACGTTTAGTTCGCAACCAACAATAGGAATAAGATCTTTTTGACTAAATTCTTCTCCATTTTCTTCAGCTGCTTTTCTTTTGGCTTGAATGCCTTTATTGTATCCATCAACCGCATTGGTAAAATGAAAAGCAGCCATCATATTTCCGATATCTGTCATGGCTACCGCAGACATATTATCATTCCCAGCAGCGTTAACAAGGTTACCTATTTCTATGGTAGACTGTAAAATTGAGTATTGAGTGTGATTGTGTAAATGGGCAAAACTTACATTTTTTAGTCGTTCTAATCCTTCTTTAACACTAATTCCCTTTCCTTTTGCACCTTCTTGTTGGGCTTGTCTTTTTCGGATTTTTTTACTTTCCTGTTTTAGGTTTAAGTGTTTTAATCCGATAATTTGAATAGGGCTTGGGTTTACTTTTTTAAACTCTGTAAAGTAAGTTGGGGGAACATCTAACTGCTCTGAAGTAAAATGTTCTCTTCTGATAAGTTCAAAGAAACATCGAGTGGTTGCTTCTACATCGGCAGTTGCGTTGTGAGCTTCTCCAAAACCAACACCAAATAAATAATGGTGTAACTCGGTAAGAGTTGGGAGTTTGAATTTTCCTCCTCTACCTCCAGGAATCTGGCACAGATTAGCTGTGTATTCAGTACAAGTATCTAAAATTCCCAATTTGTTTTTGTCTTCTTCAGACAAATCATCAAAAGTCCAAGTATCTTCTTTATTTTTTTTAGTCGCAAAATTATAGGATTCTAAATCCAATTCATGGTACTGAAGTGTTTTATAATTAGGAGTCATTCCCATTCGGTAAAATTCTGCTCCCATTATGTTCACATCAAAGCCAACATTTTGCCCCACTATAAATTTAGTTTTGGTCAGTACTTTGTTAAAACGATCCAATCCTTCTTGTAAAGCAATCCCTTGTTCTTGAGCTAGTTCGGTAGATATACCATGAACTTTTTCAGAATCGAAAGGAATATTAAAACCATCGGGCTGAATCATAAAGTTATCATGCTCTAGTACCTGACCCATTTCATCATGCAACTGCCATGCGATTTGTATACATCTTGGCCAATTGTCTGTATCTGTCATAGGAGCTTTGTAGCTCTTGGGTAAACCTGTGGTTTCTGTATCAAAAATTAAGTACATGCTTTTGTTTTTGGGAAGCTTAAAAGTACAAAATATCTCTAGATTTTTAGAAATACATTTTCATGTCAGCGACTGATTTTATCAACAAAAAAAGCACCTAGATAACTAGGTGCTTTTGGAGTTTAAAGAACTAAAAATTAAGCTTGTTCTGTTTCTTTCAATTCTTCACGTATTTCTTTAGCCTTTTGTTTGGCTGCTTCGTTTCTTTCAATTTTGTGTTCTGGTCTAGTCCATTTAGGATTTTCTCCTTGTGCTTGGTATGCAGAGTCTTGTGCTTCTACCGTTTTGGGCTGTACTTTTTTGGTAAATGGCTTCATTGGAATAAGTCCTAACTTGTCAAACAGTTTCATGTCTTCGTTTACGTCTGGGTTAGGTGTGGTTAATAGCTTATCTCCAGCAAAAATAGAATTTGCTCCAGCAAAGAAACAAAAAGCTTGTCCTTCCTGAGACATTTGTGTTCTACCAGCAGACAAACGTACTTGAGTTTCAGGCAATACAATACGGGTCGTTGCAACCATGCGTACCATGTCCCAAATCTCTACAGGTTTTTGGTCTTCTAACGGAGTTCCTTCTACAGCAACTAATGCGTTGATTGGGGTAGACTCTGGCTGTGGATTTAGAGTTGATAAAGCAACAAGCATTCCTGCTCGGTCTTCTATAGATTCTCCCATTCCAATAATTCCACCAGAACAAACTGTTACATTGGTTTTGCGTACATTGTCAATAGTATCTAAACGATCTTGAAAACCGCGTGTAGAGATGACTTCTTTGTAATATTCTTCAGAAGAATCTAAGTTGTGATTATAAGCATACAAACCAGCTTCGGCCAAGCGTTTGGCTTGGTTTTCTGTAACCATTCCCAACGTACAACATACTTCCATGTCCAATTTGTTAATGGTTCTCACCATTTCAAGCACTTCGTCAAATTCTTCACCATCTTTAACATTTCTCCAAGAGGCTCCCATACATACTCTAGATGAACCAGAAGCTTTGGCTCTTAATGCCTGTGCTTTAACTTGGTTTACAGACATTAAGTCGTTTCCTTCAATATCGGTATGATAACGTGCTGCTTGTGGGCAATAACCACAGTCTTCAGAACAGCCTCCTGTTTTAATAGATAATAAGGTTGATACTTGTACTTCGTTAGGATTGTGGTGTAACCTATGAATGCTAGCGGCTTCGTACAAAAGCTCCATCAAAGGTTTGTTATATATTTCTAAAATTTCTTCTTTCGTCCAATCGTGTCTTACTTCACTCATAAGTTTCCATTTTTGATTCGGTAAAAATACTAAATTTTGTTACTATTCAACTTCAATCCCTCGTAAAACAATACTAACGGCATTTCCTCCAAAACCAACAGCGTTTACCAGTATGTTATTAATTTGTTTAGGAGCTTTGTTATCAGTTAAATACGGTACGTTAATAAACTGTTTTTTTTGCAACATTAGCAAAGCCAATTCCATGCTCAAACAACCCGATGTTCCCAAAGTGTGGCCTATTTTCCATTTGTTGTTTGTTAACGCTGGGATTTTATCACCAAAAACTTTTTGAATGGCTTTATATTCTGAGCTATCTCCTTTAATGGTACCTGGAGCATGCATTACTATAGCATCTATAGGGGCACTTATTTCTTTCAAAGCCATTTTCATAGAGCTTTGAAAACATTCTGCATCGTTGGTTATAGAGATGTTGTGTTTTAATTTTTCTGTTGCATAGCCTATACCATCAATATAAGCTAATGCGTTTTTTGATGTTCCTTTTTCCAAACAAAATACTGCAGCTCCCTCTCCTAAACACATTGTGTTCTGTGTTTTGTTTAGGTCCATAGCTTTGGTTGGGTAGGTGTCTTTGTTTTTGGTGTATATTTTAATGGCTTGCATTTGTGCCATCGTAAAATCGGTATTAGGTGCTTCGGTTGCCCCAACTAAAAATTGATTAGACATTCCAGAACGTATCCATGCAATACCATTTAACAAAGCGTGTAATCCTGTAGAGCAAGTAATGGAATGAGAAATTGTTGGTCCTTGTGTTTGTAAGTCGTCTGCTACCCAGGTGGATAAATTTCCTAATGTGGTGGTAGGAGAAGTAAGCGGATGTGTTTTTTGATATTTCTGTTGTACAAAATCTTGATAATAATTTTCAAATAATTCTGTAGCACCTCTTGAAGACCCTATATTAATTCCAAAAGTACCTTTGTTCCAACCCGCATGAGCAATTGCTTTTCTACTTACATAGATTGCCATCAAAACGGATTTGTCTAAATTGGCATATTTGGTATTGGATGTTTTGATAAAGTTTAGCTCTTCTTCTAATGTTTTTGGTAAAGCTCCAATCCATCCTGCTACTTTTTTAAATTCTTTGTAAGTTAAAAAGTGTTTGGAACTTAAATAATTTTCCCATATGGTTTCGGGGTTTGTTCCTAAGGGAGAAATACTAGCATATCCAGTAATTGAAATCAATTCCATGTGATAAAATTTGTGCGAAGATAGCAAGTAATTTAAGATTCCTAGTAACTTTACCTAATAGATATTAAAATGACTATTGATGAAATTAGTAAAAACAAAACAGTTACAAGAAATAGGAACAAGTCATGATGAGACCATTAAAAAGAAAGTTTTTATTGGTAAAGATGAAATTCCACAGTTAATGATGTTTGGTTCGGCTGTTTTCTTACCTGGACAAAAAGTAGAGGCTCACGTTCATGCTACTATGTATGAGGTTTTTTACATACAGAAAGGAAGAATTGATTTTGTGATTGATGACAAAAAAATAACGGTAAGCGAAGGAGATTGTATTACTGTAGAAGCAGGAGAAGTACACTCTCAACACAATAATTACAATCAAGAAGTGTCGTGGATTTATTTTGGAATTGCTACTGATTAAAA
This sequence comes from Ochrovirga pacifica, assembly GCF_000220525.1. Lineage (GTDB taxonomy): Bacteria > Bacteroidota > Bacteroidia > Flavobacteriales > Flavobacteriaceae > Ochrovirga > Ochrovirga pacifica. The sequence continues at coordinate 17,146 of NZ_AFPK01000039.1, read as the reverse complement.
AAAGAGTTGGAAACTTCCAACTCTTTTTTAATTCTGTTTGTATTTTTTGTTTAGTGGCTTTCACCAACTTTACTTGCAGCACATCTAAAACCAATGTAATTGGTTGCCATATATTCTTCTAAGAATCTGCGTTGTCCTGGATCTAACCAAAACTCACGATCTTTCCAAGATCCTCCTTTGTACACTCTAGAGTAGTTTGTGATTAAAGTAGTTCTAGGTTTTTTATCGTACACATATACCAATTCACCAGTTTCTTCGTTAATAATAGGCTTTTCTATAATAGGAGAGTTGTACATTCTTTTAGCTCTCTCTGGGTCTTGCATGTTAAAGTCTCTACTAGAGGCTAAATCACCATCGTTAAAATCTCTATTGTCAGCTTTTTGATAACTTACATTTAAGTAGGTGTCATTATTAGTAACAGGCACTTTAATAATTTGACCAGGAAGTACAGAAGGTACAATTTTACCGTTAGGCAAGGTGTCGTATTTTACATCATCGTAGTCTGCAACAATAGCTTTGCCTGTTTCATCAAGTTTTGGTTTGGTAAATACGTTTCCTCTAGTATAGTTAAAGTCATTATAATCCGTGTCAATTTCAGGTCTGTATATATCATTTACCCATTCTGCTACATTTCCAGCCATATCGTACAATCCAAAAGCATTAGGCGGGAATGTTTTGATAGGAGTTGTGATATCACCATAGTCTGAAGGCCATCCTGCAATACCACTGTAATTTCCTCTAGATTCTTTAAAGTTAGCATGTTGTAGGTAATATTTGCTTTTTTTATTTCTAGTAGTTTGACTAGCCCACGGGTACTTTTTTCTACCACGAATAGAGTTGTATAATGTGTTTTCAAAGTCTGCTCTTGCTGCATATTCCCACTCAGCCTCTGTAGGCAAACGGAATCTTAAAAAAGGAGAAAACTCATCAATATTTAATTTAAACGTTTTGTTGGTTGCTTCATTTGAAGTTGAATCTAGGACAACATCATCAGCTTGGGTAACATATTCTGTGTATATGGCTTTGTTTCCTCCATATAGTAAGTTAGGATCCGTTTCAAAAACTTCTACATCAAAATGGTTTCTTCCTTCTGTTGTGATTTCAGAATTATCAAACAAAGGGTTTAACCAACCTTTTTCAATCATTCCTTTTTCAGCAACACGGTTTGTTCTCCATGTACAATAGTCATTTGCTTGTCTCCAGCTAACTCCTACAACTGGATAGTCTTGAAATGAAGGGTGTCTTAAGTAGGTTTCGGTTAATTTTCCATCACTTCTTAGTGGGTTTCTCCAAACATTTTCATCAGGCAAAGCAGATGCATATATATGTTTGTATTTTGGGTTTTCTGGTGGAAATACTTTTTTTAGCCAGTCTAAGTATATTAAATATTCTTTGTTAGAAGTCTCGGTTTTGTCAATGTAAAAGCTAGAGACTTGCTTAGTTCTTGGTTCGTTATTATTTTCCATCATTACATCCTGTTGTACTTTTCCCATTACAAAAGTACCACCAGGTATAAAAGCCATAGATTTTGGGGTTTCTGTTTCTTCGGCAGCAGATAAAGGAGCCAATCCTCCATTTTCTGGAGCACTATGATTGGTGCCAGTATTTTCCGAAATACGTTCAACTGTTTTTGGTTTTTTGCTAAAAAGTTGAAGTTTATCACAACTCGATAACAGAGTCAATACTGTTGTAGAAAATAGTATTGGTTTTAGAAACTTCTTCATAAGAATTATTGAATCATTGTTTTGTTAACTTCGTGCAAGATATTATATAATACTTAATTATACAATCTAAATTCAAGTACAAAGTCTAAATTATTATATTCGTGCAATAATAACAGCAATAATGAAGTTTTTACATATTTTTCTAGCTCTTTTTTTTTCGATGATTGTTTTAGGTCAGGAAAAAAAAACATTTACTGTAACACTTGGTTTAATAACAGAGCCCATCACTAAGAAAGTTGTATTTGCAGGACAAAATATTCATATAGATCCCAATGGAACTCCCTTGTATACAAAGCAGTGGACTGGTTCTTTAGATTCCGAGGTGTCTTATCAACTAAAAAATATAAAGGAGCAAGTTTTGTCTGGTTCGGAATTAAGTCTTTTAGACGTAAGCAATTTGCCAACAAGGGTAACATCTATCTTTAATACCGTAAAAGAAGGTGCAAAATCTTTTATACGTTTACAGTTGTATCCTATTTATAAAAAAGAAGATGGAAGCATTGTAAAAATAACCCGTTTTGATTTGAGTTACAACTCTTCAGAAACAGTTAGAGCAAATAATGTTCAGCAAATAACGCAGATTAAAGAAGTAAAAAATTCTGTTTTAAATTCAGGAACTTGGTATAAAATAGCCGTTGATAAGACAGGCGTGTTTAAAGTTGATGCTAATTTTTTAAGGTCTTTAGGAGTAAACATCAATCAAATAAACCCTAAAAATATTCGAATTTTTGGACATGGTGGAAATATGCTTCCAGAGCTCTTAACTAAAAGTAGACCTAATGGGTTGCAAGAAAACGCAATCTATGTTAAAGGAGAAAGTGATGGTCGTTTTGATAATGATGATTACATTCTTTTTTATGGTAAAGGAACTGTTTCATGGACATTAAATTCTAAAACAAACATTCAGCACAAACAAAACCCATATGCTACAAGAGGTTATTATTATATCAATTTTGATACAGGTCAAAACGGAAAAAGAATAAGCAACGCAACTTCCATAAGTTCACTAGCTACCAACACCATTACGTCTTACACAGATTACAGAGTTCATGAAAAAGAATTGTACAATTATGTAAAAACAGGAAGAAAATGGTATGGCGAAGATTTTTCTGTTAATAACTTACAAACTTTTGCTTTTGATGTAGGTGATATTGATCTAAGCACCCCAGCCCAAGTAAGTGTGAATTTTAGTTCAAGTTCTTCTGTAAATACGGATTGTACCGTTGCATATAGAGAGGCAGAAACTGCTGCAGGAAGCGATTTGTTTACAATTTCTTTGGGAACCACTTCTAAAGACATTAAATATAGAGAGTCTTTAAGAGTACAAACTTTTTTACCAACAGCACCCCATCAATTTTTTATTGATGTTTTGTGGAATAATAACGGAGATTTATCAGCTAAAGGAAGGTTAGATTATATAAAAGTAATTGTAGATAGGTTACTAGTTGCCAATGGGAACCAGTTTGATTTTGTTAATTTTTTATCCGCAAGCAATGGAAGTATATTAGAATATAAAATAAACAATGCCCATCAAGTAGATTTTGTTTGGGATGTGACTGATTCCTATAACGTAAAAAACATGTTAGATTTAAACAATTCTGATACGCAGTTTACGTTTAAAGAAGCAACCGATGGAGAGTTAAATCAATACCAGGTAGTTCGTTTAGAAGATGCTTATCTTCCTATTAATATAGGAGCAGAAACTGTTGTGGAAAATCAAAACTTACACGCAGAAACAGATATTCAGTATATCATATTAACCCACCCTGTTTTTAGTGCTCAAGCAGAAAGATTGGCCAATTATCACCGAGAAAATACCCAGGTTGATGGAAACCCAATAAATGTAAAAGTGGTAAATCTACAAAAAGTATACAATGAGTTTGGTTCGGGAATCGCAGATGTAACAGCAATTAGAGATTATCTAAAGTATGTATACGATAATGCAAGTACTTCCTCAAAAAAATTAAAGTATGTTTGCCTGTTTGGTGATGCTACTTTTGATTATAGGGGGATTACCTATAGCAACAAAAATAATGTACCAACATACATGTCTAATGTAAGTTCTAACTTAATTTCATCTTACAACTCTGATGATTATTATGCTCTATTAGATGCTACTGATGATATGATTGATAATGATGAGCTATCTATTTCTGGGAAAATGGAGATTACAACTGGTAGAATTCCAGTAGGAACCTCTATAAAAGCAAAACAGTATGTAGATAAACTTCTTAATTATTATTCTACCAATTCCTTCGGAGCATGGCGAAGTAAGGTTACTTTGTTAGCAGATGATGGGCAAGAAGGAGAACATCAGCTTTTGACAAACTACTTAGAAAATTCAGCTAAAAAAACAGAAAGTCTCAATAAAAATATAAACATTACAAAATTATATGCCGATGCTTTTGAAGAAGAATTGAGTGCAGGTGGGGGGCAATACCCTCAAATAGTAAAACGTTTAGACGAGGCTTTTAATATAGGTTCTGTAGTAATTAATTACTTTGGACACGGAAACACATCGACATTAGCAGAAGAAAATTTTTTAGACATATCAAAAATTCGTAGCTATAGAAACTTAAACAACCTTCCTTTGTTTATAACTGTAACGTGTGATTTTTCAAGATTTGATGATCCAACATTTCTTTCTGCTGGAGAAGAGTTGATGGAAAGTAATTATGGAGGGGCAGTAGCAATGATTACCACAACCCGACAAATATATATATCTGCAGGAAACAGTGTAAATAGTAGCTTAACAGACTATTTGTATAGTTTTGATGGTAAGAAAAGAACGGCTGCAGAAGCACTTAAAGATGCTAAAAATGATTTGATTATAGATGGTGAGCAATTTGTGTTTTTTTTAGGAGATCCTGCTATGCCTATTAGCATTCCAGAACAAGGAATAAAAATACAAGCCATTAAAAAATATGTGATAGATGAGGAAGCAGAAAAAGAGACTTTGGTGAATATAACGGAGCTAAATGGATTGTCTAAAATTAGAGTAGAAGGGGCTGTTGTTCAAAAAGATAGTGTGTTGGTAAATGGAGTTTACAGCAGACCTACATTATCAGATTTTAACGGAAACCTTTCGGTAGTTTTGTACGATAAGGAAATAGAAAGAAAAACCATGTTAAATGAAGTAAGGAATAGTGGAGGTTCTGTAAACGAAAATGATATTTTAGCCTTTAAATCGTTAGAAAACAAAGTATTTGTAGGGAGTGCAACCATCAATAACGGACAATTTTCTTTTGATATGATGTTGCCTAAAGATGTAAGTTCTATTCCCGAAAATGCTAAATTTAGCTTTTATGCATCCTCTAAAAACAACGATAAAATAGGAAGCGATTTTTCTTACAAAGTAGGAGGAGTTGATCCTGATGCAAAAGAAGACAATACAGCACCATTAATTAACTTGTTTTTGGATGATGAGTCTTTTGTTAATGGAGCAAATACCAGTTCTACTCCAATTTTATTGGCTAAATTATCTGATGAAAGCGGAATCAATACTTCGCTTAATTCTTTAGGCCATAGTATTTCTCTGATTATAGATGATGAGTTGACCAACCCCATCACTTTAAATGAATATTACACTACAGAAAAAGATGATTTTACCAAGGGAATTGTAACTTACCAAATGCCAGAGCTAGAAGAAGGAGACCATACATTAACACTAAAAGTTTGGGATTCACATAACAATTCGGCTACACAAACGTTGGACTTTTACGTTCAGTCCGATTTAAAATTTAAAATAGATAGAGTACTAAACTACCCTAATCCATTTATCAATCACACAGAATTTTGGTTTGAAAACAACAGAAAAAATGAACCTTTAGAAATTACGGTTCAGGTTTATACCGTTTCGGGTAAATTAATAAAAACCATCCGAGCAACAGACAACAATACCAATCCAATTATAAAAGCTGCTACTTGGGATGGAAAAGACGACTACGGAAACAAACTAGGGAAAGGGGTATATTTGTACAGAATAAAAGTAAAAGAAATTATTTCGGGACAATCCGATGAAAAAATACAAAAATTAGTATTATTGTAATACTTAAAGAAATTTATAAAAAACTATGAGATTTAAAGTAAAGTCATTTTTACTGTTAACCTTTTTAGGGGTTCAGTTACATGCTCAAGAAAATAATTCAATCACAACGGTTGCTCCCTTTTTAAATATTGTAACAGATGCAAGAGCAGCTGCCATGGGTGATGTAGGAGTTGCAACATCAGCAGACGGGAACTCAATTTTTCACAATGCTTCAAAAATGGTATTTCATAAAAGTGAGGGAAGTTTGGCATTAAACTACACACCTTGGTTAAGGCAATTAACAGACGATATTTATATAGCAAACCTAACTTATCAACAAAGAATTGATGAGCGTAGTGCTTTTGGAGGGGGGATTAAGTATTTTGATTATGGGACTATAGAAGTTACACAAGAAGGATCTGAAAGCACTTCTGACGCTCAACCATACGAATTTGCAATAGATGCAGCTTATGCATTAAAACTTAGTGAAAATTACTCTATGTCTGTTGCCTTAAGATATACCAGAGCAGATTTAAGTATTACAGGAACAAACATTACCGATATAGAACCTACCAATGGTTTTGCAGTAGACATTTCAGGTTATTACCAATCTAACGAAATGGCTTTTGACCAGTTTAATGGTGTTGTTAGAGGAGGGTTTAGTATTAGTAATTTAGGACCTAAAGTAGAAGTTGTATCAAGAGAAGAGTTCTTGCCAACCAACTTAAAATTAGGAGGAGGTTTTGACTTTATTTTTGACGATTATAACCAAATAGGACTAACCTTAGAGTTTACAAAATTATTAGTGCCTTCTGTAGGAGGTGAAGATGAAAACTTTATTTCAGGAGCTTTAAAATCTTTTGGAGATGCAGAAGAAGGGTTTAGTGAAGAATTACAAGAAGTAACTTTAGGTTTTGGTGCAGAATATTTATATAACAATGCTTTTGCTTTTAGAGCAGGTTATTTTAAAGAAAATGAAAACAAAGGAAATAGAAACTTTTTAACTTTTGGAGCAGGATTCAAAGCCAGTGCATTCAAAGTTGATTTATCTTACTTGTTAAGTAATGCATCCGTAAATAATCCTTTGGATAGAACCTTAAGAATTTCTTTTACATTTGATTTTGGAGACTCTTACGAGTTTTAATAGAAATATAACTACATTTGAGGCGGTGTTTTTTTAGACACCGTTTTTTTTATAAACAATTCTATGTACAAAAACATTCTAATTACAGGAACAGGAAGTGCAATTCCAGAAAAAGTGATTAAAAATAAAGATTTTGGCGAACAAGTTTTCTATAATGAAGATGGAAGTTTGTTCGAGAAAGAAAATGAAGAAATTATAGAAAAATTTCAGGCAATTACCGGAATAGAAGAACGTAGGTATGCAGAAGATCACATAAATACTTCGGATTTGGCAGCAATGGCTTCAGAAAAAGCTATTGCCAATGCAAATGTAGATAAGGAAGAATTAGATTTAATTATTGTAGCTCATAATTTTGGTGATGTTAAAAAAGGAAGTATTCAAGGAGATATGTTACCAAGCATTGCCTCTAGGGTAAAGAATAAATTAAAAATTAACAATCCTAATTGTGTTGCTTACGATCTGCTATTTGGATGCCCAGGATGGGTACAAGGAATGATTCAGGCCAAGCAAGCAATCAAAGCAGGAGAGGCTAAAAAAGCTTTGGTAATAGGAGCCGATACATTGTCTAGGGTAGTAGACCCGCACGATAGAGATAGTATGATTTTTTCTGACGGAGCTGGAGCTACCGTTTTAGAACTAGTAAAAGAAGAAAAAGAGCGTGGAGTTTTAAGTACTGCATCGCAAACCTATGCCACTGATGAGGCCATGTATTTGTATTCTGGACCTAGCTACAAAAAAGAGAGAAATCAAGAAGTAAACTACATTAAGATGTTAGGGCGAAAAATTTACGAATTTGCACTTAACAATGTACCAGCAGCAATCAAAGCAGCAATGGACAAAAGAGGTATTGAAATAGAAGATGTGTCCAAAGTATTTTTACACCAAGCCAATGAAAAAATGGACGAGGCAATTGTAAAAAGATTGTATAGATTGTACAGAAAACCTGTAAAGGAAGATGTAATGCCTATGTCTATTCAAAAACTAGGAAACAACTCTGTAGCTACTGTACCTATCTTGTATGATTTGGTGCTAAACAATCAGTTAGACACTCATACTGTTTCTAAAAATGATATTGTTGTTTTTGCTTCTGTAGGAGCAGGGATGAATATCAATGCTATTACTTATAAAATTTAAGAGTTCACTTTTAACCTTGGGTTGGCAGTCGTAGCTTGGTTGCTGTATAATTGCTGTTTGTATTTATGATAAGCTGTAATTGCAATCATAGCAGCATTGTCTGTGGTGTATTCAAATTTAGGAATATACGTTTGCCAACCCCAGTGTTTATTTGCTTGTTGCAAACGTTTTCTTATCTCGGAATTGGCAGATACTCCCCCAGCAATAGCAATGCGTTGTATGTTGGTAGCTTTTACAGCTTTTTTAATCTTATCCATTAAAATATCGGCAATGGTTTGTTGCACACTAGCACAAATATCCTCTAGGTTTTCGGCTATAAAATTGGGGTTTTCTTTTACTTCTTTTTGTATAAAATATAGGATGGCTGTTTTTAATCCGCTAAAACTAAAGTGGTGTTCTTTTACTTTCGGTTTAGAAAACTGAAACCTGGCTTTTCCTTTTTGAGCATAAGTATCTACCAATGGACCACCTGGGTATGGCAATCCCAAAATTTTTGCTGTTTTGTCATAAGCTTCACCTACGGCATCGTCTATAGTTTCTCCTAAAACTTCCATAGAAAAATAATCATTTACTTTTACTATTTGCGTATGTCCTCCACTGATGGTTAAACACAAAAAAGGAAAGTTAGGTTTGTGATCGTTGGCATCATCAATAAAATGAGCTAAAATATGTGCCTGCATATGATTAATGGCTAGCAAAGGAATATTTAAGGCCAAAGCCATAGACTTTGCAAAAGAAGCCCCAACTAATAAAGACCCCATTAAACCAGGGCCTTGTGTAAATGCAATAGCGCTTAACTGTTCTTTTTTTATGGCTGCTTTCTCCAAAGCAACTTGTACCACAGGAACAATATTTTGTTGATGTGCTCTTGAGGCCAATTCTGGAACAACACCACCGTATTGTGAGTGAATTTCTTGATTGGCAACAATATTTGATAGTATTTTTTCGTTACAAATTACAGCTGCACTGGTGTCGTCACAAGAGGATTCTATAGCAAGGATGTAGGTGTTGTGAGGCATAATTGTAGTATATTTGTCTATTTTAAAGCTGCAAATTTAGACTTTATAAAAGCAATAATAAAAATACTCGTCCGATTTTTACTAGCGACACTAATTTTATTGGTGTTGATGGCTATTTCTTTGCAGTTTGGAAAAGTACAATCGGTTATTGCCAATAGAGCTTTAGAGGTAATTAACAAACAGTACAACGTATCTATACAATTAGCTTCGCTAAAAATAAATCCTTTTGGAAAGTTTAAAATTAACAATGTGTTGATACAGGATCATCATCAAGATACGTTAATTTATGCAGAACATCTTAAAGGAAATTTGTTGGATTTAGAAGAAATAAGTCACAACAAATTATCGTTTAAAAATGTAATTGTACAAAACGTTTGGCTTAACGATTTTAAATATCCAGATGAGCCAGAAACCAATTTAACTGTATTTTCTAAAAGTTTTAAATCTAATAAAAAATCAAAAAATCCTCTAGAATTAAGTTTTAAAAATGTAACAACAAAAAGGTTAAGGTACAGCCATACAAGAGATCAAAAATTGGTGGTTGATTATTACGATATTGGTGGAGATTTGAAAAAAATATGGATTCAAGGCCCTAATGTTACCATTCATACAGACTCGCTTAATTTTAAGGATATTTACGGAATTCATTACAAAAAACTGGCTACAGAATTTGTGTATACCCTAAAAGAAATGCGTTTTGATCATACACACATTATTACAGATCATTCTTTTGTTTTGGGCGATGTGGTATTTAGTGCAGGCACAAATGGATATGCTAATTTTGTAGAAAAAGTAATTGCAAAAGGTAGTTTTTACGATAGCGAAGTAAGTTTGGTAGATATTAATAAAGTATATCCTTATATAGAAGGCACAGATGTTTTTCAGCTAAAAACAGAAGTCAATGGACCTTTAAACGACCTTTATTTAACCAAAACAGAACTTATTGATAAAGACAATACAACCTTTTTAATTGGAGATTTTACCCTAAAAAATAGCATTAACAATAGAGACGATTTTTGGTTTCAAGGAAAGGGAGCTAGTTTAGAAGTATTGACCCAAAAGTTAACTGATTTTGTCCCCAATTTGTATCATAACAGTTTGCCTAAAGATATTTTAGGAATTGAACAATGGAACTACTCTGGAGATTTTTTTGTGTCGAAAAGTAAATTAGTGGTAAATGGTGAAACCGTAACCGATTTAGGAAAAGTAACTGTAGATGGTTTTGTAAAAGATTTAAACAAAACTCAAAAAAAAATAGATCTTAAAATTCTACAGGGCTTTGTGTTAGAAAATGATTTTATCAAAGAATTAAAGAGGGTTTCCTTTAATGGAAAGTTGTCTGGAGTGTACGAAAAAAACAATGTGGATTTAAAAACAGATTTAAAACTAAAGTCAATTTTTTTAAAGAAAAACAAGATTCACAACTCCAATCTAAAAGTTCACTTTGTCAATCATCATATACAGTCTAGTTTTCAAATAAGAGACTCTTTACTAAATTTAAATGCATCTTTAGACTATTATTTGCAAAAGCAAAAAAAACAGTACAACTTAGAATTTCAAATTCAGAAAGCAAAACTGTCAGAGTTGTTTCCAGATTACATCAATTATCAAAAAAATATAGTTGCCAACGGACAGTTGAAAGTAGAACATTATAAAGATAGTTTGATTTCTTTGGGAGAAATTAAGAATTTAAGAATAGATACCCCTTCGGAATCTTTAAAGTTAAACGAAGTAGATTTATCTTTACTGTCTAAACCCAAAGAAAAAGAAATTCAGTTAACATCAAAAGACTTGTTGAGTTTAGGAGTAAAGGGAGATTTTCAGTTTTCAGATTTTGAAAAGTTGGTTGCCAACGCTTTGTATAAGTTTATTCCTGGTTCCAAGATTCGATCAAACATAAAACAGCAAACACTTACTTTTGATTTAGATGTATATCCAAAATTTATAAAATCTCTTACAGATAAAGTAACATTAAAAGACAACTTGGTGGTATCTGGGGTGTTAGATGCTCAGGGAGATAAAGGAGTGATTAATGCTAGTGTGGCCTCTTTTTCCTCAAAAAATATAGAGGTGGATAGCTTAAATGTGGTGTTAGATAATTCCAATCAATGGATCAACTCAAACATTTCTGTTCAAAAATTTAAATTTAAAAAACAGTTGTACCAAAACTTATCCCTATTGGGAAAAAAAGTAAACGATACCCTTTTTGTACGTTCTAATTTTAATTCTGATAAAATTGAAAATAGAGCTGTTTTTTATGTAACAGCTGCCGAAGATGCTATTTTTATGGGAATTGATAATGTATATTTAAAATATTTAAATTCCATTTGGGTAAACCAACAAGAAGCAGATAATAAGCTGTATTACAATTACAAAACAGGAGAATGGTATTTTTATGGAGTTTCTTTTGTGAACGATTATCAGGCTTTTGAATTTGATGGAAGTATTAAAAAAGATAAGTCTAAGAATCTAAGATTATTGTTAAAAAACATCAATTTACAAGAAATTTTACCCATAGTAGATAGCCTAAAAATTGAAGGTGTTGCAAGTGGACGGGTGTTGATTAATGAAAGAAATAGACTGTTAAAACCTAATGGAGATTTGTATGTAAACAATTTTAAAATCAATGGTGTTGATTATGGAAACCTAGCAGCAAGTCTAAAACCCAATCAAAAGGATTTAAGTTACAACGTAGATTTTAAAATTTTTGAAAAAAATCAGCAAAACATCAATGCAAAAGGAGTTGTAGATGTAAACAAAGACAATTTTGCCAAATCTAAAATAGAATTAGATGTAATGCTAAACGAGCTTAAGTTAAATTCACTAAGTCCTTTGGGTAGAAATGTCTTATCTAGTATTAGAGGAGAAGCAGAAGGAAATTTTAAAGTTAAAGGAACGTTGGATGATTTTAATTCTTACGGTAAAATTCAGCTAAAAAATGCAGGGTTAAAATTCCCCTACTTAAACATAGATTACAATTTTACAGGTACAACTGATGTAGCATTGAAAGGAAAAAGCTTTGTGTTTCAAAACATAAAGTTACAAGATCAGGTATACGGTACTCACGGTACGCTAACAGGTAAAATTAATTACGATAAGTATAGAAATTGGTATTTAGATTTGGTAATCGATTCTAAAAATTTAGTAGTACTGAATACCAATCAATCCGAAGATTCTAAATATTATGGAACAGCATTTATGAAAGGAAATGCCACCATAAAAGGACTTACTTCCGATTTGTTGGTAAATGTTGTAGGAACCACATTGCCAAATACAACTTTTATTTTGCCTATTAGTGATGTAAAACAAGCCGAAAACAATCAGTTTATATTCTATAAAAAAAGCAAAAATAAAAGTAAAGATCAGAATGAACTTGTTGCCAATCAGGGAGGGGTAAGTGTGAACTTAAACATAGAGGTTACCAAAGATGCTTTCGGAGAAATAGTTATCGATCAAACATCTGGTAGTTCTTTGCAGGCCAGAGCAGACGGTAGGCTGTTGTTAGAAATAGACCCCAATTTTAATATAGACATGTATGGTGATTTGGTGGTTGATGAGGGGATGTACATTTTTAAGTACGGTGGAATTATTAACAAACCTTTTACTGTAAAAAGAGGAGGAACAGTATCATGGAGTGGGGATCCGTTTAAAGCAGATTTAAACATAGAAGCAATTCACAATGTAAAAGCAAACCCAAAGGTGTTGTTAGAAAACTTATCAGTTAACAGAAAGATAGATGTGGATTTGATTACCAAAGTTACTGGAGAGCTGTTTAATTCTCAGCAAGAATTTTTTATAGAAATTCCCAATGCCAGTTCTACCGTAGTTTCAGAACTAGACTTTGTGCTAAACAATGACGAAAACTCCAAAATGCGACAATTTTTCTCTTTACTAGCTTCTAAAACATTTTATGATGAAAACAATGTAAGCAGTACCTCTACCATGTTGTCTAACACTACATCAGAGTTAATTGCCAATGCGGTTACCGAAATATTTAACAACTCGGATAGCAAACTACAGGTTAATTTTGGGTATACAAGTGGACAAGTGTCTGACGTAGAAAATTTTGATATTGACAACCAAATAGATATTGGACTTGCAACAGAAATTAACGAACGCATTCTAATCAATGGAAAACTTGGAGTACCTGTAGGAACAAGAACTCAATCTGCTGTGATAGGAGAAGTTAAAATAGAGTTTTTATTAAACAAAGACGGAACGCTAAGGTCTTCGGTGTTTAACAGGCAAAATGAAATTCAATACTCCGAAGAGGAGCAGGGATATACACAAGGAGTTGGGTTGAATTATCAAATTGACTTTAATAACTTTTCGGAAATGTTAGAGAAAATTGGTGTGCGAAGAAAAAAGAAAAAGAAAAATAAGACCGAAAAAGAGCTAAACCAAGAAATTGAAGATAATTTAATATATGTCTTGCCTATGTTTCCATAAAAAAGCTAATTTTAACAAAAATTAAAATAAAACTTTATGGATAAATATACTTTAGTCGTATTGGCTGCAGGAATGGGAAGTAGATATGGAGGGTTAAAGCAAATGGATACGATGTCTGAGGAAGGAGATACCATTATAGACTTTTCTTTATACGATGCAATAGATGCAGGATTTCAAAAAGTAGTATTTATAGTTAGAGAAGAATTTATAGATCAATTTAAACAACAATTTGACCATAAATTGCAAGACAAAGTTGAAGTAGAGTACGTTTGTCAAGAATTAGATAAAATTCCATCTGGCTACCCAGTGCATCCCGATAGAAAAAAACCATGGGGAACAGGACATGCAGTTTTAGTAGCTAAAGAGGTAATTAACGAGAATTTTATTGTAATAAACGGAGACGACTTTTACAGTAGAGAAGCCTTTGAAACCATTTTGGTAGCACTAAAAGAACTAGATAAAAACTCTTATGATATGTGTATGGTTGGTTTTAATTTAGCCAAAACCATATCAGAAAACGGATATGTTTCTAGAGGAGAATGTTATGTAAACGAGAATAATGAGCTAACCGATATAATAGAAAGAACGCACATAGAAAAAGTAAACGGAACCATTTACCGTAAAGACGACAAAGGAAACCTAATAGCCATGGATGAAGATACTACGGTGTCTATGAATTTTTGGGGATTTACACCTAAATTTTTAGAGCAGTTAGAAAAAGATTTTGTTGGTTTTATGTCAGAAAGATCTCAAGAATTAAAAAGCGAGTTCTTTATGCCTACCGTTGTAAACAATATTATACAAGAAAACAAAGGAGTAGTAAAAGTCCTAAAGTCCGATGCCAAGTGGTACGGAGTTACATACGCAGAAGACAAACCTGTAGTAACCAGTGCTATTGCAAAAATGAAAGAAAATAAGATGTATCCAAAACATTTGTGGCAATAAAAAGTTCTTAAAATTGCCCACTTAAAAAGGATTGATTATAGAGCATTATTGCAAGTATAGATTTAAGAAACACTCTATATCGTTTTCGTATTTTGGAAGGAGGATTGCTATTCTGAGTTTTAAATATGATTAATTTTATACATTATAAAAAGTAAATATGAGTGCAAAAGTGACTAAAGTAGCTGTAATGACTTCTGGAGGAGATTCTCCGGGAATGAATGCAGCAGTAAGAGCTGTTGTAAGAGCTTCTATATACAACAATATTGAATGTATGGGAATCCTTAGAGGATACCAAGGATTGATAGAAAATGATTTAATTCCCCTAGATTCCAGAAGTGTAAGAAATACAATAAGTAGAGGAGGTACTTTTTTACAATCTGCTAGATCTAAGGAGTTTAGAACCCCAGAAGGAAGAGCAAAAGCCTATGAAAATTTTAAAGCAAACGGACTGGATGCTTTGGTAGTTATTGGAGGTGATGGTTCTTTTACAGGAGCGATGGTTTTTAATGAAGAGTATGGTATTCCTGTTATTGGAATTCCTGGAACAATTGACAACGATATTTACGGAACTCAATTTACCTTAGGATACGATACCGCTCTAAATACAGTTGTAGAAGCAATTGATAAAATTAGAGATACTGCATCATCTCATAACCGTTTGTTCTTTGTAGAGGTAATGGGTAGAGATGCTGGATTTATAGCGTTAAACGCTGGTATTGGAGCAGGTGCCGAAGAGATTTTAATTCCAGAAGAAGATATGGGAATTGAAAGAATGGTTGAGTCTCTTAATAGATCAAAAATCAACGGAAAAACTTCAAGTATAGTTGTTGTGGCAGAAGGAGAAAGGTCTGGTAAAAGTGTGTTTGAATTGGCAGACTATGTAGAAGAAAACATGCCAGAATATGACGTACGTGTTTCTGTTCTTGGACACATGCAAAGAGGTGGTTCTCCCTCTTGTTTCGACAGAGTTTTAGCGGGTCGTTTAGGTGTAAAAGCTGTGGATTTGTTAGTAGAAGGTAAATCAAATCTAATGGTAGGAATCAACAACAACAAAATTACAGCTACAGAATTAGAAAAAGCAGTTAAGTTACACCACGATATCAACACCAACTTATTAAGAGTGGCTGATATTTTAAGTACTTAATTCATCAATAAAAAATAGAGTTAATAATAAATATTATATAATCAATTATCATGGTAAAAATCGGAATTAACGGGTTTGGAAGAATTGGTAGATTAGCTTTTAGAGCTGCTGCTAAAAGAGAAAATGTACAAGTTGTAGGTATCAACGATTTATTAGACGTTGACTATTTAGCTTACATGTTAAAATATGATTCAGTACACGGAGAATACGACGGTACTATTGAAGTAAAAGACGGAAAATTAGTAGTAGACGGAAATGAAATTAGAGTAACTGCAGAACGTAACCCAGCTGACTTAAAGTGGGGAGAAATTGAAGCAGAATACGTAATTGAATCTACAGGTTTCTTCTTAACTAAAGAAGCTGCTAAAGGACACGTAGATGCAGGAGCTAAAAGAGTTGTAATGTCTGCTCCATCTAAAGATGATACTCCAATGTTTGTAATGGGAGTAAACCATACAGAATATACTGCAGATATGCAATTTATGTCTAACGCATCTTGTACTACTAACTGTTTGTCTCCTATCGCTAAAGTATTAAACGATAACTGGGGAATTACAGAAGGATTAATGACAACTGTACACGCTACTACTGCTACTCAAAAAACAGTAGATGGACCTTCTGCTAAAGACTGGAGAGGTGGACGTGCTGCATTGCATAACATCATCCCTTCTTCTACAGGTGCTGCAAAAGCTGTAGGAAAAGTAATTCCTGAATTGAACGGTAAATTAACAGGTATGGCTTTCCGTGTTCCTACTATGGATGTTTCTGTTGTTGATTTAACAGTAAAATTAGAGAAAGCTGCTACTTATGAAGAAATTTGTGCTAAAATGAAAGAAGAGTCTGAAGGGGCTTTGGCTGGAGTTTTAGGTTATACTGAAGAAATGGTAGTATCTCAAGATTTTGTAGGAGATGTTAGAACTTCTGTATTTGATGCAAAAGCAGGTATCGCATTAACGGATAACTTTGTAAAAGTTGTTTCTTGGTACGATAATGAAGCTGGATACTCTAACAAAGTAATCGATTTAATTGAATACACTGCTACTGTAAAGTAATTAATTGTATACAATATAGCTTAAAACCTGTTTCAAAGAAACAGGTTTTTTTATGTCATAAATGTTTCTAAAAAGGCTTTTCTGTACTGGTGTAGAATTGTAAAATAGACTATATTTATGTTTATAACTTAAAACTAAAAATGGAAATAGCAATCATAGCACACGATGGAAAAAAAGCTGATATGGTTCAGTTTTTAATGGAACACAAAGAATTGTTAAGAGATAAAGGGGTTCAATTAATATCTACTGGAACTACTGGAACCAAGGTAGAAGCAGCAAATTTACAAGTACATAAGTATTTATCTGGACCTTTAGGAGGAGATGCTCAAATTGCAGCAAGAGTAGCAGAAGGAAAAACAGGCATGGTTATTTTCTTTAGAGACCCGTTAGAAAAGCATCCACACGAGCCTGATATTTTTATGCTAATGCGTTTGTGCGATGTGTACAATGTACCTTTGGCAACAAACCCTGCAACCGCTACGTTGCTCATTCAATCTTTATAAAAAAA
>NZ_AFPK01000040.1 GCF_000220525.1 Ochrovirga pacifica | reverse complement strand
TTTTTTTATCTCTATATTAATAAATTGTAATCTAATATGTCCACATATCCGATTCCAAATCTCTAATTTCATTTTTAATTTTCTCAGCTTCTCTTAACTGAAATAATGACTCTGCTCTGTATTCGCTAATCGCTCTATTACCATGCATGTTTTCTTGCTTAATAATAACAGAAGAAAAGTCTCTAGTGTTTAGAATTACATCAAAAGAAGCACTTCTTGGAGCATAACCATCTTTGATAGGAAACTTGTTGTGTAAAATTTCCCTTGCATCTGGATAAAAAATCCAAAATAGAGGATAAACAGCATCGTCTTGTATGTCGTCTCTTCCAATAGTCTGAACATCAGGAGCCATAGGTGCAATGGCCAACAAGCGATATTGCATTTCTCCAATCAACTTGTTAAAATACCACATTCCTTTTATTTGGAACGCTTGTATGTCTTGCGGAGTAATGTAATTTTTATCTACAAACTCACTAATGTCTGTTTCTCCTTGGTTTAACAAATCGTATCCGTAGCTTGCGGTGTCTACACGTACTAGCTTCTTTTCAATTTCTGATACGGGCAATCTATTGATAAATTCAGAATCTTCATAGATCTCAGTTATTTTACCATTTCTAATGTTATCCATCAAGTTGGTAAATAAAGATTTTGTATGTAGCAATTCGTCATTAACAGGGTAGTACAAACGAAAATTCTTTTTTTGGTACAAGTCTATTGTTTCCCATACGATTGAAGACCACAAAATATCTCTATCATCTACATAAGCATATGGTAATGGCTTATCGTTGTCTGCTTCTATTCTTTCTTCAGATTTTACACCAATCTGATTTGCTTTTTTTGCATTCAATATATTATAATTGGCTTGTGAAAACCCTACAGAGCAACCAACAAACAATAATATTGAAGTTATTAATTTGTATTTCATCATAATTCTTAATTAGAAATTTCTACACTAATAGGTAATACTTCTTTTAATTTATAAGAAGAATTTCCTATAATATTTGCTCTTATACCAAAAATGGTAATGATATCTCCTCTTCTAGCTGAAGATATTGCTTTTTGAGCTTGCGCATTCATTCTATTCCCTCTAACCACTACGGTTGTTTTTCCAGGAACTTTTACTTTAAAGCTTTGAACACTCAAATTTAAATCAAACACAAAATCTGGCAAACCTGCTTCCACTGTTGATTTTGCCAAACTAGATTTTGGCATTTGTAGGCTACCATATTGTTTACGAATACTTGCCATGGCTTGTGGAATATCTTTAATTCTAAATTCCACAGGAGGCGACTGTACCGTTTCTCCATTATCCGCTGTTCCAGTTACTCGGATTGCCACTGTTTTTCCCGTACCTGGTCTCATCACATATGATGTTCCACTTTTTTGAGATAAACCAGGAGCTGAAGCTTTTACCTTTGTAGGGCTAATACCTGGGATGGTAATTGTAATTGGGTTTTCTAAGCCCCTGTAAACCACATTCATTTTCTCTGCAGATACAATTGCTTGGTTAGAAGCCGCTACAACTGAATAGTTACTATTGATTTCTACAGGAATATCTTTTCCATTCTCTTTAAAAATAAATTTCCCTACAATAGGTCTATCACCAACATTTCCTGCTCTAAACTTATATTTTACTTTTCCGTCTTCAAAATTTTTATTCAAGTCTATTTTAGAACCATTGATTTCAACACTGTTAGGAACTTTAGAATCATCTTTACTTGCCAAAAACACTTCCATATTTACCTCACTTCCTGGACTGTACGTTGATTTGTCTAATTTTACAAAAGCTTGCAATTTAGTTGCCGAAGCTGCTTTTTTTAATCTTCCCGATAAGAAAGCAGATAAAGCTTCACTTTCGTAGTTTAAGGCAGCACTTTCCATACTAGACAATACTGCTAACGAACCAATGGCTGGTAACTTGTAAAAATTCTGTATCAACCAAGGTTTTCCATCTACAGGAGTTGTGTCAAAATTTTCTTCAATTGCATTTTTTAACGTAGCATTGTTTCCTACCAAAGCAATCATTCCTTCTCTATACTTATCAACCGTTGCTACAAACCTTTGTGCATTAGGATTGTCCGCTTCACCTTTAAAAAAATATTCATCTAGCAAATCTCCTTTGTCCATTTTAGACACGGGCAACTCACCCGTTTCTGGATCTACAGGATTTGCTTCTAAAATTACATTCTTAACCGTATTTAACTCCGACACTAGCTCATCTGTAAGATCCTTTACCTTTAATCCTGTTTGATAAACTTCTTTGTATTGAGTTGGGTTTTCAACGCTATATCTTTTCAAATCTGCCAAAGCAGCTTTGTTTTTATCTTCTCCTTGTTCTATAGCCTTTTCGGTTCTATTGAACATTTTTAAGAAGGCATCCATCACTTCTGCAGATACATTTAATGCTAACATTGCCATTAACACCAAATACATCAAGTTGATCATCTTCTGCCTAGGGCTTAATTTTCCTCCTGCCATAAAATTCTTTTTTAATGTTTATTTATTTAGCAGACATCTATCTATTACCACCCATTGCAGACAACATTCCTCCATAAACTGTATTTAAAGAAGCTATGTTTTTTGATAATGAATCCATTTGTTTGGTTAACTCTTCTGATTTTTGAGAAACAGAATTCACCAATTTTGATTGATTTTCTAATACTTGTATCTGAGAAGCCTGTACCTTTGACATGCTTTCTTCTTGCGAAGCATACATCGCATTTATTTTTTCTAAGTGGTTGGCTGCAGATGAAATTTCTTTGTTGTATTTACCAGTATCTGCAACCGCACTAGAACTATCTCCAATTTGTTTTGCAGCACTAGTTAAGTTGTTCATACTTGTTGTTAACTTATTAATTACTCCTGCATCTAATTTAGCAGCCGCTAACATCTCATCAATTTTTTTGGTCAATACACCTTCTGGAGTTTCTTTCTTTTCTTTTTTAGATGATGATTTTCCTCCGGCTAATTCTGGGTATACTAAAGACCAATCCAACTCGTCTTGAGGCAAAGGTTCAAATGCAGAAATTAAGAAAATAAAAGCTTCCGTTCCTAACCCAGCCATTAATGCGATATCAGCACCTGGCAAGTGTAAGATTTTAAATAAAGCCCCGATAATTACAATAGCTCCTCCAATTCCATAAGCCATTGCCATAAATCTCTTGAATCCTTTTGAATGTAACATAGTATAAAATAGTTTGTTGTTTGTTTTCTTTTTATTGCTCTTTTTTATTTGTTTGTTCTAATATCACCTAAGTAATCTTGAACTGTTCTAAACCCAATATAGCTTTTGGCAGAATCTGCATACTCATAATCCTGAGTACTTACCTCTAAAAAGTATGCAATATCTTTCCAAGAACCTCCTCTTACAATTTTTCTTTTATTTGCTGGATCGTCTATATTTACATTTAATGAAGAAGAGATGTAAGCACTAGACATATTATAAGCATTTGATGTCCACTCCGATACATTCCCAGCCATATTGTAAAGTCCGTAATCATTAGCAGGAAAAGACTTTGCTTCTACAGTATAGATAAACCCATCGGCTCCAGAATCATTTCTTTTAGGTTTAAAGTTGGCTAAATAATAACCTTCTTTATCTACTACATAGGGTCCTCCCCATGGAAATTTACCATTTTGTATTCCACCTCTGGCAGCAAATTCCCATTCTGCTTCAGTTGGCAATCTAAAGTCTGGAGCCTGAATCCCCGATTCTGATGCTCTTAAGAAATCATTTTTTTTCTTAGTTCTCCAGTTACAAAACGCATTGGCTTGATTCCATGTAACCCCAACAACAGGATATTCTTCAAAAGCGGAATGCCAAAAATAATTGCTTACCATCACATCATTGTAAGAATATTTAAAGTCTTTTGCCCATACAGTAGTATCAGGATAAATGTTGATGTCAATTCTGTCGTTGATTACTTTTTTATCAGTATTGTTTTTGGTAGCATCTTTGGTTTTATGAGTAGATAAATAAGAGTATTTTAACAACTCTACGTCAAAGACTCTTTTTTCTCCTACGTCTTCGCTAGGCAAGTACAATTGCTCCATTACTTCTGCATAAGCCTCATCTGGATAATCTTCTCTTTCCCAAACAATTGGCACATCCCAGTTTAAAGCTCCTGACCCTAAATGGTTTCTACTAATAGAACCATACGTTTCTAGCATATATTTTTGATATGCGTTGATTTTATCAGAATCTGCATCGATGTCTAAATCTTGATATTTATAATCTGCAATAGAAGCTCTTCTTCCTCCTTCTTCTGCCAAGGTAGCAGATTCAGCAAAAATGGCTAATTCTGTTCTTACAATAGAATCTCTTACCCAATACACAAACTCTTTGTACTCAGAATTGGTGATTTCGGTATCATCCATAAAAAACTCTTTCACAGAAACATCTTTTACAGGTGCTGTGTAAGCTCCCCATCTGTTTTCGTCTGTCTTTCCCATTGTAAATGTTCCTCCTGGAATCAACACCATACCGTAAGGTCTTTCTGCAAACCATAATTCTGATTTAGCCCCAACCAATTCACCACGATCACTTACTTTACTACAACCGACAAGAGTAATTGCTATTACAAGCAAGAAAATTAATTTCTTCATATTGTTTTTTTTGTTTCTTTTTTCAGGATTTTAAACCCGCTGTAAACTTAGAAAAAAAATCCTATTAAACAATAGAACTTTCGAACCATCTAACGAGTCTTAACTCAATCTTAAACTACTAGTACGTACTCATTTTTTTTAATGCCTTAAACCATCTTTCTGGCATTTTTTGATCAATTGCATTTAAATAATCTTCTTCAGCACAAGGAACAAGTATGTGTCTTGTATACTTTTTCTTTGTGTTTAATTCTATTTTCATCCACCATCTTAAACTTTTATCACTTTGATAAAACTCAATCACATAATCTTCAAAGGGTACTAAATATTTAAAGTAGTTTTCTTTAGATCCAAAAGGATAATCTTCTGTTCTTAAAGAATATCCCTCTAAAAAATACCATATAATTTGAGCTATTAATTTAGCCGATAAATTTCTTTCATCATACAAAGGGTTGTATTCGTACACACCAAATGATGTTACCTTATCACTAATCCCTGCATACCTAGCAATAGCACAAACCTTGTCTCCAAACAACCCATTAGGATTGGCTTTTTCATTGGCTGGAGCATCACTAGCTCTTACGGCACTCATATCTATAGACACAATGTCAGCATCTCGCATTACAGGTTCAGCAATGGTAATGTCTTTTAGTTCCCCTAATCTGTAACTTTCAAAGTACAAATCTTCAATCAACGCTATTTCGTCGCTAGAGTTGTAATAAGTCTGATAACCCAAATTGGCATAATTAAACAAATTACAAGGTTCTTCCATCACAATTTTAGTAAGATATGATGTAGAGTTTTCATCATTTTTTTCTTTTCCGAAACCAAAATAAGGACTAACTACAGCCAAATTTACCATTTGATCTAAATTGTCGTAACCTCTATAATTTGCATAAATCAAATCTATACTACCTCCTAAAAGAATTGGCAAGATATTTTTTTTGAACAGATAAAAAACTGTTTCTTTCACAGCATAATAGGTGTCTTTTAGCTCATTTCCTGCTAAAATAGAGCCCAAATCTACCATAGAAATCTCCCAGTTTCCTTGGTAAAGCTGGTACAGTTCTTCTCGTATTTTTTCACCTCCTTCTTCCGTTCCTAGATTGCGATCTGCCCCTCTAGATTCTCTAACATCAAACAAAGCGACTTGTACATTATCTAAATCAGGAAAACCTTCGCATTCTGTATTTTTCACGACACAGTTCCCCAAAGTCTGACTGGGATAATCACACTCACTAAGATGTTTGGGAACTGGGGTAAAAAAATCTTGAATCATCTTACGCTTTTTTTCGTGTTGACTTTCTAGCAGTTGTTTTTTTGGTCGCTGCTTTTTTACGAGTTGCTTTTTTAGGTGTGTTCTTTTCTAAAATATCTTTTACTTCTTCTAAACTAAGTGCAGGAGCATCTACTGTTTTTGGAAGTTCTATTTTGGTTTTTCCTTTGATAATATTATGTCGTCCCCATCGAGCTTTTTCCACACGAATTCCCTCTTCTTCCCAATGGTGAACTACTTTTTCTATCTCTTTTCGCTTTTTATCCTCTATTAAAGTAACAATGTCTTGATCGGACAAATTATCAAAATCGTATTTTTTGTTTACATTGATAAACATTCCGTTCCACTTGATATAAGGTCCAAAACGTCCTACTCCTTTTTGTACAGGCAATTCCTCGTAATGATATATAGGAGCATCTGCTTTAATTTTTGCTTCGATCAATTCTACCGCTCTATCGTAATCTACAGACATAGGGTCTTCTCCTTTGTCTAAGGAAACATACATGCTTCCGTATTTTATATAAGGACCAAAACGTCCGTTAGATACAATAGCTTCTTCTCCTTTGTAGTCTCCCAAGTTTTTTGGCAACAAGAACAAATCTAACACTTCCTCTAAAGTAACCGTTCCTAGGTTTTGCTCTTTTAACAAACTTGCAAATTCTTTCTCCTCATCATCTGGTCCTCCAATTTGTGCCAAGGGTCCAAATTTACCCAATCGTACCAATACTGTTTTTCCTGATTTTGGATGTGTTCCAAGAATGCGTTCTCCACTTTCTCTCTCTGCATTTTCTGCTACGTCTTTTACATCGGTATGAAATCCTTTGTAAAAATCTTTGATCATTTTAATCCAGTCTTCGTTTCCTCTGGCAATTTCATCAAAATGCTCTTCTACTTTGGCTGTAAAACCAAAATCTAGAATTTTATCAAAATGAGCTACTAAAAAGTCGTTTACAATATTTCCTATATCCGTAGGCACCAACTTTCCTTTGTCAGACCCCACCTTTTCTGTCAACGTTTTAGTTGTTAATTTATTGTTAGCCAACACAAATTGTTCGTACTCTCTTTCTGTACCCTCTACAGTTCCTTTTTCTACATAACCTCTTCTTAAAACCGTGGAAATAGTAGGTGCGTAGGTAGACGGACGACCAATTCCTAGTTCCTCTAACTGTTTTACTAAAGAAGCTTCTGTAAATCGGTATGGAGGTTTGGTGAATCTTTGCGTAGCAGTCATCAATTCATTTTCTAAAGCTTCTCCTACTGCCAACCTAGGCAACATACCGTCTTGTTCTTCGTCCTCTGTGTCGGTACCTTCTAAGTACACTTTTAAAAACCCTTCAAACTTAATCATCTCTCCATTTGCTGTAAAGATTTTATCATTTTGATTGTTTTCTATTTTTACATTGGTACGTTCTAATTGAGCATCGCTCATTTGCGAAGCTAGCGTACGTTTCCAAATCAAATCGTACAATCGGTTTTGATCGTGCTCTTGATTGATTTCGTGACGAGACATCTCTGTAGGGCGAATGGCTTCGTGAGCCTCTTGTGCTCCTTTTGATTTTGTATTGTAATCTCTTGGAGTACTATATTCTGCTCCGTAGTAAGAAGTAATTTCATCTGCAGCAGCTTGTTTGGCATCGTCCGATAGGTTGACACTGTCCGTTCTCATGTAAGTAATGATCCCAGCCTCGTACAAACGTTGTGCTACCGTCATGGTTCTAGACACTGAAAAACCTAATTTTCTAGAGGCTTCTTGTTGCAAAGTTGATGTTGTAAAAGGAGCTGCTGGTGATTTTTTTGCAGGTTTGGTCGTTAAATCTGCTATCTTAAAATTAGCTCCTACACATTCTTTTAAAAATCCCTCCGCTTCTTCTCTAGTATCAAATGCTTTAGGAATACTGGCTTTAAATGTTTTCCCTTCTGAACTTACAAATTCCGCCACGACTTTGTAACTAGCTTCTGTTTGAAATTCTAAAATACTTCGTTCTCTTTCTACAATCAATCGTACTGCAACAGATTGTACTCTACCTGCAGACAAGCCTGCTTTTACTTTTCTCCACAATACAGGAGAAAGTTCGTAACCTACAATCCTATCTAGTACTCTTCTGGCTTGTTGTGCATCTACTAAATTGTAATTAATCTTTCTTGGATTTTCTACTGCTTTTAGAATCGCTTTTTTTGTTATTTCATGGAAAACAATTCTTTTGGTGTTTTCCTCTTTTAACTTTAACTGTTCTTTTAAATGCCAAGCAATAGCTTCTCCTTCACGGTCCTCATCACTTGCTAACCAAACCGTTTGGGCTTTATTGGCAAGTGTTTTTAATTTTTTAACGACCGACTTTTTATCATCAGAGACAATATAAGTGGGACTAAAATCTCCGTCTACATCAACTCCTAAACCGTTAGAAGGTAAATCAGCAATGTGCCCAAAACTGGACTCAACCTGATAATCTTTCCCTAAAAATTTTTCTATTGTTTTTGCCTTTGCAGGCGACTCTACGATTACAAGATTGTTTGCCATACGCTATATATCTTCTTCCTTTTGTTGTCTTAGTTTTGCAACAAAAGTAGGGAGAAAATTTAAAACCTTTGCTTTAACATCTTTATTTAAGATTTTATTAACTCTATTATATTCTGACATCTTGTCATAAAATCACATATTTTATTGTACTTTTGCTCTCCATAAATACAATCTCATGAGTAGAGTCAGCGATCAAGAAAAAGTGATTGATGCCAACAAGCAAGGACATCCACTTTCTACCGAACATATAAAAGGAAATACAAAAAAGCTATACCTAGAAAGCTATGGTTGTCAGATGAATATGAATGACAGCGAAATTGTAGCTGCGATTTTATCCGAACAAGGATACAACACCACCACCAACCTTAATGAAGCTGATTTGGTAATGGTAAACACTTGTTCTATTCGCGAAAAAGCAGAACAAACTGTAAGAAAGCGTTTGGAAAAATACAATGCTGTAAAAAAAATAAATCCTGCGATGAAAGTGGGGGTTTTAGGTTGTATGGCAGAACGTTTGAAAGCGAAATTTTTGGACGAAGAAAAAATTGTTGACTTGGTTGTAGGACCAGATGCATACAGAGACTTGCCTAATTTATTGTCGGAAGTAGAAGACGGAAGAGATGCTGTAAACGTGTTGCTTTCTAGAGACGAGACTTATGCTGATGTATCGCCTGTTCGATTAAATTCCAACGGTGTTTCTGCATTTGTTACCATTACCCGTGGTTGTGACAATATGTGTACGTTTTGTGTAGTACCTTTTACCCGTGGTAGAGAACGAAGTAGAGACCCGCAAAGTATTATCTCTGAAATTCAAGACTTGGTTACAAAAGGCTACAAAGAAATTACCCTGCTAGGGCAAAATGTAGACAGCTACCTTTGGTATGGTGGAGGTCTTAAGAAAGACTTTGACAAAGCTAGTGCTATTGCCAAAGCAACTGCTGTTGGTTTTGCTGACTTGTTAAAAATGGTTGCCAGTAGTTTTCCAAAAACACGTGTTCGTTTTCACACAAACAATCCTCAAGACATGGATTTAGAAGTACTACATACCATGGTTACCTATCCAAATATCTGTAGGTATTTGCACTTGCCTGTACAATCGGGTAGCACTACTGTATTGAAACGAATGAACCGACAGCACACTAGAGAAGAATACATAGAGTTGATTGATAACGTCAGAAAATTATTGCCCGATTGTGCCATTTCTCAAGACATGATTGTTGGTTTCTGCGGCGAAACCGAAGAAGAGCATCAAGATACGCTTAGCCTAATGGAATACGTAAATTACGACTACGGATTTATGTTTGCGTATTCAGAAAGACCAGGAACCTTGGCCGAAAAAAAATTCCCAGATGACGTTCCTAACGATGTAAAGAAAAGAAGATTGACTGAGGTTATTAACTTGCAACGTGAATTGAGTTTAAAAAACACCCAAAGTTACATGGGCAAAACAGTAGAAGTTTTGATTGAAGGAAATTCTAAAAAATCCGAAGCTCATTGGATGGGTAGAAACTCTCAGAATTATGCTGTCGTTTTTCCTAAAGGAAATGAAAAAGTAGGCGATTTTGTTCAGGTAAAAATAACAGACTGTACCTCTGCTACACTTTTAGGAGAAGCCCTTCATTAATTTGAACTCAAAAAAAAATCAAAAAACTATGGAATCTGTTCAGGTAATTAAACAACGTTTTGGAATTATAGGAAACGATGCACAACTTAATCGCTCTATCGAAAAAGCCACTCGTGTAGCCCCTACAGATATTTCTGTTTTGGTAGTTGGAGAAAGTGGTGTGGGTAAAGAAAGTATTCCTAAAATAATCCACTCTCTGTCTCACCGAAAACACAGCAATTACATTGCTGTAAACTGTGGTGCCATTCCAGAAGGAACTATAGACAGTGAATTGTTTGGACATGAAAAAGGAGCTTTTACAGGGGCAACTAGTACCCGAAAAGGATATTTTGAAGTAGCTGATGGAGGAACTATTTTTTTAGATGAAGTAGGAGAATTGCCCTTAACCACACAAGTTCGCCTGTTACGTGTGTTAGAAAACGGAGAATTTATTAAAGTAGGCTCTTCTGATGTGCAAAAAACCAATGTTCGTATTGTTGCTGCAACCAATGTAAAAATGATTGAAGCTATTAGAAAAGGCCGTTTTAGAGAAGATTTGTATTATCGATTAAGCACCGTAGAAATTGAACTGCCACCATTGAGAAATAGAAATGGAGACATTCATCTACTCTTCCGTAAATTTGCTTCTGATTTTGCTCAAAAGTACAAAATGCCAACCGTAAGATTAAGTGATGAGGCAGTAGAACTGTTAGATCGTTATCATTTTCCAGGAAACATCCGTCAGCTACGAAACATTGCCGAACAAGTTTCTGTGATTGAAGAAAACCGAAATATTTCTGCTCAAGTATTAAAGCAATACCTTCCTAATCTAAGCAGTGCTTCGCTACCCATGGTTTTTGAAGACAAAACTTCTGATTTTCAAAAAGAAGAAAAGTCAAATTTACTAAAAATGATTTACGATTTAAGAACGGAATTAGACGAACTTAAAAAAGTAACCTTTGGCATTATGCAGCGCAACACCAATCATCAAGAATTGGAAGATTTTTACGAACCTCATCCCAAAGCATTGGCCCCATCATCCAAAGCTCATTTGCTAAGCTATTCAAAAAAAGAGGCAGTTGAAGACGAAGAACCAGACGAGGAATACTCGTATATAGAAACCGTGGAAGAAGACGAGAACCTGTCTTTACAAGACAAAGAAATAGAAATGATCAAAAAATCTTTGGAACGCAATAACGACAAACGCAAGTTGGCAGCCAAAGAATTAGGGATCTCGGAACGAACTTTGTACAGAAAAATAAAACAATACAACTTATAAGTTATCTTTGTTAACAAACCATATGCACATGCTTCGCACTTTTGCTTTTAGATGTAGTATTGCTATCGCCACCATTGTATTGATTGGCTGTAGTGTAAACTATAGTTTTACCGGAGGAGACACGGGAAATGCCAAAACCATTCAGGTTAGTTTTTTTAACAACAATGCAGAATTGGTAGAGCCTACCTTGAGTCAGGAATTTACCATTAACTTGCAAGATTTTTTCTTAACACAAACCAACTTGAGTTTGGTAAAATCTAGTGGCGATTTGCAGTTTGAGGGAGAAATCACTCGCTACACCATTACTCCAATGACTGCCAACGCACAGCAAACGGCCTCTCAAAACCGTTTGACTATAGAAATTAATGTACGCTATTACAACAGGGAAGACGAAAGCAAAAATTTTGAACAACGCTTTAGCCACTTTTACGATTATCCTGCAACCACCATCTTGCAAGGAAGTGAATTGGAAACTGCTTACGAAGAAATTTTTGAACGTATCAACCAAAATATTTTTAACGCTTCTGTAGGAAGCTGGTAAGACAACCTATGCAACAGTTTACGGAAATTTTAAAACATCAAAAAACAGAACAATTAAGCGTTTCAGAACTAGAAACCTTGGTTGCAGAATTTCCATATTTTCAACTGGCCAAAGCATTGTTGTTACAAAAATACCGAAACAGCCAACATTTTAAATACAACAACGCACTAAAAAACCTTGCTGCACACACAGTAGATCGAGAGGTTTTGTTTGACTTTATTTCCCAAATTGAAGAAGCACAACAAGCACAAAACAAAGCTCAAATTACCAAAACAGCACCCGACACTCCTCTTGCTACAGAAACACAAGAGGTTGTATTCTCTGCTCCTTTAGAATTTACCAGCAAAGAAAAACACAGTTTTAAAGAATGGCTGCAGTTAAGTCATCAAAAAACTATAGAGCGCAATCCAACTACTTTACAAAAGGAAACACCTAAACCCTTAGAAACCAAGCTAAATATTATAGATCAGTTTTTAATGAGCAATCCTAAGATTTCTCGTCCCATTAAAAATATACCTACCAGTGCTTCGATTCTTTCAGAAACGGAAGATCCAACACACCAACTTATGACAGAGACCTTGGCAAAAGTGTATATTGCTCAAAAAAAATACTCAGATGCAATTCAAGCCTATAAAATTTTAAGTTTGAAATATCCAGAAAAAAGTAGTTTCTTTGCAAACCAAATAGAAAAAATCGAAATTTTACAAAAAAATAAATCATGACAACATTCGACCTATTGTTAATCCTAATCATGGTAGTGGCAGTACTACTTATTTTAATTGTATTGGTACAGAATCCAAAAGGAGGTGGTTTGTCTTCTTCTATTGCAGGAGGTACAGGAAACACTATTGGAGGTGTACAGAGTACCAACAACTTTTTGGACAAAGCTACATGGACATTAGCAATTACTTTACTGGCGTTGATTTTGCTATCTAGCTTGGCTATTCCAAGAACAGGTACTAGTCAATCAGACTTACAAGAAACAATCCAACAAAGAGAGCAAGCACCCGCTGCAACTCAAGAAGTAGAAGATATTGAAGATTTGATAAACAACCCTACAGAGACTAAAGAAAGCTCGGAAGAATAGGTTGTATTTCTTATCAAAATCCTAAAAATGTCATCATGTCACTCATGATGACATTTTTTTTATTGGCATACTTTTCGATTAATACAACAGCGTAATTAATAAACCTATTTAAAAAATTATATTATGAGCATTAACATTAAACCATTAGCGGATCGCGTTTTGATTGAACCTTCTCCAGCTGAAACCACTACTGCATCAGGATTGATTATCCCTGATTCTGCCAAAGAAAAACCTTTAAAAGGAACTGTAGTTGCCGTAGGTAATGGAACTAATGACAACCCTATAACTGTAAAAGTAGGTGACCAAGTCTTGTACGGTAAATATGCAGGAACCGAATTGAATTACGAAGGAACCGATTATTTAATCATGAGAGAGAGTGACATCTTTGCGATTATTTAAACACCCCATCAGTTATGGGCTACTTGCCTATAACTTCAATTTATTAACAACAATTTTATAACCTAAACAAAAACGTTTGTAACTGATAGTTGCAAACCATAAAAAATAAAATATCATGGCAAAAGAAATCATTTTTGACATAGAAGCTCGTGACGGATTGAAACGAGGAGTAGACCAATTGGCAAATGCTGTAAAAGTAACCTTAGGACCTAAAGGACGTAATGTGGTAATTAGCAAAGCTTTTGGAGGACCACATATTACCAAAGATGGTGTTACTGTAGCTAAAGAAATAGAACTACCAGATGCTTTGGAAAATATGGGTGCACAAATGGTAAAAGAAGTAGCCTCTAAAACCAACGATTTGGCGGGTGACGGTACCACTACCGCTACCGTATTGGCACAAGCTATTGTAAACGAAGGGTTAAAAAACGTAGCTGCAGGTGCCAATCCGTTAGATTTGAAAAAAGGAATTGACAAAGCGGTAACTTCTATCGTAGCAGGTTTGGCAAATCAGTCTGAGGTGGTAGGTTCAGATTCTGATAAAATTCAGCAAGTAGCTGCAATATCTGCTAACAACGACAATACCATTGGTGATTTGATTGCTGAAGCTTTTGGAAAAGTTGGTAAAGAAGGTGTTATTACTGTAGAAGAAGCCAAAGGAACTGAAACCTATGTTGATGTTGTAGAAGGTATGCAATTTGACAGAGGATATTTATCTCCTTACTTTGTAACCAACTCAGAAAAAATGTTGGCCGAGTTAGAAAACCCTTACATTTTGTTATACGACAAAAAGATTTCTAACCTTAAAGAATTATTACCTATTTTAGAACCTATTTCTCAAAGTGGTAAACCGTTGTTAATTGTTGCCGAAGATGTTGATGGTGAAGCCTTGGCTACCTTGGTTATGAATAAACTACGTGGTGCTTTAAAAATTGCTGCTGTAAAAGCTCCTGGATTTGGAGACAGACGTAAAGCTATGTTAGAAGACATCGCTATTTTAACTGGAGGTTCTGTAATTTCTGAAGAAACAGGATTGACATTAGAAAACGCTACTGTAGACAACTTAGGAACTGCAGAAACGGTAACTATTGACAAAGATAATACAACCATCGTAAATGGTGCTGGTGCTGCCGATGCTATTGCTGCTAGAGTAAATCAAATTAAAGCACAAATAGAAACCACAACTTCTGACTACGACAAAGAAAAATTACAAGAACGTTTGGCTAAATTAGCTGGAGGTGTTGCCGTATTGTATGTAGGTGCTGCTTCTGAAGTAGAAATGAAAGAAAAGAAAGATCGTGTAGATGATGCTTTACATGCTACAAGAGCTGCTGTAGAAGAAGGAATTGTTGCAGGTGGTGGAGTTGCTTTGGTTAGAGCAAAAGTTGCTTTGGCCGAGTTAGAAGCTGAAAATGCCGATGAGAAAACAGGAATCGCTATTGTAAACAGAGCTATTGAAGAACCTTTAAGACAAATTGTAAACAATGCAGGAGGTGAAGGTTCTGTAGTTGTAGCTAAAGTGATTGAAGGAAAAGGAGACTATGGTTACAATGCTAAAAATGACGAATACGTAGAAATGTTTAAAGCGGGAATTATCGACCCAACTAAAGTAACACGTGTTGCCTTAGAAAATGCTGCCTCTGTAGCAGGAATGATTTTAACCACAGCTTGTACTCTAACTGATATCAAAGAGCCTGAAGTAGCTGGTGGAGGTCATGACCATCACGGAGGTATGCCAGGAATGATGTAATCTTTGTGTACACATAACAACAATTAAAGCTTCGAGAAACAAAAGTTCTCGAAGCTTTTTTATTTTACATTATTTTAACTTTTAAATTTTGTCAACTCACAATTCAATCGTAATATTGCAATAAACAAATAAGGATATAATTTTAGTTCCTTAGTTAGAAATTTTCATTCATTATATCGCAATATTACTATTAACAAATAAACCTATAACACATGTCTTTATTCTCAACAATAGAAAGCACTATTTCTTCTTTAGATTTCCAAACCATTGCTCCTGAAAGAAAAGAAGTTCTACAACCATTGATTGAATATGTACAACAGAAAGTCACCGCTAAACAACCTATAAGAATCAACTTTATTTGCACCCACAACTCTAGAAGAAGTCACTTATCTCAAGTTTGGGCACAAGCTATAGCCTACTACCACGGTATCCAAAATGTGACTTGTTATTCTGGTGGAACGGAAAGCACAGCCTTGTACCCTATGGTTGCTGAAACACTGAGTAAAGCAGGGTTTGAAATAGAAAAACTTAGCAATACAGACAATCCTGTTTACAGTATTAAATACAGTGCAAACACACACCCAATTATTGGTTTTTCTAAAAAACTAGATGCAGCTTTTAACCCTACGTCACAGTTTGCAGCTGTCATGACTTGCTCTCAAGCAGACGGTGGCTGCCCATTTATTGCGGGTGCAGAAGTTAGAGTTCCTATTACATTTGAAGACCCAAAAGCATTTGACAACACTTCGCAACAAGCAGTAAAATATGAAGAGCGAAGTTTACAAATCGCTACGGAACTAAAATATATTTTCTCTAACATTAACGCTTAAATTATGGCACAAAAGAAACTGAGTTTTTTAGATCGAAATTTAACCTTGTGGATTTTTGTAGCCATGGCTTTTGGAGTTGCCATAGGTTACGCATTTCCAAAAATTCCTACATTGGTTAGTAATATGAGTCATGGAGCTACCAACATCCCCATCGCTATCGGTTTGATTTTAATGATGTATCCTCCTTTGGCAAAAGTGAACTATGGTTTACTACCTAAAGTTTTTAAAAACACTAAGATTTTATCAATTTCATTAATCCTTAACTGGATTGTAGGCCCTGTATTGATGTTTGTTTTAGCCATCACCTTTTTACAAGACTACCCAGAATACATGGTAGGGTTAATTTTAATTGGTTTGGCTCGATGTATTGCCATGGTGTTGGTTTGGAACGATTTGGCTGAAGGAAGTAGCGAGTACGGAGCGGGATTGGTTGCATTGAATAGTATTTTCCAAGTATTTGCTTATAGTTTTTACGCTTGGATTTTTATCACCGTATTGCCACCTTATTTTGGTTTTGAAGGAGCTATTGTAGACATCTCGATTGCTACCATAGCAGAAAGTGTAGCTATTTATTTAGGAATACCGTTTGTATTAGGAATTTTGAGTAGACTTATTTTGGTAAAATGGAAAGGAGAAAAATGGTACAACCAAACCTACATCCCAACCATATCTCCTTTAACATTAATTGCTTTGCTATTTACCATTGTATTGATGTTCTCTTTAAAAGGAGAATTGATTGTAGAAATCCCTATGGATGTGCTAATTATTGCCTTGCCATTGCTTGTCTATTTTACCTTGATGTTTTTAATTGGATTTTTCTTTTCTAAAGCCATGGGAACTGAATACGATAAAACAGCTTCTGTAGCCTTTACAGCTGCTGGTAATAATTTTGAATTAGCAATTGCTGTAGCCATTGCTGTTTTTGGACTAAATTCTGGACAGGCATTTGCAGGAGTAATAGGGCCTTTGGTTGAAGTACCAGCCCTTATTCTACTGGTTAGAGTTTCCTTTTGGTTAAAGAAAAAATATTATCAACCTAAAAAAGTATAAACACTCAACATCCCTTCTATATTTCTCATTTCTAGTTAATGAAAATGTTTTAAAGTCAAACATCCCAAGATGTTGAAAACTACACTTTTTTAACAAGCAACCTTAGGGTTGCTTGTTTTTTTGTTGTTGGTAATAACCTAACCTTGTTAATTTAAGGGTCTAAACCCTTTTTTTACAACAACAAAACCTTATTTTTTACCTCATTAACCTTTTTCCATACTTAGTTTAACTTTTAAACTTATTTTATCTTTGTAAGAACAAAAAAACAAACACCATGAAAATTAACATCATTCAAATAAGTCTATGGAGCATATTTGCTTTTGCAAGTGCTACCTATGCACAAAAAAATCAATTAAAATCAGAACATCAAGTGGTACTTAGCTCAGAAGTTAACTGGACTCCGTTAAACCCAGCCAGAGGGGACAACAGCCCCAAAGCAGGAACTTTATGGGGAGATAGAGAAGGAACCCAAGCAACAGGATTTTTAGTTCAATTTAAAAAAGGATTTGCTTCCCCACCACACATTCACAATGTTACTTACAGAGGAATTGTTATTAAAGGATTGGTTCACAACGACGACCCTGATGCAGCTAACATGTGGATGCCTACTGGATCTTTTTGGACACAACCTGCGGGGGAATCTCATATCACCTCAGCAAAAGCAGATGAAAACATGGCTTATATAGAAATCAACCAAGGTCCTTATTTGGTAAAACCCACCTCTAAAGCTTTTGACAATGGAGAACGCCCTGTGAATGTAGATGCAAGCAATATGGTTTGGCTAGGTGCTAAAGAAACCAAATTGATTAAAACCCATAAAAATGCCAAAACTCCAAAAATTGCTTTTTTATGGGAAGACTCTCAAAACAAAGGACTACTAATTTCCATACCAAAAGGATTTAAGGGAAGTATTAAAGCAAAAAAAACGTTCCGAAGCGTTGTGATTCAAGGAGCTTTAGATTATCAAGATCAAACCACAAAAAATTTATTACCAGGTAGCTATTTTAGCTCTAAGGGAGTTTACGAACACTTTATTCAGAGTCCCAATACAACTACTTTACTATATGTAAGAACTCCAGAAAATATTAAAATTACAAGCCACTAATTATTTTCATCCCTATACTTTAACATTCGTTTAACACAAAAACACTTTGTGTTTAAACGAATGTTTTTTTTACACCGCCTTGTACAGAAAGTTGTCTCTATCAAAACAACTTGCAAGGCATTTTTTTATATTTGATTTAAAAACCTAGACAATCTTTCCGATTGCTTCTTATCCCATACTATTATGAAACGCTATCTTCTTTTTATGTTAACCTGTAACTTTTTCATCTCTTGCCAGCCTCCAAAAGAGAATAGTGCGTTAAACACCGTAAATTGGAACAAAAGAAAAGCTACTTTTACTAAAGATATTCCTTTAGAAAAAGGAACATCATACCTTTCTGTATACTCGCAAGTATACAGCCAAACCGAACACAGAACTCACAATTTAACCGTTACGGTAAGCCTTAGAAACCTAAACTCTCATGACACTGTTTACATAGACAAAGCTGCATATTTTGACACGCATGGTAAATCGATAAGAACTTATTTTGAACACCCTATTTACATTGCTCCTATGGAAACCGTTGAAATTGTTATTGATGAAAGTGATAAGCACGGAGGAACAGGTGGCAATTTTCTTTTTGATTGGAGAATTCATCCCGACAGCAACGAACCTTTATTTGAAGCGGTGATGATTTCTACCTCTGGCCAACAAGGGATTTCATTTATTACCAATGGAAAAAGAATTGAATAAATCTATAACAAACACACTAAAAACAACATGTATATGAAACAAACCACATTCGTAATTACGTTTTTGCTTGCTATTACATGCAGCACTTACGCACAAGAAACTTTTACCTTAAGTAGTCAGAATTTGGGAGGGCAAGCCACCATTAATGAAGAATTTGATGGATTTGGTTGTGTTGGAAAAAATACATCTCCTGAATTGACATGGAAAAACGCACCAGAAGGAACCAAAAGTTTTGCTGTTACCATGTACGATCCTGATGCTCCCACAGGAAGTGGTTGGTGGCATTGGCTAATTTTTGACATTGCTCCAGATATCAATCAACTGGTACCCGATGCAGGAAACATCCAATCAGGACTGGCTCCAAAGGGAGCTATACAAAGTATCACAGACTATGGTACTCAAGGATATGGAGGACCTTGCCCACCTGAAGGACACGGATTTCACCAATACATTATTACCGTATATGCTTTAGACATCCAAAGTTTAGGACTAAATGCCAACACCAATGCGGCCATCGTTGGTTTTAACTTAGGAAATCACACATTAGCAAAAGCCAGTTTGGTTGCTTATTACAAACGAGAAAAAAAATAATTTAACTATTTTCTACCTACAAGAGGCCTTTGAGCCTCTTTTTTTATACTCAAACACAACTTATCAACAAGCTGTTTACAACTTTAAATACCTTACAAAACCATCCCTTTTTACTTTACAAAACATATGATTTAGTAATTTGGAATATCGTCTCCCTCAAAACCAAATCGCTCTGCTAATTTTAAATCACCTAATTTGAGACCTTTGGTATTATGAAACAAAAATTACTTTTTTTACTCTTCACTTTTTCTATATTCTCTTTTGGTTTTGCCAAAACTATTTACCTGGCTACCAACGGGAACGACAACAATAATGGAAGTGTTACCTCTCCATATCGTACTTTTAACAAAGCCATAGCCGTGATGAATGCTGGTGATGTTTGTATTATTAAAGGTGGTGTATACGAACAAGAGTTTATTATTAATAAAAGTGGAACCCCCAATCAATACCTAACTTTTAGAGCTGCTGATGGAGAAGTCGTAGAAATTAAGGCTACCTCGTATGTCAATGGATGGCAAGTACACCAAAACAATATTTATAAAACATCCGTAAACATGGAAATTGAAAGCCGTTTTAGAGCCGTATATCATCATGGTGATTATATGGATTTAGCTCGATGGCCTAACAATACAGACAATAATCGTTGGACCATAGATTGCATCCCCGTTACTGGAGGAAATGGTGCTTACTTTACGGCAAACAATCTCCCAAATATTGACTGGACAGGAGGTTTGGTCTATTACCTAGGAGCTCATTCTGGTGCCAGTTGGACAAGACCCATTACCGCAAGCTCTACGACAAGAATTGATTTTGAGGAGGTAAATATTGAAAAATGGCCTTTTAGTACTCACAACCCAACTACTTGGAGAAACTATGCTGGTAATGAAAGAGGACAACTTTACCTTTTTAACAAACTAGAAGCTTTGGATTATGCCAGAGAATGGTATTATGATAGTGCTACCAACATCTTGTATTTTCAGCCTGCTGATGGTCTTATGCCTGCCAACAATTCCGTTTCTTATGCCACTAGAAAGTACGCTATAGAAATCAAAGGAGATTATGTTCAGCTTGATGGACTACATGTTTTTGGAGGTAGTATTAAAATAGACAATCGTGCTGATGACAATCAAATTCTAAACTGTACCATTGTTCACGGAAGTGAAGGACACGATGATTTAAGCAACACCTCTGCACAAGTAGGTGAAGCAGCTATTGAAGTTTTGGGCGACAGAACTCTAATTAAAGGCTGTACTATAGACCACAGTTCTGTGAGTGGTATTGTAATCTCTGGTTGGGCTGCTGACTTTTGTACCGTAGAAGGCAATACCATTAGAAATATAGATTATGTTGGCATCCATGCTTCTCCTATTCGTACAAGCGGTGACGGAATGAAGATTTTAAAAAACACCATCTATAACGCAGGAAGGGATGGAATGTATGTAGCTGGTACCGATTGTGAAGTAGCTTACAACGATGTCTCTCACTCTCAAATAATAAATAGCGATTCTGGCGTGTTTTACACAGTGGGTAACAGCAATCTTAAAAACAACGAAATTCATCACAATTGGTTTCACGATGCAACTGCTCCTTCTTATTCTCATCATCCTGACGATCCCGCCAAAGCAGCTGGAATCTATCTAGACAACAATAGCAAAGGATATCAAGTTCATCATAATGTAGTATGGAATGTATCTTGGACAGGATATCAAGTTAACTGGAACAATACCCATCTAAATTTTTATCACAATACCATTTGGAATGCACAAGGTGCTATGGATTCTTGGGTTAATGGATACACCCAACCCAACAATAAAATTTACAACAACTACGCTAATACAGGTAATTGGCATAAAGGAACAGGCACTAGCGAATTCGACATTCAGAATAGCCCTATTTTTTCTGACTCTCCTTTTGAAAATGCAGCTGAACAAAATTTTGTGCCTGCAGCAGGAAGTCCGTTGATTGATGCAGCTCCGCTTATTTCAGGTTTTGTTATTCCTTACAAAGGTGCTTTACCCGATATTGGAGCATACGAACGTGGAGGAACTAGGTGGACTGCAGGTGTTGATGCCATTGAAGATACAGGAGAAGGAGAAGCATGGACTGTTTTTGACACGCAATTTACCTTACAAACAAATTCTGAAAGCTGTCCTGACAGCAACAACGGAAGTATCTATATTAAAGCAGATATTGCTGGGGAATACGTTGCGGAAATTCAAGGAAACAGTTATAACTTTAGCAAAGAACTTACCCTAGAAAACTTAGCTCCTTCCACCTATGAGTTGTGTATTGCCTTACGCAGTGCTACAGAAGACAAACAGTGCTCCCAGCTTACAATACAAGAAAGCAATGCTATTAAAACAAACACACAATTAACGTCTGACATTTTTTCGGTAGCAATTCTTAGTGGAACTCCACCCTATAGAGTAATGATTAACGATCAACTAGTACTAGAAACCAATCATCCTAATTTTAACATTCCCGTACACCAAAACGATCAGGTTGTGATTCTTTCTAAAAAAGAATGCGAAGGAAGTTCTGAAACCCGTATTCCTTTTACCAAGGTTGTCATAGCTCGTCCTAACCCTACCCAGGGAATGCTTCATATTACTGTTAACACCACAAAAGACTTTGTTTTAACTACCTTACACAACAGCCAATCACAATTGGTGTACAAACAAAAAGTTGCGGTGGTACAACAACAAATGTCTTTGGATTTGAGTGAAATCCCTGCTGGAATTTATTTTCTAAAACTCGCAAACACAGGAACTGCACCACTTAAAATTATTAAAAAATAATACAAAAATTACCTACCAAACTTCGAAGCGAATTCCCTCGTTGTTCATGTAGGTATTTTCTTTTTTGTTTAAGTTGATTGGATTTCCAAAATAATCTGTCACTTTAATCCCAACTGCTTCTGCAATGCATGCACTAGCTGCAAAGTCCCAAGCACATCCTCCTCCTTGCTTGTCTCTATGCGGTTTGATGTATACAGCAGGAGCATTTTCTATAACACTCATAGCATTGATGACCGCTCCTTGATGATCGACTACTTTTAACGCTCCACCATATTTTTCTTTAGCTGTTCTTTCCAGAGATTCTATTAAAAAAGGATACGCTCCTGAAGAAACAAAACTTAGATCACTATAAAAAGTAAGTCCTTTATTTTTGTTGTAATTTATTTTAAACTCCTCTCCATTTCTGTAAGCTTTCTCCCCTTTTACAGCACAATACAACACATCGTGATACGGATCGTAAGCTACTCCTAAAACCGATATTCCAGATTGAGACACCAACCCAATAGACACCGAAAATCCATTTGTTTTTTTGGTAAACGGAAGTGTTCCATCAATAGGATCAACCGTAAAAAAATAGTCTTTCACCAAACGACTTCCATCATCAGGAGTTTCTTCTCCCAACCAACCCAAATCGTACTTTTGTATACTTTCTTGTAAGGCTTTAGCTATAATTTTTTGAGCATTGATATCTACTTCCGTAACAATATCTGAAGCTTTACTATTGGTTCCTTTACTGCCAATTTCATAATCTTCATTCAACTTACTTTGAATGTATTTTCCAGCATTTAAGGCAGCCTGTTGGGCTATTTCTTGTAGCTCTAGTAAATGCGATTTTTGCAGTTTCATGTTAAATATTTTAGGCTTAAAGTTCGATAATATCCTCGATTTGAAAAAAAAATCTACAGAATATAATGGTAATTTAATACGCTAACAACCTAAAAAACCTCAAACATTAGGCTTGAGGTTTTGATTTGATGGGGTTAAAAATATTAACTAGCTAAAAAAGCATT
Organism: Ochrovirga pacifica; assembly: GCF_000220525.1. Classification (GTDB taxonomy): domain Bacteria; phylum Bacteroidota; class Bacteroidia; order Flavobacteriales; family Flavobacteriaceae; genus Ochrovirga; species Ochrovirga pacifica. The sequence goes on along the minus strand of NZ_AFPK01000040.1, from coordinate 37,549 downwards.
TACATTTTTTTCTATACGCTCTAATACATTTGATATGTCTGCTTTCACAAAATCCTCTCCTGTAATTTGCTCGTACAACTCAATGTATCTATTAGAGATTTCCTCTATTTTCTCTTCGGTTAGCTCAGGAATTTGTTGTCCTTCTTTCCCTTGAAAGTCATTTTCTATCAACCACTGACGTACAAACTCTTTAGACAATTGCTTTTGAGCTTCTCCCTTATCTTGTCTTTCTTGATAGCCTTCTGCATAGAAATAACGAGAAGAATCTGGTGTGTGAATTTCATCAATTACCACAATTTTACCCTCTGCAGTTTTTCCAAATTCATATTTGGTATCTACCAAAATCAACCCTCTTTCAGCAGCCAATTCTGTACCTCTTTTAAACAAAGCCAAAGTATAAGCTTCTAACTGTTCGTAATCTTCTTGAGAAACAACTCCTTTTGCTAAAATATCTTCACGAGAAATATCTTCATCATGATCTCCTAAATCTGCTTTTGTCGTTGGTGTAATAATTGGAGTTGGAAATTTGTCGTTCTCTTTCATCCCCTCAGGCATGGTTACTCCACACAAAATCCTTTCTCCACTTCTGTAGGTTCTCCACGCATGTCCAGTACAGTATCCACGCACTACCATTTCTACCTTAAAAGGTTCACAAGCATACCCAATGGTTACATTAGGATCTGGTGTTCCTAACACCCAATTTGGACAAATATCTTTGGTTGCTTCTAACATTTTAGCCGCAATCTGATTTAAAATCTGCCCTTTGTATGGAATTTGCTTCGGCATAATTACATCAAAAGCAGAAAGTCTGTCCGATGCAATCATTACTAACTTTTCTTCTACAGTATATACTTCGCGAACTTTTCCTTTGTAAACCGCTGTTTGGTTAGGAAAGTTAAAATTGGTATCGTTGATTGTGTTACTCATACTCTTAAATTAAGTTTTGCAAAAATAGGATTTTAGATGTAAGAATTTAGATATTAGAAGTTAGAATCTAAGTGTAAGAATTTATCCGAAACAATTCTAATATCTAACCTCTCATATCTAATATTCTAAATATCCGTCTCAATACTCTTATAAGCCGTTATAATTTCTTTTACCAAACGGTGACGAATTACATCTTTTCCATCTAAGAAAACCTGGGCAATTCCTTTTACATCTTTTAAAGCCAACAAAGCTTCTTTTAAACCTGAAACCTGCTTTCTTGGTAAGTCTATTTGTCCTGGATCACCCGTAATGATAAACTTGGCTCTTTTTCCCATACGAGTTAAAAACATCTTCATTTGCTGATGGGTGGTGTTTTGTGCTTCATCTAAAATTACAAAGGCATTGTCTAAAGTTCTACCACGCATAAAAGCCAAAGGGGCTATTTGTATAATTCCTTTTTCCATATGCGATGCCAAACGTTCGGCTGGAATCATATCACGCAAAGCATCGTACAAAGGTTGCATGTAAGGATCTAGCTTTTCTTTCATATCTCCTGGCAAAAAACCTAAATTCTCTCCAGACTCTACGGCGGGTCGTGTTAAAATAATTCGTTTTACTTCTTTTTCTTTTAAAGCTCTAACGGCCAAAGCAACAGCTGTATAGGTTTTTCCTGTACCAGCAGGCCCCACGGCAAACAACATATCGTTTTCTTCTATAGCTTTTACCATTTTTTGCTGATTGGCGGTTTGGGCTTTAATTTGATTGCCTCCTACACCGTGTACCAATATTTTGTCGTAGTTTTTGTCTTTTTGCAAATCGCTTTTAGAAGACAATAGCAGTTGTTCTATGCTACTTTCATCTAGCTTGTTGTACTTTAGCAAATAGTTAACAAGCATTTCAATTTTCTTTTCAAACTCATCCAACAACACAGCTTCTCCAAAGGCTTTGATTTGATTGCCCCTTACCACTAATTTTAATTTTGGATAATAGGATTTGATAAAATCGATGTTGGAATTGTTGGTTCCCAAAAAGTCTACGGGATTGATTTCGTCTAAGGTAATTAATCGTTCGTTCAAGCTCTATTCCTGTTTATAAATTGCCCATACAAAGTACATAATTATCATTTACATTTCTGTAAATTTGCCACAATTATTATCTCAAAAAAAAATAGCACCTTTAGTTTATGGCATTGATTACCTTAACGACTGATTTTGGAAAAAAAGATCACTATGTCTCTACTTTAAAAGGAGCTATCTATTCCTTGTTGCCTAACACTATTATTGTAGATATCTCTCATGAAATTTCTCCGTTTAATATTGCAGAAACAGCTTATATTTTAAAAAACGCTTATCAAAGTTTTCCTAAAGGGAGTATTCATATTGTAGGAGTTGATACAGAATTGACACCTACCAACAAACACATTGCATTGCTGTTAGACGGCCATTATTTTATTTGTCCAGACAACGGAATTACTTCTATGATTGCTTCCGAAATTCAACCCAGCAAAATTGTAGAAATCAACATTCACGATCGTATAGAAAATTGTCGTTCGGAATTGGATGTTTTTGTTCACGTAGCTTGTCATATTGCTCGCGGAGGAACTTTGGATGTGATTGGTAGACCTTTAGCAAACATCAAACACTTGGTAGAATTACAGCCCACTTTGTACGATTCTAAAATTGTAGGAAGTATTATTTATGTAGATAATTACGGAAATGCAATCTCTAATATTACCAAGGAATTGTTTCAAGAATATGGCAAAGGAAGACCTTTTAAAATTTCGGCAGGTAGGTATACCACCCATCAAATATTACAAAAGTATAGTGATATCATCGATTTTAATTCTGAAGCTTCTATTAGAAAAGCTCCTGGTAGCAGATTGATGTTATTCAATTCCAATAATTTTTTAGAAATTGCCATCTATAAAAGCAATCCTAAAACTGTAGGAGGAGCTTCTACACTACTAGGCTTAAATTACAGAGAACCTGTAACCATAGAATTTGAACAGACACCTAAGTAAATGAAACCTATTTTTTACAAAGAGCTACAATCCTTTTTTAGTCATCCCGTTGGCTACTTAATTCTAGGGACTTTTTTAACTCTAAACGCCTTATTGCTCTGGTTTTTTAAAGGATACAGCAACGTAATCTTAACTGGCTTTGCACACTTAAATGCGTTTTTTTCTAACAGTTCTTGGGTTTTCCTGTTTTTGATTCCCGCAATGACCATGAAAAGTTTTGCCGACGAGTACCAACAAGGAACCATTGAGTTGTTAAAAACACTACCTCTTAAAAGTTCTGAAATTATTTTGGGTAAATTTTTTGCCTATGCCTGTATTCTGTTCATTACCTTGTTGCTAAGTTGTGTTTTTGTATACAGCGTTTACCAGTTAGGAAACCCTGTAGGAAATATTGATTTGGGAAGTACATTTACTTCTTATTTTGGTCTATTATTACTGGCTTGTTTTTACATTGCTATTGGAATGTTTTGTTCTATTTTAACCCAAAACAACATCACCTCTTTTATTTTGGCAAGTCTCATCAATGCTATATTTTATTTTGGATTTACTGCTCTAGAAAACCTAAGCGAAGGCATTACTTCAGGATGGCATCTTTTGGGAGTTCCCTTTCATTTTGACAGTATGAGCCGCGGTGTAATTGCACTTAGCGATATCATGTATTTTATATCTCTTTCTTTCTTATTTCTTGGATTTACTCATTTAAAATTACAGGATGATCGCCTCTAAAAAAAATATAATTCTAGTTATTTTTGTCGTTGCTATCAACGTTGTATGTACTCAAGTTTCCATACGTTGGGATTTTACCAAAGACCAAAAATATTCCTTATCTACACCTACGCAACACTTACTAACCAATTTGTCTCAAGACGTTTTTATTCAGGTATTTTTAACGGATGATTTGCCTTTTGATTTTGAACGCTTGCGTAGAGAAACTTTGTATTTTTTAACAGAGCTACAAGCACAAAACAAGCATATTCACTTTGCATTTGTATCTCCCAAAGGAAAGGAGCAAGAACTAATTTCCAAAGGGCTATCCCCTAGCCGATTGACCGTTCAAGAAGACGGAACCGTTTCGGAACGCATCATTTTTCCTTGGGCTCTGATAAAAAGTGGTCAGAAAACAAAAAAAATCAATCTTTTAAAAAATTCTTTTTTTGAAGACGAAAGCCGTCAAATAGAAAACTCTGTTCAGAATTTAGAGTTTGCCTTTGCCAACGGAATACAACAAATTACCGCTGTAAAAAAACAAAAGATTGCAGTACTTAAAGGAAATGGCCAACTGAACGATTTGTACCAATACGATTGGCTAAAAAGTCTGGGAGAAAATTATTTTCTAGCTCCGTTTACTTTAGACTCTGTAGCTAAGAATCCTAAACAAACACTGGCACAACTAAAAGACTTTGATTTAACAATTATTAGCAAGCCTACAGAAGCGTTTAGCGAACAAGAAAAATACGTTTTAGATCAGTATACAGTACACGGAGGAGCAACACTGTGGTTGTTAGATTTGGTGCACACCCCCAAAGATAGTTTGATGCAGCATGGAAAATTACTGGCTTATCAGAGAAATTTAAATCTAACCGATTATTTGTTTAATTACGGAGTGCGCATACAAAAACATTTGATAAGAGATTTGTATGCCGCTAAAATTCCATTAGCCACAGGAAAAATTGGCAACAACACTCAATACGATGAGTTTTTATGGGATTATTATCCTGTGATTAAAAGCAACCAGCAACATGTTATCAATCAAAACATAGGAGAAGTTAGGCTAGAATTTGCCAATAGTTTAGACACTCTTAATCCCCGTATTCGCAAAACAGTTTTGCTACAAAGTTCTGCTTTAAGCAAAACCCAAGCTGTACCAACATATGTTTCTTTGGCTAGTATTACCGAAACTGGAGATGTAGCTTCATACCAACAAGGATCTAAAATAATAGGTGTGTTGTTAGAAGGAGATTTTACTTCTGCTTATCAAAACCGTGTAAAACCCTTTGCAACCAAACATTTAGATAAAGGAAGCAACAATAAAATGGTGGTTATTGCCGATGGAGACCTTAGCAGTAATCAAATTAGCAAAGGAAAACCCTTAGAACTAGGCTTAGACAAATGGACTCAATCGTATTTTGCCAACAAAGAATTTTTAACCAATACGGTTAACTATTTGTTGAATGATTCTGGACTCATTCAACTTAGAGCCAAAAAAATCACACTAGATTTTATTAACAAACCTAAAGCATATCAAGAAAAGATATACTGGCAATGGCTAAACTTGGGATTGCCACTATTGCTATTATCCCTAGTAGGATTGCTTAATTTTTTGAGGAGAAAAAAGAATTATTCTTAAAGGTTATTAACAGTCTCTTTAATTATGTTTAAAACATTTCTTTGATAGCATACGATTTCATTCTATATTAGCTTTTCATACAACTTATCATTATTACTTAACAGTAACAACTTATGAAATTTATAGTATCTAGCTCGCAATTGTTGAAACAATTACAAGTTTTAAGTGGTGTAATTAGCACCAGCAACACCTTGCCTATTTTAGATAATTTTTTATTTGAGCTAAACCAAGGAGAATTGACCATTTCGGCATCTGATTTGGAAACCACCATGTCTACCTTAATAGAAGTACAATCCGAAGATGAAGGTGCAATTGCTGTTCCTTCTAAAATTTTGTTAGATACTTTAAAAACGCTTCCTAACCAGCCTTTAACTTTTAAGATTCAGGAAAACGAGGTAGAAATGACATCGGAACAAGGAAACTACGGAATGCCTTATTTTGACGGAAGTGAATTTCCTAAAGCTATTGAACTAGAAAAACCAAGTACTACTTTGGTACCTGCCAATATTTTAGCCAACGCAATTTCTAAAACTATTTTTGCTGCAGGTAATGATGAATTAAGACCTGTAATGAGCGGTGTGTTTTTTCAGTTTGGTACCGAAGACTTAACTTTTGTAGCTACCGATGCTCACAAATTGGTAAAATATACCCGAACAGATGTAAAGGCAGCCACTGCAGCAGAGTTTATTATGCCTAAAAAACCTTTGAATATTTTAAAGGGAATTTTGGCTTCTTCAGATGCTGAAGTAAGCATATCTTACAACGATGCCAATGCCAAATTTACTTTTGATAACGTTTCGTTAATCTGTAGGTTAATTGATGGAAAATATCCAAACTACAACGCTGTAATTCCAAAAGAAAACCCTAATGTTCTTTCTATTTCTAGAAACTCTTTTTTAAACTCTACCAAGCGTGTTTCTATTTTCTCTAGCAAAACTACGCATCAAATTCGTTTAAAAATGGCTGGAACAGAACTACATATTTCTGCTGAAGACTTAGACTTTTCTAACAAAGCCAACGAGCGTTTGTTATGTGATTATAACGGAGATGATTTAGAAATAGGGTTCAACTCTCGTTTTTTAACCGAAATGTTAAACAACCTTTCTTCCGAAAATGTACAACTAGAAATGTCTTTGCCCAACAGAGCTGGAATTTTAACTCCTGCTGATGGTACCGAAGAAGGCGAATTGATTACCATGTTGGTAATGCCTGTTATGCTAAGTAACTAACTCAACTAACTATATTCTTAAAAAAGCGTTTTGCACATCCTGTAAAACGCTTTTTTTGTTTACCTTCATCTACCTTAATCTAATAAAATGAATTTTTTAGCACATCTTTTTCTATCCCAAAACCACAAAGAAATTATTATTGGGAATTTTATTGCAGATACGCTAAAAGGAAACAAATACCAGCATTATACAAAAGACATACAGTTTGGAATTATGATGCACAGAGCTATTGATCATTTTACGGACACGCACCCTATTTTTAGACAAAGCAAACGCAGATTAGACCCAAAATACCGATTGTACAAAGGAGTTATTATTGATTTAATATACGATCATTTTTTAGCTAAAAACTGGCAGCAATACTCCAATATTCCGCTATTAAACTACAGTCAAGGACTGTATCAATTGTTTTTTGACAACTACAGCATTCTTCCCGAAAGAGCACAAAACTTACTTCCTTACATGTCTTCGCAAAACTGGTTGTATAAGTACAGAACCCTTGAGGGAATTGGCGAAATTATGCACGACATGAATATCCGAACCAAAGGATTGTCTAAAATGAACGAAGCTATTGAAGATTTGAAAGAGAATTATGCTATTTTTGAAAAAGATTTCATTCTTTTTTTTGATGAAATTCAGTCTTACTGCCATCAATATTTAGAAAGCTATGACCGCAAAAACACTCAGTAACGGACTGTTAAGAACCCTAAGTATCCTAGCTGGGATTGTTGCTCTTATCTGGTTCTTTATACAAATACAAACCATTCTTGTTTACATCCTAATTTCTGCGGTGCTGACCTTGATTTCTAGACCCATGCTTAAGTTTTTAAATCAAAAGTTAAAAATCAAAAACAACTTATCTGCAGTAATTTCTATGGGAGTGTATATTTTTATCATTGCCATTATTATCAATGCATTTGCTCCGTTAATTAGCAAACAGAGTGAAAATATAGCCTTGCTAAACTCTGAAGCGTTTAAACTAAAAATGGAACATTTAAGTAACGAAATCAATTCTTATTTACTTACTCGCAATATTGACATTTTAGAAAAAACCAAAACCTTTGATGTAATGCCTAGCCTAAAGAATATTCCTAACATTCTTAACCTTATCTTGGCAAGTATTGGTTCGTTTAGCATGGGCTTGTTTTCGGTTTTGTTTATTACCTTTTTCTTTATGTCAGATTCCAGAATTTTATCTAGAGGAACTTTTGCCTTTATTCCTAAGCAACATATTATACACGCAGCTAGATCGCTAGAAATAATCAAAGACTTATTATCTCGTTACTTTATTGGTTTGGTTCTTCAAATTTCTGTCCTCTTTATCATCTACACATTGGTATTAAGTATTTTTGATATTGAAAATGCTTTGATTATTGCTTTTTTATGTGCTTTGTTTAATTTAATTCCGTACATAGGACCTTTAATCGGAGGAATTATTATGTTTGTTTTGGCAACCACCAACAACTTAGATTTAGACTTTCAGACCCAAATTCTTCCCAACACCTTGTACATTATGTCTGGCTACTTATTTGCTCAGTTGTTAGACAATTTTGTTAGTCAGCCGTTAATCTTTTCAAAAAGTGTTAAATCTCATCCACTAGAAATCTTTTTAGTGATTATGATTTTTGGAAGTCTTTTTGGTGTGATCGGAATGGTGGTATCTATTCCATGTTACACCGCTATTAAAGTAATTGCCAAAGAATTTTTTTACAAGTACAAAGCCGTAAAACTACTAACTCAAGATTTGTAACATTGAACACCAACCTTTTAAAAAATCATATTCAGCAGTACATTCTGCAACATCTAAAAACAGACATTACACAATTGGTTTTTAAAGGAAGTCCTTTTGTTGATGTAGACATGCATGAACTGTTACAGCAATTGGAATCGAAAAGAAAGTGTGAAAAAAAACTACCGTTATGGTTTCGAACGGATGGAATTTATTACCCCAACAAACTGAATATAGAACAAACTTCATCCGAAACTACCGCATCTTTTAAAAGTGAAATGATTGAAGGGGGAAACCGCATTATTGATATTACTGGAGGTTTTGGAGTAGACTGTCATGCATTTTCGTCTGTGTTTGCACAAGTAATTCATTGCGAATTGAACTCCGAACTTTCTGAAATGGTGCAACACAACAATCAAGTCTTAGGGATCAAAAACATACAATGTATTCAAGGAGACGGAGTACAATACGTAATAGACAACAACCAGCACTACGATTGGATTTACATAGACCCTTCTAGGAGAAATGATGCCAAAGGAAAAGTATTTTTACTAAAAGACTGTCTTCCTAATGTTCCTATGCACTTGGATTCTTTATTAGAAAAAACAAATCAAATACTTATTAAAAACTCTCCCTTAATAGACATCAGTAGTTGTATAAACGAATTGAAGTTTGTTAAAAAAATCCACGTAGTTGCTTTGCATAATGAAGTTAAGGAGGTTTTGGTTTGTATTGAAAAGAACTACGAAGGCAAAATTGACATCTTGGCAACCAATCTAGACAAAGAATCCAATACGTTTCGTTTTACTTATCAACAAGAGTATCCCTACGAACTCTCTAAGCCATTAACCTACTTGTACGAACCCAATAGTGCTATTTTAAAATCTGGTGGATTTGCAGCAGTTTGTGATTCTTACAACGTTTGTAAACTTCATCAACATTCACATCTATACACCTCCAATACGTTAGTGCCATTTGCGGGTAGACGTTTTAAAATTCTTCATAATCTTCCTTATCATAAAAAACAACTCTTAAAACTACTCCCCGAAAAAAAGGCAAACATCACTACGCGAAACTTTAAAGAATCTGTGGCTACCATTCGTAAAAAAACAGGAATTAAAGAAGGAGGAAATATATATTTGTTTTTTACAACAAATTTAGAAAACGAACAAGTCGTTTTGGTTTGCGAAAAAATCATATAATTCATTTTCAACTCCGTTAAAACTTGAATCTTAAACCAAACAATCGTAAAGCAAAGTCGAATACATTTAACTTATAAGATGAATGTATTCCTTTATCTCATCATAAATAAACGCTAGCTCTTTTTGTTTTATAACGTAAGGAGGAACCACGTACAAGGTATTCCCCAAAGGTCTTAAAAAAATACCCTTACTCATAAAATGATTAAAGATGGCGTTTCGATCTTTTCCGTAACGGTCAATAGCTACATCCAAATCAATGGCTAGAATTACTCCAAGAGTTCTTGCCTTTTTTACCTTAGTATATGGTTTGATGCTTTTTAAAAAAGCTTGATGTCCTTTTTGTATTCTCTTAATTCCAGTTTGAATTTCTTCGGATTTTAATAAATCAACACTTGCGATTACTGCTGCACAAGCAATAGGATTGGCAGAATAAGTATGGCCATGAAAAAAACCTTTGGCTATTTCATTGGCATAAAAAGCATCGTATATTTTCTGAGTACAAGTAGTAAGTCCCATAGGAATCATCCCCCCTGTTAATGCTTTTGACAAACACATGATATCTGGTTTGTTTTCTAACTGATCAGAAGCGAAGTAAGTTCCTGTTTTTCCAAAGCCTGTCATTACCTCATCTGCAATACAAACCGTATCGTATTTTTGAGCCAAAGCAATCAAAGCATCCAAGTGTTTTGCTTGATGCATATGCATGCAATTTGCCCCTTGTACCAAAGGCTCGAACACAAAACAAGCTACTTGATTGGTGGCAAGCAACTTTTTAAAATCGGCTAGAACTTGATGACAGTTTTCATCGGTGGGTACTGCAATTCTATCTACACTTAATACAACATCAGAAAAAGGACCATTGTACACGTCTAAACCAGAAACAGACATGGCACCAAACGTATCTCCATGAAAGGCATTTTTAAAAGCAACAATTTTTAATTTCTTTTTTCCCTGATTGAAATGGTATTGCAAACTCATTTTTAAAGCAATATCTACTGTTGTAGATCCATTATCAGAAAAGAATATTTTTTGTTGATTGTCTGGCAAAATTTCCATCAATTTCTCCGACATATTTACTGCCGCTGGATGTGTAAATCCCGCAAAAACAATCTGATCTAAAGTTTGTACTTGTGCTGTTACTTTTTGTACCATATATGGATGACAATGGCCGTATACAGCTGTATACCACGAAGAGATAGCATCTATATATTTTTTTCCTTCCTCATCTTGCAAATACACTCCGTTTGCTTTTACAATACCTAAGTGCTCGGGTGTCATTTTGTGCTGAGTAAGCGGATGCCATAAGTGTTTTTGATCTCTTTTAGTTAAGCTCATCTTCTAAATTACTTTTAAACAAAGTCGCATATTTTTTAACCACTTGTTTGTTAATTTCTGCCTCTTGATTTATACGTCCGATAACAGGAACATTCGTCATTTTAGCCACAATACTTTCTGTAGTTGGATGCTCATCACCACTATAAATCAATGCTGTTTTTACCCCTTTTTGTTTTAGCAATTCCAAGGTCATTAAGGTGTGATTGATACTTCCCAAATAATGTTTAGATACTACCACTACCAAAGCATCTTGTGGAATGATGTCTGCAATGGTTTGAGTATTGTTGATTGGCACCAACAAACCACCTGCTCCTTCAATCACTAATGTTTGGTTCGTTTCTGGAGCAGTTATTTTATTTACTTGAATTGTCACCTGATCTATTTCTGCTGCTGCATGCGGGCTCATTGGAGTTTTTAACGCATATGTGTTGGGAAAAAATTTGGAACTTGAATTGCTAATCAGAGCCTGAACTCGATCTTTGTCTCCATACGATACATCTCCTGCCTGAATCGGTTTCCAGTAATCAGCTTCTAAGGCTTCTACTACGATAGCAGCAGCTAAAGTTTTACCTACATCTGTAGAAATCCCAGTAATAAATATATTTTTTTTCATGTTTAAGCCTTTATGTTTTTTGCAATCAACTCTGTAAGCAATTTAATCTCATCCAAAGTATTAAACGCATGCAAACAAATACGCAAGCGTTCTTTTCCTTTAGGCACTGTAGGAGACAAAATTGGTTTGATATTGATGCCTTTCTTTTGTATTTTTTGAGCTAAATGTTTTACTGCTTCATTTCCAGAAACAATACAACAATGTATGGCACTGTTGCTAGGAATAAATTTATTTACCATTTGTAAGCCCTCTAGTTGTTGTTGGAAATAAGTAATCTTACTTTGTAATTGGTCAATTGCGATTCCTTTTTTTAATTCTAAATACGCAGCTTTGATAGTTGCTACCTCATGTACAGGCAAAGCAGTAGTATAAATAAAAGATCGAGAAAAATTAATTAAATAATCTCTCAGTTGCTCTGAACCTAACACTATAGCTCCATGACAACCCAACGCTTTTCCAAAGGTATGAATACGGGCAAACACTTGTGTTTCTATACCTAATTCGGACACACAGCCTTTTCCTGCATTACCAAACACTCCACCAGAATGTGCCTCATCTACGATAAGATGAGCCCTGTACTTGCTACAAAGTTCAGCTATATCTTTTACAGGAGCGGTGTCTCCATCCATAGAATATACTGTCTCTATGGCCACATATATTTCAGTTGCTGTCTCTTTAAAACGTTGCAACTTCTGTTCTAAATCAGCTTTGTTGTTATGTTTAAATTTGTAAGTGTGGGCATTGCTCAATCGAATTCCGTCTCTTACCGATGCATGAATTAGTTCGTCATACAACAAGATCTCATTTTTTTGCAAAATGGACGAAAACAAACCTACATTAGCATCATATCCTGAATTGTATAAAAGCCCTGTTGTAGCTCCATGATACGCTGCCACCAACTGTTCTACCTCTAGATGTATAGCATGTGTACCCGAAATTAAACGTGAACCCGTGCTACCATTAGAACAACCTTGTTCTTTTGTAAAAATATCTACCTGTTTTTTGATTTCTAAAGACTGGGCAAAACCTAAATAATCATTCGAATAAAAATCAATAAGATGCTGTTGGGGTTGAACAGTTCTGAACGAATTATCTTGAATTCGCTTGGCTAATTTTTGCTGTAGTGATGTAGGTAACTTATACATATAGCCTACAAAAATAAAAAACGCTATCTAAAAAATAGATAGCGTTCTTTAATATATTTTATGTTTGACTTAGTCTGCCAAAACAATAACCTTATTGTCTTTCATTTCAACCGTTCCGCTTTTAATCTTCAAAGTTAAAATTTTATCATCATCAACATGTCGTTCCAAACCTCCAGTCAATTCATTCAGCTCTAAATGTTCTTGAGAGTGTACATGAACTTTTACCAATCCTTTGGTTAATTCCGAAACAATGGCAGCGTGATTGTTTAACATTTGAAATTCTCCTTGGGCTCCTGGAACCGTTACAGAATCTACTTCTGATGAAAACAAGACAGCCTCTGGTGATACTATTTCTAAATACATTTTTTATCAATTAACAATTAATAATTAGCAATGTTCAATACTTTACAAATGGTCAATTAAAACTTATTGTTAATTGCTCATTGCAAATTGTTCATTGACTTATGCTTCCGCTAACATTTTCTCTCCAGCATCAATTGCTTCTTGGATAGAACCTTTAAGGTTAAATGCAGCTTCTGGGTATTTATCCAATTCCCCGTTCATAATCATATTAAATCCTTTAATGGTATCCTTGATATCTACCAATACCCCAGGGATTCCTGTAAATTGCTCAGCTACATGGAAAGGCTGAGATAAGAAACGTTGTGCACGACGTGCTCTGTGTACAACCAGTTTATCTTCTTCAGACAATTCTTCCATACCTAAGATGGCAATAATATCTTGTAATTCTTTATAACGTTGTAACAACTCCTTTACATTTTGAGCACACTCATAGTGTTCTTTTCCTAAAATTTCTGGAGTTAAAATTCTAGATGTAGAATCTAACGGGTCTACTGCTGGGTAGATACCTAACTCAGCAATTTTACGAGACAATACTGTAGTAGCATCTAGGTGAGCAAACGTTGTTGCTGGTGCAGGGTCTGTTAAATCATCCGCAGGTACGTAAACCGCTTGTACAGATGTAATAGATCCTGTTTTTGTAGAAGTAATACGTTCCTGCATAGCTCCCATTTCAGTTGCCAATGTTGGTTGATATCCTACTGCTGATGGCATACGTCCTAACAAGGCAGACACTTCAGATCCAGCTTGTGTAAAACGGAAGATGTTATCTACGAAGAATAATACGTCTTTTCCTTGTCCGTCTCCAGCTCCATCACGGAAGTATTCAGCAATGGTTAATCCAGATAAAGCTACACGAGCACGAGCTCCTGGAGGTTCATTCATCTGACCAAATACAAATGTTACTTTAGAGTCTTTCATTTTTGCGTGGTCTACTTTTTCAAGATCCCATCCACCTTCTTCCATAGAGTGCTCAAAAGCTTCTCCATAAGAAATAATTCCAGCTTCAATCATCTCACGCATTAAGTCATTTCCTTCACGAGTTCTTTCTCCAACTCCTGCAAACACAGACAATCCTCCGTGCCCTTTTGCAATGTTGTTAATCAACTCCTGAATTAATACTGTCTTTCCTACTCCAGCACCTCCAAACAATCCAATTTTACCTCCTTTTGCATAAGGTTCAATCAAATCGATTACTTTAATTCCTGTAAATAATACTTCTGTAGATACAGATAAGTCTTCAAACTTTGGAGCTTCACGGTGAATTGGCAATCCGTTTGCACCTTGTTTATCTAACGGAGCTAATCCATCGATTGGATCCCCACTTACATTAAACAAACGCCCGTAGATATCGTTACCAACAGGAACTTTAATTGGTTCTCCAGTAACAAGTACTTCTTGCCCTCTAGACAATCCATCAGAAGAATCCATTGCAATACATCTTACTGTATTTTCACCAATGTGTTGTTCAACCTCTAACACCAATGTGTTTCCGTTCTCACGGTTGATAACTAAAGAATCGTAAATTTTTGGAAGCTCAGTCCCAGTTTCGAAAGCAACATCAATTACTGGTCCAATAATTTGAGCGATTTTACCTGTTGTTTTAGACATTTTTGTATTATTAAAAGAATTTAATTTCTAGTTCAATTCTAAATCAGTTCAGCGATTTAATTGTCTGCAAAGATATATTTTTTATTAATGTTCACAACTTGATTTTATAAAAAAATAAAGGAGGTTTCAAAACCAAAGTTTGAAACCTCCTTTATGATCATTAGTTTAAAAATGCTTCTTTAAAAATTGTATACCCAAGAACCATAAAACTGAGATCCTATTGTTCCTGTACCTGGTGCTGATTGGTATTCGTGTCCTAAAATATTGGCTCCCCCTACTTTTATTTTAGAGTTCCAATTTGCAATATTATACATCAATTGTGCATCTACCAATGTTCTTGCATCTATTTGACCATCCATAAACGAGGATTGCCAATAAAAAGCATCTTGCCAACGCCCATTGATTCCAAAACCTAGTCCTTTATATACATTATCGTGTCCAAAAGCAATTTTTACTTTGTGCTCGGGCGTGTTAAAAGAAGTTGCAAAATCTGGGTCTTCTGATTGATCAAAATCTTGAGATGCATATGTATAGTTGATTCCAAAATCAAAATCACCAAAAACTTTTGTTTCCAAACCTGCATTTACACCTACTGAACTTACATCTACTTTAGAGTTAGTATATACTCTAACCGCTGTATAATCTCCATTCGCAACTGCCAAAACTGCATTTGGCACGTTGATAACAGGATGAATATCTTGCAGTGTATTGCTTCCATAATGAGGGGTAATTACTGTGTTGATAGAGATAAAATCTCTGTACTGACTGTAGTATGCACTTATGTCTAAAACTGTTCTTTTAGCTACTTTTCCTCTATACCCTACTTCATAAGAAGTTACTTGCTCTGGTTTTACCAAAGTTACATCTGCTGCTTGTAAATCTGCTGGGTTCTGAGTTGCAGAAAATTTACGAATAGAAGATAAGGTAAATGAGTTTTGATAAGCCAAAGTTCCTGTAAAATTTGTGCTAGCAGCAAAACCTTGTTGTTGTGCTGCACCACTATTGGGTACATCTAGTTGATAACGGCTTAGGTTGTCTGCTGCAGAACCTATTAAGATAGCATTTCCTAAATTTAACCCAATGTACTGGTCTTGTGTTGTAGGGTTTCTAAATCCTGTTTGTACCGAAGCTCTAATGTTGTGATTTTTTTCTACATCAGGGCTGTAAGAAGCCGAAAATCTTGGAGAAAAATTTCCATCAAAATTCTGAGCTTTGTCATAACGGATAGATCCTGTTAGTTTTACTTTATTATCCCAAACTTTTTTCTGCAATTGGGTATAGATTCCATATTCATCATAAGAAATATCTTCATCTTTGGTATCCGTAAAAATGGTTCCTTGTGAATTTAACACATACCTTCTTGCTGATCCTCCTATTTGTACTTCTGCAAATTCAATCAACTCTTTAAAATTATAATTCAGGTCTGAGTGAAACAATTTAGAACTATCTACAAATTTTGCTCCTGTAAGTAAGTCAGGATTTTTTATTACTTGGTTGAATGTATTTTTAAACTCCTCGGTTCCTGGTTCTAATCTAACAGCTGTATCTGCTTGAAGTCTAGCAACTGCATGAGCTGCTGTAGGTACATTTGCAGGAACTCCTGAACCTGCCAACTCTCCATTAATTGCCGAAGCATACACTGTTGCATAGGTTCCAAACCATTGGTTGTTTGCTCCATTGGCACTTAGCGTATTGATTCCTGCAAAACGCACATCGTAAGAATCTCCTGCATCTTCTAAGGTTATATAACTACGAAACATTAAGTGTTTGGATTGAAACTCTAATTTATGTTGATGCATGATAAAGTTTCTTAACGCATACCTGCTAGCTCCATGATACATGGTATTTCCGGTTCCAAACTTACTGCTAAAAATAATTTCTGTATCCTTATCATTTTCAAAAGGTTTAAAGTGCAAAGCTAAAGCTGCTCTAAAATTGTCTGTATCATTATTGATTAAATCTTGTTCTGCATATCCTGTTCTAGAAACATCTTCCTTGTTAAAATCGTCTGCATCTATGGGGTTTCCTCCTAAGGTTCTTGCTCCCATGGCTTCTAGCGACTGTGCTACTTCTTTAATATCTGTTTTGATAATATCTCCGTAAATGTTTATACCGTTATAGTCTAACGTACTACGATCTCCGTCAATAGCGACTCCATCATCACTTAAATTACGGGTATCTGTTGCAAACCAATCTGTGGCTTTTAAGAAAGAGGTTGTAAATTTTACAGCAAACTTGTCATTGATTTTTTTTGCTACTCTTGCTCCAACATCTACATAACTGTTGGTTCCTGCATTTTCTGATGAAGTAACCCCTGCTTTTCCGTACACACTAGTTCCTTGATGTGTAAATGGGTTTTTGCTTCTCATAAACATAATTCCGTTAAAGGCATTGGCTCCATATAAAGCCGAGGAAGCTCCTGGCAACAACTCAACAGATTGCACATCTAGCTCGTTTAGACCAATTAAGTTCCCCAAAGGAAAGTTTAATCCTGGAGAGGAATTGTCCATTCCATCTACCAACTGTACAAAACGTGTGTTGGCAAATGAAGCAAATCCTCTGGTGTTTATAGATTTAAATGTTAAACTACTTGAGTTAATATCTACTCCTTTTAAGTTTTCCAATCCATCATAAAAACTTGGCGAGGTAGTTGTTTCTACCACCTTTGCCCCCATTCTTTCAATAGAAACAGGAGATTCAAAAACACGCTCTGGGGTTCTAGAAGCGGAAATAACTACCTGATCGAGACTGGTAACATCTTCTTCTAACAAAATTAACAACTCTTTATTAGTAGTGTACACCTTTTGTTTGTATTCTTTGTAACCAATTGCATTGATATGGATTTCTACTGGTGGGGCTTTTTTGATTTCTAACACAAACGCTCCGTTTTCATCAACCACACCTATTTCTGGTGACTTGGTTACCGAAATTGTGGCTGTTATGACGGGTGTGTTGTCTTGGGAGTTGACTACTTTTCCTTTTACAATTACGGTATTCTGTCCGTAAAAATTAACACATAGCAATGTAAAGAATGTAAGTAATAGTTTAGTTCTCATAGTTTTGGGTTAGGTTGTTTATTCTAATTTACAAAAAAAATAAACATACGATAATATGACACTATCAATTTGATAAAAAAAATCGATTTTTTTACGTTTTCTTCAATCATCACTCTTAAATAGTTTCTTAAATTTGGCCAAAATTCATGAGTCCCTTGGAAGTAATTCACAATTACAAAAACTTTCCCGAAGACATAGACACCGTTGTTACTATCGGAACTTTTGATGGTGTACATGTCGGTCATAGAAAACTATTGAGTCGATTGTTCGCTGATGCGAAAGCTAAAAAGCTAAAATCGGTGTTGTTGACTTTTTTTCCTCATCCCAGGATGGTCATTCAAGCCAACAACTCCATCAAACTCATCAACACCATAGACGAGCGTATTGAAATCCTCTCCCAAACAGATTTGGATTACTTAGTTATTCATCCTTTTGACAAAGAGTTTTCTAATCTTACAGCATTTGATTTTGTAAGAGATGTTTTGGTAGATAAATTAAACGTAAAACAATTGGTAATTGGTTACGATCATCGTTTTGGAAAAAATCGAGAAGGCGACTTTGAACAACTTAAAGAACTAAGCCACACTTTTGATTTTAGCTTAAAAGAAATCAAAGCTCAGGACATTGATAATATTGCCGTAAGTTCTACCAAAATTAGAACTGCTTTAAATGAAGGAGCAATTGCCACTGCAAACGAATACCTTACCACGCCATTTTTTATTAACGGAGTGGTGGTTCAGGGAGCACAAATTGGAAACACACTAGGTTTTCCTACTGCCAACATTAAAATTCCGCAACTTTACAAACTAACTCCCAAAAATGGAGCTTATGTAATTAGAGCTACTTATCAACAAGTAACTTATTATGGAATGTTAAATATAGGAACACGTCCTACAGTAGGAGGCAGTAGCAAATCTATAGAAGCTCACTTGTTTGATTTTAACCAAAATATTTATGATCAAGAAATTAAAGTAGAGTTTTTACACTACCTAAGAGACGAACGTAATTTTTATGCGCTAGAAGCACTCAAGGAACAGCTCCAAACCGACAAAAAAAACAGTCTAGATTTTCTAAAAAAATTAAACCTGCTATAAACATCTTCCTATACAGATTGTTTTTACCTTAGCATGGAAAGATTATATTTGCTGCAAATATAATTTTGATATGTTACAAGTACCATTTATCAGAGAAAATAAAGAAGAAGTTTTGGCTGGATTGGCCAAGCGTAACTTTAAAGATGCAGTTGCAATTATAGAAGATGTAATTGCTACGGATGAATTGAAAAGAAGCACACAAGCTAAGCTCGATAAAGTTTTGGCAGAGTCTAATTCCCTGAACAAAGAAATTGGTCTTCTTTTTAAATCAGGAGAGGTTCAAAAAGCAAACATATTAAAAGAAAAGTCCGGAAAGCTAAAAATCAGTGCCAAGGAATTGCAAGAGGAATTTAACCAAGCAGAGCAAAAATTGCTAAACTTGTTATATACCATTCCTAACGTTCCTAACAAAATAGTTCCTGCAGGATCTAGTGAAGATGACAACATTACTGTTTTTGAAGCTGGAGAAAAACCTGAACTACACTCAGGGGCTTTGCCACATTGGGAATTGGCTAAAAAATACAATTTGATTGATTTTGAATTGGGAAATAAAATTACTGGAGCTGGTTTTCCTGTATACCGAGGAAAAGGTGCCCGATTGCAACGTGCCTTAATCAACTATTTTTTAGATAAAAATACAGCAGCAGGCTACGAAGAAACACAAGTTCCTCATTTGGTAAACGAAGCTTCTGGAATGGGAACTGGGCAATTGCCTGACAAAGAAGGACAAATGTATCATGTTACCATAGATGATTTGTACCTAATCCCTACAGGAGAAGTACCTATGACCAATATTTTTAGAGGAGATTTGTTAAAAGAAGATGATTTTCCTATTTGCTTAACAGGTTACACTCCATGTTTTAGACGTGAAGCAGGTTCTTACGGAGCGCATGTTCGCGGTTTAAACCGATTGCATCAATTTGACAAAGTAGAAATAGTACGAATAGAACATCCTGATAAATCTGCCGAAGCACTTAATGGCATGGTTACACACGTTAAAGAGATTTTAGGAGAACTAAAATTGCCTTATCGAATTTTGAACTTATGCGGTGGAGACTTAGGATTTACATCTACATTAACCTACGATTTTGAGGTTTTTTCTACAGGTCAAGATCGATGGTTAGAAATTAGTTCTGTCTCTAATTTTGAAACATTTCAAGCCAATCGTTTAAAGTTGCGTTATAAAAACGCAGAAGGAAAAAGCACTTTGGCTCATACATTAAACGGTAGTTCATTGGCATTGCCAAGAGTATTGGCTGCTATTTTAGAAAATTATCAAACTCCCGAAGGAATTAAAATTCCAGACGTATTAATTCCTTATACTGGTTTTGACATGATATCTTAAAAATTGTCTATATTTAAGAAAAACCATCTTAAATGCATACACCACACAAAACGTATTTTCTTAGCGGCTTTGCCATTCTAAGCCTAATGTTCTGTGTGGTATTTGCACCTAGTTTAATGGTTTCTTTGGACTCTTTTACAGAACAAAGCAAAGACAATATCACGCTTCTGCTAGAAGAGGAAAACAAAATCCAAGAAAACAACCACCTTAACGATGTGCAGCACTTATACAATACAAACGGTGTATGTTTCAATTTTCTTAACAACAGACTACTTATCGATATTGTTTTTTATGAATCGCTAAAGGTTGGAGTCCTTAATTCAAAAATACAAACGCCTCCACCAGATAGCGTAAATGCTTAGACAAAAGTTACTTTTTCACTAACAAACAAACTAAACTTATGAATTTTGCTTCTTTTAAAAAAAATATCAAACACGATTTTTCTGCTAGTATTGTAGTTTTTTTAGTCGCCCTTCCTTTATGTTTGGGAATTGCTTTGGCTTCTGGTGCCCCTTTGTACTCGGGTTTAATTAGTGGTATTATTGGAGGAATCGTAGTCGGAAGTTTTAGCAACTCTCCTTTGGGAGTTAGCGGACCTGCTGCAGGTCTTGCAGTAATTGTACTAAACGCCATTACAGACTTGGGCTCTTTTAATATATTTTTAGTTGCCGTAGTTATTGGTGGAGCTATACAGCTGATTATGGGATTTTTTAAAGCAGGAATAATTGCTTATTACTTTCCATCTTCTGTAATTAAAGGAATGTTGGCAGGAATCGGAATTTTAATTTTTTATAAACAATTGGACGATGCTGTTGGAATTAAAGCACTGAGCTTAGATGCTATTTCTGAAGGAATTAATGTAAATGTAACTCTAATTACCATTATTTCTTTAGCTATTTTAATTCTTTGGCAAAGTTCGTTTGTCAAAAAAATTCCTTTTGTAGGTCAGCTTCCAGGTCCTTTACTAGCGGTAATTATTAGTATCTTATTAGCTAATTTTGCCGTAGACATTGCTCCAGACTATTTGGTAAAAATCCCTGTAGCATCGTCTACCGAAGAGTTTTTTGCAAGTTTTACTTTTCCTGATTTTGCAGAAGGTCTAGGAAACAAAGATGTGTACGTTACAGGAATTGTAATTGCCGTTGTAGCAAGCTTAGAAACCTTATTGTGTGTAGAAGCTACAGACAAACAAGACCCTTTGAAAAGAACAACCTCTACAAACACAGAATTAATTGCACAAGGAATAGGAAACATGTGTGCTGGTCTTATTGGTGGTTTGCCCGTAACCCAAGTAATTGTTCGTAGTTCTGCCAACATGCAGGCTGGTGGAAAAACCAAAACATCGGCTATATTACATGGCTTTTTATTGCTGATTAGCATTATCTGTATTCCTGTATTGTTGAATAAAATTCCACTTGCTACTTTGGCGGCCATTTTATTGATTGTAGGATACAAACTAGCAAGCCCAGCAACATTTAAGAAAATGTATAGCGAAGGAATGAGTCAGTTTATTCCTTTTATAGTTACCATTGTAGGAATTGTAGGTACGGATTTGTTAAAAGGAATTGGCCTGGGGATGGTTGTAGCTATTTTTATCATTCTAAGAAACAACTATAAAATTCCATACTTTTTAGAAGAAGAAAACGAAGGAGAAAAAGGATCTTATACTATAGAATTGTCTGAAGATGTAACTTTTTTGAACAAAGCTTCTGTATTAAAGGTATTAGACAAAATACCCGAAGAGAGTAACGTTACTATTAGTGCTACCAAAACACAATTTATTCACAGAGATATTATTGAGATTATTGAAGATTTTTCCATCAAAGCAGAAAATAAAAAGATCACTCTTACGTTAATAGATTTGGATCTGGATTTACACAAGCAAGATCAAACGATGTCACATATTCGTGTAATTAAATCTTAAGTTTTAACAATTAAAATAAAATCTATGAAACTTAGAAATATATTTGAAAACAATCAAAAATGGGTAGAAGAAAAGCTTAGCATTGATGCTGATTACTTTAAAAATCTGTCTAAAGGACAAAGTCCTGAAATTTTATATATAGGATGCTCTGACAGCCGAGTAACTGCCGAAGAGTTAATGGGAGTTAACCCAGGCGATGCTTTTGTACACCGCAATATTGCCAACATGGTTCCTAACACAGATTTAAGTGCCATGTCTGTAATTGACTATGCTGTAACACATCTAAAAGTAAAACACATTGTGGTATGTGGTCATTATTTTTGTGGAGGCGTAAAAGCTGCCATGCAATCGCAAGATTTAGGAATTTTAAACCCTTGGCTACGTAATATTAGAGACGTATACAGATTGCACAAAGAGGAGTTGAATGCCATTGAAAACGAAGAAGAACGCTACAACCGACTGGTAGAACTCAACGTGCAAGAACAATGTGTTAATGTGATAAAAACCTCTCAATACCAAAAAGCATTTGCCGAAAGAGAAGTGATTGTACATGGCTGGGTATTTGACATTCATTCAGGTAAGCTGATTGACCTTAAGATTGATTTTGAAAACATCTTAAAAAACATTCAAGAAATTTATAAAATTTGCTAAACACAAAGGCTACAAATTTTAAGGGCTGTATTTCTATATAGGAATACAGCTTTTTACATTTACAAAATATAAAAAAATGGAAGCTATTATTTGCATTGTAGGGTTTTTAGGTGCTGGCAAAACCACCCTTTTAAAACATCTAACTAAAAAATACACAGAAATAGGTTGGCAACCTTTTGTTGTTTTAAACGATTACGAAAACGCCTATATAGATGCACAACAACTTACCCAAGAACAAAATCCAACATGGATTAAAGCTTTACATGGTAGCTGTATTTGTTGTAGTGGTATTCAGGAATTAAGAGAAACTGTTAACCGAATTCCAAAAAGAGAACAAGGAATTACCCTTATTGAAGCCAACGGAACCTCGGATGCTTGTGCCCTAATAGAGTTTTTAGGCGTTGGTCTGGAACCCCATTTTTTGCCTCCAGTACAAATTTCAGTAGTAGATGTAAGCAACTGGCAACAAAGAGGAGAACACAACGAATTAGAAGCGAATCAGATACAAGTCTCATCATTAATTGTATTGACTCATATAGATGCTGTAAGTGAATTAGAACTACAGAAAGCAACCGAAAGTATTCAGAAAATAAACCCAAAAGCAGCAATCACAAATATGAGTAACTTAGATTTGCTGTTGCTACCAAAATTAAAAGCTACTGAAAATCATGTAGAAAAAATAGATCATTTAAAATCACATTGGTCCTCGTGTTCTATTGATTTACCTGTACTTGCCAGTACTGAAATCATTCAACAACTTTGTTCTCTTTTGCCCCAAAGCATCTTACGAGTAAAAGGCTGTTGTCAACTTACAGAACAAGAAAACTATGTTTATTTTGAACGTAAACCTAATGGAACTTGTTTGATTAGACCTTTTAACGGAATTCCGACTACAGGTTCAAAATTATTAACCATAGGCCCTGGAAGCAATCCTAATGTGCTACAATCTATTTTAGACAGACTTTACTAAAACCTAACAACTTAAGCAACTTTTAAAACTACCCACTCTCAAATATTTTTTGAGAGTTTTTTTTTGCTTAAAATCAATTATGGCAACAATATTGCACAAAAACAATATATTTGCAACAATGTTGCATTTAAAAAATCACAAATGAATAAAAAACAAATAGAAGACATAGGAGACAACCATATTGGTTTTAGCATTAAAACCCCTATGCTACCAAATGCATTTGTTAAAACAGATGCAGAAAAAATAGAAACCATACAAAAATATTTTGGCCTTATTATGGAAGAATTGGGCTTGGATCTTAAAGACGATAGTCTTTCGGGTACTCCCTACAGGTTTGCAAAAATGTATGTAAAAGAATTGTTTTACGGCCTTAACCCTACCAACAAACCCAAATTGGCTACGTTTGAAAATAAATATCGATACCAAAAACTTATTGTAGAACAAAACATTACCATAGACTCTGCTTGTGAGCATCACTTTTTGCCCATAACAGGCCATGCTCATATTGCTTATGTTCCTAAAAAAAAGGTGATAGGACTTTCAAAAATAAACCGCTTGGTAGATTATTATGCACACCGACCACAAGTGCAAGAACGTTTGTCTATTCAGATTTTAAAAGATTTACAAGATGCTTTAGAAACGGAGGATGTAATTGTTATGATTTCAGCCAAACACTTGTATGTATCCTCTAGGGGAATTAAAGATAAAAATAGCTTTACCACTACCCTAGAATTTGGTGGGTGCTTTGAAGACGAAAGCAAACGAAATGAATTTTTAAAAATCATAAAACCTCAACAAATATGATTTGTAAAAAACAAATAAACCAAACTCAAAACCAATGGGCTCAGGGTATAATAGCCATTGGAAAGCTAAAAAATGAGCGAAATGCCTGCGAACAAAAAGCAAAAGAATTTATTGATTCGCTTTATGCCTTTGATCATGTTCCTGTACTATTCAAACCAACACGATGTGAAACTAAACAATTTCGCTTTGATAAAAATGAAGCATTGTCTTATTTTATTGCTGGTAAAAACAGAACTTGCCAAGAGGATCAAGGTTTTACCTCGCAGCCTTGGATAAAAATCAGATTTGAAAATACAGGATGGATCTTAGAAGAAAATAGAGCCATTACCATGGGCAATTATTATTTTACCGACATCCATAACCAAGAAGTAAAGGTAGAATATACTTTGGGTTATAAACTAATTGAAAATCAGTTAAAAATTGATTTACACCATTCCTCATTTCCTTTTAAAGCATAAATACAAGCAAAATTTTATTAATAATCACATGAAAACACAAACAACCTACAACAGAAAAGAGTTTCTCTCTTTTTTAGGTAAAATCGGAATCGGAGTTGCAATGGTTCCACCATTTTTGGCTAGTTGCGGAAACACCACCACTCCGAATTCTAAAAACAAACTGAGTGAAGCTGATAAAAGCCGACTAAAAGATTTGGTATTGCAAAATTTAGCCCCCTCAAACAAAGACGACTTGCTTTTATCCAAAGGACTGTCTTACCAGCCTATTATTCGCTGGAACGAAGCCATTAGCGATCAAGATCTTTTTGGCTTTAACAATGATTTTACTTGCTTTATTCCTTTAGATAACACCAATCCTAATGATGGATTGCTTTGGGTAAATCACGAGTACATCAATCCGCTATTTGTGTCTAATTTTAATTACAGAGATTACGACAATCCTAGAGAACACAGAACCCAAGAACAAGTAGATCAAGAAATGTATCATGTAGGGGGAACTATTGTACGAATTAAAAAAGAAAAAAATGAATGGAAAATAGTACACAACGACCCTTATAACCGACGTATTACCGCACAAACTCCTATTCAATTAAATTGGGACAAACCCATTAAAGGGAAAACAACAGTAAAAGGAACCTTAGCCAACTGTTCTGGAGGAATTACCCCTTGGAATACATTTATTACTTGTGAAGAAAACTACGATGGTTTTTTTGGTGAAACTGAATACGATGCCAATAATGTTGCTAGTCATCGATTTAGCAGTTATGGCTGGGATCGTTTTTATGATTACCCACCAGAACACTATGGTTGGGTGGTAGAAATAGATCCAAAAACAGGTGCTGCCCAAAAACACATTGCTTTGGGTAGGTTTGCACATGAATGTTGCTCCTTGTACGAACTAGCAGACAAGCGCGTGGTTGCATATACAGGTGATGATAGCAACAACGAACATTTGTATAAATTTATTTCATCAAAACCAGGATCGTTAAAAGAAGGAACCCTTTATGTAGCCGACACCATTAATGGAAAATGGTTGCCCTTAGATTGGGAAACACAACCTAAACTAAAAGCTAAATTTAAAGACCAAACAGAGGTATTGATTCGCGCAAGAGAAGCAGCCAAACTATTAGGTGCTACCGAGCTAAACAGACCTGAAGACATTGAGATAGACCCATTAACAGGGAACATTATTGTAAGTTTAACCAACAACAAGTCTAATAATGATTTTCACGGAAGCCTTTTAAAAATTGAAGAAACCAACGGAGCTTTTGATGCACTTAGCTTTAAAGCATCTACCTATTTGGCTGGAGGTGAAGCTCAAGGTTTTTCGTGCCCAGACAACCTTGCTTTTGACCTTTCTGGAAATTTATGGATGACTTCCGACATGTCTGGAAGTGCTATGAACAGAGCAGACAAACCTTATCAAGCTTTTAAAAACAACAGCTTATTTGTGATTCCAAGACTAGGCAAAGATGCAGGAAAAGTAATTAGGGTTGCTTCCGCACCTACCGATGCCGAACTTACAGGCCCTTGGTTTTCTCCTGATGGAAAAACCTTATTTTTAAGCGTGCAACATCCTGGAGAACAAACCAAAGACCTTAACAACCCTACCAGCAAATGGCCTTTTGACAGTGACGGGATTCCAAAACCTGCTGTGGTTGCTATTTCGGGAGATTTGATTGAAAAAATGAACTATTTAAATCAACTATAAATATAATTTACAACTCCAACACGAAGCCATGCTTAGCACACATCAATTGACTTATCAATACAAAAAAGGTGAAAAAACTTTCTGTTTTCCAGACATACAACTTCAACCAAAAGAACATTTGCTTATTTTGGGAAAATCTGGAATAGGAAAAACTACTTTATTGCATTTGATAGCTGGTTTATTGCCACCCACAAGTGGAGAAATTCGTGTTGGAGATGTTTCTCTTTCTAAACTTACTTTTAAAGAAACTGAGCAGTTTAGAGGACAACAAATGGGCTTTGTGTTTCAAAAAAAACATGCCTTGGCTTCTTTAAGCATTTTAGAACACTTAAAAACACGTTTGTTTTTTGCAAAAAAATCCATTCGAAAAAAACAAATAGACGAACTGTTACAGCAACTTGATTTAAGTGAACTTATGCATAAAAAGAGTAATGAGTTAAGTGAAGGGCAGCTACAAAGACTCAGTATTGCATTGGCGGTGGTACATCAACCTAAACTTTTACTGGCCGATGAGCCCACTTCTAGTCTTGATGACATCAACTGTAAAAAAGGAATTCAGCTATTGTTAAATCAGGCAACACAGAACCAAGCCAATTTAATAGTAATTACACACGACAAACGCATCAAGCCCTATTTTTCTAAATCTATTGTTTTATGAATTTGTGGTTCATCAGCATAAAAAACATAAAATCAAAACCCTTACACACGGTTTTAAGCGTATTGACACTATCATTTAGTTTGGCTTTACTACTTGGTATTGCTCAAATTAAACATTCTTTTGAACAACAAATACAACAACAAGTACAGGGTATTGATTTGATTGTTGGGGCAAAAGGAAGCCCAATACAGCTTGTACTTTCTGCTTTGTTGCATTTAGACAAGCCTACAGGAAATATAGCTTATCAAGAAGCCTTAAAACTAAGCCAAAACAGACATATTAAATTTGCAGTGCCTATATCTTATGGAGATAATTATTTGGGATATCGCATTGTAGGCACTACACCAGATTTTAAAAAACTATACAATACACAGTTACTACAAGGAACATGGCCTCAAAAAAAATTAGAGGTGGTAATAGGTAGTCAAGTTGCCAAAGAACTCCGTTTGCAATTGGGAGCTACTTTTAAAAGTGCTCATGGTTTGATGGCAAACGAACATCACGTGCACCAAGAAGAATTTACAGTAGTAGGAATATTAAACTCAACAAACAAAGTAACAGACAGACTTATTCTTACACCATTAGAAAGCATTTGGGAAGTACATCAACACAAGGAGCACAATGCACCTAATTTGGGGCATGGAGAAAATTCACATCAACAATCTAAAGAAATTACAGCCATATTGATTCGCTTTAACAACCCAATGGCTTTGTTAACATTGCCAAAAAAAATTAATAAAGATACGCATTTACAGGCAGCACTTCCCAAATACGAGCTAAACAAACTTTACCAATTTACCAACATAGGTCTTCAAACCATAGCAACCATAGCTTATTTTGTACTGATGATTGCGGGTTTTATTTTGTTTAGTAGTCTATACAAAATGGTACAAGAACGCAGTTACGATTTGGCTTTGATGAGAACCTATGGGGCAAGTCGTTTACAACTGCTACAAATTGTATTATACGAAGGCATAATGATTGTAAGTCTTTCTCTAATTTTGGGAATTTTGTTCACAAACATAAGTACAGCTATTTTTAAACATAACCTACCACAACATCTATTAAACCCACTTCCACTACAAGCTATTATACAAATAGGATGTTTAACTATTGGCGTAACATTTTTGGCTGTACTACTAGCCGTTGCTCCTATTTTTAACCTAAACATAGCAAAACAGCTTAATCATGAAAAATAACCTTGTATTGTTCCTTTTTATTTTAATGAGTTCTTTCTCAATAGCACAAAATAAACTCACCTGGGAACAAATGGCCAAAGTTACTTTTAAAGAAAAGTACTTAGAAACCTTAGACCAACTGGTACTGTATCCTACTTTCCCAACAACCCTAAATCAACTTAACGGTAAAAATGTTGAAATAACAGGATACTTTTTAGACATACATCCTACTAAAAAAACGTATATATTATCTAAAAACCCCATGGCATCTTGCTTTTTTTGTGGTGGTGCTGGACCAGAAACCGCTATGGAATTGCAATTTAGCACTGTACAAAAAATTGAAACCGATGCCATTGTTACCATAACCGGCAAGCTTTTTTTAAACAAAGATGACATCGAACATTTTAATTTTATACTTCGCCAGTGCAAAGTCACAAAAACACACTAAATGTTAACAAAATCACAACTTTGCAATCTCGCTTGTTTGTAAAATCGTTGTTTAATTTAGCTGTTAAATAATCCTTTTTTAAAATGAAAACCCAACTTACAAAAGTCATTTTATTTATTTGTGGATGGATATCTTTCGTGTCCTGTAAAAACAGCACACAACAACTAAGCAAAATAGTTGGCAAAAACATCGCTATAGATAGTGCAATGGTAGCTAATACCGCTATTGATAGTATGATTGCTCCATACAAGACACAACTAGACCGTGAAATGCAGCAAATACTGACTTACACACCTGTAACCTTACAAAAAAAAACAGACCAACAACAAAGTAATTTGGGCAACTTAATGGCCGATTTGACTTATCAAATGGCACAGCCTATTTTTCAAAATAAAACGAAACAAACCATCGATTTTGCCCTATTTAATTCTGGAGGAATTAGAGCGTTGATATCCAAAGGAAATGTAACCAAAGAACACGCTTTTAAACTCATGCCTTTTGAAAATCAGTTGGTTGTGGTTCAACTTAGTGGAAAAAAAACAGAAGAACTCATCCATTATTTTATTCAAGGAAAAAAAGCCCATCCGCTTTCTAAACAAATAAAACTCACCATACACAACGACCAAAGCTACGAACTGAGCATAAGAGGACAGAAATTTGATCCAAACAAAAACTACCTTGTTCTTACTTCTGATTATTTGCAACACGGAGGCGATGGCATGGATTTTTTTAAAAACCCTATAGCCTTAACTAAGATAGATCTTAAAGTTAGAGATGCTATCATTCAGTATTTTAAAAAAACAGACACTTTAAAAGCTCGTATAGACCACCGCATAACACTTGACTAATGGAAAGAAGAAAATTTATAAAACAAGTAGGAGGTGCCAGTACTTTAGCTCTAGCTGGAGGACTTACATTGCCTGCTTTTACTACCCAAAAACAAAGGCATTTAACTATTTTACACACCAACGACACTCACAGTCACATAGAGCCATTTAAACCCACACACTACCGAAATGCCAGTAAAGGAGGTGTAGCCAAACGTGCTACATTGGTACAGCAAATCCGTAAAGAAAACCCCAATACACTATTGTTAGATGCAGGAGATATTTTTCAGGGCACCCCTTATTTTAATTATTTTGGAGGTGCACTAGAGTTTCAATTGATGAGCAAGTTGCAATACGATGTTGCTACACTTGGAAACCATGATTTTGATAATGGAATTGAAGGCTTTTATAAGCAACTACCCCATGCACAATTTGATTTTG
This sequence comes from Ochrovirga pacifica, assembly GCF_000220525.1. Lineage (GTDB taxonomy): Bacteria > Bacteroidota > Bacteroidia > Flavobacteriales > Flavobacteriaceae > Ochrovirga > Ochrovirga pacifica. The sequence goes on along the minus strand of NZ_AFPK01000040.1, from coordinate 7,466 downwards.
TATCTGCCAATTACGATTTTAAAAACACTGTTTTGGACAGTCATGTAAAACCCTATAAAATAATACATAAAAATGGAATTAAAGTAGGGATTTTTGGATTGGGTATTCAACTAGAAGGTTTGGTAGATCATAGGTTGTACAAAGAAACTACCTACTTAGACCCAATTGAAATTACAAAAGACATTACCCAAGAACTCAAAACCAAACACCACTGCGATTTAATTATTTGTTTGTCTCACTTGGGGTATCACTACAAAAACAACCCTAATAAAATATCTGATTTAATGCTTGCCAAAGCAACTCAAAATATCGATTTGATTATTGGAGGGCACACCCACACTTTCTTAAAAAAGCCAACCATTGTTAAAAATGCTGCTGGTAAAAACACCTTAATCAATCAAGTAGGAGCCTATGGAATCAATTTGGGAAGAATTGATTTTTACTTTGATGAAGTAGATGAACTCACTACAGAAAGTGCTACTATTTTAGTGTAAGTCTATTGATTAGAAAACCAATAAACATAAAAAAGCTGTATCGAAACAACGATACAGCCTTTAGGTTTGTAATTGTTATCTAACAAATGCCCATATACATGGCAAACAGCTAGGATAAACAATATTATCAAACCTCACTTTATCAACCTTACTTTCCCATAGAATAATAGATTTTTTAATCAAAAACTTCTTTTAAATTTTGTTCTAAAAACAGATGACAAGCATTGTAAAGTCCATCGCTGTGTTTTGCACCATCTACCTGAATCCAACTTGCATTTTTAGAAAACCTGTTTTCGATGGTAGCCAAAGTAATTCCTCCTATTTTTTGATACGCAGGATTGTTGAGGGTTGGAGCAATGGTTTGTTGTGACTGATATGCCTTTATTTTTTCCTTTTTAAGGACTCCGTTTATTTCTATTGGTTTTTTTAAATTTCCATCGTAGGTAGCCAAAGCAGAACCTCCTATTTTATTTCTTCCATACACTACAGAGAACTCTGTTAATACATCGGTAGCTATATTATTTCCAGCAGATTTTATTCCTAATAGACTTTTTTTATCTTCTCCAGAATTTACCACGGTATACCTATCTACCAACCTATAGTTGGTATTAATTTTTACCTTAGCCACCTTATCTAAACTTCCTAAATTAAATCCTGGTTTTGGAGCTTCGGTAAACATCACATACATATTGATATCCAACACCATTACATCTCCTAATTCTTTTGAAATTTTTGGATATCTTGATAACTTAGGATGCTTAAACTTTTTAGTAAATTTGGCTAGAGATTTTCCTACATCGGTTTTTTTAGGAATTTTTGATAAAAAAGAATATCCAGCAGGTACAGTTTGTATTACCCCAGGCAATTCTTCTTTTTCTAACAATAATGGACCTTGTAAAACTTCATATCCTTCAAAAATTTCTAAATTTTTCGCCTCATTTACAGGTACTAATTGATAGCCACTCGCTTTTATTTTATTGATGGTCTCTTGGTAAAGCAAGTCTGTTTTTTGTTGAATCGCAGCAATATCTACTCCTTTTAAACCTACTCCTAAACTTACTTTAGCATCTCCAACTACTTTTCCTCTTGTCCCTTTATACCCTGCTTTTTTATTTCTTATTTCTTTATAAACTTCAAAAAACACGTTAAAAGAGTTAATATAAACCTTATCCTGTTTTTTGGCTTTTTTTAAATTAAATCCTTTTGTCTTTAATTTTATTTCCGAAACTTGTTGCGCATTTGCTATGGAAATAGTTAATACAGCAGCTATTAAAAAAAATTGTTTTTTCATTTTATTATTTATTAAGTTTTAATTTTTTACACTCCAATAATTTGACCTGTAAAGGTGGTTTCTGTTCCATCTTCAGCTTTCATTATCAGGTTTTTAAACTTTAAGTCTATTTTAGAAGAGTCATCACTATTGGTTGTAATGGTTACTGTTCCCGATTGAGCATACCAGTTTTTGGAATCGTGACTGTAAAAAACAATAGATACTTGTCCTTTTTCTGGGTAAACATTGATGCTTTCTGATGCCAACACTTCATAACTTCCTACCTCAATTTCTTGCATCACTTCAAAATAAAAAGTTAAAGCTGCACTACTCGATTGGCATGGTTTAGAGATGATATGAACAATTGAAACCAAAGTCTTTCCTTGAGAAACAGGAGCACATTCAATATTATCATCTCCAAAAAAGTAATAAGAACCCTCTTTAGTTTCTTCAATAATCTCTTCTTCTTTATTAATAGCATCTTCTGGTTCGTCAGTAGAAGAACAGCTCACCATGGTTCCTAAAAAAAGACAGCACAGTAACGCTGACTTTAATAACATTTGCTTTTTCATTATACCCCTAGTATTTGTCCTGAGATTACAATTTCATCATCATTTGAGTTTTTAAGCACAAGTCCTTCAAAAACACAATCAACAAGTGTATTAAGAGTGTTGTTTGTTTTTATAGTTATAGTCCCTGATTGCCCATAGTAATTTTCTCCATCTATAAATAAGCTCACCGCTACGTTTCCTTCTAACGGATTTTTTTCTTCAGCATTTGTTGCTTGTATTTGATAAGTTCCTGTGGCAATAGCTATATCTGCTTTAAAATTAAAACTCAAAGATTTTTGAGAACCATCACAGAATTTTGTTCTCATGGTAATTAATCTTTGATCGGTCTCTATTTTATTTTTTGTTTGAGACGTACATTCAATTTCATTTGGTAACAATAAATAAGAATATGTCTTTTCAACTTCAATAGCATCAGAACTAACTTTTAAAGAGTTGTAAAAAGTATTAGTTGATGTTTTAAAAACATTGATTTCGTTAATAAAATTTTCTGCTGTTAAAGACAAAACATAAGACAAATCTTGTTCTGTATCTTTCCAAATATATTCATTACCACTAATGGTAAAAACTGGAAGTTCAATTTCATCTCCATCATTTTTTTCTGGATTGGTATCTATAAACAACATTCCCGAGCTAGAAAAAGTAAAAGTAGTTTTTTGATTTACTGCATACGGAGCTTCATTTATTGCAGTCTCTGTTGTAAAATTAACTACCTGTGTTGGATACTTTAGTTTGAGTAACGCTATAAAATCTTGTTGATTTTGGGTTAAACCCGCTTCGGATTCCGGTCCGTTATCAGAAGTGCAAGCCATCAAAACAGCCATCGCCACAAAATAAAAAAGCTTGTTGATATAATGTTTCATTGTTGTTGTTTTTGGGAAGTAAATAAACAAGATTTACCTAAAAAACTAGGAAACAAAACAATGTAAGATGTCTCAAAAACGGATTATGAGACGGATTTATACTTCTTTACATACTGTGCTGGTGTAAGATTTGTCTTGTCTTTAAACACTCTATAAAAAGTAGCTCTGCTCTTAAAACCAGACAGTTCTGCAATGGCATCTATGGTTAAATTACTGGATTTTTCTAACAATAACTTTTTTGATGTTTCTATTCTATAATCATGTATCAAATCTGAAAAATTTTTACCAAAAACTTGATTGATACTGTCAGAAACCATTCTTTGGGACTGATGGAGTTGTTTTGCCAAATCAGAAATGGCATAATTAGGCGTTAAATAGGCTTTACTTTCTTTAATGTGCTGCTGAATTTGGACCGATAAAGCATGTAAGTCTTCGGCATTTTCCTTGCAATCCTCTTTTTTTACCTGCGCTGATTTTGGTGATAAAGGCCATTTGAATTTGTTTTCTTTAGAATCAAAAACATCTTCACTAGACGTAGCATTGGCCGAAAAACTCTTGTACACCATAATTGGATAAAAACATGAAGATGCTAAAGGTGTTGCCAAAAGATCTGAATACATCATATAGCTAGGAAAAAAACTGATTTGAACTATATACACCAACAACATTAAAACATTAAGATACAACAAACGAAACACAAAAAAACGAAGCCATTTGTAGTTGTTTTTTTCTGCAACAGACAGGTAGTTTTTTGTTCTCATTCCATTCACTTTTCTAATACTCCAAGTGATGTATATTGCAAAATGAATTAACTGAGCCAAATAAATAAAGTTCGTAACTACGTCTTCTCCTGAAACGATTTGCAAATAATTTTCAAGAATGGCTTCTCTTGACTGAAAATTGAGATACACTCCATAAAACGTAACCAAAAAAACAGGCAAAAAATGCAAGAGTTCCTTTTTTTTAAACCAATATGTATTTCCTTGAACCAAATAAACATACAATAACAATAAAGGTCCAAACAAAAAAGTACTAGACAAACCTAAAAAGATAAACACCAAATATTTTGAAAAATATTGCAAATACAACAAAGGGTTCATTACCAAAACCAAGCTAGGGATAAAAACTAAGAGTCCTAACACTTTATTACTTGGACTATTGTTTTTTTTAAACAATAGAATTAAAGAAAGTACCAATAAATTTACTGCCGCAAGTAATGAGAAAATGACCAATAGTTTTAATGTATCCCAATCATTCATAAACTTAACATCTGGATTAAAATTGTTTAAAATAATCTTACATGCATGCAAGACATCTACTTGTGTTTTGGGCTAAAATATTATTTATTTTTAAATTTAAAACCCTCCTATATATAATAAATTGCATCGTTTTTTTTTATAACTAGTTATTTCCCTGCAACAAAGGTTAACATTTCAATAATATAAACAGGGTATATTTTAAGTACATTGCAGCCCTAAAAAGTATAAAATGCTTTCTAATTCAGAACTGGCAAAACGAATAACTAATAATGATGAAATAGCCTATAGCACTTTGTATAGTAGGTTATGGGAGCAGTTATATATTTTTGCAAAGTCTATTGTTATGGATGAAGCAGAAGCTAAAGATGTAATTCAAGAAGTTTGGTTAGATTACTGGAGGAGAAGAAAAGAGGTATCTCCTAACAATATAGAAGCTTATTTACATCAGGCAGTGCGTTACAAAGTTTACAACTCTATACGAGATAAAAAGTTCAACCAGGTTCAGTTGGAAGTTTGTAGAGAGTTAACAATAGATTCTGTTACTGAATTGGATCATGATTTTGATGAAACGAACTTACGATTACGTCATTATATAAACAATCTTCCTACAAAATGTCGTGAAATTTTTACGTTGAGTCGTTATGAAGGTCTAGACAACGAAGAAATTGCTCAAAAAGTTGGAACGTCCAAACGTACTGTAGAAAATCAATTGTCTATTGCACTTAAATCTCTTAGAACCCATATGGAAAAAGTAATTTCTTTTCTTCTTTTTTTGGGGTGTTTATAGAGCTTCAATAACTTCATCTTTCTTTTTTGTTAATTAAATATTAACGAAATCTTTGAATATAAACATAACGTTAAACCTTGTTTTTGAACCGTGAAAAAAAATTAGGTTTGGGTATATACTAGTATAGACCCATAAAAAATGACAGAAAAAGAATTAAAAGAATTAATTAACAAAAGGCAAAAAGGAAATCTTTCTAAAGAAGAACAACAAGTTTTAGAATTATTTGAGGAAAAAATGTTGGCAAGAAATGAACAACATATTTTTTTTAACGATAGGCACAAGTCTATGGTTCAACAAGAAATTTACTCAAACATTCATAAAGCTAAGAAAAAGAAATCCATTAGTACTTGGTTAAGAATAGCTGCAATATTTGTGTTAACTGCATCTATAGTTGGAGGTAGTTGGTATTTTTCATCTAAACTACAAATAGAAAGCACTTACACAGTGGCACAAACTATTACTAAAAGAGCTGACTACGGTAAAAAGTTAACAGTGACTTTACCAGATGGATCGGTAGTAAATTTAAATAGCGGCAGTGAAATTAGATTTCCAGAAACTTTTAACGAAACTACTAGAGAAGTAATATTAACTGGAGAGGCTTTTTTTAATGTTCAAAAAAAGCCAACACATCCATTTATAGTCAAAACTCCAATGGTTACTACTAAAGTGTTGGGAACCACTTTTAACATCAAAGCGTATCAAGATCAGGATGATGTAGAAGTTACTCTTGCTACAGGAAAAATTAGTGTAGCTATTGAAGGAGAAGATGAGATGATTTTAACTCCTTCTTATCAGGTAAACTTTAATAAAAAGAGCAAAAGTATTCAAAAACAAAAAGTAGAATTAGACAGGTTTTTAGCTTGGAAAGATGGTGTTTTAAGGTTTGATGATGAAACGTTGGCAACAGCAATTCCAAAACTAGAAAAATGGTTCAATGTTAAAATACACTTAGAAGATAAAAATAGTCAAAACTGTTCGTTTACAGGAGTGTTTAAAAATGCTTCTTTAAAAAACATATTAGATAACATCACTTTTGTAAAACCTAATTTATCCTACAGATTTATTTCTTCTAAAGAAATTCAAATTTTAGGAAAGTGTAATCATTAAAATAAATTTTATGACATAAAGAAAACGAAACTACATACTACTGAATAAAAAAACAGTCTGTTATAAGATACTTTGGCGAGTAAAACAGACTGCTAGCGATTAACAATAACTAATTAAAGAAATTATTAAACATTTTTTATGAACTTAATTAAACATCCTTTTGTAAAAATGGTCACAAAATTGTCTGTTTATTTAGCTCTTTTATTTTTTGCCAATCCAATGTTTGCAAAATTTGCATTCGGCCAAAATCTGGCAGAAACAAAGATATCAATTTTAAAAATAGACGCAACTCCATTAGAAATTTTAAAAGAAGTAGAATCTAAAACAGATTATTATTTTATTTATGATCAATCTCTTAAAAAAATAGATAAAGAGATTACAATCAAATCCAAAAACATATCTGTTTTAAGAATATTAGAAGAACTAACATCTAAAGTTAAATTACAATTTAAAAGAATCAATAACAGTATTTCGGTACAACAACTTACCGATACAAAATCAGATGTAATAAAAATAACAGGTGTGATTACAGATGAAATGGACATCCCTTTACCTGTGGTTACGGTTTTAGAAAAAGGAACCACCAACCAAGTAATATCAGATTTTGATGGAAACTTCACCATCAACGTAACTACTAACAACCCTGTGCTGGTCGTGTCTTATAACGGATATATTACGCAAGAAATCCCTGTAAAAAATAAAACTCAGCTTAAAATTGTTTTAAAAGAAGATGTAACAAAGTTAAGTGAGGTAGTAATTACCGCATTGAATATTTCTAGAGAAGAAAAATCTTTAGGATATTCTGTAGCTAAAGTGAATGAAGAAGATTTAACCAAAACAGTAACAGGAAACTGGATTAATGGAATGTCTGGTAAAGTAGCGGGTTTAACTTTTGATCAGGCAGGCACAGGACCAAGCGGATCTGTTAGAGTTACCTTGCGTGGGGATCAATCTTTAAATTATGGAAACAATGAAGCTTTATTTGTAGTAGATGGAATTCCTATTACTTCTGGAATTACGTCTACAAGAAGTGTTAGTAATTACGCACAAGGAGATGCTCCTATAGATTATGGAAATGGAATTAGCGATTTAAACCCAGATGATATAGAATCTGTTT
>NZ_AFPK01000041.1 GCF_000220525.1 Ochrovirga pacifica | reverse complement strand
AACTTTACAAACCTTCTACTTTATGAACTAGTGTTACCCAACACTTCCTTCTAAACTAATTTCCAATAGTTTTTGAGCTTCTACTGCAAACTCCATTGGTAATTTGTTCAATACTTCTTTACTAAAACCATTTACAATTAGGGCAATAGCTTTTTCGGTATCAATTCCTCTTTGGTTACAGTAAAACAATTGGTCTTCTCCAATTTTACTAGTGGTAGCTTCGTGCTCTATTTGTGCCGATTTGTTTTTGGCCTCGATATATGGAAAAGTATGTGCTCCACATAAATCCCCCATCAACAAAGAATCACATTGTGAAAAGTTACGAGCATTTTCTGCTTTAGGGTTAACTCTAACCAATCCTCTGTAACTATTTTGAGAATGTCCTGCAGAAATCCCTTTAGAAATAATGGTACTCTTGGTATTCTTTCCTAAGTGAATCATTTTAGTACCCGTATCAGCTTGTTGATAGTTATTGGTAACTGCAATGGAATAAAATTCTCCAACCGAATTGTCTCCTTTTAATACACAGGATGGATATTTCCAAGTAACGGCAGAACCTGTTTCTACTTGTGTCCAAGATATTTTGGCATTGTTTTCACAAATTCCTCTTTTTGTTACAAAATTAAAAACCCCTCCTTTTCCGTCTTTTCCTCCTGGAAACCAGTTTTGAACAGTAGAGTATTTGATTTCAGCATCATCCAAAGCTACCAACTCTACCACTGCTGCGTGCAATTGATTTTCGTCTCTACTAGGAGCGGTACACCCTTCTAAATAACTTACATAAGATCCTTTATCTGCCACCACCAATGTTCTTTCAAACTGTCCGGTACCACTTTCGTTAATTCTAAAGTAGGTAGACAATTCCATAGGGCAAGTAACTCCTTTTGGAATGTAACAAAAAGATCCGTCTGTAAATACTGCTGAATTTAAAGCTGCATAGAAGTTGTCTGTTTTTGGCACTACAGAACCAATATATTTTTTAACCAATTCTGGATGGTTTTTTATTGCTTCTGAAATAGAACAGAAAATAATTCCTTTTTCTTCAAGTGTTTTTTGAAACGTAGTTGCAACAGAAACAGAATCTACCACAATGTCTACGGCTACATTTTGCAAACGCTTTTGCTCGTTTACAGAAAGCCCTAGCTTGTTGTACATTTCTAGTACATCAGGGTCTACTTCGTCTAAACTTTCTTTTTTCTTTGCCTTTTTAGGTACAGAAAAGTAACTAATATCCTGAAAATTTGGTTTTTCGTAGTTTACATTAGCCCATTCTGGTTCTTCCATAGCCTCCCATTTACGGAAAGCATCCAATCGCCATTCTGTCATCCATTCGGGCTCTTCTTTTTTGGCAGAAATTGCACGAATGATATCCTCATTCAATCCTTTTGGAAAAGTATCTGCATCTAAGTCCGTGTAAAATCCATACTCGTACTCTTGTGTTTTTAACTCTTCTCTTAAATCATCTTCGGTGTACTTGCTCATTTTTTACGTTTGTAAGGTTGCAAAGTTAAAGGTTTATAAAGTTTAATCTGCAACATTCAACATTATAACTTAATCATTGGCAAGTTAAAAAAGCAGTACTTTTACAACTTGCTAATTTGATATTTTTTCGTATTATAACGAAAAACTCTCTCCACATCCACAAGTTCTGTTGGCATTGGGATTGTTAAAAACAAATCCTGTTCCATTAAGCCCTCCTGAATATTCTAAGGTGGTTCCAACTAAGTATAAAAAACTTTTTTTATCTACAATAATCTTCACCCCATTATCTTCAAAAACTTTGTCCCCTTCCAATTCTTCTTTATCAAACTTTAAATCGTACGACAAACCAGAACATCCTCCACTTTTTACTCCAACTCTAACAAAGTCAGTGGTAGCATTGTATCCATCTTCGGACATTAACTCTACTACTTTTTTTCTTGCTGTGTCTGATACTTTTATCATTACTTAAATTGTTTATATAGAAACGTCTGCAAATTTACCACTTTTAAAATGATTTTAATCATATGCCATATGAATAATATTTATGATTGTATAAGCTTCCTCAATCAAAAGCGTATCTTTGCAAACATTTGATTTGTTACTAGTTAATTAATTAGTAGTTTCATTTGCAAAACCTTTCAATTTATACACATTATGTTTGAAGATAAAACCCCACAAAAAACGGACATTGCTAGTTTGGGTGAATTTGGATTGATACAACATTTAACGCAGTACTTTACTATAAACCACAACAGTACCTTAAAAGGAATTGGTGATGATTGTGCAGTGCTAGATGCCCAAGGTCTAAAAACCTTAGTTTCTACTGATTTGTTAGTAGAAGGTGTTCATTTTAACTTGGCTTACATGCCTCTAAAACATTTAGGATACAAGTCGGTTATGGTGAATTTATCTGATGTATATGCCATGAATGCCGATGCCAAACAAATTACAGTTTCTATTGCTATTTCTAACCGTTTTCCGCTAGAAGCTGTAGAAGAATTGTACAGTGGTATTCAATTGGCTTGCGAAAAGTACAACATAGATTTAATTGGAGGAGACACCACCTCATCAACCAAAGGCTTATTGATTAGTGTAACTGCCATAGGACATGCTAATGAAGAAAAAATTACCTACAGAAACACCGCTAAAGAAAACGACTTATTGGTTGTAACCGGAGACCTAGGAGCTGCCTATTTAGGATTTCAAGTACTGGAACGAGAACGACAAGTGTTTGAAGTAGACCCAAACAACCAACCTGATTTGGAAGCCTATACCTATTTGGTAGAACGACAACTAAAGCCAGAAGCAAGAAAAGACATTGTTCAAATTTTAAACGATTTACAAGTAGTTCCTACAGCAATGATTGATATTTCTGATGGTTTATCTTCGGAAATTATTCATATTTGTCAGCAATCTAAAGTAGGATGTAATTTGTACGAAGAAAAAATTCCGTTAGATCCTCAGGTGATTTCGGTTTGTGAGGAGTTTGAACTGAACAGTACAACCGTTGCTTTAAGTGGTGGAGAGGATTACGAATTGTTGTTTACCATCAAACAAAGTGATTACGACAAAATTAAAGGAAACCCACATTTAACAGTTATTGGGCATATGACAGATGAGGCAAGCGGAATGAATTTAATTACCCGTGGTACCAACCAAGCAGTACCTTTAACTGCTCAAGGATGGAATGCTTTGTTAAACAAAGACGAAGAAGAAAATTAAACGTTTTTATCTCTTAAAATCAAACAACTAAAAATATTTTCATTTTTTTTTATTTCTATTAAACCTTTTTTTAAACGCTAGGTCTAAGATTCGATTTTATAACATATTACAACAATAAATCTACAATATGCTAATAATATCAAAGTTAAAATTTGCATATCGCAACCAATCATTAAAAAAACAAAGAAAAATGAAAACACAAAAAACAATTGTTTACGCAGCATTTGCAGCAATCGTCTTATCTGCTGGAAGCATTATGGCTCAAGAAAAACAAAAACCATCACCAGAGCAAGTTTTTAAGAAATTTGATAAAAATAAAGACGGAAAATTAACCAAAGAAGAATTGGAAGGTAAAAAAATCTTAGAGCGTTTTGACAAAATTGATAAAGATAAAAATGGAACTATTTCTTTAGAAGAGTTTGTAAAATCTCGTACTCCTAAAAAGAAAAAACCTGCTTCTGAAGAATAATATTATTCATCCTTGTTTCACTTAAAGCAAGGATGTTTTTTATTAAATGAGTTCTTTTTTATTGCAAATAAGAACAAAATCACTTTTTATTCGTTGTAATATTGAACATCTTAATCTTAAAAGTAAAATATTATGAAATTTAAAATGTTATTGATTGTTGCCTTGTGTACCACTTTTGCTTTTGCACAAGAAGAGAAAGAATCTTATTTTGGAATAAAAGCAGGTTATAACTTAGCTTCTTTAAGAGATGGTGATGTAGATCACAGAAACGGATTTCATGTAGGAATTTATGGAGAACACCAACTAAACAAACACGTTTCCTTTCAACCCGAAATCCAATATTCTCAGTTAGGGTTTAAAAACGGAAACAACCAAACCATCAAACTAGACTACATTCAAGTTCCTTTAATATTTAAAGGATACATTGTAAAACCTTTGTATGTTGAGTTAGGGCCTCAGGTTGGAGTAAACATTAGTAAAAAAGAAGAAACGGATTTAATTTTTGGAACCACTACTGAAACCACAGAGCCTAATACCATTGACTGGGGAATGAATGCTGGTGTTGGAGTTTCTGTAAATCCTGGTATTACTTTAGGACTGCGTTATTACCACGGAATAGGAAGTGCCTACGAAGACACCGATGTATACAACAGCTTGTATCAAGTGTTTGTGGGTATCAACTTATAAACCTAAAAAANA
>NZ_AFPK01000042.1 GCF_000220525.1 Ochrovirga pacifica | reverse complement strand
GTGAAACTTAATCAAAAACAGCAAAAAATCCGACAAACATATGTTTATCGGATTTTCTATTTTTAAGTATTTCTCTAAAACTATTTGTTTAGGTACATTTTTCTTCTTGAATACAATTCGTAAAACTCATCATCTTTTAAGCTATCTATAAATAAAATTGCTTCTCCAGTAGATTTCATTTCAGGTCCTAAAGTTTTATCTACGTTAGGGAATTTATTGAAAGAAAATACTGGTTGCTTGATTGCATAACCATCTAATTGAGGGTTAAATGTAAAATCAGTTACTTTATTTACACCTAACATAACTTTGGTTGCATAGTTTACGTAAGGCTCTCCGTAGGCTTTAGCAATAAATGGTACCGTACGAGAAGCTCTAGGGTTTGCTTCAATAATATATACTGTATCGTCTTTAACTGCAAACTGAATGTTAATCAACCCAACAGTATCTAGGGCTCTTGCAATTTTCTTAGTGTGATTTTTAATTTGCTGCATTACAAAATCTCCTAAGTTAAATGGTGGTAATGTTGCATTAGAATCTCCAGAGTGCACTCCACAAGGCTCTATATGCTCCATAATTCCAATAATGTATACATTTCCGTCAGCATCACAAATAGCATCTGCTTCAGCTTCAATAGCTCCGTCTAAATAATGATCTAACAACAGTTTGTTACCTGGTATAGAACGTAACAAATCAACCACATGAGCTTCTAATTCTTCTTTGTTGATTACAATTTTCATTCCTTGACCTCCTAATACATAAGATGGACGTACTAAAATTGGAAAATCTAAATTGTCTGCAATTTCTAAAGCTTCGTCTGCATTGGTTGCTGTTCCAAATTTAGGGAAAGGAATATCTAACTTTGTTAACATCTCAGAAAAACGTCCTCTATCTTCGGCTAAATCTAAAGCTTTGAAACTAGTTCCCATGATTTTTACACCGTAAGCTTCTAATTTTTCAGCCAACTTTAAAGCTGTTTGTCCTCCTAACTGTACAATAACACCTTCTGGTTTTTCGTGTTGAATGATATCGTAAATATGTTCCCAGAAAACTGGCTCAAAATACAATTTGTCTGCTGTGTCAAAATCTGTAGAAACCGTTTCTGGGTTACAGTTAATCATAATGGTTTCGTAACCTGCTTCTTTTGCTGCCAAAACTCCATGTACACAACAATAATCAAACTCTATTCCTTGACCGATACGGTTGGGCCCAGAACCTAATACAACCACTTTTTTCTTATCGGTTACTTTAGACTCGTTGTGAGCGTAAGCTTCTGCTCCATTCACAGACATAGTGTTTTCAAAAGTAGAATAGTAATACGGTGTGTTTGCTTCAAATTCTGCAGCACACGTATCTACTAACTTATAAACTCTCTTAATTCCAAACTCTTCACGTTTTTTGTACACTTGAGACTCCAAACACTTAAGCATATGAGCAATTTGTCTGTCTCCATATCCTTTTTGCTTAGCTTCCAATAACAAGTCTTTGCTAATAGTATCTAAAGAGTAGGTAGAAATTTCTTTTTCTAAAGTATATAACTCTTCGTATTGTTTAAGGTACCACATATCTATTTTAGTGATATCATAAATTTTACGCAAAGAAATTCCTGCTTTTATGGCATCGTAAATTGTAAACACTCTATCCCAAGATGCATTGGTTAATTTAGAAATTATGGTGTCGTAGTGTGTTTCTTCTTTACCATCGGCTCCTAAACCGTTTCTTTTAATTTCTAAAGATTGTGTTGCTTTGTGTAATGCTTCTTGAAAAGAACGTCCAATTCCCATTACTTCACCAACCGCTTTCATTTGCAGTCCAAGAGTTCTATCTGCTCCTTCGAATTTATCAAAATTCCAACGAGGAATTTTAACAATAACGTAGTCTAAAGTAGGCTCGAACAATGCAGATGTGTTTCCTGTAATCTGATTGTTCAATTCATCCAAAGTATACCCTAAAGCTAACTTAGATGCAATTTTCGCAATTGGATATCCTGTTGCTTTAGAAGCCAAGGCTGAGGAACGAGATACACGCGGATTGATTTCTATGGCAATAATTTCTTCTTTATCGTCTGGCGAAACAGCAAACTGTACGTTACAACCACCAGCAAAATCTCCAATAGAACGCATCATATGGATGGCCATATCACGCATTTTTTGAAAAGTAGAATCACTTAAGGTCATAGCCGGAGCTACTGTAATAGAGTCTCCTGTATGGATTCCCATAGGATCCATATTTTCGATAGAACACACAATTACTACATTGTCATTCTTATCACGCAACAGCTCTAATTCATATTCCTTCCACCCCATCATTGCTTTGTCAATCATTACTTCGTGTATTGGAGAAATCTCTAACCCTCTACGTAACAACTCGTCAAAGTCTTCTTCTTCATATACAATTGCTGCTCCTGCACCCCCTAAAGTAAAGGAAGAACGGATACACAATGGAAAACCAAATTCTTGTGCTATCTTTTTTCCTGATAAGAAAGAACTTGCTGTTGCCTGAGGAGCCATTCCAACCCCAATCTTTCCCATCAATTCACGAAACTGCTCCCTATCTTCGGTAATATTGATGGCATCAATATCTACCCCAATCATTTCTACATGATGATCTTCCCAGATTCCTTTTTCATCAGCTTCTATACACAAATTTAATGCGGTTTGACCTCCCATAGTTGGCAAAACAGCATCGATGTTTGGATGTTCTTCTAATATTTCTCTAATAGATTTGGTGGTAAGTGGTTTTAAATACACATGATCAGCTAAAGAAGGATCTGTCATGATGGTTGCTGGATTAGAGTTGATTAGAACAACCTCTATCCCCTCTTCTTTTAAAGATCTAATGGATTGGGAACCTGAGTAATCAAACTCACAAGCTTGACCAATTACAATAGGACCAGAACCAATAATTAAAACCGATTTGATGTTTGGATTTTTAGGCATAGGAATAAATTTGATACAAATATAACAATCTGTTTAAGTTAGATTGAAATGATATTTAACTAAAAATTTCAAAAAAAAGGTGTTACTTAAAAAAAGTAACACCCTATATATGATAATGAAAAGAACATTATTTCTTATGTCTTGGTGACGAAGATACTGTTAAACTCTTTCTACCTTTTGCTCTTCTCTTAGCTAATACTTTACGTCCATTAGCAGAAGCCATTCTTTCTCTGAAACCGTGCTTGTTTCTTCTTTTTCTATTTGATGGTTGATACGTTCTTTTCATTGTATTATATCTTAACGTCGTTTGTTTTTAATTATGTTAAAAAACCTAGTCTCGAGGGTTTTTCTAAAGCGTGTGCAAATATAAATGATTATTTATTAACTACAAATCTTTTTTTATTTAATGTTGATTTTATCTTTTTTCCATTTTC
Source organism: Ochrovirga pacifica (assembly GCF_000220525.1). Classification (GTDB taxonomy): domain Bacteria; phylum Bacteroidota; class Bacteroidia; order Flavobacteriales; family Flavobacteriaceae; genus Ochrovirga; species Ochrovirga pacifica. Next base: position 42,578 of record NZ_AFPK01000042.1, on the reverse strand, counting down.
ATCACTTGCTATTAAAACAAGACAAACCACTTATAAAACTAGATTATCAGCAAGTTAAGCAAGTGCTAAAAATGTAACAAAAAATCGTGGTTATATTTCTAGAGAAGTTTGTACTTTTGCACAAACAAAATACAATGACTGATACGAAATATGTTTTTGTAACCGGTGGTGTTACTTCGTCCTTAGGTAAGGGAATTATTGCTGCATCTTTGGCTAAACTTTTACAAGAAAGAGGATACCGAGTTACAATTCAAAAGTTCGACCCATACATTAACATTGATCCAGGTACGCTAAACCCTTATGAGCATGGAGAATGTTTTGTAACTGATGATGGTGCTGAAACAGACCTAGACTTAGGTCACTACGAAAGGTTTTTAGGTGTAAGAACTTCGCAAGCAAACAATGTAACCACAGGTAGAGTTTACCAATCCGTTATAGACAAAGAACGTGAAGGGCAATTTTTGGGAAAAACAGTACAAGTCATTCCTCATATTACTAATGAAATTAAAGAACGTATTCAACTCTTAGGAGAAACAGGAGAATATGATGTAGTAATTACTGAATTGGGAGGTACCGTAGGTGATATTGAATCTTTACCTTATGTAGAATCTGTTAGACAATTGACTTGGGAATTGGGAGAACACAACTCTGTAGTGATTCATTTAACCTTAATTCCCTACTTGGCAGCTGCCGGAGAATTAAAAACCAAACCTACACAGCACTCTGTAAAAATGATGATGCAAAATGGTTTAAATCCTGATATTTTAGTATGTAGATCAGAACATTATATTTCTGATGATATTAAACGAAAACTGGCTTTGTTTTGCAACGTTCAAAAAGAGGATGTTATTTCTTCTTTAGATGCAGAAACCATTTATGATGTTCCTAACATGATGTTCCACGAAGGCTTGGACAGAGTGGTTCTTAAAAAATTACAACTCAGCAGTCCTAAAGAACCAAAGTTGATTGAGTGGAACAAGTTTGTAGAAAAACACAAAAATCCACTACACAAAGTAAAAATTGGAGTTATTGGTAAGTATGTAGAACTACAGGATGCATACAAATCTATTGCCGAAGCTTTTATACATGCTGGATCTTCTCAAAGAATAAAAGTTAAGTTAGAATGGATTCATTCTGAAGATATTGACAAAGATAATATCGCAAGAAAATTACACGGTCTGAGCGGAATTATGGTTGCTCCTGGTTTTGGAAATCGTGGTACAGAAGGGAAGATAGAAACCATTCGCTATGCACGAGAACACAACATTCCTTTTATGGGAATTTGTTTAGGAATGCAAATGGCTGTGATAGAATATGCCCGAAATGTACTTGGGTTAAAAGATGCCAACTCTACCGAGATGGATGAAAACACACCACACCCAGTCATCAACTTAATGGAAGATCAAAAAGAGATTACCAACTTAGGAGGTACGATGCGTTTGGGAGCTTGGGATTGTGAACTAACCAACAACTCTAAAGCTTTTAAAGCTTATGAAAACGAGCTTATTTCCGAAAGACATAGACATCGTTATGAGTTTAATGGAAGCTACAAAGAACAAATTGAAGCTGCAGGAATGAAAGCCACAGGTGTTAACCCTAAAACAGGTTTGGTAGAGGTTGTAGAAATTCCATCACACCCTTGGTTTGTTGCTGTACAATACCATCCAGAATACAAGAGTACGGTACTAAAACCTCATCCTTTATTCAAAGATTTTGTAAACGCTAGTTTAGAATATTTACAATCAAAATAAACGTAAAATAATTATATCATCTAAGTCTGTCATTTCTTCATGACAGACTTCTATTTTTTAAACAATGGAAGAAAAAAACAAGTTAGGAGCCAGTCAAATTATTGGTTTTGCATTAATGGGAGCAGTTTTGTTTTGGTACTCAATGACCCAAAAAGACAAAGTTACCACTCCCGAAAAACAAGAAACCACTGTAGAAACTTCTGTTTCTGAAAACGAATCAACCCCAAGCATCGTAACCGATTCTGTTGCCAATCTAGAGGCTCAAAAAAAATATGGGGAATTTGCTTATGCTACCCTAAATACAAATAAAGCTGGAACAACCACTTTAGAAAACAATGTATTAAGACTAGTTATTGCTAATAAAGGAGGACAAATTGTAGAAGCTCAGCTAAAAAACTACACCACTCACACCAACAAACCTTTGTTTTTGATTAAAGACAACAATGCCAATTTTAATATTGAATTTGGAACATTTGAAAACAAAATCATCAATACTAAAGAGTTGGTGTTTCAGCCAAAGGTTTCTAAAAACGGTAACAATCAAATTGCATCTTTTAAACTAAAAGTTTCTGAAAATCAATTTTTAGAGTACAATTATCAGTTAAAGCCTAATGATTATATGGTTGATTTCTCTGTACGCTCTATAGGATTAGAAAATGTAATCAACAGCAATCATAAAATAAATCTTGAATGGGATTTTGTAGCCAGAAGTCAAGAAAAAAGCGTAAAATACGAGAATCAAATGACGGCTTTGCATTACGAAAAAGAAGATGGAAAATTTGATGATTTATCAACAGGATCTAAAGATGATGAATTAGAAGAAGATGTAAACTGGATTGCTTTTAAACAACATTTCTTTTCGACCATTTTGCTTACCGAAACCCCTTTTGAAAAAGCAGAATTAGCATCTAAGTCGTTAGTAAACGATGTGATGAAAGACACTTTAGCTACCAAAGAATTTTCGACTACTGTTCCTTTAAAACTTAGTAATGGAAATTTAAATTATAACTTAAATTTATATGTAGGACCTAATGTATATGACCAATTAAAATCTTACGACAAAGGAATTGAAAATGTAATGAATTTAGGATGGGGGATTTTTGGATGGATTAATAAAGTTGTTTTTATTCCAATTTTTCACATGCTAAGCAGCTTTATTAGCAACTACGGTTTGGTAATTATTTTAATGACATTAGTTGTTAGGTTGTTAATGTCTCCTTTGGTATACAAATCATACGTTTCTAGTGCTAAAATGAAGGTTTTAAAACCAGAAATTGATGCTATTAACGCAAAATTTCCAGGTAAAGAAAATCAAATGAAACGTCAATCTGAAGTGATGGCTTTGCAGCGTAAATCTGGAGTAAACATGATGGCTGGATGTATTCCTGCATTATTACAAATGCCAGTCTTCTTTGCTTTGTTCCGTTTTTTCCCTTCTGAGATAGACTTAAGACAAGAGTCTTTTTTATGGGCAGACGATTTAGCTTCTTATGACAGTGTGTTTGAATGGTCTACCAATATTCCTATTATTTCTAACTTTTATGGAAACCACTTTAGTTTGTTTCCCGTATTAGCTTCAGTTGCGATCTTCTTTTATATGAGAATGAACCAGAGTCAGCAAATGAGCATGCAACAGCCGGCACAAGAAGGGATGCCTGATATGCAAAAGATGATGAAAATGATGATGTATTTTTCTCCAATTATGATGCTGATTTTCTTTAACAATTACGCATCTGGTTTAAGTTTGTACTACTTTATTTCTAACTTATTGACTTTAACTATTATGTATGTTATTAAAAACTATGTAATTGATGAAGAAAAGATTTTAGCGAAAATTCACGAAAACAGAAAGAAGCCTAAAAAAGAAAGTAAGTTTAGACAACGTTTGGACGAAGCGATGAAACAAGCCCAAGCACAACAAGAGGCTCAGAAAAAGCGTAAAAAGTAAACTACATTTCTAACAACAAAAAAAACGAGGCAAATGCCTCGTTTTTTTGTTGGATTTCTGAATGGAATATAAATCTGAGTTATTGTTTTACAGACCTTTTCTAAAACCCTAAATCATAAATGTGTTTTGATATATTTTACAAAATAAAAAAGGACTCTCAAGTAATAAAATCATTTCTTCTTTCTTTTAAACTGATTGAAAACAAACTTTTAAAAACATTTTATAGAACCTAAATAATCGTATTAAATTCATATATATGTAGTTTAAAACAGATAATTATTTAATTCATAACTTTCTCTCAAAAATATTCTCGATACCAATTTATTATATTCCAAAAAATACTTATTCAATATATTTTTAAAATATAACTTCCTTTTACTTCAACTGCTCCTCTACAAAGTCACAAATATTAGTTTCATTAAAGCCAATCCCATTTGCTTGTGCATTAACTTGTGCTCCTGTACGAACTGGTGAAACCCTCCATTGATTATCATACAATACTCTAAACTGATATTTCTCAGACGCATCTAAACAAGGAGTCCCCCCTTTGATATATCCCTTATTTATATAACCAAATCTCTTATAGTAAACATCAGATTCTTTTTTATAGAAAACAGGTAAATAGTTTAAGACCAAATTTACTGATGGACAATCAATTTTTACGTCATAATTAGCTTGATATACACATTCAGAAGTTCCGTCTAAATCAATATTTCCTCCAATAATATCACATAAAGTTAATTGCTTATCATACACCTTAACTCCTCCTACAGCAGTATAAACTTGCAAACTATATCCAGGATTATTTAAATAACGTAAAGTAGCTGCTAAATTTGGGGCGTAACTCAAATTAATAGTCATTTCTCCACCTACATACATATATGCATTTGCATAAACTCTATTATTTTTTGCGACTACAAATTTGAATGCTTGTGGAATTCCATTGTTAACCAATGTAATTTGAGAGCTAACATCAACTGTACATGTTTCTACCTGCTTGGGTGAAAAACCAAATAGATAACGACCATCACTATATGTTGAATATTCTAAAGCCAAACTTCCGTATCTATCAACAACTGAGACTTCTCCTTTTGTTCTATATACGCCTCCTTCTTCTCTATAAACCGTAACTCTATCTCCCAATTTCATCGGATTACCTGATACAGGATTTAATGTACCAGGGGTAATGTACTTAATAATTCTTGCAGGGTAAGTAAAGGTATTGTATCTGTAATAGGTATGGTAATGACATCTTCTTCTCCACCAACTCCAAGTGCAGTGTCTTCTAGTGTATCTATACCTATGTGTTACTTTGCTTGATTTTAAATAAAAACCTAAAGGATTTGTCAGCGGCATGATTAGATCTCCGGACGAATCCAATTGGGGTGAATCAGAAGCTATTGCATTTACAAGAGGCATACGTTGTACTAAGTCATCCTCATCTTCATCCTCTCTTAAAAAACCACCTTCAGACAGAGCATCAAGTGTGCTAGGTTTAGTCAAGTCATAAGAAACTAATTCAAATTCCAAATCACTATCATCTAATACATTTCCTTCTTCGTCTTTTACAATCGTTCCTTCAGGAAGGGTAACCTCAACTCTTTCTCCAGAACCATTACTGGTTACATCTACCGTTACTTCTTCTGTAATTGTTCCGTTATTCAAATCAACAGATTTAGAACTACTTTCAACACCTTCAGGTTCTTCTCCTATTTTAGAAATAGTAGTGTTGATATATTTAAACTCATCCTCACCATCAAAAGTTAATTCAACATGTTTAGATTCATACCCCTCTGCTGTAATAGTTCCTAAAACTGTGATCGGATCTTCTAAAGAAGCATTAGCATTTGCTATTACCCCAACTGTTACAACCCCTTCATTCACTACAAATTCTTTCTTTCCTTCAGGAGTATAAATAAACTCTGACCCTTCTCCGTAAAAAGAAATTTCACCTGATATAGGTGTTTCATCTCCATTCGCATTTGAAATCTCTAGGGTTGTTTTACTAACAACTGCATCGGGAGTAATTGAAATTTTAAATTCGTCTTCAAATTTTTTATCGATACAACCTACCTGTAAACCAAGTACAGCTGCAATAATTAAATATTTAATTGTTTTCATAATATGTTCGTTTTAATTTAGTTTGTTAGAATGAGAACGCAAATCTTAGATTTACATAAGGAATAAACTTGTTCTCTTTAAAGCTTTCTTGAAGCAATTCTTGTTGATTTTTAGTATCTTCAATCAATCCCGTGGCATCTAGAGTCATGGTTGGACCATCGGCATCGTAATAAGTACCTAGCTCCAATCCAAACCCAAAACCTGTTTTGGGTACTGCTCTACCAAAGCCTAATCCAAAATATGGCAATATCTGATCCCACTCTGCATTAATTAAGATATGCCCTACATCGTCTGATGTAAACTCTACATCTCCGATAAAAACACTTTCACTAAAAGTCATATCTACATCAATAGCACTTGTCATAAAATAACCTGCTCCAACTACAAATCTAAATCCACTTCCAAAAGGTGCAATGTTTAGCATTAAATCTCCATGTGTAAAATCAAACTCTCCGTCTACCAATAAATCTTCACCATCAATTTCATAATCAAAATCTTCTTGCTTGTACTTTAATGCTCCATACTTGGCTGTTAAAGAAAAGTAATCATTTAATTTATAGGAATATCCTACATTTAACCCAGAACCTGCACCAATAGCAAGTGCATGTTTTCGCTCCTTCTCTTCTTGCGAAAAGGCCGATAGACTTGTACAAAGACAAATCAATAAAATCAATGTTTTTTTCATATTTGCTTGTTTAGTTTTTTAACATTGGTTTATAAAAACCTGTAACAAATATATATCAATCCTTTTCAATACAGGTCATACTAAAAAACCATTTTGCATGAATACATACATATTTAACCTTTTCTTAACACAAAAAAAAGACATTGAAAACAATGTCTTTAACAGCGTAGCATTCTAGTTACTAAATATTTACAATTTTCTTAGTTTGATCTATCAAATTTAAAACAAGAGATTCTTTATAAGAATCTGAATGAGCTTTCGTAAATTCTCCCTGATCGTTATCAAAATACTTCCCTTGTATTTCTTCCTTGCTGTATTCTAGGGCTAACTGTCTTACAATTGCCACTCCTTTTTCGGCCGGAGACCAATATTGGCCGTAAGCCTCATGAGCCATTTTGGTATTGAGTAATGAACCTGGATTGACAGCTACAACTCCTAACCAAGGCTCTTTTTTAGCTAAATAAAAACCATACATAGTTAACGCCAATTTACTTTGTGCATACGCCTCACTAACTCCCAAAGCTTTTGTTCCCGCAAGTGCTTCTATAGAAACCGAAGCCTGCGCTGCAGAACTTAAATTTACCACTCTAGGACTCTCAGATTTTTGTAACAAAACCATTAGCGACTCCGTTAATACATAAGCCGCTAAATAATTTACTACCAAGCGTAAATCTATTTGGTTTGTATTGCTTGTTTCAGAACTATTAAACACTCCTGCATTATTAATCAATACATCTAGTTTTGAATGTTCAGAAACTACTTTACTCGCCATTTTTTTAACAGCCTTTACGTCCGAAAAATCGGCTACATACCCCTTTATTTCGTTATGATGAGTAATTGCCTTTAACTCAGACACTAAATTTTTCACCTTAAAAGCATCTCTACCATGAACACACAAATCGTGTCCTTCTTCTGCCAACTGTAGAGCCAACAACTTCCCTACTCCATCGGTACTCCCTGTAATCAATATCTTTTTTTTCATTATTCCTTTTATATTTATTTTAACCATAAAAGCTTTTTCTGAAAGCTTTTATAAATTCACATCAAGCCAATTTGTCTTTGTATTTTATACTATAATCACAACTGATAAATCTAGAGGTTCTAACTGATAAGTTTTTTAACCATCTATATCTTTCATAAAATCGCCCCCCTTATTAGTGAGGCCATTCTAAAACACCCCTTAATTTCTTCTCCTTCTATTTTACAATAAGAAGGTATTCTTACTTAATATTTCACTCTGCATTTAGTTAAAATTTAACTATTTCTTGTCTATAATCACCTAACCAACCTGTTTATGTAGGTGTTACATCTAATACTGACTAATATGTTATTTTATAGATATATTAACCTACTTCTAACACAATTTTTCCTTTAGAAGTTCCACTTTCTAACATGGCATGCGCTTTTTTTAGATTGACTGAATTTAGTGTTCCTAAATGTTGTCCAACGGTAGTTTTTATCACTTTTTCATCTATCAAATATGCAATTTGATTGAGTATTTCTTGTTGTTTTCTAATATCGGCTGTTTGAAACATTGAACGAGTAAACATAAACTCAAAATAAGTAGCTACTGCTTTAGATTTTAAAGGCATGATATTGAATTGACTTGGATCATCTATGAGGCCAAATTTTCCTTGCGGCTTTATAATTTTTACTATTTCATCAAAATGATGTTCGGTTGCATTTAAACTTACTACATAGTCAGGAGCTGCTAACGCTAATTTATCATACTCATCACTCAACTTATTTTTATGATTGATAACATAATCTACTCCTAAATTTTGCAACCAAGTTGCGGTCTCACTCCTAGAAGCAGTCCCTACTACTGTAAGTTGTGTTTTTTGTTTTAGTAGCTGTACCAAAACAGACCCTACTCCTCCTGCAGCACCAATCACTAAAATACTTTTGTTTGCATTTTTAGTATCTATTTCCATTCTATCAAACAAAAGTTCCCAAGCAGTTAACGAGGTTAAGGGCAAAGCTGCTGCTTCGGCAAAAGAAAGACTTTTGGGCATATGCCCTACTATACGTTCGTCAACCAAATGGTACTGAGCATTGCTCCCTGATCGGGTTATGTCTCCTGCATAATACACAGAGTCACCTACTTTAAAATCAACCACATCATTCCCAACTTCAGCTACAATCCCGGCAGCATCCCACCCCAGTACTTTCCATTCTTCAGGTTCTGATTTTACAGCTAATCTTACTTTATAATCTACCGGGTTTACAGACACTGCTTTTACAGCCACCAAAATATCTTTTCCTATAGCTTTTGGAGTTGGCAGCTCAATGTCTACCAGTGCATTTTTATGATCGATACTTAAATTCTCTTGATATCCTACAGCTTTCATTTAATTTTATTTTTATGATTTTTTTACACTTCAAAGGTACAACAGCACCCTTTATTTATTGATGTACAAAAAGCGGTAGTTAATGTAAGTTTAAAGGCTAAAAAAAGATTAAAATGTAAAAAATAATTATTTTTGAATTTAAAAATGATATTTATGCAAGTATTAGAAGCCCCAAAACCTTTTGAAATACAAGAAATCAATTTATCTGAATGGAAACAACGTCCCGTTAAAAATAATTTTTTTGAATTGGTACTTATTAAAAAAGGAGCTGGTACACAATGCATTAATTACAACCATTACCCTTATCAAGAAGGAAGTATTTTTTTACTACCTCCTCTAAAATGTCATTCCTTTAATATTGAATCCTCAACCACCTTTGTATTTTTAAAATTTACCGATACTTTTTTTAAAAACATGTCTAAAGCATCTATTAACAGAGACGAATGGTTTAAAGAGGCAGCTTACATATTATCTAACTACAATCAGTTGCCAGGAGATATTATTAAAAGTGAAGCAGATAGACAATATATTGATTTATTAATTTCAATGATATTACAAGAATCTACTCACTTTGGAGAAGATTCTGTTTCACTGATTAAAAGTTTAATGACTAGTATTTTAGAAATCTTGATCCGTAACATCAAAAAAAGCAATTATCACGAAGCTACTGATAAAAACACGGACGACAGAATCAATAAAATGCTAACCTATATAAATGAAAACCTACATGAACCTAGCTTGCTAAAAGTAGAACATTTGGCACAAGTTTTTTCGATGTCGCCAACATATGTAAGCGAGTTTTTCAGAAAACAAATGCAAGTTTCTTTGCGAGAATACATTATTAAAGCCAAGTTAAAAATGGTTGAAATACGTCTGCTAAACTCAGATTATACTCTTACTGAAATTGCAGACGACCTAGGCTTTACCGATGTAAGCCATCTTTCTAAAACCTTTAAGCGTTATGCAGGAATATCTCTAAAGGAATTCAAAAACAACGGTGAATATATGTTGTTAAAAAGAACAGCTTGTTAATTATAAAATCTTAACTTTTTTGAAAGAAGACATCCAGCAAATTAGCTTTAATAACCAACGTAGTAAAAACCATTTTGATTTGATAGAGCTACGTGAATTATTAGATAGAAAAAACTTACCACACGCTCTTTTCGAATTTCAGCAAATAGATTTTTACATGTTGTTTATTTGCACTAAAGGCAAAGGCACTCACACTATTGACTTTACAGATTACTCATATCAAAAAGGTAGTGTTTTAAGCATTCGAAAGGACCAAATTCACAAGTTTCACCCCAACTCTAACAGCCAAGGTTTTTTACTGCTCTTTACCGATGATTTTTTGATTCATTTTTTTGAAAAAAAAGAAATTCTAAAAAGTCTACAGCTTTTTAACGAACTGATTAGCAATCCAAAATCTACGCTAGAACCTACTACTTTTACAACACTATTATTACTTATAAAACAAATACAGCAAGAAAATTTTTCCATTAACGATTTATATTCTACAGATATTGTTCGCTGTCAGTTACAAATTATCATAAGACTGTTGCTTAGAAACAAAAGCCTACAAAAACAACATCAAGAACACCACAAGTATTTGTCACCGTTTTTAACTTTTCAAAAATTGGTAGAGCAAGAATGTTTTCAAACAAAAAAAATTAACTTTTATGCCAGCAAAATGGCTATTAGTAGTAAAACTCTAAACAACATTACGCAGGCTATTTTACACAAATCGGCCAAACAGTTTATTGACGAAATTGCTGTTACACAAATCAAACGACTTTTGGTTAACACCAAACTTTCTGTAAAAGAGATTGCCTATCGTTCAGGTTTTGAGGATCCAAGTAATTTGTACAAGTTTTTTAAAAAACACACACAGACCACTCCGGAACATTTTAGAACCACATTTACCTAAGACATTTTCCCATTTTTACAGTCATTATTCTTTTTTGTATAGTCGCATGCATACAAAAGACAGGTACTTTTGTTTTTAGAAACAATAAAACATTTTAATTATGAAAACAATTGTAAAACTTAGCTTAATTGCATTTGTATTTACTACCGCATGTAAATCCATACAAAACTCGCCTAACATTAAACGCACCTTAAAAGCTCAACAAGCCTTTTTTGAAGACTATAATCCCAGGGGGATTAAAAAACACTTTACTGAAAACTACACTCAACACAATCCACATGTACCTACAGGAAGATCTACAATAATCAACTTTTTACCCAAACTAAAAGAAGCTAAAACTACAAGCACCACGCACCGTGTTTTTCAGGACGGAGACTTTGTGATATTACACAACACCTATAACAATGCACAAGCATTTGGTGCTAAAAAAATGGTAGCTTTTGATGTTTATCGATTAGAAAACGGAAAAGTAGCTGAACATTGGGACAATTTAACTCCGTGGGTAGAAAAAACTGCTAGCGGACGTAGTCAAACAGATGGCCCCACCCAAATAAAAGATTTAGACAAAACAGCAACTAACAAAGCCTTGGTTCGCAATTTTGTAAACGATATTTTGATGGGTAAAAATCCAAAAAAAATTACAGAATATATTAGCACAGAACAATACCATCAACACAATGTAGCCATAAAAGATGGATTAGACGGCTTGGGCAATGCAATTGATTACTTAATCTCTCAGAACAACATGTTTGTGGTTACTAAATTACACAAGGTACTGGGACAAGGAAATTTTGTACTAAGTATGAGTGAAGGAACTTGGTTTGGAAAAAAACAAGCTTTTTACGATCTATTCCGATTAGAAGATGGTAAAATTGTAGAACACTGGGATGTTATTTCAGAAATCCCATCCAAAATGGCTCATACCAATGGAAAATTTTAAAAAAATAAATTGATTTTTATCACCTATCTACAAAGGCCTTTCATTTTTTTTGAAAGGCCTTTGTAGTTATATTAGCCAATAGAACATGCTATAAAAAGGGAGATGAAAAGAAAAAGCTTCATAAAAAAAGGGCTATTGGGATCAGCTGCGTTATCAATAGGCTTAGGAACCTATGCTTGGCAAATTGAACCTTACTGGCTAGAGTTTGTAACACTAGGCATGCCCATTAAAAATTTACCTTCTAAGTTGGTGGGTAAGACCCTTATGCAAATTAGCGATATACACGTAGGAAATAGGTTTGATTGGAACTACATCATCGACTCTTTTCAGAAAGCACAAAAATACAAGCCAGATTTTGTAGTATATACAGGAGATTTTGTAAACTGGGAAAACGAAGAACAATACACTCAGTTACAAAAAGTAATGATGCATGCTGTTTGTGGAGAACTGGCTAGCATTGCAATACTTGGTAACCATGATTATGGTAAAAATTTTCAAGAACAAGAAGTAGCCAACAATATAAGCAACCTTCTAAAAAATGCAGGGATTGATGTGCTAAGAAATGAGAAAAAAAATTATTTTGGCTTAGACATTATAGGAATAGATGATTTGTGGGGAACCAATTTTTTTCCTGAACCCGTAATGAAAACCCTAAATAAAACAAATCCGCAAATAGCACTTTGCCACAATCCCGATGTGTGCGATTTGCCTATTTGGGAACAATTTGAAGGCTGGATTTTGTCTGGTCACACTCATGGCGGGCAAGTAAAACCTCCTTTTTTACCTCCCTTTATTCTTCCCGTAAAAAACAAAAGGTATGCAGCTGGCAAAGTTGAATTAGATGCCAAAAGAACTTTATACATTAACAGAGCATTAGGAAACCTGTTTCCTGTAAGATGCAACGTTAGACCCGAAATTACCATTTTTCATTTGGGAGAACAATGACACTTAAAATAACGTTTTAATAACATAAATCATATCAAAATATGATTTTTTCATAGGATTTACATAGTATAAAAATTGTTTATTAGCCACATAATTCACTTATATGAAACTGGTTGTTTATTTCTTATTGATTACCAATCTTATGTTTTCACAATCCGTTTTGGATTTAGAATACAAGCAACTGTCTTTTCAAAGCGATAGCCTTACCATATCAGAAATTGTAACACTAGAAAAACAAGGACGTTTTTCTACTCTCTTTACCAATAAAATTTATCAAGATTTTAAGAACAAAGAAGCTATTTGGATTACAGCTGAAATCCCTAAGCTAAAAGAAGATTATTTTATTAGCATCGAAAATCCTTTGTTGGATATTTTAGAAATCTACCTTTACAGAAATAACCAAATAAAAAGACTAGAGTTGCAAACAGGAGAATATAGGTTTCCTCAAGCACATATTAGTAAAGAAACAAGCCCTTCTAAACTATTCATAAGAACTAAAGATGCTACTAGTTACAGAACTGAGTTTTTAATTAAAATCTTAAACATTAAAGAGTTTAAGAAAAAAATGCAAGCTGATTATTTTATAATAGGAGCATACGTTATCGGAATTATTGTACTACTTACCTGTGCTTGTATTCTATTTTTATACAAAAGACAATATGTTATATTATGGTACATGGTACACCTTTGTGCTTTGGTGTCAGAATACTTGGCCGACAATGGAATTTTAGGTCAGTGGTTGGTTAGCAATCAAACTATTTACAAATACAATTTGGACAATATTTTTATAATGATTTCAGTTATGTCATTATCCGAATTTTTTAGAAATTACTACAATTACAATCATAAAACTCTTTTTTGTAAAAGTATCATCTACAAAGGGATCAGTCTATTTTGTGCCTGTGGAGTTCTGCTATCTTTAGTTACTCTATTTTTTGTAGAAATTATCAACATCGAATACTATGCACATATTGCACTAAACTACTGTTCTTTGGCTTCTCTTATTGCACACTGCATCTTGGCAAGATATAGAGTAATCCCTATGTATATGTTTGTTGCTTTTTTACTTCCTATTGTAGGTGTATATGCTAACTTAGGAAACTTTAAAGAGCTGTTTAACGATCCTTATGTTATCTATTTTATTTATCAATCGGTTTACTTAGGTATTTTCATCAACGTATTTGTAATTATTTTCTACATCTCTAAACAATCCATCGATGGTGAATTTTTATCCATCAACCTAAAGAAAGAAAACAACTTTTTAAAGAACAATTTTCACGAAAACTTATCTGTTTTACAAGAAGAACATCAAAATATTTTAATGAGTGATGTTCATGATTCTTTTGGTGGTTATATTGAAGCTTTGCGTTTGAATTTGTTAAACAAAAAACTGAACGACAAAAAAATTAATGAGATTTTAAATGCTTTTAAAAAAGACTATCGTTTTTTACTCAATTCACTTTACATCCCTAACATTAATTCTGATAATTTTGAACAAGCTATAGAAGAGTACTGTGATAAAATGAATAAATTAAGCAATATTACCATTGTTTTTAACAGTGCTATTAATAAACATGTAGAACTCCCCCAACAAATAGCAAAACTTATTTTTAAAGCAACATCAGAACTTACTACCAACGCTATTAAATACTCTAAAGGAAGCGTTATTAACATTGATCTGATTCTTAGAAGACAAAACATCTACTTAGCTGTTACCGATGATGGTATTGGTTTTAAAACCAAAAATATTCCTAGCACCTCTTTTGGTATTAACGGAATTAAAGAAAGAGTGCAGTTGTTATGTGGTAATTTTAACGTAAAAGTAAAAAATGGAACTAGTATTTTAATCCATATTCCGTTGCTTAAAGAATAAAAAAAAGCTTTTGCAATTGCCCTGTTTCTTTTGTACAACAACCACAAAATACAATTATTATAACCACATTTTTTTGATAGTAACCTACCCCTAAATTCTATCAATACTGGTACTCTAATTATTTGCAGCACAAAAGTTGACTTACAATCACAAAAGACTTTTTTGTCTGGAAACAAATGTATAAGTATTTCACAAATAAATCATCATACTTTAGTATGATTTCAACTATACACATACAACATTTACCGAAATCAATAAAAAAACAAAACAATAAAAATCAACACTTTTTTTTAAAAAAACTACTCAAATCACAGAGTTATCCTCATTTTTTTCTCTAATCCAAAAACAAATCAAATAAATAACAGCTCTGCAAATCTCCGCAACCTGGTTTGTAAAGTCCTTAAAAATTAACGACTTTTGCATTACATATTACTGATTTTTCGGTATTGAGTTTACAACCATGATTGCTAAAAAAATTGTCATCAAAATTGGTTCTAACGTGTTAACACTTGCCACAGGAACCCCAAACAAAGAACGCATTACTGATTTGGTAGCGCAAATTTATACCTTGAAAAAACAAGGACATCAAGTGATTTTAATATCCTCTGGAGCTGTAGCTGCTGGTAGATCTAAAATTGATTTACCCAACACATTAGACCCCATTAGCAAAAGACAAGTATTAGCATCTTTAGGGCAAATTGAGTTGATGAATCTTTACAACCAATGCTTTGAAACACATCAAAAAAAATGTTCCCAAGTACTTATTACCAAAGAATCTTTTGGCACTAGAGAACATTATTTAAACATGGTAAACTGCATTGAAGCATTGCTTAAATGTGACATTACTCCAATTATTAATGAAAATGATGTTGTTTCGGTAACCGAGCTCATGTTTACAGACAACGACGAATTGTCAGGATTGGTAGCTACTATGGTCCAAGCCGATGAGCTGTTAATTTTAAGCAATGTAGATGGTATTTTTACAGACCATCCTAGCAAGCCCACTGCAAAGTTAATTAGACAGTTTTATAAAGAAGAGATCAACCTTGAAGAAGCTATTAGCGCAGAAAAATCTGAATTTGGTAGAGGAGGTATGTTGACCAAAGTTAACACTGCTATTAAAATTTCAGAATTAGGAGTTCATGTATCTATAGGAAATGGTACAACTGACAATATTACCCATAAATTGTTACATAGAGAAACTGGTACTTTTTTTGCGGCTAAACATGATAAAAACAAGACTGCTGTAAAAAAATGGATTAGCAACTCCGAAACCTTTTCTAAAGGTAAAGTTTTTGTGAATTCTGGAGCGGCAGCTGCCCTTTTTAGTAAAAAAGCCAACAGTTTGTTACCCATTGGGGTAGAAAAAATTGAAGGAGATTTTAAAAAAGGAGACATTATTGCTTTGCTAGATTTAGAAGGCAATGAAATAGGCTATGGTAAAGCATCTTATAGTGCAGAGAAAGCTTTAGGGTATTTACAAAAACACCACCAGCCTGCATTAGTGCACTATAACTACTTAACAATAAAATAATTTTATGGAGTTAACCTTAAAAAACACTTTTGAGAACACCACCAAAGCAAGCAGAACTTTGGTAGAACTGAATAACGAAACCATTGATGCTATTTTGATTGAAATAGCCGATTTGGCCATCGAAAATACCAACAGCATTTTAGAAGCCAATCAAAAAGACTTGGACAGAATGGATAAAAACGATCCTAAATACGATCGCCTTTTGTTAAACGAAGAAAGAATCAAAGGAATTGCAGGAGACATTAAAAATGTTGCTAAGCTAAAAAGCCCTGTAGGACATGTAATAGAAAATAAAGTGCTAGATAACGGCTTAGATATTTCTAAAGTAAGGGTTCCAATAGGTGTTATTGGAGTTATCTACGAAGCTCGACCTAACGTTTCCTTTGATGTTTTTTCATTATGCTTTAAAACCAAAAATGCATGTATTCTAAAAGGAGGATCCGATGCTGAATTCTCTAACATTGCAATTGTAAACATCATTAAAGAAGTATTAAAAAAACACAATGTAGATACAAATGTTGTAACGCTATTGCCTGCAGACAGAAGTGCTACTGCAGAATTGTTGAATGCTGTAGATTATGTAGATATTATTATTCCTAGAGGAAGTCAAGGATTGATTAATTTTGTTCGAGAAAATGCAAAAGTACCTGTTATCGAAACAGGAGCTGGTATTGTACACGTGTATTTTGATAAAGATGGAGACTTAGCCAAAGGAACCGCAATTATCGCCAATTCTAAAACAAGAAGAGTAAGTGTATGTAATGCATTAGACTGTTTGTTGCTTCACGAATCTCAATTAGACAATTTAAACCAGTTAACCAAAGAGCTAGCTACCAAAAACACCGTTATTTATGCTGATGAAGCCTCTTACAATAAACTAACTGATTATCCTAAAGATTTGCTACACAAAGCAGACGACAGTCATTTTGGAACTGAATTTTTAGCAAATAAAATGGCTATAAAAACTGTAAATTCTTTTGAAACAGCACTAAACCATATTGCTAAATATAGTTCTAAACATAGTGAAGCTATTATATCTGAAAACGCAGATACAGTAGCCACCTATCTTAACCGAGTAGATGCTGCAGCAGTTTATGCCAATGCTTCAACTGCATACACAGATGGTGCCCAGTTTGGATTAGGTGCAGAAATAGGAATTAGTACCCAAAAATTACACGCTAGAGGACCTATGGCTCTAGAAGAAATTACTTCGTATAAGTGGATTGTTAAAGGAAACGGACAAACCCGATCTTAAAACTAGCTTTTGTCATTTTACTAGTAAAAAAAACGTATATTTGAGTGGTTGCGAAAAAACACGTAACCACTTAAATATCAACAACCTATAATCAACTTTAAAATGTCACATCAAATCATAGACTTTCTTACCAAAACTAAAGAAATTCCACAAGGTGAGATCGACATTCTTAAACAATTAGCAAGACCTTATACACTGCAAAAAGGTGAATTTTTATATCAAGAAGACAAAACTCCCAAACATGGTGCATTTGTATTAAAAGGAATTTTGCGAGAGTTTTATACAGACACCAAAGCAACAGAACACATAAGACGATTTGCTTATCAAAATTGGTGGGTTGTTGACTTGTTTGAATTGATGCATGAAAAACCTGCTTTGTACAGTGTACAAGCTATAGAAAAAAGCGAAGTTTTGATATTTAGCAAAAATGATTTTGAAATTTTGGTTGCACAATGTCCTGTCACCACTAGCATTATATTAGAAATTTCTGCCGCAGAAAAATACTCATTAGCAAAAAACGAAAAGCAGAAAAAAAGCTTAACCGCAGCAGAAAACTACCAACAGTTATTAAAAACACATCCCGGAATAGATAAAAAAATACCTCTTTTTCAAATTGCATCCTATTTAAGTATTAAGCCAGAATCTTTAAGTAGGATACGAAAACAGTTAAATCAAACAAAAAATTAAAGATAAAATACATATCAATTATCTCGAAGACATTTATTAGATTTGCACCGTTTTCTATGAAAAAGTATTACAACTAAACCCCTAAAACAAAAAGTAATGCTTGATAAAATTTTAAATTATTACAACCAAAGAAATGTAAGCCTACCGCAAAAAGAGATTGACGTTATTGCAGATTTGATTACTTTCAGAAAATTAAACAAAAAAGAATACTTTTACAAAAAAGATGATTCACAAACATCTTTGGCATATATTCTTAAAGGTTCTGTTCGTATTTTTATCGAAGACGAGGCAAAAAACCAACACAACAGGCATTTTGCTTTTGAGGAAGACTGGATAGGAGAAATTCATCAAATTATGAATGATTTAAACTCCAAAACCAGTGTTCAGGCAATAGAAAAAACTGAGTTGATTGAAGTTTCGCAAAAGGCTTTTAAAACCATTTTAAAAAAATGTCCTGTTTTTACAGAAGCTACGCTTAATTTTTACTTGTTAAATTATGCCAAGCTTTTAGAAAACGAGGAACTTAAAAAAACTTTTACAATAGAAGAATTGTACACTGATTTAAAGAAAAATCGACCAGAAATAGTAGCTCGAATTCCTTTATATCATATTGCAAGCTATCTAGGTGTAAAACCAGAATCCTTAAGTAGAGTTAAGAAAAAGTTCAAAGAAACTACTGTTTAAAATAGTTACACACGCAAACATACATTTTTGCGTATCTTTGCACAAAATTTATGTTTCATGAACAACATTGTAGCTATAGTAGGTAGACCTAACGTAGGAAAATCAACCTTATTCAATCGTCTAATTCAACGTAGAGAAGCCATTGTTGATGATATGAGTGGAGTAACACGAGATCGTCATTACGGTAAAAGTGATTGGAATGGTAAAGAATTTTCTTTAATAGATACAGGAGGTTATGTAGAAGGATCTGATGATATTTTTGAAGAAGAAATCAGAAAACAAGTACTACTGGCTTTAGACGAGTGTGATATTATTGTCTTTGTTGTTGATGTAACTGCTGGAATTACGCCTTTGGACGAAATTGTAGCCAACTTACTAAGAAAAACTCAAAAGCCTGTGTTTGTCGCTATCAACAAAGTAGACAATGCTTTGCGAGAAGCAGATGCTTTTGAGTTTTATAATTTGGGGTTAGGAGATTTTTACACAATTTCTTCTATTAACGGTAGTGGAACTGGAGAATTGCTGGATGCATTGATACAAGAAATGCCAAACCAAGAAGAAAGCGAAACTAAAGAAGAATCTTATGAATTGCCCAAGTTTGCCGTAGTAGGTAGGCCCAATGCTGGAAAATCTTCTTTTATTAATGCTTTAACGGGTAAAGACAGAAATATTGTAACCGATATTGCAGGTACCACAAGAGATACCATAGATACTGTTTACAATAAATTTGGTTTTGATTTTAAACTTGTTGATACCGCTGGTATTAGAAAAAAATCTAAGGTAAAAGAAGACATAGAATTCTATTCTGTAATGAGAGCTGTAAGAGCTATAGAATATTGTGACGTGGCTATTCTAATGGTCGATGCAGACAGAGGTTTTGAAGGACAAGATCAAAACATTTTTTGGCTAGCTCAAAAAAACAGAAAAGGAATTGTTATCCTTATCAACAAATGGGATTTGGTAAGCAAAGAAACCAATACCATGAAAAAATACGAAGAAATGGTGCGAAAAGAAATTGCTCCGTTTACTGATGTTCCTATTATTTTTACCTCAACAATTACCAAACAACGCTTATTAAAAGCTCTAGAAACTGCTGTAGAAGTACATAAAAACCGTTCCCATAGAATTCCTACAAGCAAACTAAACGAAACTATGCTAGAGGTTATAGAAAACTATCCACCACCTGCAGTTAAAGGGAAATACATTAAAATAAAATACTGTATGCAACTCCCTACACCTACACCTCAGTTCGCTTTTTTTGCCAATTTACCACAATACATTCGTGATCCTTACAAGCGATTTATTGAAAACAAAATGAGAGAAATTTACAATTTTAGCGGAGTTCCTATTACCATCTATTTTAGACAAAAATAAGAACAGTATCTGTTAGTTTTTATCATTTTTTCGACCTAAAATTGGTATATTCCATACAAGAATATACCTAACTAAACTATGCACATCTTAAAAAGCTCTATAAAAAACAAAGAATTACCCATACAGATTCATATAAGTTTTGAAAAAATTTATGAGTATTTAGAAAAGCAGTCTTTAAACAAAGAGTGTGTATTGTACGATTCTTCTATCAAACTGCTAGAGGAAATGAATCAATATCCTGTTTTAAGAGAGGGATTTAC
The DNA here is from genome assembly GCF_000220525.1 of Ochrovirga pacifica. Taxonomy (GTDB): domain Bacteria; phylum Bacteroidota; class Bacteroidia; order Flavobacteriales; family Flavobacteriaceae; genus Ochrovirga; species Ochrovirga pacifica. The sequence continues at coordinate 22,243 of NZ_AFPK01000042.1, read as the reverse complement.
AGATTTTAATCTGCTACATACTTACGATAAACAAATTCAAAAATTATTGAGTTTGTTATTTCCTGAATTATTACAAACTAACGAAATTAAAGCTGCTTCTATTCCTTTTGACATGACAAGCTTTATGCTTTCCAAAAGATTTAGAAATATTATAGACAATGCTGGTGATGATTTTATTTTTGATATCAGAGATTCACAACTAGAAAATATTTACATTTTAACCTGCGTATATATTTTAAGCTACTGTTATGGAATACATATCGATTTTAAACGTCCTTTCTTTTTTGAAATTCCAGACAAAAAAAACAACACCTTAAAAAGCTACAGAGCTTTATTTAATGCAGATTTTGCCGTAATTAAAAAACAAGAACACACCCCAAACATAACGCAAGAAGATGTAAAAGTTTTGATGGATAACTTTGATAACATAGAGGTTTGGAAAGAAAAATTTCCTCCGAACTCCTATATTTTTAAAGGATTTGGAATGATGAACTTGTTTGATGTAACTCAAGACGAAATTATTTCTGATATAAAAAACACATTGATCAAAAGAGATATTGATGGGTTTACTCACTTAGAAAAACACATCCAAAAACTATTTGGAATTGACTGTATTAAGTTGGGAATTTCTATGTACAGTAAAACAGAAAAGAACATGCAAAATCATTTGGCTTTTAATGACTTTAGCATAATTACCAACGGTTTTTGTCCCTCATTAGAAGATCATTTTTGCACCACTATTTTAGAGCAGGTTTTTAAATCGTCACAAATTACAACCATTACAGATATTGAAAACTACGGTAGAACAATAGGCCAAAACAAGCTGTATAAGGCTATTTCAAAAAACAAAATCAAAAGTATTATTCTTGTTCCCATAAATTTAAACGAAGATTTTATGGCCATTTTAGAAGTCGGTTCACCAAATGCATACGAACTGAACTCTATTAATGCTAACAAATTAAAAGACATTATTCCTGTATTGTCTATAACGGTAGAACGTGCTATGGACGATCGTCATAATTTGCTAGAATCTATAATTCAAGAAAATTACACCAGTATCCACTCTAGTGTAAAATGGAAGTTTTACAATGCTGCCGAAGCTTACATAGAAAAGCTAACCGAAAATGGGAGCCCTAAATTTAAAGACATCTCTTTTAAAAACGTATATCCTATATACGGACAATGCGATGTAAAAGGTTCTTCTGATGCAAGAAATTTAGCTATTCAAGAAGATTTAACCTATCAACTAGAGCAAACCATAGCTCTTTTTGAAAATATTTTTCAAAAAGAAAATCTAATTGTTTACTCTCAAACCATTCATAGACTAAGAAAAACCTTAGCTTCTATTAAAGGAGAAATTAAAACTACAGACGAGCTTCAAGTGACCGAGTTGCTAAAGAACGATATATATCCAGTCTTAGAACACGTAAAAACCATCAACCCAAAACTAAAAGGATTGATTGAAAAATACGAAGCCGAGATTGACCCAAATCATAAAATTGTTTACAAAAAGAGAAAAGCTTACGAAGAGTTTATTACCCATTTAAACTCTGCCTTGGCAAAACACCTAGACGAAGCACAGGTAGAAGTCCAAAATTATTTTCCTCATTATTACGAACGTTTTAAAACAGATGGCTTGGATTATAACATTTACATTGGAGAAAGCATTACCAAAGAAAAAAAGTTTCACGAATTGTACATTCAGAACTTAAGACTTTGGCAACTACAACAACAATGCGAATTAGAATACATAGCTAAAAGAATTGATGCGGAACATTCTGAAATTAGTTTACAAGTAACCTCTTTAATTCTAGTACATTCGCTTCCATTAGACATTAAGTTTAGAATGGACGAGAAAAAATTTGATGTTGATGGAGCTTATAATATGCGTTATGAAATCATCAAAAAAAGAATTGACAAATCATATCTAAAAGGAAGTCAGGAAAGACTTACGGAACAAGGAAAAATTGCCATTGTTTACACACATGAGCATGATTTGCAAGAATACCTTAAATACATAGATTACTTAAAAAAACTAGATTATTTTAAAGGTGATCTTGAGTTTCTTGAAATTGAAGATTTACAAGGTGTTTCTGGTTTAAAAGCCTTAAGAATCCCTATCAATTTTGACAAAAGACATCAAGAAGATATATCGTTTAAAAATCTTTTAGATGCAACAAAGCTATTGTCCTAATCTATTCTATTGCAATCCTAAATTGTAAAATGCAATTCCGAAAGAAATTACAGAAACTACAATTCCTACCATAAAAACAGCATAGGTTAACCTTAAAAGCTTGTATTTTTTAGCCAACACAACACCTAAAAAATACAAGTCTTTGTTTAGCGACTTGTACAAATATTCTTTGTCTTCCATTAAAGTAAACATTCCTTTATCAAAAACGTCTAAAGGCATTTTATGAAAATTTCCAAAAAACAGTAAGTTTACTTTTTTATCTTCTATATCTTGTTGGGTAAACGTGCCCGATGTAACCTTGGGTCTGGTAGAAAGTACAGCAAATACAATAGACACAACCGCTGTTATTAAAAATATAATTGTAGGAATAATTAAGTATTGGTTGTCTACTTTATCTAATTTAGGAAATAAATTGGCCAGTGCTAGCGATAAAATAATAGCATTCACACTTAATAATATATTGGCTTTGGTATCGGCAATGTCGCTTAATTTTATATGATTTTTTAACGTAACACGATACATTGTTTCAATCGTTTTACCAGCTTGCTCTTTTTTATTGACTTCTTTTTTGGATGCTTTTAGTATTTTTTTCTCTCTCTTTAGCAGTGCATCGTCTTCTTTCTGGATGGCATTCTTTAATTTTTTTTCATTTGCTGCTAAATTAGAAGCTTTCATTGCACTCCAATGCCTAAAGGCAAAATTGGTATAAAATTTATGTCCTCTTAAAAAATCAGAATTGCACTGAAACCATTCTACATCCGTTAATGTTTTACCTTCTAGAAGTTCCCATTCTGCACGTAACAACTTGCTGCTATCTTCAAAAGAAGTTGTAGCTACATGTACCAAATCTGCATCACAAATAATTTTTTCTATTTTGGTTTTAGGTTCTTGTGGCATTTGTGTTGCTCTTATACAACCGATCACTTTTTTTATTTTATCATCAGGGTACTCATGATCTTTTAAAAAACCAACAGCTTCTTCTATGCTTCTTTCTTCATGCGCATCGCTTCCTTTGGCATAACCTACATCATGAAACCAAGCAGCAATCAACACACATTCAGCCTCATCATTAGAAATTTTTTCTTCTTTTATTAAGGTTTTAACAGCATCTACGACATCTTGTGTATGAGATATCCCGTGGTAAAGTGTACCTGTGGGCAGGTTGTGTTTTAAATAATTGACTACATACAATTCAGCAGAATCTACTACAGGAGATTTCATAATTTTTGTTTGTGTTTTACCAAAAGTATTAAAAATATAAGTTACTTTTAATTGCCTCTTTATATGAAAAAAACAATGAAGTTAATATATAAAAAAAAATCTTTTTATTTTCTTGCTTTTCTAACTTTAGTGAATTGTGCCACGTATAAAAAACAAATTTCTGATTCACATCAAAACTGGCAAAAAATTCAGCCAAAAAGTAAAACAAAAGCTCATCATATATACCTTATAGGTGATGCTGGTAATAGTCCACAAAGCAATCAGAACTTACAAAATTTAGCACAAGAATTACAAGAAGAAAAAAAAACGCAACCGTTATTTTTTTGGGTGATAATATTTATCCAAGAGGCTTGCATCCCAATCATCAGAAAAAACAAAAAGACGGAATTAAAAGATTAGAGGCTCAACTAAAAACGGTTACAAACTTTAAAGGACAAACTATTTTTATTCCTGGTAATCACGACTGGTATTACGGTTTGGATGGCCTCAAAGAACAGGAAAAGTTTGTAGAGGATGCTTTAGGAAAAAACACCTTTTTACCCGAAAATGGATGTCCGCTAGAGGTAGTACATTTAACCGATGCTATAGAAATTATAATTATAGACTCACAATGGTACATTACCGATTGGGATCAACACCCAAAAATGAACGATAAGTGTGATGAAATTAAAACTCGAGAAAAATTCTTTGTAGAGTTAGAGGGGCTTATCAACAAAAGTCAGGATAAGGTAACATTGTTGGCTTTGCATCATCCTATGAAAACCCTAGGAGTACACGGTGGTGCTTCTTCAGTTAAACAACATCTTTTTCCTTTTAATGCAAACATACCTTTGCCTGTGCTAGGTAGTTTTTACCAATTGCTTAGAAAGACTAGTGGACTAAATTCTCAAGACATTCAAGCATACAGGTACAATGAATTGGTTCAGAGAGTTAGTACTTTGGCTAAAGAACATTCGCATTTAATGTTTGTATCGGGTCACGATCATAGTTTGCAATATTTGCATCAAGACGGAATTCCACAAATTGTTAGCGGATCTGGCTCTAAAAAGTCGCCTACCTATTTAGGTAAAGAACCTGGTTTTAGTTATGGTGAAAACGGTTATGTAAAACTTAGTATATATCCTAATAAAGAGGTTATTGCCAATTTTATAAGCAATCAAGAATCTGTATTTAAAGCTACTGTTTTTAACTCAACAGAGTCTCATAAGCAGACAAAATACGCTACAGCTTCAATTCCCAAAATGGTAAAAGCCCAAATCTATCCTAATGAATTGACCGACAAAAATAAACTTTACAAATCTTTATGGGGCAAGCACTATAGAGATGTTTACAGCAAAGAAATTTGGGCTCCATCGGTGTTGTTAGATACGCTATACGGTGGTTTATCTTTAGTAAAAAAAGGGGGAGGACATCAATCTAAATCTTTACGATTAAAAGATAAAAATGGTAAGCAATATGTAATGAGAGCCTTAAAAAAAAGTGCCATCCGTTTTTTACAAACTGTAGCTTTTAAAAAAGACTACATCAGCAAAAAAATGGAAGGAACGTACACCGAAAATTTACTATACGATTTCTATACTTCGGCACATCCTTATACTCCTTTTGTTATTGATGATTTATCCGATCCTATTGGAGTTTTACATACCAATCCTAGACTGTTTTATGTGCCTAGACAAAACACCTTAATTCCTTACGATGATGAATTTGGTGATGCTTTATATATGATAGAAGAACGTCCTGAAGATCATCATACAGATTTAAAATCTTTTGGTTTTCCAGATGATATTATCAGTACCGATGATTTGTTTGCTGAACTAAGAGAACATAAAAGAAACAAATTGGACGAGAAAAATTACATTACGGCTCGTTTGTTTGATATGATTTTGGGAGACTGGGACAGACATGTTGACCAATGGAGATGGGCAGTTTTTAAGGATGGAAAAAAGAAAACCTTTAAACCAATTCCTAGAGATAGAGACCAAGCTTTTTCTAATTATGATGGGTTTATATTAGAATCTTTAACCACTTTGGTAGATCCTATTAAACTGATGCAAACCTACGATAAAGACATCCGAAACTTGTTTAAATTTAATGACGAACCCTACCCTATGGATATTTCTTTACTACAAGAAAGTTCTTACGACGTATGGAACCAACAAGCTACGTTTATTAAAAACCAACTAACAGACGATGTAATTGAGAAAGCCTTTAGCAAGTTAGCACCTGTATTGCAAGATCATCACATAAAAAAAATTAAAAAAATCTTGAAATACAGAAGAGATCACGTAGAAGAAATTGCCCAAGAATACAGAAGTCTTTTAGAAAAATTTGCGATTGTAAAAGGAACCGACAAAGATGAATATTTTGAAATATCAGCTACTAAAAACAAAACTATCATTAAGGTTTTTAACTTAAAAGATGGTAAAAAAGAAGACTTGCATTTTTTTAAGGAATTTAACAATAGAAACACGCAAGAAATATGGGTATACGGTTTGGATGACGATGATATATTTTATGTGATAAACACAGCTACAAATAGTCCAAAAATTAGATTGATTGGTGGACAAAATAACGACACATATCACGTAGAAAAATCAGCAAAAAAAGTGCGTGTGCATGATTTTATCAGTAAAAAAAACACCTATGATGGTAATATAAAAAAACACCTTTCGGACAGGTATAACAACAATATTTATCAATATCGAAAAGTGAAAGATCATACACAAACAATAATTCCCTTAGTAGCTTTTAACCCAGACGATGGTTTTGCTTTTGGTGCTGCATTAAACAGAACTTATTTAGGGTACAATAGGCAACCTTTTACCAACAAGCATTATGTAAGCGCAAAATACTATACTGCAACCCAAGGTTTTGATTTTTCTCATAGCAGTGAGTTTGCTACCTATCTAAACAACTGGAATGGACTAGTTAACACCCGACTTACCAGCTCTAACTTTAGCAACAACTTTTTTGGATTTGGGAACAACACAGTAAATGTTGACAATAACAAGGGGCTAAACTACAACCGTGTAAAAACTGAAATTAAAAAAATTGAATTGGGAATGAAATGGGAGAATCAAAAAGGAGCTTCTGTGGCAATTACCATTCCTCTAAAAGTTTATGAAATAGAAAATACAAACAACAGATTTATAGACACTTTTGCTCCTGCTACATTCAAAGATCAACTTTTTACAGGAATCAATACAAAACTTACCTACCAAAACCAAGATAATACCTCTTTGGCAACTAGAGGTTTTGAATTTCAGCTAAATCCAGGTTGGGATTACAACACGGTTAAAGGAAACTCACTGATTTTTATTAAAACCAACATCGGAATGGTACATCCATTGTCTTTAGATAATAAATGGATCCTAAACAGTAAAATTAGAACACAAATAAACATAGGACCAACAGAGTTTATGCCTTACCAATCTGCTTTTATTGGAGGTAACAATGGGTTGCGTGGTTTTAGAAACGAACGTTTTGCAGGAAAACAAAGCTTTGTACAGAACACCAATTTACGCTATACTATTGATGAAATTATCACACCAATTTTACCATTGACTTACGGAATATCTTTGGGTTATGATTACGGACGAGTTTGGTTACCTAACGAAGATTCTGACCGATGGCACGTAGCTTACGGAACTACCTTATGGGCAAGTGCACCTGGTGCTACCAAAGCAAATTTTAACTTTTTTAATAGTAAAGAGGGATTGCGTTTTACCTTTGGTATTGGGGTAAACTGGTAATGTTTTTTAGCTAGTGTATTATTTATAATAAGAATATAATGGATTTAAAAGTTGCAATTTTAAGGGGAATCAATGTAGCTGGAAAACGAAAAATTTTAATGGCTGATTTGAAGTTGATGTGTAAAAATCTAAACCTTAGAGATGTTTCTACTTACATCCAAAGTGGCAATATACTTTTCACCTCTAACCAAAAAAATTCTGATTTAGAAATTTTGATTGAAGATGCAATTTTAAAAACCTTTCATTTTAAAGTTCCCGTTATCATAAGATCTATTGCTGAATTGCAAAAATCTGTACACAACAACCCTTTTTACAACAATCAAACAGATGTTAGCAACTTGCACTTAACATTTTTAAAAGAAACACCTAGCTCCGAAAACTTGGCTACTCTTCTTTCTTATAATGATGAGACTGATGTTTTTAAAATTAGCAACAAAGATGTGTTTATTTGCTGTAAAGGCAAATACCATCAGTCTAAGTTTAGCAATCTTTTTTTTGAAAAAAAACTAAAAATGAATACTACTACAAGAAATTGGAAAACCGTTTTAAAACTACTAGAGTTCGGTAATCCCTAATGCAAAAGTATCACAAACAAAAATCAACTATTTCCTTTGATATCTTTTAGCATTAATTGCAAAGACGTGTACCCATTCCAACAGTTTTCTTCCAGAGTAAAAACAGCATCAAAAGTTTCGGAATTTTCAATAATTTTTATTCGATCTCCCATTCCGAAGCCAATAGCATTGTAAGTTCTTTCATCGGCACCATATATAATATGTAAACGCAAGTGTTCTGGCAAGTCTCCTTCCTTTTCTACCTTTCCTATTCTTTTTCCGTAACCATTATCTCTTAGTGCCGATGCTTTAAATACAGGCTTCATATTTGCAGGTCCAAAAGGAGCAAATTGAGCTAAAATTCTATAAAACTTCGGATTCAAATCTACCAAGTCAACCTCAGCATCTATAGAAATCTCAGGAGTTGTTAATTCTTTAGGTAGCGTTTCTTTCACTACTTTTTCAAAAGTCTGTTTAAAAGACTGATAATTTTCTGGCAATAAAGTCAACCCTGCAGCGTACATATGCCCACCGAACTGCTCTATGTGTTCGGAGCAAGCCTCTAAGGCATTGTACACATCAAAACCTTTTACAGAACGTGCCGATGCTGCTAATTTATTTCCACTTTTGGTAAAAACTAAGGTTGGTTTGTAATGGGTTTCTATCAATCTAGAAGCAACAATACCAATAACACCTTTATGCCAAGTTTCAGAAAAAACAATAGTTGCACTGTTTTGTTCTTCCTTATTTTCTCTAATTTGTTGCAAAGCTTCATCAGTAATTTTTTTGTCTAATTCTTTTCTATCTAAGTTGTATTGGTCTATTTCTCTAGCAAATTTTTGTGCTAAATTTTGATCTGTTTCTGTTAACAATTCAACGGCATGAATTCCTTGTTTCATTCTTCCTGCTGCATTAATTCTAGGAGCAATGATAAATACTACATCGGTAATGGTCAATTCTTTTTTCTGTACTTGCTCTAAAATAGCTTTAACTCCGGGTCTTGGATTGCTATTAATAACTTTAAGACCGTGATAGGCTAAAATTCTATTTTCTCCATTAATAGGTACAATATCTGCTGCAATACTAATGGCCAATAAATCTAAGTATGGAATTAAATCTGAAAATGGTTGCTCTTGTACTTGTGCTATTGCCTGAATCAACTTAAAACCTACTCCACACCCCGACAATTCATCATAAGGATAATTACAATCTTTTTGTTTTGGGTCTAGCACTGCTACAGCATCGGGAACTGTTGCTCCGGGCCTATGATGATCACAAATAATAAAATCAATGTTTTTTTCTTTTGCATAAGCTATTTTGTCTATAGCTTTTATCCCACAATCTAAAGCAATAATTAAAGAGATGTTGTTGTCTTCTGCAAAATCTATTCCTTGATAAGAAATTCCATAACCTTCAGTATATCGATCTGGAATGTAAGTAACCACATTAGGATACAGGCTTAACAAATAGGTTGACATTAGGGCAACAGCTGTGGTTCCATCGACATCATAATCTCCAAAAACCATGATATTTTCTTGTTTTTTTATGGCTCTAAAAATTCGAGTTACAGCTCGCTCCATTCCTTTCATTAAAAAAGGATTGTGCAATTCTTCTAAGTTGGGTCTAAAAAAACTTTTGGCTTCATCAAACGTATAAATTCCTCTTTGTACCAATAGCTGTGCTAATATTTTGTCTATTCCTAAGGATTTAGACAAAGAGTTTACTAGTTCAGTATTGGGTAAAGGTTTGGTAATCCAACGCATAGCTTTTTAACTTGTAAGTTACAGAAATAAAACAAACTTAAGAGAATTGTGTGTAATGTAGCTACACCATAAACAAGATTATATGTACTAAAAAAACGACATTTCTTTTAGAAATGTCGTTTTTTAATAAAGCAAATAAATACTTTTTATTTAACCCTTGTTATTGTTAACCCATCTCTTACGGGTAACAATACTGTCTCTACTCTTGGGTCTTCATTTATTTTCTTATTGTAAACAATTAACTCTTTGGTGTCTACATCTTTTTCGTTAATAACCTCATCGGTTACTTTACCACTCCACAATACATTGTCCGATAAAATTACTCCGCCTGCATTCATTTTATCTATAACCAAATCAAAATAATTGGCGTAATTGGCTTTGTCTGCATCAATAAAAACCAAATCGAACTTTGTAGAAATTGTTGGAATAATGTCTATTGCGTTTCCTACATGTTGGTGTATTTTGCTTCCAAAAGAAGATTTGTTAAAGTATTTTCTTTGCAAATCATACAATTCTTCGTTTTTGTCAATGGTATGCAATTCTCCATCAGTTTGCATTCCCTCTATCATACACAAAGCAGAGTAGCCCGTATAGGTTCCTATTTCTAATATATTTTTGGGACGAATTAATTTAGACAACATAGATAGCAAACGTCCTTGATAAGCTCCACTTAACATACGTGGATTTAAAACGGTTTGCCAAGTCTCGGTATTTAATTCTTGCAATAAAGTTGGTTCTTCTTGAGAATGAGCCACTACATATTCATCAATTTTTTCTGGTAAAAAGTGCATGTTTGTTTATTTTTCCAGTTCTTTCATTTTTTCTTTCCACGCTTTTTTGTCTGCCTCAGACAAGCAACATTTGTGTTTTTCTTGATATTTTTTTGCAAGTGCACACATATCTGACAATTCTGAGTTTTGCCTACTAAATGTTCTACACGTTTTGCAATATACAAAGTGTAAATTCAACTTAAATTTATCTAAAAAACTCGCTTCTCCATACTGTGCTTTTGTACATATGGTTGTTGCTTCTTCACAAGTAATTTTTAATTTTCCCATGCCCTTTCTTACTTTTTAAACCAGTTATCTTCCATACATCTTCTTAACTGCGTTCTAGCCCTATGGATGATTACCCAAAGATTAGACGATGTGATATCTAACTCATTACAAATATCTTCGGTCTCAAAACCCTGAATAGTTTTCATCTCAAACACCATTCTGTACTTTTCTGGCAACTTTTGTATGCATGCCGTTAACGCTTCACCTAATTCTTCTGACTCTATCATAGCATCGGCAGAACTATCCCATTTCTGAGGCACTCGTTCTTCCAACCAATCTCCTTCTCTATCTCCTTCTTGATAAAAATTCATACGTACTTCCGCCTTTCCTTTGTTAGAATTAATTTTGCGGTAATGATCAATAATTTTTCGTTTTAAAATAGAAACCAACCAAGTTCTTTCGCTTGCTTTTCCTTCAAAATTTTTCATCGATTTTAGTCCAGCAAAAAAAGTCTCTTGAACCAAGTCTTTTGCTTTCTCTGTATCATTAACTCTTGCAATGGTATAATTAAACAAATAATCAGCGTAAGCATCAATCCATTTATCCGGATCTAGTGTGTGCACTTTGTTTTCCTGCATCCTTTTTGATTTATAGCATAAATATATAACTTTTTTGCACTACAAATTAACTGCCAATAAACGAATACAGCACCGTTTTTTTTGCAATTCTAAGAATAAAAAAGCAATATTGTTTTTATTTACTCTAAATAAGAACTATATTTGCATCCCAAATTCAATTTATCTTGAAAACTGTTTGCAATTCCTCTGCTGATATACACATAGAAATGGAAACCTTTTGCCGTTTTCAATTGTATTTTTATGAAAAAACAATTCCGTTAACTTTTCCGCAATTGTTACAGTTAAGACAACAACTGCTGCAACTTACTAGCCCTAACAATCTCTATCGTATTATAGAAAACGAAAACTGTGCTTTGCTTTTTGTTGCAGACAAAAAAGAATTGTTGTTTTTAGAGGTTCCCAGCCTAATTGCATTAAAAGAAGAATTACTATTTTTCTTTAGTTTTGATACAAACAATATTTTAATTTAGATTCTTTATGAATCTCTCTAAACCATCTATTCATATTTGTTCTACCCTGTTGGCTTATTAAATTTGTAAGGTAACAATTAAGACAGGCAATTATGAATACAATCATCAGAAAACAAATTTCTATTCACCCAGAGGTGATGGATTTGCTTAATAAACAAATAGCTATGGAAATGCATGCTTCTGCAGCTTACCTAGCCATGGCTTCTTGGTGTGATCAACGAGAACTGTTAAACAGTAAAGAATTGTTTTACAAACAAGCAGAAGAAGAACGTGAACATGCGATGAAATTTTTTACGTTTATAAATGATAACGGAGGAGCCGCTATTTCTCCATCAATAGACAGTGTAAACAACGACTTTGAAAGTTTAAAAGCTATTTACGAGAAATCACTTGATCAAGAAATTGCTGTAAGTGATTCTATCAAAAAAATATTTAAAAAAGCCAGAACTGAAGACGACTTTGTAACCGAAGTTTTTTTACAATGGTTTATAACAGAACAAGCAGAAGAAGAAGATAAATTTAGAAGCATTATAGACATTTTTGATTTGATGGAAGGAATGCCGTTAAAAATGATAGACGAAAGAATTCCGACAGAATAAAAAATTGTTTAGCATTACACTTTTAACACATCTTAGTTATACAAGATGTGTTTTTTTATGCAATCCTTATTCTAAGCCACCAAATTCTGATAAATAAACAGTAATTTTACCCTCGCAATTTTTAGTTCATACAATTATGTCTGCAATCAAAAAAGAATACAAAAGGATTACAACCAACTCTCTTATTGAAATGAAAAAACATGGTGAAAAAATTTCTATGCTTACGGCATACGATTACACCATGGCAAAAATTATAGACAATGCCGGAGTAGATGTAATCTTGGTTGGAGATTCTGCATCTAACGTAATGGCAGGACACGAAACCACGCTGCCAATTACTTTAGATCAAATGATTTACCATGCCAGCAGTGTGGTAAGGGCTTCTAAACGAAGTTTGGTGGTGGTAGACATTCCTTTTGGTAGTTATCAGTCGGACTCTAAAGAAGCGTTGCGTTCTGCCATCAGAATTATGAAAGAGTCTGGTGCACACGCTGTTAAAGTAGAAGGAGGTATAGAAATAGACAACGCATTAACAAGAATTATCAATGCCGGTATTCCTGTAATGGGACACTTAGGACTAACGCCGCAATCTATCTATCAATTTGGAACTTATACTGTAAGAGCTAAAGAGGAAGCCGAGGCTAAAAAACTAATTGATGATGCTAAATTCTTAGAATCTAAAGGATGTTTTGCCATAGTTTTGGAAAAAATTCCAGCAAAACTGGCAAAAAAAGTAGCAGAACAACTTAACATCCCAATTATTGGTATTGGAGCAGGTTCTCATGTTGATGGTCAAGTATTAGTGACTCACGACATGGTGGGGATGACTCACGAATTTCATCCAAGGTTTTTACGCAGGTACTTAAACTTATACGATGATATGAGCAATGCTTTTGAACAATATTGCAAAGACGTAAAATCGGTTGACTTTCCTAACGAAAAAGAACAATATTAAGTAACTTTTTGCAAAAAGCTTGTGTCCTTTAACCCTAAGCAATCATCATTAGCTAACGGTAAAAAACAATTATGAAAGTATTACACCTAGACAGCAATCATCCTATATTAATGGAAGATTTGGCTTCTTTTGGATGTGAAAACCATCAAAATTTTACAGCCTCTAAAACTGAAATCGAAACTATAATTCATAGTTATGATGGAATTGTAATCCGTAGTAGATTTCAAATAGACAAAACTTTTATAGATGCTGCCAAAAAGCTAAAATTTATAGCTCGTGTAGGAGCCGGCTTAGAAAGTATTGACTGCGATTATGCAACAAGTAAAGGAATTGTACTAATTGCTGCTCCTGAGGGAAATAGAAATGCCGTAGGAGAACATGCTCTGGGAATGATTTTAAGCCTGTTTAACCACTTAAAAAAAGCAGATTTAGAAATTAGAAAAGGTTTGTGGTTGAGGGAACAAAACAGAGGTTTAGAGCTTGAAGGAAAAACCATAGGATTGATTGGCTATGGAAACATGGGAAAAGCATTTGCTAAAAAGTTAAAAGGTTTTGATTGCAAGGTAATTTGTTACGACCTAAAAGCAAATGTAGGCGATGAAAACTGCCAGCAAGTTTCCTTGCAAGAACTACAACAACGAACCGATGTAGTTAGCATTCATACTCCGCACAACGAACAATCTTATAAAATGATTAATGCTGATTTTATTGAAAAGTTTCAAAAAAACTTTTACATAATCAACACAGCAAGAGGAACTGCCATTGTAACCGATGCTTTGGTAGCAGCACTTAAGTCTGGAAAAATTCTTGGAGCTTGTTTAGACGTATTAGAATACGAAAAAACCTCTTTCGAAAATTTATTTGAAAACCAACAGCTACCTGCTGCTTTTCAATATTTAATTCAGTCTGAAAACGTATTACTTTCTCCGCATGTTGCAGGTTGGACTGTAGAATCTAAATTCAAACTAGCAAAAACCATTACACAAAAGATCCAATTACATTTTTTTTCCTAAGCGTGTAATGTTTACTTTTATGCTTAGACAATTTTGATATGGAACACATCATTACAGAATTACAAGCAATCAAACAACAAACCAATTTAAACTACAGTGTAAAAACAAGTGTAGAAGATTTTACCAAAAAAATCTTTGGAGTTTTGTTTGATGATACAATAGATTTAAAACAAGGATTCCTAGAACTGGAAATTTTCTTTAAAAGAGCTGCAAAAATTGCTTGCGAATCTCCAGAGGAAATTTGCAATAGCAATTGGGAAACTTTTGCTAAAAAATTACCCAAAGTTCTAAACGATCTTAACAAAGATGCTGCTTACTTTATGCAATGCGACCCAGCAGCACGTAGGTTAGAAGAAATTTACTTTGCTTATCCTGGTTTTTACGCTATTGCCATTCATAGGTTAAGCCATGAAATATACAATCAAAAATTGTATTTGTTTGCTCGCTTAATGAGTGAGTATGCACACAGTCAAACAGGAACGGATATTCATCCAGGAGCAACCATACAAGCTCCTGTTTTTATAGACCATGCTACTGGAATTGTAATTGGTGAAACTTGTATTATTGAACCACGTGTTAAAATATATCAAGGAGTTACCTTAGGAGCATTGAGTGTTACTAAAGATAAGCAAGATGTAAAAAGACATCCTACAGTAAAATCAGATGTTTGTATTTATGCAAATGCTACTGTACTTGGTGGTGAAACCGTTATAGGAGAAAACTCAATTATAGGAGGAAACGTTTGGGTCGTAAAATCTATCCCCAAAAACTCTGTAGTCTATAATACCATTGAATCGAATATAAAAACTAGATAAAGCTTATGAAAAAAACAATGTTTTATCTCTTACTTTTTTTTATCTTTTTAAAAGGGTATTCCCAAAAAGAAAACAATACGGCCGTAGACTCTCTTTTATACATAAGTACTCCTAAACAAGATTTTAATCATACATGGAAAGCAATTGCCAACTTCTACACATCTCCTTTACGTTGGCAAAAAAAAGAATGGATTACCTTTGGTGCTGTAGCCAGTACCTATACACTACTAACTTTTGTTGACGAGCCTTTAGCTCCATATTTTAAAGAGCAATCTCAAAAAGTACCCGAAGGAATTCAACGATTTGGTGATTTGTTTGGAGGTCCTATCAATGCCGTTGTTTTATCTACAGGGCTATATACTATAGGTCATATTAAACACAATTCTAAATTAAAAAAAACAGGAATTCTATTAATGTCTTCCATTGGAGCTGCTGGATTTTTACAATCCTCAATCAAAACTTTTGTAGGGAGAGCTAGACCATCGTCTGGTTACGACCCAAGGTTTTACAAACCTTTTAGTCCATTAGCAGAATTCCATTCTTTCCCATCGGGACATTCTGTAGTTGCTGCTGTATTTTCTCACAGTATTGCTAGGCAAATAGAAAATCCTTGGGCCAAAGCCGGAATTTATGCCGTGGGAGCTATCACCCCTATTTCTAGATTATGGAGTGGTGCACACTGGTTTTCTGATGTTGCTTTAGGAAGTTTTATCGGGTTTATTACTGTGGATCATATAGACAAATATTTGAATAAAATTTACGATGGAGAAGTTCAATCTAAACAAACCAATTTCTGGAAATTTGATGCCGGACTAGGACAAATAAAATTGAGCTACACCTTTAATTAATTATACTATGTATCACAAATTATTAGAATATATAGGGAATACCCCTTTGGTAGAAACAAGTCATTTGGTAAAAAATCCAAAGGTGAAACTTCTTTTAAAATTAGAAGGTAACAACCCAGGAGGAAGCGTAAAAGATCGTGCAGCTTATAGCATGATAAAAGGAGCTTTGGATAGAGGTGAAATAAAAGATGGAGACAAGTTGATAGAGGCTACAAGTGGAAATACAGGAATTGCTCTAGCCATGATTGCACAGCTTCTTAATATTGATATTGAACTGGTGTTGCCAGAAAATTCTACCGCAGAACGCGTGCAAACCATGAGAGCTTACGGAGCAAAAGTTACCTTGACTCCTGCCGATACTGGAATTATAGGCTCTAGAGACTATGCCGATGAAAAAGTTGCAGGTGGAGGTTATATTATGTTAAATCAATTTGCAAATGATGACAACTGGAAAGCTCATTACCGAACCACAGGACCTGAAATATGGAGAGACACCCAAGGAGAAATCACTCATTTTGTATCTGCTATGGGTACTACAGGTACTATTATGGGAACCTCAACATACCTAAAGGAGCAAAATGCTAATGTGCAAATTGTAGGAGCACACCCTAGCGATGGTTCTAAAATTCCAGGAATTAGAAAATGGCCTGAAGAATATTTACCTAAAATTTTCGATCGTTCTAAAGTGGATCAGGTTATAGAAGTGTCCGAAGCAGATGCTAGAGCCATGACCAAACGCTTGGCTAAAGAAGAAGGGATTTTTGCTGGGATGAGTTCTGGTGGTTCTGTAGCTACGGCAGTAAAAGTTGCAAATCAATTAAAAGAAGGTGTAATTGTTGCTATTATTTGCGACAGAGGAGATAGATATTTATCGTCGGATTTGTTCGACTAAACAAACCATTTTCTATGAGACCATTACCTATTTTTTTAGTTGCAGGATGCACTGCATTTGCTCTAATTGCTTGTCAACCCAAAAAAGAAAAAGAAAGCACAGCAACGCATCAACAAGAGAATTCCTTAAAAAAAGAAACGGAAATAGACCGTATTGAAGCTGCCCACCACAGGAAACATTTTTTATCAAAAAAAGCCATTGCGTTTGATTTATCTATCGTGTTCGGAGGAAATCAAATTTTTAACGGAAAAGTTTCTTTATTAACAGATTCTTCTAAAGGAAAAATTGATTTTAGTGATGGTACCCAACTAATCACGATTGCAGATAAAGTTTATCATGATCCAGCAATGAAAAACGAAGAAAGAATTCGTTTTAATGCCTATACGTGGCCTTATTTTTTCTTACTACCCTACAAACTTTCTGACAAGGGTACTATGTGGTCTGAATTTGGCACCCAAAACATGAACGGAACCCCTTACAACATTCAAAAGCTAACCTTTAAAGGAGGTACTGGAGACACTCCTGATGATTGGTATTACGTGTACAGCAACACCGAAAACCATCTGGTAAGTGCTGCTGCATATATTGTTACTTACGGAAAATCTAAAGAAAAAGCAGAATCTGATCCGCATGCAATTGCTTATAGCAATTATGTTAAAGTAGATGGAATTCCTATTGCTTCGGAATGGAGTTTTTCGGGATGGAACAAACAAGAAGGACTAACCGAAGTTATTGGAAAAGCAACTTTGTCTAACATAAAGTTTGTTGATCAGGTAGATTTTACAACACCTGAAAACTTTATAAAAAAATAATTATTATCTCTCATTAACTAAATAAGCCACCTGTAACTATTACAGATGGCTTTATTTTTATAAGGTCTTGATTGATTTTACTCTTCAAACCTCAAAATATTTTTACTTTTACGAATTTCTTTTTCGTTTAATAACATTTTATGATACACTCCTTTTACATAATCTGTTGCTTGATTTTTGTAATAAGGACTTAAAAAATTTCCAGATTGACCAGTGGGTATAATTGCATAAGAATTTTCTATGTTTGAAAAATCGATGACTCTACGTGTTGAAGGTCCTGCGTTGACTTTGTAAACTCCGTCTAAAGTAAAGTCGAACATGGTATTGTTAATGGTTTCGTTTCCTCCCACTATAGAAAAACTTCCTACGTTGAATAATTTTTTTAGCACATTCACTTTTGCCAAAGCATGTTCATGTTCTACAGTATGTACTTTACCCCAATGCCATTGGCTAATATCGTTTCCTAATTGTTTTTTTAACGCTGCCACCGACTCTTTAAATGTTTGCATAGCGATGTCTTTATAAGTTTCTTTAATAGCTGTGTTTACATCATCCCACCAGGCAGCATTGCGTATATGAACTATTTTGTTTAGTGTGCGTTTGCAAAGATTGGAGTTAACAAAATCATCAAAATAAGCTTTGGGTAACTCATCAGAAAAAGTTTTATGCAAAAGCTTGTTGGTCCATTTGTAATAGATTACTGGCTCTATATTTTGTAGCCCATGATTTCCTTTCCATTTTACCAAAGCATCTAACACAGAAAGCTCAAAACTTGTAAGTTCCTGCAAGTTAAGTTCAGCAACCAAAGCATTTACATTAGCTAATGCAACTGTATTGGTATGACTATTGGCCAAACTTTGGACATCTAAAACAGATAATTTTTGTTTTTTCTGTATTCCTTTTTCAATAGCAACTGCTCTGTCTTGAGGTAAATAATACCCTTTAAAAAGTCTTCCGTGAATAGAATCTGGTTGTGTATTAGAAGTAATTACATATCCATTAGGCGGATTGATAGCTTTTGGATTCTCGGTAAAAGACAGAGGTATTTTTTGTGTTTGTAAAGAATCCATTCCATTTAGCACAAACTTTGTGTTTACGTCTGCATTGAACTCGTGCAGTTTTGCCACAGACCATAATGCAATATTGTTTTCTGCATCACCATAAACATAATTCAACCCCGGAGCAGTAATTCCCTCTAAATAACTTTCAAAGTTTGTGATGTTTTTAGCACGACTTAATCCGTAAGCTGCCTGAATCACACGACTTGGTTGCTCGTTATACACCCACTGTAAAGTTATTGTTTTTAGGCTGTCTAATGTTTTTTTTTGATGAGTAAAAACTGTTCCTAAAACCGTCTCTTTTAAATTAACTTTTACATCATCTTCTCCTTTTACTTTAATGATTTTTGACCTGTAAATATACGTATGTGTTCCTGTGCTACTGATATATTTACTTTTATCTGTTGGATGATTGAGTATTTGATAAAAATCTAAATCATCATTCTCGAACATAGTAATTCCGTATGCGTAATCTCTATTATGAGCCAATAATGGAAAAGGAAATAAACCTAAATAAAACCCATAATTTTCATAATCTGGAGTTTTGATATGTGCCTGATACCAAACACATGGCTGAGCATATCCAATATGTGGATCATTTTCAAAAATGACTTTACCTGTGGTTGTTTTTTTTGGTCCCAATACCCAGCCATTACTTCCGATAAACTGAGGAAATGGCAATTTTTTTAGTATGGAATTTACTGTTGAAATTCCTGCAATCTTATCCTCATAATTTTTTTGATAAAACGTTTGTTCATCTGCATTAATCGCCAAATCTTTTAGATAAACTGATCCGTATTTTTTTTGAACAAAAGACAATAATGGGTCTGTTTTAAAAGCATGTGCAAAACTAAAAGACATATACGCAGCTACATAATACATGTCTTTGATTTGGTAATTTTCTTTTTCTATTCCCAATAAGGTAAATTCAATTGGGGTACTTCCATTGTTTATGTAGGTATTTACCCCGTCCAAATATGCTTGTGCTAAAGCTTTTACTTTTGGATTTTTTTCCAAAGCAGCCACTTGTTTTTCAACAGTTTTGTCTACTCCTAAGTGAGAAAAAAACACATCCACCTCTAACAAGTCTTTCCCTAAAATCTCGGCCAATCTCCCTGAAGCAATTCTTCTAAGAAGTTCCATTTGCCACAAACGTTCTTGAGCATGAATATAACCTAGTGCCTTGGTTGCATCCAATTCTGAATCAGCATAAATATGAGGAACTCCCATATCGTCAAACACTACTTCTGTGTTTTTAATTTTTTTGATTTTTACTGTTCCCTGATAGCTTGGTTTAGTACTCTGTAAATAAAAAAATCCCCCTACCATTATTAAAACCAGTAGCAATAAGATACCGAGTACTATATTTTTTATCAATTTCATTTCTTAAATATTTTTGTGCTTAAATATAAAGAATACCTAGAGGAGAATGATAGGATTAGTGGTTACTTTTTTGTTTATTTGTAACTCAACCTGTCTTGAATGAAAGAATTGACCATGGTTGACTTAAAAAGTCAATACTTAGAAATAAAAGAACAAATAGACACTTCTATACAAGAAGTTATAAACAATTCTACTTTTATAAACGGGCCACAAGTTGCCTCTTTTAAAAACAATTTAGCCACTTATTTAGATGTAAAAAACGTAATCCCTTGTGCAAATGGGACGGATGCATTGCAAATAGCTTTAATGGCTTTGGATTTAGCTCCAGGTGATGAAGTAATCACTGTAGATTTTACTTTTGCTGCAACAGTAGAAGTTGTAAAACTGTTAAAGTTAACTCCTGTTTTAATAGATGTAGAAGAAGATACGTTTAACATGAGTTTGGATTCTTTAAAAAAGGCAATTACTCCTAAAACAAAAGCTATTATACCCGTACATTTGTTTGGTCAATGTGCACATATGGAACCCATCTTACAAATTGCTAAAGAAAACAATCTGTATGTAATAGAAGACACCGCACAAGCACTAGGAGCTAGCTACACCTTTAGTGATGGAAGAGTCCAAAAAGCAGGAACCATGGGTACCCTAGGTACAACTTCTTTTTTCCCATCTAAAAACTTAGGATGTTACGGAGATGGTGGAGCTATTTTTACTAATAATGATGCATTGGCACACACCATTAAAGGTATGGTAAACCATGGAATGTATCAAAAATATTACTACGATGTAGTTGGAGTAAACTCTAGATTAGACAGTATACAAGCAGCTATCCTAAATGTAAAACTGCCTTATTTAGATGCTTATAACCAAGCTCGCCAGAAAGCGGCTGCTTATTACACTCAAGCCTTTAAGCATTGTAAACATATTAGTACCCCTGCAACTTCTGAATTCTCTAACCACGTATACCATCAATACACCTTAAAAATTACCAATGGTAAACGAGATGAGCTGCATGCGTATTTAAAAGAAAAGCAAATTCCCAATGCTATTTATTATCCAGTAGCATTGCACAATCAAAAAGCTTACAAAACAGAAAACGTTATAGAAGAAAACTTTGCCAACACCAATAGGTTAATTAAGCAAGTTATATCTTTACCTATGCATACCGAATTAGAAACAGAACAACAAGAATTGATTGTCGAAATAATACTTAATTTTTTTAAATAATACTTTTTTAACATGGCTAAGCAAATACTAGTTACAGGAGGTTTGGGATTTATTGGATCGCATACCGTAGTGGAATTACAAAACGCAGGATTTGATGTAGTAGTAATCGATGATTTGTCGAACACTACCCTTAAAGTTTTAGACCAAATTGCTGAAATTACAGGTAAAAAACCTTCTTTTGAACAAATTGATTTGCGTATCAAACAAGATGTAAAAAACTTTTTTGACAAGTATCAAGTTGATGGAATTATCCATTTTGCTGCTTTTAAGGCCGTAGGAGAAAGTATGCACAAACCTTTGGATTATTACGAAAACAATCTAGGAGCCTTGGTTTACTTACTACAAGAAATGAGAGATAGAAAATTAGACAACTTTATTTTTTCTTCATCTTGCACTGTATATGGTCAAGCAGACGAATTGCCTATTACGGAAAAAGCACCTGTTAAAAAAGCTGAATCTGTATACGGAAACACCAAACAAATAGGTGAAGAAATCATACAAGATGCCTCTAAAGCACACGGAATTAATGCTATTGCTTTGCGTTACTTTAATCCTGTTGGAGCTCATCCATCAACAAAAATTGGAGAATTACCTTTAGGTGTGCCTCAAAATTTAATTCCTTTTATTACACAAACGGCTGCAGGAATTAGAGAAGAACTGTCTGTATTTGGAGACGATTACCCAACACCCGATGGAACAGCAGTTAGAGACTACATACATGTGGTAGATTTAGCTAAAGCTCATATTGCAGCTCTAAACAGATTGATAGAAAAGAAAAACAAAGAATCTTACGAGTTTTTTAACGTTGGTACAGGTAAAGGAAGCTCTGTGTTAGAAGTAATCAATGCGTTTGAAACTGCAAACGACGTAAAATTAAAATACAAAATTGTAGATAGAAGAGCGGGAGACATTACTGCTGCTTATGCCGATACAACTATTGCTAACAAAGAGTTGGCATGGAAAACGGAATTAGGGTTGCAAGAGGCCTTAAAATCTGCTTGGGAATGGCAGTTAAAACAAAAATAATATTCTAAATAATATTCTACAAAAA
>NZ_AFPK01000043.1 GCF_000220525.1 Ochrovirga pacifica | reverse complement strand
AAATATAATAAAGTTAAAGGCTGCTCAGTAATATGGCAGCCTTTTTTAAATAGGTTTTATTTGTTCATTAGTTGGTATTGTTTTTCTAACGGTACTCCAAACAAGCCTTCCAACTCTTCTTTATGCTTTTTATAGAACTTTGTATCTGGAGGCATGTTTAGTTTTTGCCAAAATTCAGGATGATAAGGCAAATCAAGTGAGCCCATATCTAGTCCTAAACCGTAATCTTTAATTTTAGTTTTTTTCTTGTCAGTTATAACATTTAGCACAAATGCTTCGGCCTTATAATGTAGAGTTTCACCCACCGTACCAATAATGTTTGATGGCATTTTATCTTTAGGGAATCCCCATTGGTTACAATAATAACTTAAATACATTTTACCATCTTTGTGTTTTTTATAAATATACAAAGCATCACCTCTTTCAATTCTGTAAATTTTATAATTATCGATACCTACATAGAAAGTCATTTTTTCCCATGATTTTTCAGGATTGGTTCCTTCTAATATCACAACATCTTCACCTTCGTATGAAGAGCTACCAGTCTTTTTCCACTCAAACTTTTTTAAATTTCGTTTATGAAAAGAATCTCCAGGCCTAATAGGATTAACTTCGGACATGTATTCTATAGAATGTTTCCATTGTGTGTGTTTCCAAAATCTATAATCTACAGATTTTCTAGCTTCTTTTACTTGAAACCTTCCCATCCAGTAAGCTGGTCCCCTGTCTTTATATTTAATATAATTTTCTACAAAAAATTTCGCTTTTCCATCTTCACTAGCAAACCTTCTATATAAAATTTCTTTTACGTGTGGCTTTTTACTTAGTGTGTTGTTTTTTAGACTTTTTAAAGCGTTTTCCATGTAGTCTTTTGGCTTTAGCAGTACTACTGCATCTAAGCTAACTACACTTTCTTTCAATACAATTTTTCGTTCTTTACTATCTAAATAATCTTGTACTTTCATTCTAAAAGTATCAAATCCTAAAGAAGAAACATAAAGAGTGTCAGTAAGTTCGGTTGGTGTAATCATCAACGCAAATTCACCATCTTCTGTACTGGCTGTTCCAATGGTTTTATTTACAATCCCTACAGTAACAAAAGGAACTGTTTCATTCACCTCATCATAAATAGTACCTTTTAAAATGATTTTTTTGTCTTGGGCAATGATTGTACTAGTGATAAAAATTCCCCAAAAAAGAAGCCATAAACTTCTGTTTTTTGTCTGAGTCAGCATGCTTAATAGTTTTGGTTTAATGTGGTGTTAAAAGTATGTTAGATTTAGAATAAAAGTAGTCAGCTTTGTTGAAGTTAGTAGTACAGATGTATAAATAAGGGAGCATATGTCTAATAAACTGAATGTAATAGCTTATAGAATTAAAAAAATCCTTAAAACAATTAAAAGTTTTAAGGATTTAGCTAGTTGTAATTTTTATTAACCAAAAATTCGGTTGATTAGTTTTTTACTGGCATTTTTTATTTTCCATTCTCCTGTAATTCGGTTTATGTACAATACCGCTTTTTCTTTGTTAATTTGCTTGATAATATCAGTATCTCTGTTGCGTAAAAAACGCATAACTTTGTAGGCAATGGCTTTGGATCTGTCGTATTGATCTAAATTAGGGTTGGGTAAATCAAGACAACCATCAAAAACCACTATGTTTTTTATGGTATCCATCTTTTTATTTTTTTAATTGGTATTTAAATTAATCAAAAAACTATACATAAACAAACTTATTGTTTTATAATTCGGAGGATAATTGTTTTTTCTTGAAGATGTAATTTTAGCAAATACAATCCAGCAGGAACAAGAGAAAAATCTAAACTCTTTCCTGTTGCATGTCCTTTTTTAATTATTTGTTGTTGGTAGTTGTATAATGTATATGCAAAATTATCAGAAACATTTTTTATACTTGTGATATGTTTTACAGGGTTAGGGGTAGCATATATTTTTAATTTATTGTTAACTGATGTCTTAGCATGATTGCATACTTTTTCTAGTAAAAGATGTAAATCTTCTCGGTCATGTTTTTTGGTGTAACCTAGTTTTTCGGACTCATTAAAAAAGTCACAAGCTACTTCATAGTTTTCTAAATCCATGTAAATTTCTCCCAAATATCTTTTGGCAAAAGAGTTGTTTTTGTTAGTGTTTAATGCATCATTTAACAAGGCAATTCCTTTGTCTGTATTTCCTAATTTATGTTGAATATAACCTTCTACAGTATCTAGACCCCTTTCAGAATTGCCTCTTCCGTGGGTGTACAATCCTTTTTCGTTTACTCTCGCTTTATCAAGATGTATTTGAGCCTTTTGGTATTTTTCTAAATCTGTGTAGGCTATGCTCAATGCCCAATTGGCAAATGGATGCATGGGATGTTTTTTTATCACATCATTCAAATAAAAAATACCCAATTCATAATCTCTTAAAGATACAAGGTAGCCTCCTAAATTGTACACCAATCTTTTATCATTAGGATTGTGTTTAATAGCTAAGTATTTGTAGTGAATTGCTTGCTCTTCTTGCTCATATGCGCTATAAATACCAGCTATTTGATCGTATAAGTTGGCTAGTTTCTTTGTGTATATTTGTTCTGTTTTTTTATTTTGGGTAGCAGCTAATCTTTTTTTAAATACCTGTTCAATTTTAAAAAAATCATCAAGGGCTAATATTTTATTGCCTAGGTAGCATCTGTTATATGCTCTATATACAAACACATCAAAAATATTAATATCTTTAAGAATTTTGTTTAGTTCCTCAATATTTTTATAACGTTTTAAAACAGTTTCTTTGTTTTTAGGTGTGTATTTTTTAAGTATATCTACCCTTTTCAGAAGTTTTCCATTTTTAAATTGCCATTGGGTAGCAACTTCACGTTTTTTATTGAACAAGTAACAGGTTCCATGAAATCTTTCTTGTGTATCGTAGTAAAAAGCTTCGTTTAATTCTCCTGTTGAGTAATACGTTTTAACACTGTCTATTTTATTTTGATTGTTGAACCAAGTTTGTTTTGCTAGCAAACCATCTTTAAAGTAAAGTTTTTTAGATGTAGAATTTTGTGCACAAATCCCAAGAGAGACAAACAAAATAATAATGGTAATACTTTTCATAACTTTTTGTTTCTAAAAGTAGGAAAATATCAGCGTATAAATCTATTTTTTTGCAACCAATAGCATATGCGGGCTGTAGGCTAATAATTCTTCATTAGCTTCGGTAATTTGTAAAAGTTCGGTAAGTGTTTTGTTTTTTTTAGAATCTAACATATTGGTAAAATAATCTTTGTCTAACCAAATAATTCCTTCAACAGCAACCAGACTTTCTATCTGAAAATTTTGACTTAGAAATTCTTTTTTTAATTGGCTAGGTTTGTGGTAGTAAGCCTCTGCTAGCAGCCAAGGATATTCGGAAGGAGGAGTATGTATTCCTGTGGTAAGTTCTTGTTTACACATATCAAAAAAAGGTTTTTTATGCAGCAACCCTTGCATAAGGCCTGCTACTGTAGATGCTGCATGATTAATTGCAAATGCCAAAACAATTCCTCCCTTTTTTAAAACTCTTTTTGCTTCTGCAATGGCTTCTAAACGATCTTGTTCTTTTTGCAAATGATACAAAGGCCCATGTAGTAAAACCAAATCGGCAGTGTTACTTTTTATTTCCAATTGCTGGGCAGCTCCTTTTACTACTGTAAATTTGTTCTTTAATTTGTCGGATCTTTTTTGAGCTAAGGCCAAGTGTTTGTTAATAGGTTCTACCAATACAACATGATGACCTTTTTTTGCTAGCCATTCGGAGTATTTTCCTGTTCCACCACCCACATCTATTACTGTTATAGTGTCTTTTTTAAGATATCTAGAAATTAATTGTTTGATGCGTTCAAACTCAAATATTCCCATTCCTTTTTCTAGACGATTTTCTTCTGATGCTTTAGTGTAAAATGCATCAATATCTCTGCTAATCAAAGATTTTTTCATGTTTTTAGTTTAATTCCAAGCCAATGTTTTTCTTTTAGACCAATACTCTTTGGGAGTTAGTGTTAGAGATTTTAGAGCGTTTATTTCCTCTTCTGTTAAGCTAAAATCTAAGGCTTTTAAATTTTCTTTTAATTGTTTTTCCGAAAAAGCACCGCTAAGCACTATAGCCGGATTTAAGGAATCGATTACAAAGCGAAATGCTATAGCATCTATACCTACGTTGTATTTACGAGCTAGTTTACAAATCAATTCAGAAGGGTTCTGAAAAACTCTTCCGTTGGCCAAACATTCTTTAATTACCACTTTTTTATTTTCTTGTATCAATTGTTTTAAAACATCAAAAGTATTTTGTGACAATACATTGTAGGTTACTTGAAACACATCAAACAAATAAACTCCTCCAATTTTTATTTCAGCAGCTTCTTTAAGAATCAAATCTTGATGAGGTCCACTACTTGTTATTCCAATTAATAGTCCTGTTTCTTTTTTTAGTAGGGCTAGTTTTTTTAATACTTTTTGATTTTCTAAAACACCGCTTTCCAAAGTAGCAGAATGTATTTGATATACCTTTAGTGCTGGCAATAAGTTTTTAGAAACTTGCCATTGTTCTAACAGTTTATCTATACTATGTTCTTTTATTTCATGAGGACCCTTGTAGCCAATTTTCCAGTTAGCAACATAAGTATAACCCCATTTAGTAGCTAGTAAAGTGTCTGTATATTGGTGTTGGTTTTGCCATTCTTGCAAAAAAGCTTCTCCTTTTCCGTAAGATGGAGCGGTATCAAAGTAGCGAATTCCTAAATCGTAAGCCGTATTTAGCATACACATGGCATTTTCTTTAAAAGCCTGTATGCTTTTGTCTACAGAATTTTCGTCTCTTATATTTATGTATTCGGGCCTGCCTAAAGCAGCCAAACCTAAGCCAATTTTTGTCATACTCAAAAGTATAGAAATAGTTTTAGTTTGATTATAAATAAATACAAAACGTTGTAGATTTTAGCCCAGTTAAAAGTTTCCTTTTACTTTGAACAACATTAAAAAAGAAGAAAATGTACTTTCCAACCCAGATAGATGCGATATTAGAAAGGATGCAAAATATAGATCCGGTTAAATACGCTAACTCTAGAAATTATGTAGACGGAGCTGTAACGTATTTAAGTCCTTATATTTCTAGAGGTGTTATTTCTACCCAACAAGTATATCAAGAGATTAAAAAAATGGGCTTGCCATGGGGAAGAACGGAAAAGTTGATTCAAGAGTTGGTGTGGAGAGATTATTGGCAACAAGTGTGGAATGAAAAGGGAGATGCAATTTTTTTAGATTTAAAAAACAAACAAGAACCCGTTTTAAATTACCAAATTCCTAAAGCAATTTTAGAAGCTAACACAGGAATTATTGCTGTTGATGATGCGTTAGAGCAACTTTTTTCTACGGGGTATATGCACAATCACATGCGAATGTACGTAGCAGCTATCTGTTGCAATATTGCAAAATGTCATTGGTTGGTTCCTGCAAAATGGTTGTATAGTCATTTGTTAGATGGAGATTTGGCCAGCAATCATTTAAGTTGGCAATGGGTGGCGGGTGCGTTTGCAAATAAAAAGTACGTTGCCAATCAAGAAAACATAAACAAGTACTTTAAAACTAATCAGCAGCGAACATTCTTAGACGTTCCCTACGAAGACTTATTGACTATGGAAGTTCCTAATAAATTACAGAAAACAGTTCCTTTTACCGTTAATGTTGAATTACCCAAACAAAAAAAATATTCTTTACAAAACAGAAAAACATTACTTTACAATTATTACAACATTGATCCTGATTGGTATTTTGGACAAGAAGTACAGCGTGTTTTTTTGTTAGAACCTTCATTTTTTAAAAAATTTCCTGTGTCACAAAAAAGTTTAGATTTTGCTTTGCAGTTGACAGAAAATATTCATGGAATTCAAATTTTTGTTGGCGAGTTTGATGCGTTATTACAGTGGGTTGATAGCAAGAACATAGTGTTTAAGCAGCACCCTACCAATAAGCATTACAAAGGAACCGAAGAATCTAGAGATTGGATGACAACAAGTACAGGATATTTTCCTTCTTTTTTTAAATTTTGGAAAAAAGCAAAAAATGAGTTGTAAATGAAAGGGACAAAAAAACAGCATTTGCCCACCAAAAGATGTGTCGTTTGTCAGAAAACATTTGTGTGGAGAAAAAAGTGGGAAAAAAACTGGAACGAAGTAAAATATTGTAGCGAACGTTGTAAAAGAAATAAAGTAAAAGCATGGCTCATTCAGTAAATATTGTTTTTCCACATCAGTTGTTTCAAGAAAGTCCTTTGCTAACTAATGGCAATCCGACTTATCTTATAGAAGAAGTTTTGTTTTTTAAACAGTATAAATTTCACAAACAAAAAATAGCTTTTCATAGGGCAAGTATGCAGTTTTACAAGCAGCATTTAACAAATCAAAAAATTGAAGTAAGGTACATTGATGCTGAACAAAAATTAGCTGATTTAGAAAATTTTGAAAGTGAGATAACTAAAGAATCTATCTCTAAGGTTCATATTATAGACCCTGTAGACAATTGGTTGCTAAAAAAAATACAATTGGTCTTTGCCAACTGCAATTTGATAATGTACGATAGCCCCAACTTTATCCTAACCCAAAAGGAAGTTAAGGATTATTTTAAAAAAGATACTCAGTCGTATTTTCAGACTAATTTTTATAAAAAGCAGCGAAAAGATTTAGATATTCTGATGGATCCTTCCAACCAGCCCAAAGGTGGAAAGTGGACATATGATGCGGAGAATAGAAAAAAGTACCCCAAAGGTAAAACAGTGCCCAATATACATTTTCCAGAAACAAATGATTGTTGGAAAGAAGCAGTAGCCTATGTAAATAAACATTTTAGTAAAAATTATGGTAATCTTGAAAATGCTCCTTATTATCCCGTAGATTTTAAAACTTCAAAAATTTGGTTAAATCAATTTTTTGAATATCGTTTTTCAGAGTTTGGTACCTATCAAGATGCACTTGTAAAACAAGAAGTTTTTATGCATCACAGTTTGTTGTCTCCTTTACTAAATTCGGGGCTTTTAAATCCACTAGAAGTAGTAAAAAAAGCGATTGCCTATGGGGATCAAAACAATATTCCGATAAACTCTATCGAGGGGTTTGTAAGACAAATTATAGGATGGAGAGAATTTGTAAGAGGTGTTTACATAGCTAAAGGAAGTTTTTCTAGAACTCATAATTTTTGGAAGTTTAAAAGAAAAATACCGCAAAGTTTTTACAAAGGAACAACGGGAATAGAGCCTGTAGATATTGCTGTTAAAAAAGCATTAAAAACAGGTTATTGTCATCATATAGAGCGTTTGATGGTATTAGGGAATTTTATGTTGTTGTGTGAGTTTAATCCAGACGAAGTTTACCAATGGTTTATGGAGCTATTTATAGATGCATATGATTGGGTAATGGTGCCCAATGTGTATGGAATGAGTCAGTTTTCTGATGGTGGTATTTTGGCTACCAAACCATACATTAGCGGATCTAATTATCTAAAAAAAATGGGAGATTATGGAAACGGTGAATGGCAAAAAATATGGGATGGTTTGTTTTGGAGTTTTATAGACAATCAAAGAACATACATTCAAAAAAATCACAGACTTAATATGATGTTGCGTACTTATGATCGTTTTTCACCTGAAAAAAAAGAAGAACATTTAGCCAACGCATCTGCATTTTTTGAGCAGTTAGAAGGTATGGAATAAAAAAAGAACTGCTTAAGTAAGCAGTTCTTTACAAAATCGTTGAATCTTTTGGGCTATTATTTTACAGAAAATGGTTTTTGTACCTTTTTGTCTATGTTTTCTTTCCAAGAAGCACCTACAGGTCTAATAGCTATAATTAAATGGTAATTATCTCCACTAGGAATAGCATTTTTACTGTAAAGATTAATTTTTACTGTACCAGCACCTTTTGTAACTTTTTTTCTTCCACCAGCAATCCATTGGTTCTTTTTAGGCTCTTTTAGCTCAACAGCTATTAACCTATCTTCTAGAGCAGTATATGCTATTTCTATGGTGTGTGGTTTTTTATTCTCAATACTTTTTGATGTATCTACAAAACGAACACTG
Organism: Ochrovirga pacifica; assembly: GCF_000220525.1. Taxonomy (GTDB): domain Bacteria; phylum Bacteroidota; class Bacteroidia; order Flavobacteriales; family Flavobacteriaceae; genus Ochrovirga; species Ochrovirga pacifica. The sequence goes on along the minus strand of NZ_AFPK01000043.1, from coordinate 101,237 downwards.
TCTTCTGTGGGGGTAGCTTGTTGTCCGCCAATCGTAAAAGGTTTGATACTTTTTCGATCTAAATTTTCTTTCCATGTACTTCCCGTGGGTCTTATGGCAACTCCAACAGCGTAGTTGTTTCCGTCCTCAAATTTCCCTTTCTTATTTAGTTTAATGCTAACAGTACCTTTTCCTTTTTTTACCGTTACTTTTTTTCCAGCAACCCATTTGTTATTACTATCCTTTAAGTCTAAGTTAATGTCTCGATCTTCTTCTGCTATGTAGTCTATTTCAAATGTCAAAGGTTTTTGGTTGGCCACACTTGTTATATTGTTGGCAAAAGAAACTTTGTCTTGAGCAAAAGCAAATGTAGAAAAAAACAGAGCTAAAGTTGCTGTGCTAATAAATTTAAAAATTGATTGATTTCTTTTCATTCTGTTTTGATTTATAGGTTATATAAGTAAAGTTAGTTTTAAAATTAAACACTATCAAAATAAGAAGTAAAAATTGAGGTTTTGTTGAGCTTTAAATGAATTTACTTGCTGGTTTTAAGTTGTAAAAGTTGCATTTGTGGCATTGATTTCATCAAATGTTCTAATTGTTTTTAGGCTTTATGACAAAGTCAACTCCTTGAATGTTTTTGTAAAGATTGATAGTACGTTCTTCTTCATAAAAGTCAGTAGTTATCTTTAGGGTTCTTTCACCATTGGTAAGCCCTTCAATACAATAATTTCCGTTGATATCGGTACTATCAAAATGAAAACTTCCTGCATTTACAAGAAGGCCACCTATCGGTTTTCCTTTAGAGTTTGTTACCTTTCCAGAAACAGTATACACTCCAATAGATTTATTTAAGCTATTCTGAAACCAATTAAAAACCGATTTAGCATCGTCTAGCTGCGTTAATAGCCATCGGTCGTTGTGTACGTGTAAATTTTGTTCTTTGGTAGCTTTGTGTACATCAGGTTTTAGGTAGGTAAAAGTTCCAAAATCACTCAGTCCATTTCCATCAATATACTTTTTAACTTCTTTTTGATGATTAGAAATCAATGCTGCTCTCCCTTTTAAGCGTTGTGCTCTAATTTTTGCTTGTGCCCTGTAACTTGGCAAGTCTTTAGCCCAATATTTACCCCATTTTTGTTCTCCGTCATAATGATCATGAGAAAAGAATCCTCTCCAAACATCTGCAATGGCATCATTGTGCAGCCCGATATAGTTCACAGCAATAGCTCCTCTAGAAAACCCAATCAGAAAGACTTGTCCAGAATTTCCATTGTATTGTAAACAAACGTCTTTTATGTTTTCTAGAGCATAATCTATAGTGTTTTGCTCATCGCCCCACCATTTTAGAGCTTGTTTGTAATCTTTAGTAACAAAAGGTAAGCAAATCCAAATAGCTTCGATGTTTTTAGCAATGGCATAGCCCAAAGAAGCATCTTTTAAATTTCCTGTGGATTGGGTGGGAGGATAATAGTTTCCTGTATATTCTACAATTACAGGATATTTTTTATTTTTTTGATATCCTTCGGGTAAATACAAAGAGTAAAATAAATCGGTAGCAGCATATTTAGGAGGAATTACTTTTACTCTTTTTCCTGCTGCAGGCTTTTGATGAAGCAATACAGGAACCGTAAGTGTTTTTTGTGCAAAAGTTTTTAGAAAAAAGAGACTTAAAAGACATATACAAATTTTTTTCATGTCTGTGAATTTTAAGAACTACAGCTTAACATAGAGCAACCAGCTTTATTCTTAGCCCAGTCGGGTCTTTTGGCAAACCATTTTTGATATTCGGGTTGTTCGTCATAAGGCTTTTTTAGTAGTGAATACAGTTCATCTATTAATTGATAGTTTCCTTCTTCGGCTGCATCAATAGCTAGTTGAGCCATGTAATTTCGTAATATGTACTTTGGATTTACAGCATTCATATGAGCAATACGTTCGTTACTAGATAGTCCTTCTTGTAGTAGTCTTTCTTGGTATTGTTCAAACCAAGCTTGCCATTCCGTTAAAACTTCTCCCTCTAAAGATTCGGGTATGTAAAAAGCATCAATACAATCAATAATATTACGAGCCTTGGCCAACAGTCTGTAAAAAATAGTCATGTCGGTATCTACTCGTTTTAGATTGGTTTCTAATGCCTGAATTAAAATAGCATCTTGTTTGTTCGGTTTTTGAATTCCAATTTTTGCACACATCATTTTTAGGTGTTGGGTTTCAAACTGGTTTCTGTAGCTGTTTAAAGCTTCTTCTAAAGGAGCAGCATCTTCGGTTAGCGTATAAAAAGTATTTGCTAGTTGATACAGATTCCACAAACCTATATTGGGTTGCTGTCCGTAACGATAACGTCTGTTTTGGCTATCGGTTGTGTTGGGTGTCCAATCAGGATCGTAATTGTCTAACCATCCATAAGGTCCATAATCAATAGTTTGTCCTAAAATAGACATGTTGTCGGTATTCATTACACCATGCACAAAACCTACGCGTTGCCAATGAACAATCATTGTTACAGTAGCATTTACAATTTCTTGAAAAAGTTTGGCATAACTATCTTTGTCATTTTCTTGTAAATTAGGAAAGTAATGGCGAATGGTGTAGTTCATCAATCCAGCCAAATTGGCTTTGTCGTTTCTGGCAGCAAAAATCTGAAAATTTCCAAAACGAATAAAAGACTGGGATACTCTACACACAACAGCACCAGGTTCGTAAGCAGTATTTCCATTGTAAAACACATCTCTTAAAACTTGATCTCCAGTTAGTGACAGTGATAAAGATCGGGTAGTAGGGATTCCCAGATGGTGCATAGCTTCGGCACATAAATACTCTCTAATAGATGAACGCAAAACGGCCAAACCATCAGCGGTTCTAGAATATGGAGTTTTTCCTGCACCCTTTAATTGCAGTGTGTATGATTGATCTGTTTTTACCTGAAATAAATTGATGGCTCTACCATCACCTAATTGACCTGCCCAGTTTCCAAACTGATGACCTCCATAACACATGGCATAAGGTTTTGTGTTTGGGTGTAATGAGTTTCCTGTAACTAGATTTAAAAATTCTTTCGAACCTAGATTTTCTTCTGTAAAACCTATGGTTTTAGCAAGCTCTGGATTTACATGTAAAAGTTTTGGACTTTTTGTAGGAGAGGGGCTTACATAAGAAAAACAAGCATTGTTTACTTGACGAGTAAAATTCTCGTGGTTTTCATCGGCAGGTAATTGGTTGGTAAAGGTATTCTGTATGTTTAATTTCATGTAAAAATTGCCTATTTTAATTTGTTAGCATGTAATTTTCTTAACTTACTCAATTTAGGACCCACTACTACAGAGCAATAACCCTCTTCTGGATGCTGTTTGTAGTATCCTTGATGATAAGCTTCGGCTTCAAAATAATTGCTTAGTGGACTAATTTCGGTAACAATAGGATCCTCAAAATAGGATTGTACGTTTTTTGTTACTTGTTCTGCTAGCTGTTTTTGTTCTTTGTTGTGATAAAAAATTACAGATCGGTATTGTGTACCTACATCAGCACCTTGTCTGTTTAGTGTTGTTGGGTTGTGGGCTGTGTAGAATAACTCTAAAATGGTTTGATACGATATTTGTTCTGCATCAAACTCTACACGAACTACTTCTGCATGTCCAGTTAAACCAGAACACACTTCTTTGTAAGTGGGAGTGCCAGGAACTGTTCCTCCGCTGTAACCCGAAATTGCTTTTACAACACCTTTTACTTCGTTAAAAAAAGCTTCGATGCACCAAAAACATCCACCACCTAAAGTTGCTTGTTGTATTTTAGCCATTATTTCTTAATTAAAGATTCGGAATTTACACAATAACGCAACCCACTAGGTTCTGGCCCATCAGGAAATACATGACCTAAATGACTGTCACATTGATTGCATTGAATTTCTACCCTAGACCTTCCCAAGGAATTATCTTTTAAATATTTAATTGCATTTATCTTGATGGGTTGAGTAAAACTTGGCCATCCTGTACCAGAATCAAATTTAATGGTAGAGTCAAAAAGGTCGTTTCCGCAACAAATGCAACTGTAAATTCCGGGTTCATAACTTGTACAAAACTCTCCAGAATGTGGCATCTCCGTACCTGCTTTTCTAGTAATACTGAACTGAGTAGCAGTCAGTAGCTCTTTCCATTGTTCTTCGGTTTTTTCTATCCTTTTGTCTGGCGATGGATTTTTATTTACTGTAAAATCCATTACATCTTTCCATGTAAGCATACTATTTCGTTTTATTTAAGGGTTTGGTAGTAAAAGTACATAAATCCTAACAGTTATTTTATCAATCCTTTTATAATTGAATGATTAATCGTATTATTGCAATGTTGTTAAACAAGATATATGGGGTTAGCCAAAACAGAAATTTTTAGTAACAAACAAAATCAAATAGCATCTTACTCAAAAGTATTTGGGCATCCTGCACGTGTAGCTATTTTAGAATATTTGTTTGATAAAAATGCTTGTATTTGTGGAGATTTAGTCGATGAAATTGGTTTGGCTCAACCTACGATTTCTCAACACTTAAGAGAGTTAAAGCAACTAGGACTTATCAAAGGAAATGTAGAAGGAACCAGTGTATGCTATTGTATTGATAAAGAAAAATGGACAGAAATGAAACAAGTGATGCTGGCCTTTTTAGATCAGGATATTGTTGCTGACTCTAAATGCTGTTAAAAAAATTTGAATCTATTAATCGTAATATTGCAATAAATATGAAGTTGTCAGAAATTAAATTAGCCTTACAAAAATTAAAAACAATAGGATTTCAATTACCAGATGGTTCTATGGTGCCTGCGCATTTTCATGTAACTGAAGTTGGTAAAGTCACTAAAAATTTTATCGATTGTGGCGGGACTGTAAGAAAAGAGGAAGTCGTAAATTTTCAGTTGTGGAATGAAGAGGATTACGATCATAGATTACATCCAGAAAAATTGATAGATATTATTGAACTTTCCGAAAAAATTTTAGAAATAACAGATGCAGAAATAGAGGTAGAGTACCAAGGAAGCACTATTGAAAAATACGGACTAGATTTTAATGGAGTCCATTTTTTATTAGTGAATAAGGCTACCGATTGTTTGGCCAAAGATAACTGTGGTATTCCTGAACAAAAACCTAAGGTTAGAATAGCAGCCAAACAAAATGCTTGTACTCCTGGTGGTGGTTGTTGCTAATTCTAAAAAATAGAATTGTAGTTAAACCACATTTGTTTAACACAAAAACTGTTTACAAAGTAAAATGTAAGCAGTTTTTTTTATTAAAATATCTTGATATTATTTTTTTAAATTCGAAACAATCAATCGTTTAAATTGCTACATTTAATAGAAAATACAATAGGCTTATCAACAAAAAAATAAATAAAAAGCCTTAGATGTTAGTCAATTAAAATGATAGAAAATATAGAACTTCAGTTTTTAACCTTAAATGATTATCAAGAGTTAAAACAAGCAATGATTGAGGCGTATTCTAATTTAGAAGATGCTTATTGGAAAGAATCTCACTTAGAGTCGTTGATTCAGAAATTTCCAGAAGGACAAGTCGTTATAAAAGTAAACAATCAATTGGCGGGTTGTGCACTGTCTATTATTACACATTATGATTTTATTGAAGAGAATCATACTTACCGACAAATTACAGGAAATCATACGTTCGATACTCATAAATCTGACGGAGAGGTATTGTATGGAATTGATGTGTTTATAAAACCCGAATATAGAGGGTTGCGATTGGGAAGAAGATTGTATGATTACCGAAAAGAATTGTGCGAAAAATTAAATTTAAGGTGCATTGCTTTTGGAGGAAGAATTCCTAATTACCATAAATACGCAAACAATTATTCGCCCCGAGAATACATAGAAAAAGTTAAAAGAAAAGAAATACACGATCCTGTATTAAACTTTCAAATTTCCAATGATTTTTATCCAACAAAAGTCTTAAAAAGCTACTTAGAAGGAGATGTGGCTTCTAATGAATTTGCAGTACTTTTAAAATGGGATAACGTGTACTACGAAAAGAAAACCACCAAAGCAGCAACGCAAAAAAAAGTAGTAAGACTAGGGTTAATTCAATGGCAAATGCGTTTGTATAAAAATCTAGAAGAACTAATGCAACAAGCAGAATATTTTGTTGATGCAGTTTCGGATTACCGATCAGATTTTGCTTTGTTCCCAGAATTTTTTAACGCTCCATTAATGGCAGATAACAACCATTTACCCGTTTCTGAAGCAATTAGAGAACTGGCTAAATATACACCAGAAATTGTGCAACGTTTTTCAGAACTGGCCATTTCATACAACATCAACATTATTACAGGAAGCATGCCCGAAATAAAAGACAATTTGTTATATAATGTTGGCTATTTATGCAAACGTGATGGAAGCACAGAACGATACGAAAAATTACACGTAACTCCTGATGAAGCAAAAGTTTGGGGACTACAAGGAGGAACACAGATTAAAACATTTGATACAGATTGTGGTAAAATAGGAATCTTAATTTGTTATGATGTAGAATTCCCAGAACTAAGTAGGTTGTTGGCTGATGAAGGAATGGATATTTTGTTTGTTCCTTTTTTAACCGATACGCAAAACGGATATTCTAGGGTAAGACATTGTGCACAAGCTAGAGCTATAGAGAATGAATGTTATGTAGCCATTGCAGGAAGTGTAGGAAATTTACCTAAGGTACATAATATGGATATACAATACGCACAATCTATGGTATTTACTCCTTGTGATTTTTCTTTCCCAGCAAACGGAATCAAAGCAGAAGCAACCACCAATACCGAAATGATACTAATAGCAGATATCGATTTAGATTTGTTAAGAGAATTGAATCAATTTGGAAGCGTTAGAAACCTAAGAGATAGAAGAAAAGATGTGTTTGATTTAAAAAAGAAATAAAATGATGAATTCGTTTTTTATAAAAATAATGTTGTTTTTGGTAATAAGCCATGTTTCTTGTAGCAAATCAGAAACGGATTGTTGCAATAAAACAGAAATTAACACAGATAATAATATTCAACAAAAAGCGAAAGTTAAGATCATGCCTTTGGGAGCTTCTAGGGTACAAGGAGCAAGACCTAATTATGAAAGCTACCGATACGAATTATGGAAGTTATTAGAAGAAAGTCAATATCCTTTTGATTTTATTGGAACTCAAAAAGATTTTGCTAACTATCCTATTGCAGATTTTGATAAAGATCATGAAGGCAGAGGAGGATGGACATCTTCTCAAATAAACAACAATATCGATACTTGGATATCACAAACAGGAGTTCCTGATATTGTATTGTTTAGTGCCCCTGGCGGAAATGACATTTTAACACACCAACCTTATAGACAGGTATTAGAAAACATTCATAGTATTATAGATAAAATTCAAAAACACAATCCAAAAGTTATTATAGTGTTAGAGAAAATGGCACCAGGTCATTCTAGTTTTAATACACCTAATAGAAAAGCGTTGTTTGATGTAATTCATTCGGATGTAGAAAAAATTGCCCAAGAACAAACTACAGAAACATCAAAAGTGGTTGTGGTAGATATGGCCAACGGGTTTGAAGATGCTTTTTTAGCAGATGTACTGCACTACAATAGTATAGGAGCTAAATTTGTTGCACAGCGCTATTACCATATACTAACTTCTTTTTTAGAAAAAGAGTAGCATAAGGCTGATGGATTTTATCAGCCTTATTTTTATTGATTCATTTTCATAGAATGATCGTATTTACAGCATTCAGGTAGTTTTGCATAGGCATCTATATTTCCGGTTGTAAGTTCTGTATCGTAGCCAGAATCTGCTATGGCTTGGTTAATTTCTGCTTGGTTTGTTGCTGTTTTGTTAAAAGTAACAGTTACCTTTTTTGCTTCTACATCCCAAACAGCAGTAGCAACACCTGGTACTTCTTTGGCAGCTTTTTCTATGGTATACTTACACATGGCACAGTTACCTCTTACTCCAAATACAGTAGTTGTGTTTGCTGTAACAGATTTTGTTTCAGTAGTATTGTTTTCTTTGGGTTGATTTTTTTTACAAGCTCCTAAACTTAACGCTGCAATAGCAACACTTAAAATATATTTATTCATTTGATGTGAAATTTACTAAGATTCATATGTTTTTGTGGATATAAAAATCAGGTTTAAATTAACAATATCCATACCGACATAACAATCATAATTGCATTTTCTATAAAAGTAGCTTCGGTCATGGGTAGTTTTAGTGCGGTTCCTAAACAAGCACAACGAATTGATTTCTTATCAAGCAATGTTTTGGTGACTCCAACAGTTGTAATTCCTAAAATTATAAGTGTTGTAATAAGGGCAATGTCTGTTTTAATACGCATTAAAAACATAATACCTAAAACAGTTTCTATAAAAGGGTAAATTTTGGCATATAAAGGAATTTTTTTAGCCAAAGGATCGTACATTCTAAAAGATTCAGGAAATCCTTTAAGGTCTAACATTTTAAAAAAGCTAAACACAATGTAAAATAGCCCCATAAAATCTAACATAAAGCCAGAAAAAGATTCTTTTTTATAATTGATTAAAATACTGGATACCGTAATGTAAAATAAAATAAGAAATAAAGGTTTTAACTGTGTTAACTTCCCTTGTTCTTTTTTGGTGGCTACAGTAGTTTCTGAAATTGTTTTTTTTAGGTTGATGGTGTATTTATTTGGTAATACCTCTTTTAAATCTTTTAGCGAAACCTCTTTTTCTGTTTCTATTACTGTTTCTCCAGTTTCAAGATTTACACTTACATTGTTTACATGTGCCAAAGTGTTTAACTTTTCTTCTACAGAAGCTTTACAGCCCATACATGTCATTCCTGCTATTTGATAAGTTTGTTTCATATTTTAATATAGTAATTGTGGGAATGTTACAGTACAAATTTACTTTTTATCTAATGATAAACTTTGCTAAGTGTAGAAAAAACAAACAACCTTACAAATTGTTTAAATACAAAGCAACGTATCATTACAAAATGTATTTTTGATTTGTAAAAAATGATAAAATCAACATGGCTAAAAGAAATAAAACTCCATGGCCTACCAAAGCAGTTATGGAACAAATATATGACAACAATCTTTGGGGAGGTGCAACCGGAACTTTTTATTCGGGCGAAGGGTCACATCACCCTAATTGGGTAAAACCCTATCAACAAGTTGTAATTGATTTTTTAATGTCGTTTTCAGAAAAACTAGTGGTTTGCGACTTAGGTTGTGGAGATTTTAATGTAGGAAATGTCTTTGTTGCTTATGCCCAAAAATATATTGCAGTTGATATTGTTGCTGACTTAATTCATTACAATCAACAAAAATACAAGCAAGAAAATTTAACGTTTTATTGTTTAGATATTGCCAACGATACATTGCCTAACGGAGATTGTGTAATTATTAGACAAGTACTACAGCATTTGTCTAACAAAGAAATTCAAAATATTTTAAAAAAACTAAGCAATTACAGCTATGCCATCATTACAGAACATATTCCCAATGGCAATTTTCAACCTAATATTGATATCATTTCAGGACAAGGAATCCGAATTAAAAAAAAGAGTGGGGTAGCAGTTCTAGAGCCTCCGTTTTTGTTCAATGCAAATTTTGTAAGGATAATGCACACCATCGATCTTGAAAAAAATAAAGGGAGAATTGTAACCACATTGTATAAAATTATACATTAATCCTTTGCTATAATTACATCTATATTAGTGTTGTTTAAGCGTTTTTTTAACCAATCTTTTAACTGAGCATTGTTGTTGGGTTGAATAATAGAATCTTTTTTCCATACAGCTTCAAACACAATCAATGTGTCAATTTTACTAAAGTTGGTCGTTATTTTATTGGCGTAACTTAATTTTTCTAGACTTCCATAAATAATTTTTGCTTCTTGACTAATTTGAACAAATGGAATTTGCTTTTGATAAAAACGTTGCAATTCTTTGTCTTTGGCAACCAACATAGCATCTTTTTGCTGAATAATTTCGTCTTTAGTAGCTATAAGGTGTTGATTTTTTAAATACGAATTTTTTATTTTTTCAATTTCGTCTTGCAAATACGTAGCTTTTTCGTCTTGCTGAACAGTAAGCTTGGTGTTTTCTAATCCGTATTCATGCATTTTGTTAGACCAAATGGTTTGTTGAGAGTTGTTGATATTACTTCCTAAAACTACAATTTTAATCATTCTTTGGTCATAATCTACTACGGTGTTAATAATACCAGCTCCTGTTTTTTCTTGCATTTCAGAAATAAAAGTTTCTGCATTTTGTTTAAACCTATTTTTTAAAAATAATAAATAGAATTGATAAACACTAAATCCTAAAATTAAGGTAGCCACAAATCCTACCAATCTTGCAATTTGTCTTCTTTTTGCCTGGTTGATGTATTTTACAACAGGAAATCGTAAGAATTTTACCACTACAAACGTGGCCAAAGCAATAAATATTAAGTTGATAAGGAACAGAAACATGGCACCAAGAAAATAATTAAAATTTCCTGTTCCTAAACCAAATCCAGCTGTACACAAAGGTGGCATTAATGCGGTAGCAATGGCAATACCTGCAATGGTGTTTGTCATTTCTGTTCTTCTACTCAATGCTATGATTAGGGCAAAACCTCCTGCCAAAGCAATCAATACATCTCTTACATCTGGGGCAGTTCTGGCTATTATTTCAGGAGTTGCTTCTTGAAACAGGGGGATGCTAAAAAACAAAAAAGAGGTAGTTAAACTCAACCCTACCATTACCGCAAGGTTAATTAACGACCTTTTTAAGGTATCAATATCGTTAATTCCAATAGACAATCCTAATCCCAAGATAGGCCCCATAAGCGGTGAAACAAGCATGGCACCAATAACAACTGCGGGAGAGCTTACGTTTAGTCCAATAGAAGCAATTACTATAGAAAATACTAACACCCAAGCAGTATGGCTTCGTACAGCAATTCCTGCTTTTATTTTTGTAATGGTTAGTTCTTTATCGGTCTCTTCTCTAATGTTTAATAGGTTGGTAATAAATTCTATAAATGAACTAAAAAAACCCTTAAACTCTTCTCTAACTTCTTTTTTTTTGCTTTCCAAATGCTCTTCGTTGGTTGGCTTTTTGGAATTATTGTTTTTGTTTTCTTCCATAGGTGGATAGCTATATTTTTTGAACCTCAGCGTTTTGGTGAATCAAATATTTTTTTTGAGTTTTAATTTCTATGCATAAATAACGCGTTCTTCTTTTGTGTAAAATCTTATAAATACGTTGGTTTAAGCAGAACAAATCTTCTGGGTTTAATTCAAATATAAAATAATTATGATTCTCTTTTTGCTTTTTTTTCATTAACAGCAGCGACAATTTTGGATCAGAATCTGTGGTGGCTTTTGGGTTTTTTAAATGTTGTGCTAAGCAAGAAAGTAACTCTGGTTTAAAAACAGAAGGGTGTAAAAAAGGCAACATTAATTGTTGAAAACAAGTTTTCCATTCCGTTCCATGAGGTTTTACTTTTCCGTGGTTGTGATAAGTATGCAAATGAGCAATTTCATGAACCAATGTAATTAAAAATTGTTCTTTACTTAGGTTGTTGTTAATACTGATAGAGGCAAGGGGAGAAGTAGGCCTAAAATCTCCTCTTTTGGTTTTTCTTTCTTGAGTAATTTTTAATTTAAAAGGAACCTGCACTAACAAATCAGCCAAAGCATTTTTTGCCGCAGGTGGAATGTAGGGTAAAAGTTGTTGTAACATAAATTTAAGGTGTAGAACTAGAGACTTCTAGTACTTTTCCGTTGTAAAATTGGTGTCCTTTTAATGTAAAATCGTAAATATAAGCGGCCATTTCTTTGGGCTCTAAAGGTGCTTTGTACCCAGGGAATGCTTCTTCTAGCATTTCTGTTTGTACGGCTCCTAAAGCCAATACATTAAATGCAATTTCTTGTTCTTTGTATTCTTCGGCTAATAATTCTGATAAAGTTATAACAGCTCCTTTAGAAGAACTGTAAGCGGCTAAACCAGGAAATTTTAAACTTCCACGCACACCACCCATACTACTGATTGTAACTACATGGCTTTTTGGTGGCAAAAAGGGAATCATTTTTTGGGTTAATAAGGCTACTGAAAAGACATTTACTTGGTAAACTTGATGGAATTCTTCTTGAGTGATTTCAGTAAAAGCTTTGTTTACTAGTTTTCCTGCATTGTGAATCAATCCTGTTAATTTTATTTTTTTATTTTGCAAATAAACAACCAATTGTTGAATGTCTTCTTCTTTGCTAAGATCTACCGAAAAAACTTTGATGTTGGGGTGATTAAGAGCTTCTATCGGTTGTGAATTTCTAGAAACTGCAAGTACTTGGTAATTGTTTTTTGCAAATATTTTGGCAAGTTCAAATCCAATTCCTCTGCTTGTTCCAGTAATTAATATTGCTTTACTCATCGTCTTTTTGGGGTTCTAAGGTTTTAAAATCTATATGTTGATAAGCACCTATATCAGCATTTGTTGTTCTGTTTGTTCCTAGTATATCTGTAGGTACTTGTTGTGCTGTAGTGATATTAGCTTTGTCAATTCCTTCGTTTTTTAGTCCAATTCTTAAATCATTAATAGAGGTGTTTCTAAAATCAAAAGTAGGCTGAAATAAACAGTTTGTGTAATAAGATGTGTTGTTGGTATTAAAAAAATCGGTTCCTTTTTCAAGGTTTATCATGCAATTGGTAAAAGAAAAGTTAAAATTGCTAAAAGACTCGTGTTTGTCAAATTCAATCTCGGTGTTTTTAGAGCCTGCTATAATACAGTTTACAAAATCAGCACGCTGCAAACTTGCTTCTATTTCATTAAAATTGGCATCCAAATAATAGTTTCTTAAATAAATATTTTCATCAAAACGATTTCCTTTGTTCCAGTAATTGGCAAAAGTACAATGCAAAAAAGTATACAATCCTCCTTGGAGTTTAAGATTGGATTCTTGTGCTTGGCCTAAGACCAAATTTTCTGCTTTTACGTTTGCATTCGTAGCTTGTATACTGTGTTTTCCAGCGTTGTATATTTCAGTGTTTTGAATTAAAATTTCTTGTTGGTTTTCTATAATATCAATTCCGATAGTAGGGTTTAAAATCTGTAAATAGTTAATAGTTGCTTTTGCATTTTTTTTTAGCTCTATTCCCTGCCACTGTCCTGGAATTTGATCATAGACATAACTGAGTTCACTACCTCTAAAAACCACAGAGTCATTTAGTGTACCGTTAACGGTTAAGGTAGCTCCTTCAGAAACTGTAAGACGAGAATCTTTGCTAAAATAAACCGTAGTACCCGATGCTATTTCTAAAGATTTATTTTTAGGTATTACTGCATTCCCAAAAATAACATACGGTTGTTGGTTGGTAAAAGTGGTTTGAGAAAGCTGAAATTCAGATCCCGAGTCTGCATAAAGTAACGTTGCTTTTTTTACCAATGTAAGCAAATCAACATCTTGTGTATTTCCTTGTGTATCAAACAAAATCTTATCGGTATAAATTAGATCATCGTCCTCAGTATCTACAGTAGTTTCTACCCATATAAAAAGACTGTCTTTTGCAAGAATCAATACGTTTTCAAAGTCAGTACCCGGAATTCCATCAACGTTTAATCTGTATTTAGAATCTACTTTTTGCAATTGAATGTTAGGAATCAATACATCTTCACGACTTTTATTGTACACCGTCAATACATTTGTTTTGGTGGTTAAGTTGTTAAAAACGGTGTCTAAAAACAATGTGTCCGAAGAAAAGCGAAGCATCCCGTTGCTGGGTATAGTGTCAAAATCTTTTCTACACGAAATATGTAAAACAAAAAGACCAAGAATGCTTATTTTTAAGAGGTACGATAAATACTTCATACATTTATTTTACAATTTCTATTTCAAACAACTTGTCCCAATTTTTTCCTGTAACATATAGCTTTTTTTCTGTTGTATGATATGCAATTCCGTTTAATACCTTATCTGTAGACTGTGCAATGGTTTTGTTTTCTAACTCTTTTGTTAATCCTTTTAGGTTGATAATAGCCTCTACAGCTCCATTTTTAGGATTGATGATTAGAATGGCATTTTTGGTCCATACGTTGGCATAAATTTTACCTTCTACATATTCCAATTCGTTAATTTCTTCTACACGACGAGTATTGGTATATACTTCTATATGATGCGTTTCTTTTCCAGTTTTTGGATCTAAAAACCATATTTTTTCAGTTCCATCAGATTTAATCAAATGGGTGTTATTGTGTGCCAATCCCCAACCTTCTTTGCTTTGGTGATAATTGAATGTGTTAACAACCTTAAAAGTTTTGGCATCGTAAATAAACCCCATGTTAGACTTCCATGTTAATTGGTATACTTGATCGTTAAAAAAAGTAATTCCTTCACCAAAATACTTGTCAGCCAGTTTTTGTTCTTGTAGCACTTTTCCCGTTTCAAGATCAACTTTTCTTAATACCGATTTCCCATTTTGTCCAGTTCCTTCATATAGATTTCCATTGTAAAACTCCAAACCTTGTGTAAATGCCTCTCGATCGTGAGGGTAAGATGCAATTACTTTGTAATTTAAGATTTCAGGTCTTTTTTTTGCTAAGAACAGAATATTTTTTTCTTTATAAACGGTATCACTTTCTTGAACCAAGCCAACTTTTAATAGGTGATTTCCTAGTCGATACTCATTAATAGAAAGCTCTAATTGTTCATCTGTACCAACTTTTTGATTATCTAAATAGTAGATAATTTTCATATTTTCCTGTAAAGGCATGTTTATTTGTGCCAATAATTTTTGATGAATTTGTATTTTTTCAGGACTTTCTAACGCAAAATCAATTTCTTTTTGACATGAACTAAGACCTGAAAAGGCTAGTAAAACGTATAAATATGGACGTAATTTCATAATATATCTATAAAACAGCGAGTTTGATGTAAATTATTTCTTTTTATATTTTTATTATTCAAAAATATGGTTAAATTTGCAGTCTCAAAAATAAAACACAGTTAAAACATACATATAATTATGAAAAAAGGGATACATCCGGAGAATTATAGAATGGTAGCTTTTAAAGATATGTCTAACGATGATGTATTTTTAACTCGTTCTACTGCTAATACAAAAGAAACAATTGAGGTTGATGGTGTTGAATACCCATTAGTGAAAATGGAAATTTCTAGAACTTCTCATCCTTTCTATACAGGAAAATCTAAATTGGTTGATACTGCTGGACGTATCGATAAATTTAAGACTAAATACGCTAAATTTAAGAAATAATTTAGTTTACATACTACATAAAAAATCCGTTGAATATTTTTCAACGGATTTTTCTGTAATATACTTTTTCTCCCTCCCTGTTTTAAAGTCTATCTTTTATAAACCTTAAAATTGCTTTGTATTTCATTTGTTGTTACAGAAACTACATAAATTCCTGAAGCAATGCTTTGGGTAGGTACAACTAGTTGCTGATTTTTTATAAAAACTGACTTCTGATAAACGATACTTCCTGCTAAGTTACGAATTATAATAGTTGCATGTTGACTAAAATCGTTGATTAATCGCAATTTTAGTTCTTTTTCAAAAGGATTTTGTATCGTTTCTATGCTTGGGGAAAAATAAAATTCTTTTACAATCGTTTCTTGACAGTCTTTGTTGCTCTTTACTTTTAAAATGTTTTTTCCATTTTTTAGCGTTAGTTTTACGCTTTCTAAACTTGTATGTATACTTTGGTCGTTAAAATGAATCTTGTATGTATCGGCACCCGATAAGTATAAAGATAGCGCTCTATTTTGAATTACGTTAGAAACATTTAATGTTTCAGCTTCATCAATATGAATTTGAAATTTTTGTGAAAAGCTGGGAGCATCAATACTTGTAATATGAAGTTGGTAATTTCCTGGTGTTAAATTTTCTAAAGTATACGATTTAGTAAAGTTAAATGTTGTTTTATTATTCAGGACCAAAGTGTAGTTAAGCTCTTTTTTAGCAAAAATTTCAACTTTTCCATTAGCATTGCCTTTACAATTTACAGCGTGACTTAAAATTGTAAAGTTATCATTGCTGATTTGAACTCCTTTTTCTTTACTTCTGATAATTTCACTTTCAAAAGACTGAACTTGTAAAGCTAAACTGCTAATAGTTCCTCCTTGATCTGGAAATGTAATAGCAATCTGATTGCTTTCTTGAAGCATGGTATAAGGAACAGAAATTTCTAGCACTCCAAAAAATTGATCTCTACCACTTTGTTCATTTCCTCTCCAGTTTTGGGGAACTACAATATTATTTCCATTGATTGTAATCGTAGGTTTTAAAGATTTTCCGTGTTCTCTTCCAACTCCTAAACGTAGTGTTGCTTCTCCAAAAACAGAACTAACATCTACATTTACAATAGAAAAATCAACAGTTTTCTGAGTATTAATTTTTTGATTGTAGGTGGTAGCGTAGTATTTTTTTTCGTACGAGGTTTCAGAAATGTCAATATTTTTATCAAACGTATATTCTAGTAATATACTTGCTTCCCTACCAATTTGTAAGCTGTGGATATTATTAGTTGTGGTGTAGGTGTCCAAAGCAGGAACTCCAGAGTTTTCTGCATGTAAATGTTTTACATTAATTTCTGTGATTTGAGCACCATTAAAACCTTGTGTATTAATATCAATAGTACGTGCTGTGTGATGTAAGTTGTTGATGATCAAATAAGCTTTATTACCGTTTATATAAGCATCTACTTGTGTGTCTAAATTGCTGGCTTTGGTGTCTATCCTAGTTCCTTTTACTGATTGCCAAAATTCAAAAAACTTAACTAGCTCTGTGTAGACATATTCATCACCAGTTTCACCTTGCAATTCTTTTTTTTGTCTGAACAATCTATGTGCGTATTTAATACTAGAATCAGTAGGATGATTCCACCAATTTGCTTGTAGAATCATAAAAGGCAAAGCTTGATCTATTACATTAGGACGTTCTAATAATTGCATAATCATGGTATTAAAAGAACGCAAATTATTCCAATCTCTTTCTTTGGTGTAACGCTCTCCTTCGGTATTTAAACATCCATATTCCGATATGCAAAAAGGTTTAATTGTTCCTAGTTTTAGCATCTGGTAATGTTCTACCATGTCTAAAATAGCTTCTACATTGCTACCAGCTCTGTATTGGCCTTCTTCTGGAACTTGTTGAACGTTATCGTACAAGTGTAAGGAAAAAAAGTCCATTTCTTCTCCGGCAATGTCTATAAATGTTTTCCAGTTTTTGTTCCAGTGGTTAAAGTCAGCTGCTTCATAGGCTGGATGAGCTGCACTATAGCCTCCTACTTTTATATTGGGGTTTAGTTCTTTAATTCTTTTAGCGACAACTCTGTACATTTCAGATAAATTTTCTCGAGTGGTGCCTAAGTTATTCGCTTTTACAAAAGGTTCATTCATTACCTCTACATAAGTAGGTTGTGGTTGCCCTGTGTTTCCTCCATTTCCAAAAAAGTATTTAAAATAATTGGCAAAGTATTCTGCCAAAGGTTTGTAGCCATCTTTAGCCATGTACCATTTGGCATTTTTGGGACCAATGCTTTTGTAGTTGGTGTACATACTTTCTTGACCTCCCATCATATAATGAGCAATTCTGTTTTCGTAAGCGTGCTCTGAGGTATTGGCTTTGTATTTGTTGATGGCCTTAAGCCCTTCGGATTGAATATGTTCAATATCAGGCCATCCAGGTTTGTTAGGATCTTCTTTTAAATTGCTATAAAACCAAGGCAAAGAACCATTATTTCTACCTAGGTATACATCGTACCTTTCTAAAAAATCTTGTTTGTAAGTTTCACTGGGCCATTCATTATCGTCTATACTAGCGTGTAGCATAATGTATTTTTCTCTGTCAAAAGTAGATACATCTCCTACTTGATGCTTGATGTGAAAGTTGACATCAATAATATCTTGAGCAGAAAGAGAGAAACTAATCAGACTATATAGGCCAAATAAAACTGTAATTCTTGCTTTCATAAAACGAGAACTAATCACCTGAGGTGAATTCAAACAGATTAGAAATGGAAATATTTCCTTTAGTGTCTTTGGTATATACTCTCCAGAAATAGTGCGTGTTTGCGTTTAAAGAAATTGTAATGGTTTGGTTACTTGTTGTTTCTTGCAAAACAAGATTGTTTTCATCGTTCCCTAAGTAAATTTCATAAGAGGCAATATCGTTGTCATTATCTTCTCCTTTCCAAGAAAAAGTTACATTGCTAGACGTTGTTGTGTCCTTTTGTAATGGGCTAATTAAAGAGGCCGGGTAAGGTACATGGTTTACTTCTCCTTCGGCAGCATTGTAAAAAGTCCAATGTTCACTTTCAGCAATCAAATCGCTCTCATTGGTTCTAGAAATTACATACCAAGAATAGCTGGTGTCTCTGTCTAGTGTTACTACAGCCTGGTTGGTGTTGTAGTTTTCTTGACTAGATTGAGTGGTAGTCAAGTTAGTAATAACCAAAGTATAAGAATTTGTAAAGTTAGATTTGTTCCAGCTTAAGGTTACTTCACTTTTGGTGATGTCATCTAATACGTTTCCTTGGTTGCATGGCTCATTGTTTACAGGAGATACCAATTGAGCAGCTGTTGGTTGAACTTTCGGAGTGTTTTGATTATTGCTTTTGCTACATGAAAATGCAAACGCTGTAAGTAATAAGTAGAATAGTGTTTTTTTCATTAGATTGTAATTAAAACTTGAGATAAATTTAATTACTAATCTACAGAAAATAGAAAACATACGATTTGACTTGTATAACAAATAGCTTTAATTTGATAATAAAAAAGATCAAATGTTGTGTTTTCAATACTAAAATCTACTAGTTGTTGACAATTGCCTTTTCAGTAGGTATTTTAATCTCGTATAGTTTTCTAGAAGCGTTGTTTAGTCTGTTTTCTCTTAACCAAGGATTCAGAATTTTTAACTCTTTGTAATTGGTTTCAAAGTCCAAAGCAAAATCTGCAATGTTTTGAATTACGGTATCTACCTGAACAGTTTTGTGTGGTGGTAAAGTGTATAAATCTTTTTGATCAAACATAAATCCATAATCATAAGGCTTTGATAAAATTTCTTTAATAGCAATAATTCTCGGAATATATCTAGAGGTTTCATCAGGCAAAAGAACGTCGTAATAAGAATTTACTTTTTGTTCTTCAAGCCTTCTTTTTAGGCCGTTAATTCCTACATTATACGCAGCAGCTGCAGCAGTCCAAGTTCCAAACTCTTCTTTGGCTTTTAATAAATATTGACAAGCGGCTTGTGTCGCTTTTTCTAAATGATAACGTTCATCTACATTGCTGTTTACTTCCAAATCATATTCTTTGGCAGTGGCCGGCATTAATTGCCAGAAACCTTTAGCACCGGCTGGTGATGTTACGTTTTGCAAGCCACTTTCTATTACCGCTAAGTATTTAAAATCATCAGGGATATTATTTTTCTTTAAAATCGGTTCTATAATAGGAAAGAACTTTTTAGATCTTTTAATCAGCAACAAACCGTTAGATTGCCAGTATGTGTTTACTAAAAATTCTCTATCTACACGTTCTTTAATATCATGTTGATGTACAGGAACTGTTTCATTTGCAAACCATAAATCTTTAGGATGTTTGATTGCTTTTATAATGTATGATTCCCCTGTTTTTTTGGTAGATGGAGTTGCTTTGATAAAACAAGATATCAAAATAACTATGGCAAGACTTGACACTAAAACAGAAAGAATTTTTTTCATAAAAAGTGGTGGTTTATGTTGAGATTTAAGACTAACAAATCTACAAAAATTAAGCCATTTTATTAAGCAAAAGCTGTTGTAATGTGTGGCTTTTTGTCAAAATCATAGCGTGACTTCCGTTTTTAATCTCGATAAAATCACTTAAGTATTTATGTGGCAAAATAGGATCTTTGGTGCCGTGTATGTGAATAAGCTTTACAGATTGTTTGCATTTCCAGTTAAGAAAGGTGTGTATTGCCCAGCGTGTATACACTGTGTTTCTGATGGGTAAAAATGTTCTGTAAGTTTCTAAAGTTTTTCTTATCCTTTTTGAGCTCAAAGAATAGATTGTTTTTTCTAAAAAATTAACCAAGCTAGGCGGGTATAACCTATACAATTTAGTGTTGACTAAAAACGTAAAAAAAGGTCGCTTTTCTTGTTGATGCTTGATGCTGGAAATGATAATGACTTGTTTGGTGGAAATTTTTAAAGCAATTTCTTGTGCTATAATTCCTCCAAAAGAAACCCCCACAACAATCGGATTAGGATGCTGTATTTGCAGCAGCAATCTATCTATGTATTTTGCTAAAGGCTCTTTGCTATCAAGGGGTTGTAGCCAATCCAAGTAATAAACATCGTATAAATGTTTAGGCAAATGGATACGTTCAAAAATTTTTGAACTGGCAGACATTCCAGGAATAAAGTAAACCGCTTGTTTCAAAGGAGAGTGTTAAAGAATTTCACTCAAATTTACGTTATTTTCTACAGGTTTGTCAATCCAATCAAAACGAACCAAACCATCTTGATCAATTTCAGTAAGAGTTACTTGATGTAGTTCATTAACCAAACGAGGATTCCAAGGTGTTTTTACTTTGACGTAATTTTCTGTAAATCCGTGAATGTATCCTTCTTTGTTTTCGCTTTCAAACAATACAGTGTGATCAGTTCCTAGCTGAGATTCGTAAAAAGCCCTACGTTTTTTTACAGACAAACCTCTTAGCATTTTACTTCTTTTGGCTCTTACTTTTTTAGGAACTACATCTTTCATTACAGCTGCCTCAGTATTGTCTCTTTCAGAATATGTAAATACATGTAAGTAAGAGATGTCTAGTTCGTTTAAAAAATGGTAGGTTTCTAGAAATAATTCATCTGTTTCACCAGGAAACCCAACAATTACATCTACACCAATGCAAGCATTGGGCATTACTTCTTTTATTTTTTGCACTCTATTTACATACAGATTACTTAAATAACGACGTTTCATTTTTTTTAGAACCTCATCGCTACCACTTTGTAAAGGAATATGAAAGTGAGGTACAAAACTTTGAGAAGTACTTACAAAATCAATGGTTTCATCTTTTAGTAAATTGGGTTCTATAGATGAAATTCGCAATCTGTGAATTCCTTTTACTTGGTCTAGTGCTTGTACCAGTTCGTAAAAAGTATGTTCGTGCTTTTTATTGCCAAATTCTCCTTTTCCATAATCTCCTATGTTTACACCTGTTAGTACAATTTCTTTAATTCCTTTTTCAGAAATTTCTTTAGCATTGTTTAGTACATTTTCTAAAGTATCACTTCTAGAAATTCCACGTGCCAAAGGAATAGTACAATAAGTACATTTGTAATCACATCCGTCTTGAACTTTTAAAAAAGCACGAGTTCTGTCTCCAATAGAGTAGGAACCAACATAAAAATCTGCATCTTCAATTTCGCAAGAATGTACTTCTCCTAAGTCGTTTTTAG
Source organism: Ochrovirga pacifica (assembly GCF_000220525.1). GTDB lineage: Bacteria > Bacteroidota > Bacteroidia > Flavobacteriales > Flavobacteriaceae > Ochrovirga > Ochrovirga pacifica. The sequence goes on along the minus strand of NZ_AFPK01000043.1, from coordinate 79,798 downwards.
ACAAATCGTTGATGTAATCAGTAACCTTAAATTTTTCTGTAGCTCCTAAAACCAAATCTACTCCATCAACCGCAGCCAATTCTTCTGGCTTTAGCTGAGCGTAGCAACCTACAGCAATTAAAAAAGCCTGTTGGTTTTGTTTTAAAGCACTTTTTACTATAGTTTTAAAACGTTTGTCTGCATTGTCTGTTACAGAACAAGTGTTAATTACATATATATCAGCACATTCTTCAAAATCTACACGTACAAAACCTTCGTCTTGAAAATTACGTGCTATGGTAGATGTTTCAGAAAAATTTAGCTTGCAACCTAAGGTGTAAAAAGCGACTTTTTTTTGCGTCCTCATTCTTGTAAATTTACGGGGGCACAAATATACGTTTTTTTAGCGATATAAAAGCTTGATTTGAGAGAGTGATGTGTATAATGATTTCATTTTTAGTAAATTAATATAATGAAGAAAAGAATAATAGTTTCTTGCTTATTAAGTGTCTTGCTAATGGCATGTGAAAAACAGGTGCAAAAATACGACGATACGCAAGTTTTTAGATACAATGAAAAAGACAATATTACTTCTTTAGACCCTGCATTTGCAAAAAACGAACCCAATGTATGGGCTTGCAATCAATTGTTTAATGGTTTGGTTGTTTTTGATGATTCTTTGAATGTACTTCCTTGTATCGCCAAATCGTGGAAAATAGAAAATCAAAATAAAACGTATCAATTTACCCTTAGGGATGATGTGTTTTTTCATAAGAATGCAGTTTTTGGAAAGGATAGTACTAGGCAAGTAACTGCACACGATTTTGAGTATAGCTTTCGTCGCTTAATGGATCCTAAAGTAGCTTCTTCAGGTAGATGGGTGATGCAATCTGTTAAAGAATTTAAGGCAGTAAACGATTCTGTTTTTAGCATTGAACTCCATCAACCTTTTCCTCCTTTTTTAGGGTTATTGTCAATGCAATATTGTTCTGTTGTTCCCAAAGAAGCAGTAGATTTTTATGGTGCTGATTTTAGGTCTCATCCTATAGGAACTGGACCCTTTAGTTTTAAGATGTGGGTAGAGAATACCAAGCTAGTCTTTAGAAGAAACCCCTTGTATTTTGAGAAAGATACCAAAGGAAATCAATTGCCTTATTTAGAAGCAGTAGCTATTACTTTTTTTGCAGACAAACAAACGGAATTTATGCATTTTATTCAAGGTAAGTCAGACGTGTTAAACGATTTACACACATCTTACAAAGACGAATTGTTATCGTCCAATGGAGCCTTATTGCCTAAATACCATCAAAAAATACAATTAGATAAAAGTCCATATTTAATTACGGAATACATCGCTTTTTATTTAGAAGGAGCTACTGTAGAAAATCATCCAGACATAAGAAAAGCTGTGCAATTGGGGTTTGATAGAGCCAAAATGTTACGCTATTTACGAAACAATATAGGCCAGCCAGCTACTGGTTTTATCCCCAAAGGTTTGCCTGCTTATTACGGAGATACTATAGATAACTATCAGCCTGAAAAGGCAAAACAGCATGTGGAAAATTACAAAAAAGAAACTGGAGATTTACATCCAAAAATAACTATTAGTACCAATTCTAGTTATACAGATTTGTTTGAGTTTGTACAAAGAGAATTGCAGGGAATAGGATTGCAGGTTGTATTGGAAGTTTTACCATCACCTGTACTAAGACAAAAAAAAGCCAACGGAAAATTACCTTCCTTTAGAGTTGGGTGGATTGCTGATTATCCTGATGCAGAAAATTTTTTATCACTTTTTTACAGTAAAAATATGGCTCCACAAGGCCCCAATTACGCTCACTACAGTAACAAAGACTACGATAAGTTGTACGAAAAAGCAATGGCGACCACAAACCCTGAAAAAAGAGTGGAAATTTATAAAAAAATGGATCGTATTATTTTGGAAGATGTGCCTGTTGTTCCTTTGTTTTATGATGAAATTATTCGTTTTAAACATCAAAATGTTAAAGGATTAACGACCAATCCAACAAACTTGTTAAATCTAAAAAAAGTATATAAAACCCCTAAAAAATGAATGAGATAACTTGGAGTGATTTTTCTAAAGTAGACATGAGAATCGGAACGATTGTTAGTGCAGAAGTTTTTAAAGAAGTAAGAAATCCAGCCTACAAATTACGAGTAGATTTTGGAGCGTTAGGAATTAAAAAAACATCGGCACAAATAACACAATTGTATCAGCCAGAAGAATTGATAGGAAAACAAGTGGTTGCTGTGGTTAACTTTCCGCCCAAACAAATTGCCAATATGATGAGTGAATGTTTGGTAATGGGAGGATTAGGAACAGATAAAGACGTGATTTTAATTCATCCAGAAAGAAAAGTACCTAATGGAACAAAAATAGGATGATTTTTAAGCAAATGTTAAATACGTAGAAGCCAGTTGATATTCCCCTTTTAGCTGTTTTAAGTTTGTATATTTGCACGAATTTTATTTGGAGAATACCATGGATTTAAGGCAGTATACAAGGGAGTTTAAAACCAATATTACTATTGCAATTCCTGTAATGCTAGGGCAGTTGGGAAATGTATTGGTAGGTTTTGCAGATAACATTATGGTAGGAGAGTTAGGAGCCCCTGCTTTGGCAGCAGTTTCTTTAGCTAATTCTATCTTTTTTATTTTAATGGGGCTTGGAATTGGATTTTCTTTTGCAATTACTCCCTTAATTGCAGAGTCAGACGGTGCTAAAAATTACTTAGAGGGTAAGAAAAATTATCAGCATGGAGTGGTGTTGTCTACTCTTTTGGGAATTGTATTAACTCTAATTTTACTTGCAATTCAAGAATATATGCATCAAATGAATCAGCCTGAAGAAGTAGTGATTTTGGCTTTGCCTTATTACAAAATCATTGCATACTCTATGATTCCACTATTAATTTTTCAAGCTATTAAACAATTTACAGATGGTTTGAGCCAAACCAAATATGCGATGATTGCTATTTTGGTGGCCAATTCCATCAATGTATTGCTAAACTACTTGTTGATTTATGGAAAATGGGGAGCCCCAAAATTAGGAATCGATGGTGCTGCTTACGGAACATTAATTTCACGTGTTTTAATGATATTCATTCTTTTATATTACATCGCAAAAAATAAAGCTTTTGCTCCGTACAGACTTGCTGTTTCATGGTTTCATTTAGAGAAAAAACGTGTTGTACAAATCTTAAAATTAGGGTATCCAGCTGCGTTTCAGATGTTTTTTGAAGTAAGTATTTTTGCTTCAAGTGTTTTGTTAGCAGGTTTGTTGGGAACACAAGCACAAGCGGCCAATCAGATTGCACTAAACTTATCTACCATGACCTTTATGATTGCAACAGGAATGAGTGTTACAGCTACTATTAGAGTCGGGAATCAAAAGGGGTTAAAAGATTATATAAATCTAAAAAGAATAGCTTTATCAACTCTTTTTTTAATGATTATTATTGCCATTATTGCAGCCATAGGGTTTATGAGCTTAAGAACTTATTTGCCGTGGGTGTATATAGAAGATAAAGAAGTGGTGAATATTGCTGCAAAATTATTAATAGTAGCAGGTTTGTTTCAAATTTCAGATGGAATACAAGTAGTGGTAATTGGGGCTTTACGTGGTTTGCAAGATATGGTAGTTCCTATGTGGATGGTGTTTTTTGCTTATTGGGTAGTTGGTTTTCCTTTTTGTTATTATCTAAGCATTAAAACAGATTTGGGAACTTACGGAATTTGGCTTGGTTTATTGATTGGTCTTACAGTGGCATCAATATTATTGTATTTTAGGTTTCAACAACTCACAAAAAGATTAATTTTGTCAAATCAAACAAAAGATTAAAATGGAATTACCAAGATTTTTATTAGGGGATAACACCAACAACCCAGAAGATATTTTTGTTATACATACAGATTTTCCAAGGTTTATCATCAATTTAAAAGATGATGAAATTGAGCTTTGGGATGATTTAGAAGGTGCCGATGAGGAAGAGTTGTCTATACAAGTAGCTCAGTTTATAGAAGAAGCTTCTGAATTTTATGATGCTGAAATGGAAAAATATTCAGAATCGTAATTTTTTCTAAAAAATAACGACCAATGTAATATGGCTGAATTGATTAAAATATATCCAGAAAATCCTAACGAAAGGGAACTACAAAAAGTGGTAAAAGTATTACGAGAAGGGGGACTAATTATATACCCTTCGGACACGGTATATACATTGGGGTGTGATATTTCTAATTACAAAGCAATGGAACGATTGGCCAAAATTAAAGGAATTAAGCTAGAAAAAAATACCTTTTCTTTTGTATGTAATGACCTTAGTCATTTGTCGGATTACGTAAAACCTATAGACAATAGTACTTTTAAGTTGTTAAAAAGAAGCTTACCTGGGCCCTATACCTTTGTTTTGCCTGCTATAAATAATTTACCCAAAGCTTTTAAAAAGCGTAAGACCGTGGGAATTCGTATTCCTGACAACAATATAACAAGAGAGATTGTAAGATTGTTGGGGAGCCCTATTGCATCGACTTCTATAAAAGATGACGATGAAGTTATAGAATACACTACCGATCCAGAACTTATTTATGAAAAATGGGAACATTTGGTAGATGTAGTTGTTGATGGAGGATATGGAGACAATGTAGCCTCTACGGTTATAGATGTAAGTGGTTCTGAACCTGAAATTATCCGAGAAGGTAAAGGTGAAACGGCAATTTTTTAATTTTCACAAGTTCTTATACAAAGCTCAATGGATGTTAGCAATCTACTTAAGTTTTAGTATTCATTTTCTTCCTCATATCTTTCAAATCTAAAATTTTGAGCCATAGGAATTGGTTTGTGTGTATAATTGGGACTGTCTATAGTAAAAGAACTAACGTAAACTTCATCAATTAAAAACTCCCAAAAAATAGAAACGTTAATGGCACCATATCGCTCAGAGGTATAATGGATACTTTCTATGGTGGCATACAAAGGTTCTTCTCCATACTTGGTTTTATAATCTGTTTTTAAAAATTCTTCGAACTGAGCAGCAGAGACCAGTTTACCTTCTAAAATATGTTTAGAGGTTTGATGTGTACAACTTATTACACGTCCTTTTAATTTTGGAAATTCTTTTATCTTAAAAGACATAAAACAACTTTTTAGACACAAACCTAATCATTATACATGTGCTATATATGCACAAAACATTTTCATGATGCATGTGCACATATTTATCTTTTGTAAGATTTGGAATTAAAAACGTTTTGCAATCTTACATAATGTTGCCTTTTTTATTTGTACATCTTTTGAAAACAAAGTAGTAGTGAGGTGTACTTTTACTGTACCAATACTACCAACAAGAGTATTTTAAGAGAAAAGAATTGTCAAACTGTTTTTTTATAAAACACTGTTTGTTAGCGTTTCATAGTTTTTTGTTTTCCTTTGTTGGACAGTCCTATTTTCCAATACAAAAATTTGCGAAAATATTTCCTAACAAGTCGTCTGTAGTGATTTCACCAGTAATTAAGCCAAAATAGTACAAAGCTTCTCTAATATCTATAGAAAGCAAATCTCCAGAAATATTACCTTCCAATCCCTCTGCTACTTTGTTAATTTCGTTCAGAGCTTTTAACAAAGCATCGTAGTGTCTAGAGTTGGTAACAATGGTATCACTATTGTTCAATGCTCCAATGTTAACTAGTTTTGTTAGTTCATTGGTTAGTGTTTCTATACCGGCTTTCTCTTTAGCAGAGATGGTAATCAATTCGGGGATTTCTTTTTTTAAAGCTTGTTTTTGTGTTTGGCTAATGGTGTCTGCTTTATTTCCTATTACAATCAATTGTTTTTGCGGAAACTTGTTTTGTATTACCTTAATTTCTAACTTTAATACACTACTTTGTGCAGCAAATTTTTGAGTATCTAGCAAGTAAATGACAACCTGAGCTTGCTGAATTTTTTCAAATGTTTTCTGAATACCAATGCTTTCTACCACATCTTTGGTGTTTCTAATTCCAGCAGTATCTATAAATCGATAAGTAACTCCATCAATAATAATTTCGTCCTCTATAGTGTCTCTAGTAGTACCTGCAATGTCCGATACAATGGCACGTTCTTCGTTTAATAAAGCATTTAGAAGGGTAGATTTTCCTACGTTGGGTTCTCCTACAATAGCTACTGGAACTCCATTTTTAATTACATTTCCTACAGCAAAAGAATCAATCAGCCGTTTAAGAGTAAGTTGAATTTTAGCAATCAATTTTTTGAATTCTGAACGGTCTGCAAACTCTACATCTTCTTCAGAAAAATCTAATTCTAAAGCAACTAGAGAGGCAAAATTTACCAATTCATTTCGTAGTTTTTGAATTTCATTAGAAAAACCTCCTCTCATTTGCTGCATCGCTAATTGATGAGAAGCTTTAGAGTCTGAAGCAATTAGGTCTGCTACAGCTTCAGCCTGAGATAAGTCTAATTTACCGTTAATAAAAGCTCTTAAAGTATACTCTCCTGCATCGGCCATTCTAGCTCCTTTTTGCAGCAAAACTTGTAAAATCTCTTGTTGAATATAAATAGAACCGTGACAAGAAATTTCTACGGTGTCTTCTCCCGTATACGAGTGTGGATTTTTAAAAACAGACACCAATACTTGGTCAATAGTGTGTTTTTCGTCTTTAAAATGTCCCAAATGCAAAGTATGGCTTTGCTGATTTATTAATTTTTTGTCAGTTTTGATAGATTCAAAACATTGGTCTGCAATTGTTATAGCATCGGGTCCAGAAATACGTATTACGGCTATTGCTCCTACACCTGATGCAGTTGCTAAAGCAACAATGGTGTCTTTTGTTATCATAGCACAAAAATACCGTATTGTTAAGGAGATGGCAAATTTTACGTTTTAATTTTAGTTAAATGCAATGACACTATTTTTTTAAGAAACACATGGCTAAGATAAACCTAAGGTTAAATGGAACTATTAAGAATGTAGCTTGTTGCTTGTTTGTAGTCAATATAGTGCTGTGTTGGTTTTGGTGTGCTTGTTAATTTTGTAAAAAAATGATACTGATACTGTCATTTTTATAATTAATACAAACTATTACTTAGTAAATATGTGTAAAAAATATTTGTTCTTTATTTTTTTATTGACGGTTGTAGGTCAATATAATGCCCAAAGCACCAAAGGAAGTCGTCCTAACATTATTGTTATTGTAGCTGATGATTTAGGTTATGCAGATGTTGGTTTTAATAGAGATGCTAATTTTCCAGCAGAAAAGGGAGTTATTCCCACACCTGAGCTAGATCAATTAGCAAACAACGGAATTATTTGTACCAACGGTCATGTTGCTCATCCTTTTTGTGGGCCTAGTAGGGCTGCTTTAATGACAGGTGTTCAACCAAGTAGAATAGGAGTACAGTACAATTTACCCAATGATATTAATACTTCTTTAGGAATTCCATTAGAGGAGACTTATTTTCCAAAAATACTACAGCAAAACAACTATCATACAGCTGCTTTTGGAAAATGGCATTTGGGATTTACTCAAGGAAAATACCAACCTTTAGACAGAGGTTTTGATTACTTTTTTGGATTCTTAGGTGGTGGAAAAGCATATTTTGAACGTGAATATGAAGATTTGTATTACAGAAGGTTAGGAGGGAGTAATCCCGTTACAAATGAATATCAAGACCCATTGCAAAGACAACGTGATTATGTTGCAAAGGACGAATTCAATCAAGATGAGTATTTAACAGATATTCTAACAGATGAAGCCATTAACTACATTGCAGAAAACAAAACAAAATCAGACCCCTTTTTTATGTATGTAGCTTACAATGCACCGCACACACCTTTGCAAGCACCTGCTGAAGAGATTGCTCAGTTTAAAGAAGAAAATCCAAATTTTGAATCTTTGGTTAGAAATAGTGATTATTTAAAGGAGTCAGGAGCTTACGAATTGGATAAAGTAGAAAGAGAGCTGAAAAAAGTAAAAGACTACGACTATAATAGTCTTTCATCCTCTGAAAAAGAAGAAAAAGTAGCTGATTATAGAGAACACTTGTTAGATAAATTTACCGAAAGCAGAATTGTATATGCCACAATGGTAAGCAATATGGATAAGAATATTGGTAGAATTGTAGCAGAGTTAAAAAAAGATCAAAAAGTTTTTGACAATACAATGATTGTTTTTTTAAGTGATAATGGAGGATATACATACAGTAAAGGTGCTGTAAATCATCCATTGTATGCGTTAAAAGGTAGTGTTTTTGAAGGAGGACACCGAGTGCCGTTTTTTATTCATTGGCCTAACAAAATCAAATCACCTAAAAAATACAAATACCAAATTAGTTCTTTGGACCTGTATCCAACACTGGTCGATTTGGCTGGTGCTTCAGTTCCATCAACCAAAAAATTGGATGGACTGTCTTTTATGGATAAGGTTTTGGATAATAAGCAGATAAGACCGAATAATGATCCAATTTACGTGCTTAGACCTTTATTTAGTTTTCATGCAGTTGCTATTAATTCCAATCCTTACAAAGCTGTAAAAAGATCGAAGAACTCTAAGTGGGAATTGTACAACATAGAAACGGATCCAGGAGAAACGAACAACTTAGCCAATACCAATTCGGATGTTGTAAAAGAACTAAAAGCCAAAGGAGTTGATTTTGTAAAGGAGTTTAAAAATGTAAAACCGCTTTGGTTCGATCATGAACGTAATGGGGGGCATCCACATAGATCTTTGTGGTTTAGTACCGAAGAGCTTCCTAATTATGATGGAGCTTTCGGAACTGACGAATTGTCTTTGTCGGTATTAACCAATTATAAGAATAAAAAAATGAGATTGTATCCCAATCCATCGGAAGGAAAATATACGGTAGATTTTCAGGTAGATTACCAAGAATTAGAGGTAAGATTATTTGCTACTACAGGACAATGGGTAGCTACAATGCAAGTTTCTAAAGAAAATCCTGTATTAAATATGTCTCATTTATCTAGTGGAAATTATATAGCGTTGTTTTCAGGAGGAAATGAAATTTCGGTAGAACAACTGATAAAGTTATAGATTAAGTTAGTTTTTTGTAAAAGGGGAGTAAGTAGATAAGTTTACTTTCCTTTTTTTAGCAAAAGAGGAAGCATTTTTGGTGATGCTTCCTCTTTGTTTTTAGCTTAAAATTTGATCAATCTTAGCCAATTCTTCTTCAGAAAAAAGAGTGTTTTCTGTAGCTTTTATATTTTCCTGTAATTGTTCAGGACTGCTAGCTCCTACCAAAACAGAAGTAATAGCAGGTTGTGTTAAAATCCACGCAATGGCCATCTGTGATAATTTTTGACCTCTGGATACTGCCAATTCGTGCAGTTGTTTTATTTTTTCTAAGTTTTGAGTTACAGTATCGGTTTGTAAGTACGTTTTGTCTTTTCCTGCTCTAGAGTTGGCTGGAATTCCATCAATATACTTATCAGTTAACATTCCCTGTGCCAAAGGAGAAAACACAATAGAACCTATTTTTTCATTTAACAAGGTTGGGAACAACGTTTTTTCTCTACTACGCTCAAACATAGAGTATTTAGATTGATGGATTAAACACGGAGTGCCTAAGTCTTTTAAAATTTTATGAGCGTTTAAGGTTTCCTCGTGGCTGTAGTTAGACAAACCGATGTATAAAGTTTTTCCTTGTCTAACCATTAAATCCAAAGCAGCCATGGTTTCTTCTAAAGGAGTTTCGGTATCGGGTCTGTGGTGATAAAACACATCTACATAATCTAAGCCCATGCGTTGTAAACTCTGATCAAGACTAGCAACTAAGTATTTTTTAGAACCATGATTTCCATAAGGACCAGGCCACATGTCGTACCCTGCTTTTGAGGCTATAAATAGTTCATCTCTGTAATTGGCAAAATCTTTTTTTAAGATGCGACCAAAATTTTCTTCGGCACTTCCGTAAGGAGGACCGTAATTGTTGGCTAAATCTAAGTGAGTAATTCCTAAATCAAACGCTTTTTTTAAGATGTTTCTTGCGTTTTCAAAAGAGTCGTAAAAACCGAAGTTATGCCACAATCCTAAAGAAATTTTAGGCAATAAAACGCCACTGTTTCCACAACGATTGTATTGCATTTCTTGGTACCTTTGGGGGGTGGGCACATAAGGGGTTGGATTCGATTTGTCGTTGATATTCATGGTTTATAAATTTGCTCACTAAAGTACAATAAACGATTAGATATGCAAAGTTGCTTTTTCAATATACTTTACTAAATCAGTAGCTGTTATGGATAACATTCCTTGTTCCTTAATTGCCAAATCTCCCGCCAGACCATGTATATAAACTCCAATCATTGCAGCATGTAAAGGCGAGTAGTTTTGAGCCAACAACCCTGTAATCATTCCTGTTAGAACATCACCACTGCCTCCTGTTGCCATTCCAGCATTTCCGGTACTGTTAAAGTATATGGTTCCATCCGTATTACCAATAGCCGTATAAGCTCCTTTTAACACTACAATACATTGGTTCTTTTTCGCAAACTCTACTAAGAGCTGTTTTTTTTCATAATCACTATTAAAGTTTCCCACCAACCTTTCGAACTCTTTGGGGTGCGGTGTTAGTATACTTCCTTTAGGAATTAGAGAAATCCAATTTTTGTTTTTAGCAAGGATATTTAGGGCATCAGCATCTAGTACCATAGGTTTTTGATTTGTTTGTAGTACGGAAAGTAAAAAAGACTCCGTATCTGGATGAGTTCCCATGCCAGGTCCAATTCCAATCGTTTTCTTTTGATTCTTGTAAACACCAGCTAAATAAAACTCACAATCAGCAGTACCTGTCCACATGGCTTCAGGCACGGAAATTTGTAGAATTTGCATTCCGCAAAACGGAGTGTGTGCTGTAGCAAGTCCAGCTCCTATTTTTAAACTAGCTTTTGTTGCTAGTACAATAGCTCCCATTTTTCCTAAACTACCTCCTATAAGTTCTGTATGTCCGTACGTACCTTTGTGAGAAAAAGCGGCTCTCTTTTTTACAATAGGAATCAAGTCTTTGGCCTGTAAATAGAAAAAATCTGTAGCAAGTTTTTCTTTATGTTTTTTAGATAAATTAATGGATAATAATTTCCATTGACCCACATAGCTTCCGGTTTCAGGAAGTAAAAACGATAGTTTAGGTTGCTCAAAAGTTAAAGTATAATCGGCTTTTAAAATGGTGTTTTCTTGATGGAATCCGGCTATTTCGCTAGGCAATCCTGTAGGAATATCAATAGCTATTTTGATGTTTTTTAGCGAATTGATAAAATCAATCAGATATTTACAAACACCACTTAAAGGTCTGTTTAACCCTACACCTAAAACACTATCTATAATTACAGAATGGGCAGCAATACAAGGAAAATCTTCTTTTGATTGTAAGTAATGTACTTGGGTTGATTTTGCTAGCAAATCCAAATTAGATTTAAAATCTTTACTAGTTTTGTTGTCATATTGTACTACATAGACAGCTATTTTATAGTGTTTTTTTATTAGCATTCGCGCTATTGCTAAACCATCATCGCCATTGTTTCCTAGGCCACAGAATAAAGTAAAATGGGTGTGAGTAGAAAAGTGGTTGCTAAGCCAGCGTGTACACTTTTGGGCAGCACGCTCCATTAATTCTAAGGAAGAAATTTTTTGTTCTGTTATTGTTTGTTGATCTAATTCTTTGATTTGTTTGCTAGTAAAAATTTTCATAGTAATATGCTTTCGTTTAAAAATAGGAATTTCTTTTGGTCAGACAATTTAAGATTGTTGCTATCTTTGAAATTATGTTACAGCAACCCCAACCCGTAAAAATTATAGAATGTCCTAGAGATGCCATGCAAGGAATCAAAACTTTTATTCCCACAGATCTCAAGGCTAAATACATCAATGCCATTTTACAATGTGGTTTTGATACGGTTGATTTTGGAAGTTTTGTATCTCCCAAAGCTATTCCCCAAATGGCAGATACTGCCAAAGTGTTGAACAAATTGGAATTAGATATTACGCAAAGTAAATTATTAGCCATTGTGGCCAATGCTCGTGGGGCAAAAGATGCTTGTGTCTTTGAAGAAATAACTTATTTAGGTTATCCTTTTTCTATTTCTGAAATTTTTCAAGTAAGGAATACCAACAAAACCATTGCTCAGAGTTTTGAGCTATTAAAAGAAATTATTGAAATAGCACACAAGCATAACAAACAAGTGGTTACGTACTTAAGTATGGGGTTTGGAAATCCGTATGGAGATCCTTGGAACGTAGAAATAGTAGGGCAGTGGGTAGAAAAATTGGCAGGTATTGGAGTACAGATTTTGTCTTTATCAGATACCGTAGGTTCTTCTACCCCCGAAGTTATACGATATTTGTTTTCACACCTTATACCAGCATATCCTCAAATAGAGTTGGGAGCTCATTTGCATACTACACCCCATCAATGGTACGAAAAAATAGCTGCTGCATACCAAAGTGGTTGTACAAGATTTGATGGTGCTATTAAAGGATATGGGGGCTGCCCTATGGCTACAGATGCTCTAACCGGAAATATGCCTACAGAAAAAATGTTGTCTTACTTTACACAACAAAAAGTAAGTACAGGAGTTAATAGCCTCCGTTTTGAAAGTGCTTATAATGTAGCTTTGCAAATTTTTTAGTTATTTTTTAGGTTTTATTTATAATAAATTAAAATAATATTTGCTTATTTAGATTTGGTCTGTATATTTGTATCCGAAATAATTAAAAACAAGTCTAAATAAAAAAGCAATGAGAATTTCGAAACTTACCTTAGGGATGTTGGTAGGAGCTGGAGTGGCATTCACTTCTTGTTCAGATGATGATAACATCAAAAACATCATCAATTATAACAAAAACATTGAAGATATTGATTTTTCTGGGATCAGTGTTCCATCCAATTATGAGTTTTCAAGAAATAACGAAACAACCGTAAGTTATTCAGGGCAAACCACTCGTTTGTTACAAGTAAATGAAATAGGTGATTTGTTAACCAACGTTTCGGACATACCTACACAGGAAGATTTCACCAACCGTTTTAACCAGGCAACTGGATTTAACAACGCAGATTTGAATGGTTCTAAAAACGTACGAAGTAAAGTAGCAGCTTCTGTCGGGTTGTTTGCAAACAATCAGGCGGATGCAGATGCAATTAAAGCAGATTTTGATGGCTATTTAACCAACCAGATTGCTGTTTTAGAAAGTGCCAAAAATAACGAGGCAAAGCAAGGAGAAGCAGGTATTTATGATGGAAAACGCTACTTTAACGAGAAAGGATTAGAATATAACCAAGCATTTTATAAAGGACTGATAGGGGCTTTGGCAATGGATCAAGCATTGAATCACTACTTTAACAGATTAGATGATGACTTTGATGGAACCAACGCTTTTAAAACAGCAAATGATGGTGAAACTTTGGCAGAAGGAAAAAATTATACCACCATGGAACATCACTTTGATGAAGCTTATGGTTATGTTTACGGAGCAGGAGAAAACGATAGATTGTTAGGTAAATATCTAGAGGAAATTCAAAACCAGACTTATTTTTCTGATATTGCAGAGAATGTAAAAAAAGCATTCATTATTGGTAGAGCTGCTGTGGTAGCTAAAGAATATGAAGTAAGAGATGCTGCTGTAGAAGTATTAAGATACCAATTGTCTAAAATACCTGCTGCAAGAGGAATTTACTACTTGCAAAAAGCAAAAGAAACTATTGATAGTGAAGACCCAAGAGCTGCTTTCCACGCACTATCTGAAGGATATGGGTTTATTTACTCATTACAATTTACCTACAATATTGAAACCAATGCTTCTTATTTTACTAAAGCTGAAGTAGATGCATTGTTAAACAAATTGTACGGAAGCGAAAACGGATTTTACGATTTAACGGCAGAAAAGTTAGAAGAATTGTCTAACGATATTGTTGCCAAATACGATTTTACTTTAGCACAAGTAAATCAATAATAATAAGCAAACACATTCTAAATTGAGACAAGGTGTAAACAACAAATACACCTGTCTCAATTTTCTATATTTTTGCCACTCATTTAAGTTAAGTATTCTAATGAAAAAAATTATTGGTCTTTTAGTACTTTCTGTTAGTTTGGTTTCTTGTGTAAAAGAAAACAATGGAACCACACAAAAAACAGATGAATTTAACAGAGCGTTGATTTTAGAAAACTGGGTAAACAACCTGGTTTTACCTGCTTTTACAGATTTTAAATCTAAAATAGAAGATTTAAAAATCAAGGAAAATCGTTTTGTTTCCAATCCAACAACAACAACACAAACTGAGTTGCAAGAAGCGTTATTCCAAGCTCAAAAAGTATGGCAACACGTAGCAATGTTCGAGTTGCAAGCAGAGGCAAATGGTAGTAATCAAAATGGAACACGTATTTATATGAATACATATCCTATTGATAGAGAGACAAGCACAAATCCATTTCCAAATTCCAATGAAGACGATCGTACTTTAGAAGAGAATTTGAACGGAACACCAGAGACAATAAACAACTTAGATTTTAAAAATACTTCTGGAACTATTGATGAGCAAGGATTTCCTGCTTTAGATTACTTAATTAATAGCGAGAATATATTACAAAAATATATCGATCCCACTACAGCAGCAAATTACAAAACCTACATGACCAAGATTGTTGATAGAATGGTAACATTGTCTAACGGAGCCTATAATTATTGGACTAATAATGCTGATAAAATTATTGCTAACAGTGGTTCTTCTAGTTCGGCTTCTTTTGATAAAATGGTAAATGACTACATCAATTATGTAGAACAAGGGTTTAGAGAGAATAAAATTTCTAATGCTTCAGGAAAAAGAGATGGAATCAAAAATAAATTTGCAGTAGAAGCTTATTATAGTTCTGAAAACTCTAAGATTTATTTTAATGAAGCTTTTAAGGCTGTACAAAATTTTTACAAGGGTATTTCTTATGATGGAACAACCAACAAAGAAGGATTGGATGATTATTTAGACTATTTAGATGCGGAAGTATATGTGTCTAGTAAAAATGAAGATGTAAAACTAACGGATCAAGTGGTAAAAAATTTTGCGAGTATACAAAACACAGTAGCTACATTAAATGATGATTTTGTTGTACAAACTGAACAAGATCCCAGTAAAATGATTACAACTTTTAATGTAATTCAAGACTATGTAGTGTTGATAAAAACCAATGCTTTAGAGGCAATGGGAGTAACCATAGATTATGCAGATTCTGATGGAGATTAAACCATGAGTATTCTAAAAAACTATATACAAAACAGTCAAACAAAAGCAGCTACTTTAGCTGCTTTTCGTATTCTGTTTGGGTTTTTGATGCTTATCAGTTTGATTCGTTTTATAGCCATGGGGTGGGTAGAGCAATTTTATATTTTGCCTAAATGGCATTTTACCTACTATGGCTTTGAATGGATAAAAACATGGAGAGAATATACCTATATTTTATTTGGGATTGCCATCATTTCTTGTATTTGTATTATTGCAGGATTCAAGTATCGCTTGTTTATGACACTCTTTTTTTTAAGTTTTACTTACATCGAACTGATAGACAAAACTACTTACCTCAATCATTATTATTTTGTAAGTATTCTTAGTTTTTTACTGTGTTTTTTGCCTTTACATGCTACTTTTTCCGTAGATGCGTTTTGTAAAAAAAAATTTTATGTACACGTACCTAGTTGGACAGTAGACAGTATAAAATTCTTACTAGCCACTGTTTATTTCTACGCAGGCTTAGCAAAACTAAATTCTGATTGGTTACTAAGAGCACAACCTTTAAAAATATGGTTGTCTTCTAAAACAGATTTACCAATTATAGGACAGTTTATGAATCAAACTTGGTTTCATTTTACCATGAGTTGGAGTGGTGCTGTGTACGATTTGTCCGTTCCATTTTTATTATGGTATAAAAAAACAAGACCCTATGCTTTTGTAGCAGTTGTGGTGTTTCATGTATTTACCAGAATTCTTTTTAACATAGGCATGTTTCCCTATATTATGATTTGTGCCACACTCATTTTTTTTGACAGTAAATGGCATATAAAATTTATAGAAGTACTTAAAAATCTGTTTAAAATCAACCTAAAGAATACCGTTTGTAAGTCAGACAGATACCTTTATAAAAAGCCGAAAAATATACTATTTATAATTAGTCTATTTTTTGTAATTCAATTACTTTTGCCGTTCAGAAATTTATGTTACCCAGGCGAGCTTTTTTGGCACGAGCAAGGGTTTCGATTTTCTTGGCGAGTGATGTTAATGGAAAAAGCAGGACACACTACTTTTACGGTTAAAGACAGTATAACAGGAAAGAAGTTTTATGTAAAAAATTCTGATTTTTTAACGTCTTTTCAAATCAAACAAATGAGTTTTCAGCCCGATTTTATATTGGAATACGCTCATAAGTTAGGCGATCACTTTAAAAGTCAAGGACATCAAAACATACAAATTTTTGTGGAGAGTTATGTGGCTTTAAACGGAAGGTTAAATCAGTTATTTATCAATCCAAAAATTGACCTGTACAAAGAAGAAGAAAGTTTTTATAATAAAACATGGATTTTACCCTTAAATGATGAGATTAAAGGATTTTAAATTAGGATTGTTTTTTTGTTTGTTTATTCAACTTGGATTTGCTCAATCAAGATTCAAAGTAATCCATGCTGAAACTAAAAAACCTATTGTTGGAGTACAAATAATTAAAGGGGCTAGTCTCTATGTTGGAACTACCAATAAAGAAGGGTTCTTAAAAATTGAAACTCCAAAAACCAACGAATCTTATACCTTTTTTTGTTATGGATTTGAACCCATCACTCAGGAAATTGGAAGAACAAAAAAACTACAACACATTGTTGTATTGCAGCCTATTAAAGAACAGCTGTCTGCTGTGGTGTTGAATGCTAAAAAAAGAATTAACTACGGATTAACAACGTTAAAACCTGTAGAAGGAACTCACATTTATGCAGGTAAAAAAACAGAAGTAGTAAACCTAGATTTGGTAAGTGGTAACAAAGCCAACAACAATCCTAGACAAATTTTTTCTAAAGTATCCGGTCTGAATATTTACGATAGTAACGATGGTGGTTTGCAGTTAAATATTGGGGGAAGAGGGCTAGACCCTAATCGTACGGCCAATTTTAACACCCGTCAAAACGACTATGATATTAGTGCCGATGTACTAGGTTACCCGGAAAGTTACTACACTCCTCCAAGCGAATCTTTAGCGCAAATACAAGTAATCCGAGGAGCAGCTTCTTTGCAATACGGAACGCAGTTTGGTGGATTGATTAACTTTATTACTAAAAAACCATCAGAAAAAACGATTGAATTTGTAACAAGAAACACAGTAGCTTCTTTTGGTACTTTGGCAAATTTCACCTCACTGAGCGGAACGGTTGATAAGCTGAGTTATTATGCGTATTACAACGGAAAACAAGGAAATGGATTCCGTCCGAATTCCGATTACGAATCCACAAACTTTTTCGCACACATTGGATATCAATTCAACCCAAATACCAAAGCTAGTTTCGAAATTTCCTCTTTTGATTACACCGCTCATCAACCTGGGGGATTGTCCGATGTACAATTTTTAGAAGATCCAACTCAAAGTTATTTAAAACGTAATTGGTTTGATGTGGATTGGAAATTGTACAACTTTAAGCTAGAACAACAATTAACGGATGTTTCTAAATTAACCGTAAGCTTATTTGCTTTAGATGCTTCTAGAAAAGCAGTTGGATTTAGAGGAAATCCTAATTTAATTGCACCAAATTTATTTAATGTTAATGGAGATGAACAAAATACTGATGGTACCTATGTGTTTAACAGAGATTTAATTGTAGGAGATTTTAAAAATTACGGAATAGAAACTCGTTTTTTATCTAGTTATACATTAGGAAACAAAACCAATTACTATTTAATTGGAGGTAAAATATACAAAGCCAACAACAGTCAACGTCAAGGTGCTGGAAGCAAAGGAACCGATGCCGATTTTACTTTTGATGATAATGCAGAACAGTATCCAAATCAAAATGATTTTGAGTTCCCGAACTTTAACGCATCCTTATTTGGAGAACATATTTTTAACATCAACAAACATTTTAGTATCACCCCTGGTTTTCGTTTCGAACACATCAATACAAAATCCGAAGGATATTATTTTGTTTACAATCGAAACAACCCTCAACTCTCAGAATTTGTTGATGATAACAATAGCTTTGTCAGAAACTTTGTGCTCTTAGGGCTAGGATTAAGCTACAAACCCAATCGTACCTTTGAAAGTTATGCCAATATTTCACAAAACTACCGTTCTGTAACATTCTCTGATATTAGAACAGTTAACCCTTCTTTTGTAATTGATGAAAACATTACTGATGAAACGGGATTTACAGCTGATGTAGGAGTACGCGGAAAGGTAAAAAAAGCTTTTTCTTACGATGTAAGTGCATTTACTTTGTATTACGGAAACAGAATAGGGCAAGTGTTTAGTAATGAACCTCCCTACAGAGCACAATGGGTTCGAAAAAACATAGGAACGGCCTTTATTTATGGATTAGAATCGTTGTTGCAGTGGAATATAAAAGAAACGTATTTTAAAAATGCCGATGATTTAAAGCTAGATGTTTATAGCAATTTTGCTGTAACCAAGTCTGTGTATCTTGAATCTGAAGAGAATGGTGTTGCCGGTAATGAGGTAGAGTTTATTCCTGCAATCAACTTAAAAACAGGAGCAAGTTTTGGTTGGAAAAACTTGTTAGGAAATGTACAGTATACATATATAGGTGACCAATTTACAGACGTTACCAATGCTCCTTACAATCCCAACAATAACAACAGTATTGCAGGATCTATCCCTGCTTATAACATTTTAGATGTTTCTTTGTCATATAAATTTTCGAAACATTTTTTAGTAGAAACCGGAATTAATAATATCTTAGACAACAGTTATTTTACACGCAGAGCAACGGGGTATCCTGGACCGGGTATTATTCCAGCGGAACCACGTTATTTTTACGGGACTTTAGAAATTAAATTTTAACAAGATATGGTAAAAAAAATATTCCTCGGAATTGTAATTGTTTTGGTAGTGATGCAGTTTTTTGGAGGTAGGAAAAATGAAGCAGTAACACATGAAGTATCTGCTTTTATCAACGAAACAAAACCAAATCAAGAAATACAGGCTATCTTAACATCACAGTGTTTTGATTGCCATTCTAACAAAACCACCTATCCATGGTATGCAAAGATTGCTCCTGTTTCTTTTTGGATCAATCATCATGTAGAAGAAGGAAAAGAACACTTAAATTTTTCTGCTTGGGATACCTACGACGCAAAAAAGAAAAAACATAAATTACACGAGGTAGAAGAGGAAGTAGAAGAAGGTAAAATGCCTTTAAATTCTTACGAAAATATGCACGGAGAATTATCAAAATCAGAAAGAGAATTGTTGGTAGCTTGGGCTAAAGAAGCTATGTCGAAATATTAAAA
This sequence comes from Ochrovirga pacifica, assembly GCF_000220525.1. Classification (GTDB taxonomy): domain Bacteria; phylum Bacteroidota; class Bacteroidia; order Flavobacteriales; family Flavobacteriaceae; genus Ochrovirga; species Ochrovirga pacifica. The sequence continues at coordinate 60,306 of NZ_AFPK01000043.1, read as the reverse complement.
TTATTTAATAAATTATAAAGAACAGGACTATAATTAATTTTACAGTCCTGTTTTTTTTAGTTTTTGATTCTATAAGATTTTAAGATATCATCCATAGAAATTTTAAAAACTGTTCCTTTTAATAAATCAATTAACTGTAGTAATTGATTATAGCTTAAGACCATTTTTATTTCCATTTGATTGCCTTTATAAACAATCATTTTGTTTTTAAAGTCTCTAGGACATTTGCAATTAGAGTGTAGGTTAATTATTTCTTGAGTTGATTTAATAAAGGAGTTTAATTCTTGGGTTTCTACTGAAAGTATAAGTTGGTTGAATTCTAAATAAACTATTTTTTGATTTAAACTTTCTAGTAACAGACAACTATTCCCAAAATGGTTGGCATAAATTATTTTATATGATTTCATAAATGTATTTTTTTCAAAAATAATACTTTATTTTTATTTAGAATAAATACAATTAATATCTTTGTTTCATCTTTAACCATTTCGAGTTTATAGATTGTTAATAAAAGTTTGTTTTTGTATCTAAAAATCTTGTCTTTTTTTTAAGACAAGATTTTTTCTATTCAGATATATTTGGCTTTGTTAATTTTAAATAAATCTAAATAGTTTATATCTTTGCAGACCTTTATACTTTTTAATTTGATTTAGAGAATTAAATTTTATTAAAGGTTTTAACTACAGAATTCTATTGAATGAAAATACATACAGTTGCCGATTTGCAAAGAGGAGAAAGGGCTATTATCAAGTCATATCAAGAAGATATAATTCCTTTAAAACTAATTGAGATGGGATGTATAGAAGGGAACTATATAGAAGTTTTACAACGTGCCCCAATGCAAGACCCTTTGTATATAAATATTAGTGGAACGTATGTAGCTATTCGGTTAGAAATGGCAACAAAAATTTGGGTAGAAAAAATATGAGTACACTAAAAGTAGCTTTAATAGGAAACCCAAATACGGGAAAAACCTCTTTGTTTAATAGACTAACAGGGTTGAATCAAAAAGTAGGAAATTATCCTGGAATTACCGTTGATAAAAAAATAGGTTTTAGTAAAATCGATCAAAAGATTGATGCAGAAATTATAGATTTACCTGGTACTTATAGTTTAAATCCAAGTTCTATTGACGAGGATGTAGCTGTTTCTGTATTAACGCAAAAAGAAAATCCAAATTATCCTGATGTGGTAGTGGTGGTGGTGGATATTGAAAATTTAAAACGTAATTTATACATCTACACACAAATTAAAGACTTAGGAATTCCAACTGTTTTGGCCGTAAATATGGCTGATCGAATGGCTTTAAGAGGAATAGATATTGATATTCCTAAATTAGAGAAACAATTAAAAACCAAAATTTCTTTAATCAGCACTAAAAAAAACAAAGGAATTTCTCACCTTAAAGATTTATTGGCCAATTATAAGGAATTGGACACAACCCCATGTTTTGTAGATGTAAATAAGGGCCAGTCGGTTTTACCAAAAGAAAAAACCAACAAACATCATTTAGAAACAGTTAGGCGTTACCAGTTTATTAAAAAAGTTCTAGAAAATACTTTTTCTCAAGACCCACAGTCAGCTAAGGATTTAAGAACATTTTTAGATAGAATTTTAATACATAAAGTATACGGATATGCAATCTTTTTTACGTTGTTGTTCCTTGTATTTCAAGCATTGTTTTCTTGGTCATCGGTTCCTATGGACTGGATTGATGAAAGTTTTGCAAACTTAGCTCAGTGGACAAGCAACAACTTACCGCCAGGTGTTTTTACCAATTTGGTTTCAGAGGGAATTGTACCAGGAATTGGAGGAATTGTAATTTTTATTCCTCAAATAGCATTTTTATTTCTGTTTACATCTGTATTAGAAGAAAGCGGATACATGAGCCGTGTTGTTTTTTTAATGGATCGATTGATGAGACGTTTTGGGTTGAGTGGAAAAAGTATTGTGCCCTTAATTTCAGGAACAGCTTGTGCCATACCAGCAATTATGTCTGCCAGAAATATAGAGAACTGGAAAGAACGATTGATTACTATTCTAGTAACTCCATTTACTACTTGTTCTGCTCGTTTGCCTGTATACGCTATTATTATTAGTTTGATTATTCCTAAAGAACAGACTTTTTTATCCTTTAATGTTCAAGGGTTGGTTTTAATGACTTTGTATTTATTAGGTTTTGCAACTGCAATTATAGCTGCAGCTATTTTAGACAAAGTCCTTCACATAGTATCCAAATCTTACTTTGTGGTAGAAATGCCCAATTACAAACTTCCTTTGTTTAAAAATGTAGCGTACAATGTGGTAGAAAAAACTAAAGCTTTTGTTTTTGAGGCAGGTAAAATTATACTAGCAATCTCTATTATACTTTGGGGGTTGGCTTCTTACGGACCTGGGGATCGATTGAGCAATGCTCAAGAAGCAGTACAAGCAAGCCACCCAAATTTATCAGAAGGAGAATTAGGAGCTAAAATTGCCTCTTACAAATTAGAAAACTCATACATTGGGGTGATGGGTAAATTTATTGAACCTGTAATTAGACCTTTAGGCTATGATTGGAAAATAGGAGTAGCAGTGATTACTTCTTTTGCCGCTAGAGAAGTATTTGTTGGAACTTTAGCTACAATTTACAGTATTGGAAGTGAAGACGAATCAACCATAAAAGAACGTATGAAAAAAGAAGTATACGACGGCACAGAAAAACCCGTATATTCTTTTGCAACAGGAATATCTATCTTATTATTTTACGCTTTTGCCATGCAGTGTATGAGTACTATTGCCATTGTAAAAAGAGAAACCAATGGATGGAAATGGCCATTAATTCAAATGTTTGCTATGTCTGGATTTGCTTATTTAACTGCATTTATTGCATATCAAACACTAAGCTGATGAGATTTATTCAACCTATATTAGTTGTTTTAACTTTTGTTATTGCAGGATGGATTTTATATTCAAAGTTTTTTAAAAAAGACAAAAGTTCCTGTAAAGATGGGAAATGTAACTGCTAATACACACCTTTAGATTGTATTATAATTTCTATTTTTGGAATCCAAACCCTTAGACAGAATTATGAAAAAACTAGCTCTCCATTGGAAAATAATTATAGGACTAATTTTAGGAATTATTTTTGGATTGATTTGTTCTGGAATTCCAGGAGGAAAAGAGTTCACAATCCATTGGATAAAACCATTCGGGACTATTTTTGTAAATCTGTTAAAGTTAATTGCCATGCCTCTAATCATGGGGTCTCTTATCAAAGGTGTGGCAGATTTAAAAGATATTTCTAAGTTTAAGTCTATGGGAATTAGAACTGTGGTGACGTATATTTTTACAACAATAGTTGCCATCGTTATTGGGCTAACAATTGTAAATGTAATAAAACCCGGAGAAGGAATTTCGTCAGAAACAGTACAAGTTTTAAAAGACACTTATGCAGCGGATGCTTCTTTACAAGACAAATTAAATACTGCTGCTGCCCAAAAAAGTAATGGCCCTTTACAGTTTGTAGAAGATATTGTTCCTAGTAACATTATTCATGCCATGAGCAACAATAAAAATATGTTACAGGTAATTGTATTTACTTTGTTTCTTGGTTTTTGTTTGTTGTTAATTGATAAGAAAAAGGCAAAACCGTTAAGAAAATTCTTTGATTCGCTAAATGAAGTCGTCTTAAAAATGATAGACATCATTATGTTATTTGCTCCTTATGCAGTTTTTGCATTATTGGCATCGGTAATTGTAACCTCTAATGATACCAGTGTTTTAATGGCTTTATTAAAATACGCATTGGTAGTAATAGGAGGGTTGGCACTAATGATTGTTTTTTATAGTTTGTGTATTGCTATTTTCTTAAAAAAATCACCTTTATGGTTTTTAAAAAATATTGCACCAGCACAATTGCTTGCTTTCTCTACAAGTTCTAGTGCAGCTACCTTGCCAATAACCATGGAAAGAGTTGAAGAGCACTTAGGGGTAAAAAATGAGGTAGCTAGTTTTGTGCTACCGGTAGGAGCAACCATTAATATGGATGGAACAAGTTTGTATCAAGCAGTAGCAGCAGTTTTTATTATGCAAGTATTGTGGCCAGAAGGTTTAATTTTCGAAAATCAAATCACTATTATTATTACTGCTTTATTGGCTTCAATAGGATCAGCAGCTGTACCTGGTGCAGGAATGGTAATGCTTATTATAGTATTAGATAGTATTGGTTTTCCTAAAGATTTACTATCAATAGGATTGGCCTTAATTTTTGCTGTAGATAGACCTTTAGATATGTTAAGAACTACTGTAAATGTTACAGGTGATGCAACTGTAGCATTGCTTGTAAACAAGCATCAAAAAAAGTCGTAACATAAGCTGCTACGACTTTTTCGATATTAAAATTAACTTTATTATGAAATAAGTAAGGTAAGCACAGGAGTCTCTAAATGATTGGCTATTTCTAAAGACACACTGTGATTAAAAAATTTAGAAATACTAGATTTTCCGTGGGTAGCAATAGAAACCAATGAAATATTGTTTTTTTCCACATAGTACTTAACCCCATCTAAAACCGTATAATCATCATAATTATCAAAGTAAGATAGATTGTCTAGATTTCCATCTGCTTTTTGTAAAAAGTTCTGAAATCTAGTCTCCATTTCTTTGGTTGAAACAAAACCACCGTCGGCTTTGTTAATAAACAAAAGTTTGGGTTTTACCTTTATTAAATTAAAGAATGTTTTTGCTTTTTGATAAGCTTCTACAGATTCTGTTTTAAAATCACTAACATAAACAACTTTATCAAAATCGATAGAATCAATTTCTTTTTTAATGACTAACACAGGAATTTTAGATGTTTTTACAACTTTTTCGGTATTAGAACCTAGAAAAAAATCGTCGTGTTCGCTTACACCATGCGACCCCATTATAATTAAATCCGCATTTAATTCTTTGGCCAAAACTCCAATTTCGGGAAATAATGCATAGTGTTTAATCACAAGGTCTACAGAAACATCTTCTAAGTAATCTTTGTCAATAAATTCATCAAATTTTTTTTCGGCCAATTTTAGCATAAACACAGTGGTTTTTTGGTCTACACTATGATCCGAATATCCAGTAGGCATTTCCAACATGTGCACTAAAGTTAGCTTGGTGTTGTGTTTTTTAGCAAACTGAGCACCTACTTTTAACGCATATTCTGAATATTTTGAAAAATCTACAGGAATAATAATATTTTTCATGGTTAAATTTTACAAGTTAAATACATAATTAAAGTTAATTAAAATCAACTTTAGGAACAATTTTTAAACCCCTCTTTTTTCTTTTTTCAGAAACTATTTCTTTGTTGAATTATTTCGTATATTTGCATGCAATTAATTCATATCTATTGCAAATGTCTACCACAAAAGTTATTTCTGAAGGACTTACTTACGATGATGTATTACTAGTCCCAGCCTATTCAGAAGTGTTACCCAATACGGTCTCTATAAAATCTAAATTTTCTAGAAATATTCCTTTAAACACTCCAATTGTATCTGCTGCTATGGATACAGTAACAGAATCTAGCATGGCCATTGCCATTGCCAGAGAAGGAGGAATTGGAGTGATTCATAAAAATATGTCGATAAAGGCACAAGCTAAACAGGTAAAAAAAGTAAAACGTTCTGAAGCAGGAATGATTTTAGAACCAGTTACTATTACTGCAGATCAAACAGTTAACGATGCCAATTTGTTGATGAGAGAACACAAAATTGGAGGAATTCCTGTTGTTGATGAAAACGATATATTAAAAGGAATTGTAACTAACAGAGATTTAAGATTTGAAAAGAATTTTGAAAGAAAAATTCAAGAAGTAATGACCTCTGAAGGTTTGGTAACTGTATCTGCAGGAACTTCTTTAAAACAAGCTGAAGAAATTTTACAAGACAATAAGGTAGAAAAACTACCTATTGTAGATGATAACTTTAAGCTGGTAGGTTTGATAACTTTTAGAGATATAGTAAAAGTTAGAGAAAATCCTGAAGCCAATAAAGATGAATATGGAAGATTAAGAGTAGCGGCTGCAATTGGTGTAACAGACGATTGTTTGGAAAGAGTTGCTGCTTTGGTAAAAGAAGGGGTAGATGCAGTTGTCTTAGATTCTGCTCACGGACACTCTATCAACATCTTAAAAAAACTAAAAGAAATCAAAGATGCATATCCTAATTTAGACGTTGTAGCAGGTAATATTGTTACTGTAAAGGCAGCTAAAGATTTAGTAGCTGCAGGTGCAGATGCTGTAAAAGTAGGGATTGGTCCTGGTTCTATTTGTACAACACGTGTGGTTGCAGGAGTTGGTTTTCCTCAGCTATCTGCAGTAATGCAGGTTTCCGAAGCTCTGGCTGGTACAGGTGTACCAGTAATTGCGGATGGTGGAGTACGTTATACTGGAGACATTCCTAAAGCTATAGCTGCAGGAGCAGATTCTGTAATGTTAGGTTCTTTATTAGCGGGAACAAAAGAAGCACCAGGAGAAGTAATCTTGTTTAACGGAAGAAGGTTTAAATCTTACAGGGGTATGGGGTCTGTAGAAGCCATGAAAAAAGGTTCTAAAGACAGGTATTTCCAAGGTGAAGAAGATAATAGTAAAAAATTAGTTCCAGAAGGAATTGAAGGAAGAGTTCCTTATAAAGGTGAGTTGTACGAAACCATGCACCAATTTATTGGTGGTTTGCGTGCCGGTATGGGATATTGTGGAGCTGCAACAATTCAAGATCAAAAAAAGGCTGAGTTTGTAAGAATTACTGCTTCGGGAATTGCAGAAAGTCATCCGCATGATGTAACGATTACCAAAGAAGCACCAAACTATTCTCGCTAAAAACAATTAAAAAACAGGTATAATAAACCGTTTAGCATCATTTTTGTTAAACGGTTTTTTAATATATTACTACATGTAAAAATTAGAAAAAATAGCACATAACTTCTATGAATTATATTTTATACGATGGTTCTTTTAGAGACTCATTATTACCCTTTACTTTTACCCGTCCTGTTGCCGATTTGCGAATAGGAATTTTAACCATAAGAGAAAAATGGGAAACTGCACTAAGAACAACCACCACAACCTTAACAGAAGAATATTTAGAGAATAAATATCCATTGGTTGAGATGGAATTCAATGTATTTATCAATTCTGGTTACTTACCAAATACAGATTTTATAGAAGAGGTTAAAAAATTAAAACCACATCAGAAAATTGTATGTAATAAAGAGGTAATTGCTTTTTACTCTACCGAAGACCAAGAAGAAATTCATTTAGATGATTACGATACAATTTACCTAAAGAATGTGGAAAGCTTAGAAAATAAGTGGGATTTGTTTTTAAAAAATGACGTTGCTATACGAGAAGATTTTAAACAAATTACGCATGATCGTATTTCTGAAGAGCTCCCAAATTATGTTCAGGCTGTAGAAAAAGAACAGATTTTTATAGAAGAAGGGGCTCTTATAAATCCTTGTTTTTTAAATGCTAGTTCTGGTCCTATATATATAGGTAAAGATGCTGTAATTTTGGATGGAGCTATGTTAAGAGGTCCTATTGCTTTAGGGGAAAAAGCAGTGGTAAAAATGGGAGCAAAAATATATGGTGCTACCACTATTGGCCCTGGTTGTAAAGTAGGGGGTGAAATAAAAAATAGTATTTTGTTTGCAAATTCTAATAAAGGCCACGAAGGATATTTAGGAGATTCTGTTGTTGGAGAGTGGTGTAACTTTGGAGCCGACACAAATGTTTCTAACTTAAAAAACAATTATAGCAATGTTCGTTTATGGAATTACGAACTGGAAAGTTTTGAAGATACACAGCAAAAAAACTGTGGCTTGATGATGGGAGATCATTCTAAAACAGGAATCAATACCATGTTTAACACAGGAACTGTTTTGGGAGTATTTGTAAATATTTTTGGATCGCACATGCCTGATAAATTTGTTCCATCATATAGCTGGGGAGGTACAAAAAATAAAAAAACATACGATTTTAACAAAGCTATTGAAACCGCTACCAAGGTTATAAACAAACCCAATCAAGAACTAAGTTTAGAAGATGTTGCTATTTTAAAAGAAATTTTTCATCAAACAGAAAAATACAGACACAAAAATGAGTAAGGAGTTAGAAATCAATATAAAAAATAGTATAAGAGATGTCCCCGATTTTCCAAAAAAAGGAATTTTGTTTAAAGACATAACTCCTATACTATTAGACAGCCAACTGACCAATAATATAGCTCAAGCCTTAGCAGATGCACACAAACATAAAAAAATAGATGCCGTAGCAGGTATTGAATCTAGAGGATATTTGTTTGGTGTTTTGTTGGCTCAAAAATTAGAAGTTCCTTTTATTTTAATTCGTAAGGCAGGAAAATTACCTGCCAAAACATTGCAACAATCCTACAAATTAGAATATGGTTCGGCAACTATAGAAGTACACGAAGATGCTGTAAAAGAAAATAGTAATGTTTTAATACACGATGACTTGCTGGCTACAGGAGGTACGGCAGAAGCTGCAGCATTTTTAGTGCAACAAAAAGCCAACGTGGCCGGTTTTAGTTTTGTAATTTCACTTTCATTTTTAAATGGAGTAGAATCTTTGCAAAAAATTACACCAAACATAACGTCATTAATCACTTATTAATATATGAAACAAATTGCACTATTATTTTTTATTGTTATCACTTACACAAACCTACAAGCACAAAGGTTGTATCGTTATGATGACAATGGAAAGACAAGTACTAAAGAGTTAGATTTGATAGATACAAAGCTAGATTTAAGCTTTAATTTTAAAGATCAAACAGTAAATGGTAAAGCTTGGATTGCTCTAAAACCTCATTTTGATAGCACTGATCAAATTCAGTTAGATGCTAAAGGAATGAATATTTATGAGGTTAAAGAAGCAGGAACTCCGGTAAAATATTACAACACCAAAGAAAAGCTGAACATTAGTCTTACAAAAAAGTATACCAAATCAGACACAATTCAACTATATATTAAGTACCGAGGAAACCCAAATAAAATTGAAAAAGTAGACGGAGTTGCCATTACAGACAATAAAGGAATGTATTTTATCAATCCTTTAGGGACTGACAAAGACAAACCCACACAAATCTGGACACAGGGTGAACCAGAACAAAACAGTACTTGGTTTCCTACAATAGACAAACCCAATCAAAAAACCACACAACAAATTACGTTAACGGTTCCTTCTAAGTACAAGACTTTGTCTAACGGAAATTTAATTTCTCAGAAAGAAAATAATGATGGAACTAGAACCGATGTATGGAAACAAACATTGCCACATGCTCCGTATTTATTTTTTGTGGGAGTAGGAGAATTTAAGGTAGTTAAAGACTCTTGGAAAGGAAAGTTAGTAGACTATTATGTAGAACCTGATTACAGCCTAGAAGCAGCTAAGGAATTGTTTAAAAATACACCTGAAATGTTAACGTTCTTTTCGGAGTTAACAGGAGTGGAATATCCTTGGGATAAATACAGTCAGGTAATTATGCGCGATTTTGTGAGTGGTGCCATGGAAAATACAGGAGCTGTCATTCATAGTGAAACAGCCATGTTAACAGAAGGAGAATTGTTGGAAGAAAATACTTGGGAGCGAGTAATTGCACACGAATTGTTTCACCATTGGTTTGGAGACTTGGTTACTACAGAGAGTTGGGCCAATCTAACATTAAACGAATCTTTTGCCAATTACTCGGAGTTTCTTTGGGAAGAATTTAAGTACGGAAAAGATGCAGCTAATGATCATTTAAAAACAACAAGAGATGCTTACTTAAACAAAAACCGTTTAAAAGAAAATTACGATAAGCATTTGGTAAGATACAACTACAACAAAGTAGACGATGTTTTGGATGTAGTAAGCTATAACAAAGGGGGAATGGTGCTACACATGCTAAGAAACTATCTAGGCGATGATAAGTTTTTTGCGGGACTTAAAAAGTACTTGCAAGAAAATAAGTTCAAAGCAGCCGAAGCTCATCAATTAAGATTGGCTTTAGAAGAAGTTTCTGGAGAAGATTTGCTGTGGTTCTTTAGCCAATGGTACTACAACTACGGACATCCCAGATTAAAAGTTACTTATCAAAATGACTTATTGGGAAATAAAATAAAAGTAAAAGTTACACAATTAGAAAAAGAGTTTGATTTTCCTATTCAAATAACAGTTTACAAAAGTAAACAAAAGGATGTGTTTGATGTTTTTATGAATGGAAAAGAAAAAACATTTGAGTTTCCTTTTGAAAATGAGAAGGATATCAAATTAATTAAAGTAAATAGCAACCATGTGTTATTGGCAGAAATAACAACACCAGAGTTAACTACAGAACAATGGGTTTATCAATACAACAACGTAAAACACTTTGAAGATAGGATAGAGGCTTTAGAACAGTTAAAAGACAAACAAGAAGAAAAAGAGGTTTTTGAAACTTTTGTAAACGCTTTAGAAGATCCTTATCACGTTATTCAATCATATGCCTTAGAGAACATCAACTTATCAGACAAACATAAAAAGAAAAAAATCATTCAAAAAATTGAACGTTTAGCGAATAGCGAAAATGTAAATGTAGCTGCTTCTGCAATTTCAATATTAGGAAAATTGGTAAACAGAGACTACTTACCCATCTTTAAAAAAGGAATTGATAGTAAGTCTCCAAAAATGAAAGGCAATAGTTTACTTGCTATGTACTACATAGATAAGGAACTGGCAAAGAAAGTTTCAGAAAAATTACCTAACGATGTAAAAGATGTAATTTACGTTCCGTTGTTAAAAATGTATTTAGAAGACCGTAAAGAAGAACATGTAAGTTTTGTAGCTAAGTATTTGCTTACAGGAATGTACTTTATTCAAGACGAAAAGTTTAAAAAAGATTTTGAAGATGCATTTGACTGGGTTGCAAAAACTAACAATAAAGAAGCCATTAGAGTTATGGTGGATGACTTTGTAAAAAACGGATTAAAATACAAAGCATACAACTTTAACTTTGAATGTATTCGTCTTTTAAGAGAGGTCATTTCAAAGCAAAAATCATCGTCAAACAGCAATAAAAAAGAGATTTTAAGTATATTAGAAGAAGGGGTTAGAAAACTAGCGGTCGATTAATTTAAATAGATCTATCAAACGTTTTTGTACTCTTTAAACGTACCATTTGTATAAAAAATAACAATTCTTTCAATGTCTGAAGGAGTTGTTATTTTTTTTTGTGTTACAATCATTTCATCCTCATTTGTTTTTTCACTTGTTGTTGTATCTTTTTCAGAAAACAAATCAGGCTGAGAGGACTTTGTTTTATTAGTTGCTATGTTTGGTTGTGTAGCAAACTCTTTTTCTTTAGGAAAGCTCCCTTTACCATACAAAAGCCAATCTAAAGTTAATTCTTTATAAGTATCAATCATTTTTAAAACAAAATCGAGGCTTGGCTTGTTCCTTCCTGATAGCAAATGAGAAATACTAGAACGTTGTACTTTGATTTCATCAGCAAAACTTGCTGCGGTTAAATTGTAATATTCAAAGACTTCATTCAGTCGATTAATAAAAGCTTCTTGGTTTAACATTGTGAATTCAATTAAAGCTGCCAAAAGCAGCTCCTGTTTTTACAAATGTAATCTAAAAAAACGAATTGCTGAATATTTTCTCAGCCATATCTAATCTAAGTATATAAATAGATTTAAACAAGTAGATTTAAATAACTGATAAATAAGTTATTAGAGTATTTTAGGTAAAGTTGTTTAAGTAAGGAGTGCGTAACTTATAGCTTACGAAGTTAAGATTACGGAACTGAACTTGAGAGAATTGATAAGTGTAGAAATGTAATCTTTACTGTGTACAAATGTAAATCACAATTGTAAACAAAACGTTGTTTACTTTTGTAAAATGAAAAAAGACAGAATAGAACACATAGATACTTGGTATCAACACAGCTCCGAAAAAAGCTTGGTAGGAAGAAGAATACTTTTACAAGACATAGAGCCATTGCTTCTTAATCTACCATCTCCATTTAAAGTTTCTAAAGCAGGAAGTTCAGAAATGGGAAAAGACATTTATAATGTAACTCTTGGCCATGGACCTAAAAGAATATTGTTATGGACTCAGATGCACGGAAATGAAAGTACGGGAACCAAAGCTTTGTTTGATTTATTTAATTATTTAAAAGATCAGTTTATAGCTAACAGCGATTTTGCAAAAGACTTAATAAACAAATGTACTTTAGTTTTTATTCCTATGCTAAATCCAGACGGTTCCGAAGCTTTTACAAGGGTAAATAGCAAACAAGTAGATTTAAATAGAGATGCCGTAGACCAACAGGCGGTAGAAAGTAAATTGTTAAGAAGCATCTTAGACAACTTTAAACCTCATTTTTGTTTCAATTTACACGATCAAAGAACTATTTTTAATGTAGAAGGTTTTAAAAACCCAGCAACCATTTCTTTTCTTGCTCCCTCAGAAGATGAAGAAAGAACATTAACAACAGGAAGAAAAGAGACCATGGCTGCTATTGTTGCAATGAACAATACCTTACAGCAACTTATTCCAAACCATGTGGGTAGGTATACGGACGAGTTTTATCCAACAGCTACAGGAGACAATTTTCAAAAACTAGGACACAATACTATTTTAATAGAAGCAGGGCATTATCCTAACGATTACGATCGGGATTTGGTAAGGAAATTTAACTTTTATGCATTGGTCAGTGGCTTAGAGTATTTAATTGTTAACGATAAATACACACATTATCAACCTTATTTTGATATTCCTAACAATGGAAAGCAAAATTACGACCTTATCATAAGAAATTTTTTAGATGATAAAAATCAAAAGGTTGATGTTGCTTTTCAGTATGAATATGAGGTGGTTAACAATCAATTAATCTCCAAATTGGTGGAGTATGATAGAGGAGATTTAAGTAGTTTTTACGCATATCAGGAATTTTAGTTTAAATTTTCATTAAGAATAACTATATTTAGATGAGAAAAATGCAAATGAGCTCATAAATATTGTATTTTTGTAACTTGTTAAAATAAGAAGTAAGTAAGACCTAAAACATGAAAAAACATCATTTGGATGAAATTGATCATCAAATTTTAGATATGCTAATAGACAATGCAAGGACTCCTTTTACGGACATTGCAAAAAAGTTATTAGTATCTGCCGGAACTATACACGTACGTGTGAAAAAAATGGAAGATGAAGGAATCATAAAAGGTTCTACATTGACCTTAGATTATGAAAAAATGCAATACAATTTTATAGCTCATGTAGGATTGTATTTAGAAAGTAGCTCTAAAATTAGAAATGTATTGGCTGCCTTAGAAGAAATTCCAAATGTAACGGTTGCTTACATCACGGCTGGTAAATACAATATTTTCTGTAAAATAAGAGCTAGAGACACTAATCAAGCAAAAGACATTATCTTTTCTATTGATGATATTGACGGTGTAACAAGAACTGAAACTATGATTTCTATGGAAGAAAGCATCAATGATAAAAAGAGAATGATGCATGCCATATTTAAAGATTATTAAAACAATCATACATGTAATGTAAGGATACACCTTATTAGGATACTACTAAGGTGTATTTTTTGCAAGCTTAGTTAATGTATGATTGAAAAAATAGTTATCAATTCAGAACTAAACATTCAGTATAGTTCTACTATTTTACTTATTAAAAAACAGTGGGAAAAAGTAAAACCTCCTTCGGTTTATTTGTCTTTTTCTTACCTTAAAGCTTTAGAAGAAAGTAAATACGCTAAAATGCTTTTTGGATACATTGTGGTATTCAAAAACAACAATCCTATTGGTGTTATTTATCTTCAACAAATACAAATTAGTCCTCTTTTTTTTAACCAACCTAAGTTCCCAGATTCATTAAAATCTAAAATTAGAACCTACCTATTAAAAAAGTTAAATGGAAATTTACTGTTATGCGGTAATTTTTTTTCTACAGGTGCTCACGGTTTTTATTTTAAAGATTATTCTGTAAAAAAAACGTTGAATTCCATAATGGATGTGTTGGTAGAACGGCTAAAACAAAAACGCAAAATAGATTTTATAGTATTTAAAGAGTTTCATCAACAAGAGGAGCTTTGGGCTCAGCATAATTTAAATAATTGGGCTTCTAAATTTCAGATAGATGTAAATATGGTTTTGACTCTAAACCAAAACTGGAACTGTTTTCAAGATTATTTAAATCAGATGACAACCAAATACAGAACTAGAGCCAAAAGTGTCTATAAAAAAACAAACCAAGTTGCGGTTGTAGAATTCACAGCCCAGAATATTATAAACCATCAGCAACGCATTGACGAACTACTACAGTCAGTTATACAAACATCTAGCTTTTATTTGATAGAACCCTCTGCTTACGGTTTTTATATGCTTAAGAAGGAGCTAGAAAACCGCTTTGTTTTTAAGGCTTATTTTTATGATGATACCCTAGTTGCTTTTAGTACTGGTTGCCACAACTACACTTCTTTTGATGCCAATTTTGTTGGAATCGATTACCAAACTAATCAACAAATTCCTTTATATCAAAGATTGTTGTACGATTATGTAGCTACCTCAATAGAGTTAAAGGCTTTATCGCTACAGTTAGGTAGAACTGCTGAATTGATGAAGAGTAGCTTAGGTGCTGTTCCTGTTGGAATGAATCTATATGCCAAACATCAACAAGCATGTTTAAATAGATTGTTAAGCCCCTTGCTGTCTTATGTAAAACCGAGTGCATATGAAATTAGAAATCCCTTTAAACAGCCCAAAACAGTTTGTCAAAAAATAAATCAACCATTATAATAATGTTAAAAAAAATGATGCTAACCATTGCTGCTATTGTTGTAACCATACTAATTGCTTATATACTATTTACCAATTATTATCCAAGTTTTGGAGGTGAACTCTCTAAAGATGCCATAAACCGTTACCAAAAGTCCGAGCAATTTTTTGAAGGAAAATTTTTTAACACAAACAAATCGGTGCCTAAAAAGTTGAGTCTTAAAGAAAATATACAGCTAATGTATACCTATTTTACAACCAAAGTACCCAATGGAAGACCCGATAAAGGCTTAAAGGTAGAATCCATAACCTCTCCCTTTTGGAACTTACAATCAACCGAAGCTCAAATGGTTTGGTTTGGACATTCTTCTTTCTTATTGCAGATACAAGACAAAACGCTATTATTAGATCCAATGTTTGGTAAGGTACCAGCTCCACATCCATGGTTGGGAGATTCTAGATTTCAGGAAGAACTGCCTTTAGCTCTTGAAAACTTACCAGAAATTGATGTCGTTCTATTCTCTCACGATCACTACGATCATTTGGATTATGAAACAATTTTAAAAATAAAAGACAAAACAAATAGGTTTGTAGTGCCTTTAGGTGTAGGCATACACTTACAAGCTTGGGGAGTAGCTTCACAGAAAATTACAGAGCTAGATTGGTGGCAACACACTACCGAAGAAAACCTAAAACTGATATGTACACCTGCACAACATTTCTCAGGAAGGAAACTAAATACTAGTCAGACAACATTATGGAGTTCTTGGGTAATTAAGTCCGAGAAGGAAAATATTTATTTTAGTGGAGATAGTGGATATGCATCTCATTTTAAAGAAATAGGAAACAAATACGGACCTTTTGATTTGGCTTTGATGGAATGCGGACAATACAACGAAATGTGGGCAGACATTCATATGATGCCCGAAGAAACAGCACAAGCAGGTGTAGATGTACAAGCAAAAAAAATAATGCCCATTCACTGGGGGAGTTTTAAATTAGCACTCCACGACTGGAAAGATCCCATAATTCGTGTAACAGCAAAAGCCAAAGAGTTAAAACTACCCGTTATCACTCCACAAGTAGGGCATATAATCAAGGTAAAAGGAGCAAAGCCGTCATCAGAAAATTGGTGGGAGAACTTGTAAATAGCCTTCCAAAAACTGTTTTTACACCAGTAAAGCAGGTAAAATCTATCTTTTGTTGTTTAAAAAGTCTTTAATAATTTCATAAAAGTTTAAAAACTGCGTAGTTTTGCAAAACGGAAAAAATCAAAACATGAAATTAGAAGTACCAAGTAAAGCCCCAAAATCGAAAGAACTATACGACTACCAAAAAGATAATATAGACAAAGTTTTTGATAAAATTGAAAACAAGGCTTCTAATTACAACCTGGTTTTTCAATTGCCAACAGGAGGGGGAAAGACTGTAATTTTTTCTGAAATTGCTCGAAGATTTATTCGTGAAAAAGAAAAAAAGGTACTAATCCTTACGCACAGAATTGAGTTAAGTAGTCAGACTTCTAAAATGTTAGATGAGTTTGGTGTAGCCAATAAAGTAATTACTAGTGATGTAAAATCCTTAGACGATCAAGATGAGTACATGTGTTTTGTGGCTATGGTAGAAACACTTAAAAACCGTCTGAACGATGATTTATTAGACATGAATGACATTAGCATGGTGATTATCGATGAGGCTCACTACAATTCTTTCCGAAAACTATTTAAGTACTTTCAAGAGTGTTTTATTTTAGGTGTTACAGCTACTCCGTTAAGTTCCAACATCAAGCTACCCATGAATGAAATTTATGATGAACTGCTGGTAGGAGAGCCTATTTCTACTTTAATAGAAAGAGGTTTCTTGGCAAAAGCAACTACATATACTTACGATGTGGCTTTGGGAGGCTTAAAAGTGGGGATTAATGGAGATTATACAGTTAAATCTTCGGATGATTTGTATACTAGTAACATAATGCAAGACAAGTTGTTAAGTGCCTATGTAGAAAAATCATTAGGAAAAAAGACATTGATATTTAACAATGGTATCAACACTTCTTGGCATGTTTACGATACTTTTAAAGCAGCAGGATACAACAATGTTAGACATTTAGACAATACATTTTCTAAGCAAGAACGTATAGAAATCCTAAAGTGGTTTAAAGAAACCCCAGATGCTATTTTAACTTCGGTTAGTATTTTAACCACAGGTTTTGATGAGCCTAGTGTAGAAACTATTATTTTAAACAGAGCTACCAAATCCATCACGTTATATTACCAGATGATTGGACGTGGTTCGCGTGTATTTAAAAACAAAAAAGAGTTTAATGTAATTGATTTAGGAAACAATGCAGCCAGATTTGGTTTGTGGAGTGCACCTATTAATTGGAAACGTATTTTTAAATCTCCTGATTATTACCTAGATAATTTGATCAATGATGAGGAAATTGAAAGACAGTTTGTGTATGATATGCCTAAAGAAATCCGTGAGAAATTTGCCAAAACGGAAGATATCACATTCAAAGTAAAAGAAGAATACGATAAAGCAATTAAAAGAGGAATCAAGTCTAAAATTGTATTAGACAAATCAGTAGAACAACACGCACAAATGTGCTATGAAAATGCCGAAGACGTTTTTGATGCTAGAGACTTGGCTATTTTATTAGATGATGATATCAAAGATCGAATTAAAAAATACTCTCACTACATGATTAAAAGTACCAAGAACTACATCATGTGGTTAGAAGAAGATTACAAACGAAAGCTAAATACAGCTATCAATATGAAATTTAAAGAATAATTTGATATTGTTAACAGTACTTACCAAAGGTTGTCCAAATAAGGCAACCTTTTGTTTTTTATTCTTATAGTACATCTTATTAAATTGGTAAAACAAGAATTTTTAAAAGAGTTAATTTATTTTGGATATGGTTCAAAGTAAATTCTTACGAATCATTACTTTTACTTAACTAAAAACAAAAAAGATGAAAAAAATAGTAAGAAACACAATTTTAGTATGTTTAAGTGCAACCATGTTTGTAGGTTGTTCTAGTATGAACAATACCACAAAAGGAGGAGTTTTAGGAACAGGTGCTGGTGCTGCCATTGGTGCTGGTATTGGTGCCTTAATTGGAGGTAAAAAAGGAGCTGCTATTGGTGCTATTAGTGGTGCTGCTGTAGGAGGTACTACAGGAGTAATTATTGGTAGAAAGATGGACAAGCAAGCCGAAGAGTTAAGGAATTCTATTCCTGGTGCGCAGGTGTACAGAGTTGGTGAAGGTATTGATGTAGTTTTTGATGAAGGAGCAGGAATTTATTTTGCTTCGAACAAAGTTGCTATTAATGAACAAACAAAAAACACATTGAACAAACTGGCCGAAGTGTTAAACAAATATCCTGAGACCAATTTATTTGTTTATGGTCACACAGATGCAGATGGTTCTGAAGAGTACAATCAAAAACTGTCTTACAGACGTGCCAACGCAGTAGCTACTTATTTACAAAACTTAGGAGTTCCTGCAGATCGTTTTACTGTAAAAGGTGAAGGTGAATCTATGCCCGTAGCAGACAATTCTACTGCCGAAGGTAAAGCGAAAAACAGACGTGTTGAGTTAGGTATTGTAGCTAATGAAACCATGAAAAAGCAAGCAGAGGCTCAAGCTAAAATGCAACAGTAAAAATACTAGGGACTGAAAATTCAGTCCTTATTATTTTATAATTCTATTTAACATAATATAAATTATAGTTTAAAATTGATGTTCACATTTTATTATCACATCTCTTAATGTTCATTTCTTTTGTAAGCTTTAAGTTAAGGAATACGTGCACTAAAATATGGCTCTAACTGGCTAACTTCTGCAAATTAGCTTTCACATCATTTTAGAAAGCTTACAAAAGATTAGTATGGTTACTTTTAGCGACAACTATTTTCTAAGTTCATGTCAGTCTAGCAAAGAAAATTTAATAAGCTTGTCAGTAAAAAAATATTTAAATACTGCTGTAGCGTTCTAAATCTAGAAACTTTAACTTTAGGCTGTAAATATTCATAAAATTTAACCATAAAAAAACTCTTTGCACAATGGCAAAGAGTTCTACACTTTATACTAAAAACTTAGGGATTATTCTTCTCCTCCTTCGTCTTCAGAATCTTCGGTCTCTTCTACAGGCTGTACTGGTTTAGCTTTTTTACCTTTTTGGGCAAATGCTAAAAACTCTTCTAAAGTAATAGTACCGTTTTTGTCTTTGTCTATTAAATCAAATTTGTTTTCTATTTTTTTTCCTTCTAATTCTTTTTTAGACAATTCTCCATCTTTATTTTTATCTAAGTTTTTAAACCATTTTTCTGGTGATGGTTTTTCTTTTTCTTGAGACAAACAAGTTACAGAGGTTACTAAACAAATTGCACTTGCAATAATGGTGATTTTTTGTGATTTCATGGTCTTTTTTTATTAGTATCTATTTACACGCTACATCTTTGTTAACCTTAGGGTTACAGAGTTTTTTGTGCGATTTTATGCAGCAATAGTAATGATAGTTTCTAAAAAAAATAATCAAAAAAATATTTTTTTTTAAAGAGTTTTTAGGTGTTTAAGTGTTTGATTATAAGCTGTTTGTTTTCTTAATGTTGAATTTTGTGTTTTTTGGCTTTAAAAGTGATTGTGTTAGGGGCTAAAAAAGAATTAAAAATTAGCTACAAAAACCATTTAAGAAAAAAACTATACTTAAACTTCTTGCAATGTAGTTGCTATTTTCTTCTTTTTTTTCTCCATACAAAATAAAATACAGCAATACAGACGGGTAAAACAATATAAACCATCACCTCGTAAGGGTCCGAAAAGTTTAAAGGGTTGTCTTCGTTAGGACTTGGAATTCCGTCAGGTTTTTGTAGTGCGGTTAGTAAAGTAAAAAGTATCATGTTGAATCGTTTTTAATGGTTGTACTTTTTACAAGTTATAAAACTCAAAATACTTTCTTGTTGATGTGTCTCAAAAAAACATTCTTTTTAATATTTTTAATAAAATCCTAAAAAGAAGGTTTTTTTGTTGTTATACTGTCTATGACTGCATCAATGCATCAATTTCTTGTTGGTTAATTTTGGGAGTTGCTCCTTTATGACTGGCAACCAAAGCACCCATGGCACAGGCCAAATCAATAGCATTTTGAGGATCAGTTTCTTTTAGTAGCTGATCTACTAACGTAGCCAAAAAAGAATCTCCAGCTCCTACCGTATCAACCACAGTTATGGCATAGCCCGAATTGCTGTACAGTTTTCCATCGCTATACAACACAGCTCCTTTACTCCCTTGGGTAACACATATAGTAGCAGTGTTTGTTTCTTTAACAATGCAGTCAATTGCTTCTTCTATGCTGTTGTTTGTTGTTTTGTAATACGCTGCTATTTCTAGAATTTCATCATCATTAAACTTAATAAAATCAGCTTCTTGCATCAGCTTGTTTAAAAGAGCAAAACTGTAGTAGGGCTTTCTAAGGTTTACATCAAATATTTTATAAGGAGCTAATTGTAACAAGGTAGTTAATGTGTTTTTAGATACTTGATCTCTAGCAGATAAACTTCCGTATACAAAAGCATCAGCTCTTTTTACCATTTGTTGATTGCCTTCTGTTAACTGAATTTTATCCCAAGCTCTAGGATGGTCTATTTCGTAACTTGCCGAACCCTCTGTGTCTAAATTTACGGTAACGCTTCCTGTTTGTTCTGAGAGATGCGTTTGAATTTCTTGAGAGTTTACTTGTGCTTTTGCAACAAAATCTAAGATGTTTTTTCCGTCTAAATCATTACCTACACTGCTAATTATACTTACGTTGTTGCCTAAAGATTGTAGTCGTACAGCAACATTTAGAGGAGCTCCTCCTATTTTTTTTTCATCAGGAAATACATCCCATAATACTTCTCCAAAGCAAACTATATTTTTCATATTTTAATTATTTTTTAAAGGTAGCTATACTCCTATCTGTCAGGCGTTTTCAGTATTCAACTCTTGCATGATTTCTGCAAACATACGATAAGAATCTATACGATGGTTACTGTCATAAATATTCGTTACCGCAATCAACTCATCTACCTGTGTTCTTTCTAAAAAGCCGGCCACTTGTTCTTTTACCGATGCTTTGTTTCCTACAAACGTATATTTTAGCATTTGTTGTACTTGTGGGTGTGCAAGTATTTGCTGATGTTCTTCTGTAAACGCTTCTGGTGCTTGTACTTTTTTTCTTTTTCCTGTAAAAAGCCCTACAATCAACCCTATTAAAGAGGTATACATGCGTTGTGCTTCTTCGTTAGTATTGGCAACAATCACATTTACTCCGGCCATTACATAAGGCTGTTTTAGCACTTTGGAAGGTTGAAACTCATCACGATAAATTTTAATAGCTTCGTGCAAGTGCGTGGTTGCAAAATGACTGGCAAACGCATAAGGCAATCCCTTTTTAGCCGCCAAATGAGCACTTTCGGTACTAGATCCTAAAATGTATACAGGTACATGTACTCCTTCTGCTACCGTAGCCCTTACCTTGGCATGGATGTTTTCTGGAGAAAAGTAGTTTTCTATTTTTTTAAGCTCTTGGGGGAATGAATGGGCTGCTTGCATAAAGTCTGATCTAATGGCTTCTGCAGTTTCTCTGTCGGTACCAGGAGCTCTCCCCAACCCTAAGTCTATTCTATTGGGATACAAAGACCCTAAAGTTCCAAATTGTTCTGCTATAACCAAAGGAGAATGGTTGGGCAGCATAATTCCTCCAGATCCTACACGAATACGTTCTGTTCCTTGGGCTACATAACCTATTAATACAGAGGTAGCACTACTTCCTATATTGTCAGAGTTATGATGTTCTGCCAACCAGTATCGGGTGTATCCGTATTTTTCTGCATGTTGGGCTAACGTTAATGTATCCTGAAAGGTATGTTGTAAATCTTTTCCTTGCGAGATAATCGCTAAATCTAATATGGAATAAGAGGTTTGTTTTAATTTCATAAAAAAATTATTTAATTTTTAGTCTATCTAGACTTCAAAACCTATCAAAAAATAAGGCAAAAGCCAAAACAAAAAAGAATAAATTGTGTTTTTTAAAGTATGTATGCAAGCCCAGCAAAACCTAAACATACTTATGTAAAATATACTGTAAGTGGTACGACTGTTGTTACGACTACAGTAACAAGTTTAAATAAAAAACCAAATGGAATTATTAGATACATTAAATTGGAGATACGCAACCAAAGCCATGAATGGTAAAAGTGTGCCAGAAGAAAAAGTAAACAAGATTATTGAAGCAGCAAGATTGGCACCAACTTCTAGTGGTTTGCAACCCTTTGAAATTATAGTTGTAAAGAATAAAGAAATTAAAGAAAAAATAAAAGCAGTGGGTTGGAATCAATCCGTAATTACCGATTGTTCTCATCTTTTGGTTTTTGCTGCTTGGGATACTTATACTGAAGAGAGAATTAACAAAATGTTCGATTTAACCAATGAAATTCGTGGTTTTAAAAACGAAGGTTGGGAAAACTATCGTCAAATGTTGTTAAATTCTTATCCACAAAAAGATGCAGAAGTAAACTACAACCATGCGGCCAAGCAAGCTTATATCGCTTTTGGTTTGGCTATTGCAGCTGCTGCTTTTGAAAAAGTAGATGCAACCCCTATGGAAGGTTTTGATCCTGATGCTGTAGACAAAATTTTAGAGTTAAAAGAAAAAGGGTTGCGTAGTGCTATTTTATTGCCATTAGGATATAGAGACGAAGCTAATGATTGGTTGTCTTCTTTAGAAAAAGTAAGAAAAAGCACAAAAGATTTGGTAACCGTAATAGACTAATCTTTTACAGGTAAAAAAAGTAGCTATAGAAAAAAAAGAAACCATCAACCAAAATAAACAAGCAAATGAACAATTTTGAATATCAAAATCCAACCAAAATATTATTTGGTAAAGATCAAATAGAAAACATTAAAAACGAAATCCCTAAAGATGCTAAAATCTTAGTTTTATACGGTGGTGGAAGCATCAAAAAAAATGGAATCTATCAACAAGTTACTTCTGCATTAAAGGCATATGATTTTGTAGAATTTGGAGGAATACCTGCCAACCCTGAGTATGCAATTTTAATGGAAGCATTGCAAGTAATTAAAGAGCAAAATATTACATATTTGTTAGCCGTTGGTGGAGGGTCTGTAATTGATGGAACCAAATTTTTATCTTCGGCAGCGTTGTATGAGGGCGATACTCCTTGGGATATATTAACCCAAAATATTAGAACCACTAAAGGGATGCCATTTGGTACTGTACTTACCTTACCTGCTACAGGATCAGAAATGAATTCAGGGGCTGTAATTACCAGAGAAGAAACACAAGAAAAATTAGCCATGGGCGGACCAGGATTGTTTCCTAAGTTTTCGGTTTTAGACCCTACGGTAATTCATTCTATACCACAAAGACAATTGGCCAACGGAATTACAGATGCTTTTAACCATGTGCTAGAACAGTACATGACCTACCCTATTGGGGCTTTGCTACAAGATAGAATAGCCGAAAGCATTTTACAAACATTGATAGAAGTAGCACCCAAAATTTTAAAAGATCCTACAGACTACAAAGCAGCAGCCAATTTTATGTGGAGCTGTACAATGGCTTTAAACGGATTGATTCAGAAAGGAGTTCCTACAGACTGGGCAGTACACGCTATTGGACACGAGCTTACCGCTTTGTTTGGTATAGACCACGCAAGAACCTTGGCTGTAATTGCTCCTAGCCATTATACCTATAACTTTGAATCTAAAAAAGAGAAGTTAGCACAATATGCAGAAAGAGTTTGGCAAGTAACCGAAGGAACTTTAGAAGAAAAAGCCCAAGCGGGAATTGAAAAAACAGAAGCATTTTTTAAGAGTTTAGAAATAGACACCAAATTGTCTGACTATACTCAAGACTACCAAGGAACGGCACAAAAAATAGCCCAACGTTTTACAGAACGAGGATGGAAAGGTTTAGGAGAACACCAAAGCCTTACTCCTAACGATGTAGAAAAAATTGTTGAAATGGCATATTGATTGTGGTAAAATTGATATGATTTTAAAAGTCTGGAAAGTATATTTTCCAGACTTTTTTTATGCATTGCTGTAGTAGCATAGGGTTTTGTTTTAGTTTGCTTCGGTATTGTTCCCAAAAACGTCCATTTTTAAAAAATACACCAAAGTCTCTTCCGAAGAAAACCCGAAGGAGACTCGAACAAAACCCCTGAAAAATTGAACTTTTGTGTCAATCACGGTCAGGTTGTTTCAGAATGTGTCAGCGTGTGTCACAGTGTGTCACTGTGTGTCAGCATGTGTCACCAAGTGTCTATAGATGTCTGTTTGTTTTTCTTTACGTCAATTCGTGTCAGTAAAGTTCAAGTGTTTGTTTTTTAGGGTGTTATAGGGTAGTTTGCAGTGTTATTAATTTTAAATAAAAAAACTATGGCAACATTTGAAAAAGGTATTTTAGGAGGTTTTTCTGGAAAAGTAGGAAACGTAGTAGGTTCGCGTTGGCGAGGTAAAAACGTAATGCGAAGTTTACCACAGCGTGGTAGTTATGTTCCTACCACAAAACAAGAGGAACAACGCGAAAAATTTAAAACTGTAATTGGTTTTTTAAATCCTATTACAGAGGTGTTAAACGCTTATTTTGGAAGTCCACAAGGTGATAGGTCTCGTGCTAATATGGCAACTTCTTATCATCTAAAAAATGCTGTGGTTAGCAGTCCGCAAGGAATGGTAATGGACTATGAAAAAGTATTGATAAGCAAAGGAGATTTAAGAGGTATTGATGGAGGTACGGTAACTGCGGGAGCAGCACAAACGCTAACCTTAGGCTGGCAAGATAACAGCGGACAAGGTAAGGCTACAGCTACAGATGTTTTAATGGTGGTAGTATACGCCCCTGAAATTGAAGCGTATTACAGCAATACTGCTGTGGCTACTAGAGATGCAACTACGGTTACGGTAAACTTACCTAACTATATGGCAACGTTTCAGGTACAGGTATGGGCTTCTTTTCATAAGCCTGAAACAAACTATGCAGCCATTAGCACCTATATGGGCACTGTTGCTGTGTTGTAAGAAACCCTTCTATTTTTAGCTAAAGCGTATTGGTGTTGCCGATTAAGGTAAAGCGGATACGCTTTTTTTATTTACACTTCCCTCCTAGTCTTTTTTTAGATTGCTAATAGATTGGTTGATAAGGTATTTGGTTAGTATCTTTTTAGGGAATAATGGAATGCTTCCTAATTTAAAATTAGGAATGTTGTGTTTTTTACGCAATCTATAAATTGTGCTTCTGCTTACTTTTAAATAAGCCATGGCTTCTTCGGTAGTAAGCCATATTTCGTCGTTAATTACAAAGCTTTCATGTTCTGTAAGTTGCTTTAGGAATCGAGACTTTTTCTTTTTTGATTTTTTCATACAAGTATTTTTTGCAAACTTTTACACTTCTGATCATTAGAAGCGTACCTGCTAATATAATTGTTTTTTATCATATATCAATGCTTTTGGTATGTCGCTGCTCTGAAGGTTAGTATGGTAACGCTCCTCTGGAGCTTTTCAAAATCAATGTTTTTGTACACACAGAGCTCCAGAGGATCGAAATATAAAAAGTATGTCGCTCCTACGGAGCTGTTATTATGTTACAGGCTTGTGTTAGTGTGATAACGCTCCTCTGGAGCTTTTCAAATCAATGTTTTTGTACACACAGAGCTCCAGAGGAGCGAAACATTAAAAGCTACGAAACATTGCAAGACAATATATGTTTATGCACACACACACACACACAAAGCTCCAGAGGAGCGGAATATTTTACACTCCAGAGGAGACAGGTTTTTATAAGTATGTTGATTCTTTGGAGCATAACTATACCAGATTGATACATTGTTATTAGTTGTTAAGTTGTATTTGAACGAACCGGAATCATTCAGTATTTTTGTGTATGCATTTAGATAAAATAAAAAATATCATTCAAGGAATTAGAAAATATTATCCTGTATCTGACAAATCAATTCAACAATTATCAAACTTATTAAAAGAAACCCATTTGCCTAAACATTATTTATTAACTAAAGCTGAAACAAAAGACAATTCAGTTTATTTTATTGAACAAGGATGTGCAAGAACCTATTTTTTAGTTGATGGAAAAGAGGTAACAAATTGGCTTAGTAAAGAAGGGGATATTACATTTTCATCAAGTTCTTTATATCACAGAACAGCAGGGTTAGATTTTGTAGAGCTTTTAGAAGATTCAAAAATATTTTCTTTGTCTATTGAATCTTTAAATGAATTGTATAAAACAGATATTGATATTGCTAACTGGTCTCGTACAATTCATCAAGAGGTATTATTAAAAATGCAAAACTTAAGAATTGATCGCCTGACATTAACATCAAAACAACGTTATGAAAAGTTTGTAAGAGAAAATCCTGAATTGATAAATCGTATTAATCTTGGTTATATTGCTTCGTACTTAGGTATGACTCAGCAACATCTAAGTGTAATTCGTGCTGAATATTGATTTTAAGATAGATGAAAAAAAATATGGTTTAATCATTCTATTTTAGCACAAAAAAACTAATCATGAAGACCGAATTACAAAAATGTTTAGATGGTGAAATATTCAATACATCTGATAAAGAAATCCAAAGAATAATACATAACGCAAGAAAACTAACTAAAGACTATAATTCTACAGTAAGCACTGATTCAAAAAATCGTCGCAAAATATTGACTGAGCTACTAGGGAATGTTGGAAACAATGTAAATATTGACACCCCTTTTTATTGTGATTATGGTCAACACATTTCAGTTGGAGATAATGTCATTATAAATATCAACTGTACGTTTGTTGATTGTAATAAAATAGAAATAGGTAATAATGTTTTAATCGCTTCAAATGTTCAGATTTATACAGCAACGCATTCAACCAATGTAAATGAAAGACTTGTTGATAACTGGGATTCTAATTCTGAATTTCCTTATTTCAGAACATTTTCACAACCCATAAAAATTGAAAATAATGTATGGATTGGTGGTGGTGTAATAATATTACCAGGAGTTACAATAGGTGAAAATTCTGTTATTGGAGCAGGAAGCATTGTTACAAAATCAATTCCTGCAAACTCTGTAGCAGTTGGTAATCCTTGTAAGGTAATTCGTAAAACAGATAATTACTAATGGATTTAAAGCAACATTACAATAATCTATACCAAGATTCCATAACAAAATATAAAACTGACAATTATGAGTTTGATAAATTGATTGACTCACCTACTGATAGTAGGTTTGGAATAACATTATTGATAAGGCCTCATCAAAAAATTAAAAATAAAATAAATGATTTTTTATTGAATCTAAAAAAAATAGAACCCAATCAATATTATTATCCAAAATCAGATATACACATTACTGTTATGTCTATAATTTCTTGTTATCATGGATTTAAGTTATCGCAAATTGATAAGAATATTTATATTGAAACGATTCATCAATGTTTATCAAATATACCATCTTTTTCAATACAATTTAAAGGATTGACAGCATCACCATCTTGTATAATGGTACAAGGCTTTTTAACAGATAACACGTTAAAACAAATAAGGAATAACTTAAGAACCAATTTTAAAAATTCGGACTTGCAACATTCTATAGACAAACGCTACACTATTCAGACTGCTCATTCAACAATATTTCGACTGAAAAACAAACTAAATAATAAGGAAAAATTTCTTGATTTAATCGAGCAATATCAAAATTATGAATTTGGTACATTTAGAGTTAATTCGCTAGAATTAGTTTTTAATGATTGGTATCAAAGAGCTGATAAGGTACAAAAGTTGCATGAATTCATGTTAAAAACTGAGCCTAACACTTTGTATAAATAAAGTTTGGTATGATAATGCACCCCTGGAACTTTTTCAAATTAATATTTATGTAAACACAAAGGTTCAGAGAAGCAAAACATTAAAAGCTAAGAAACATTGCATGACAATACATGTTTATGCACACACAAAGTTCCAGAGGAGCGGAATATCTTTATGACTGCGTTGATTATTTGCTTGCATATGTTATTGTTTTTTGTTAATATAGCTTTTGCTATGAAGAATATATTACTTTTTTTGTAGGCTGTTCTAGCTTAGCTATAAATATCAGTAGATGGCCAACACCTATACACAACTTTATTTTCATATTGTTTTTGCAGTAAAAGGAAGAAGAAATCATATTTCTAAATTGTGGAAAGATGATTTGTATAAGTATATTACTGGGGTGGTAACTAATAAGAACCAAAAGATGATGATGGTTAATGGGGTTGCAGATCATATACATTTATTAATTGGCACAAAGCCTAATTGCAACTTGTCAGATTTGGTGCGTGATATAAAAGCAAATTCCTCAAAGTGGGTAAATGAAAATAATTTTATTCCTTGTAAATTTGAGTGGCAAACGGGGTTTGGTGCTTTTACGGTTAGTCAGTCTGGTGTGAAAAATGTAATTAGATATATTAAAAATCAAGAAGAACATCACCGAAAGAAAACGTTTAGAGAAGAATATGTTGATTTTTTAAAAGCCTATGAGGTGGATTATAAAACCGCATATTTGTTTGATGAGGATTGAGTTAGTAGTGTGTCGCTCCGCTGGAGCTTTGCTTTGTAAAGTTGCGTTAGCGAGATGTTTTAGTAATGTTTTGCTCCGCTGGAGCTTGTTAAATAAAATAGAGTTGAATCAAGGTAATGTATTGTTGTTATCCGTTGTTACCTTTCATGAGTAAATTTAAATGAAAAAAGTTGTAAAATTTATATTTTTAAGTGTAATAAAATCAACATATGATTTAAGTTACTGGTCTGCTAAGACTCATCCTACTAGACGAGAACATGAAGCTGAATTAAGATGTAGTATATTATTTAGTATATATACAATGTGTATCTTTTTAGGAATGTATTATTTATCTAATTTTAGGGTTCCAAAAAATCTGGTAATTGAAATACTAATAATAACTCCAATAGTTTTATTCTTTATATTTTCTAGTATAATAAACTACAATTGGATTAGAAATATTAAATTATAGAAGAGTGTGATTCTGAAATTTAATAAGAGAAAGGCATCTTCTTTTTGAAGCTTAATTTTTTAGATTGGAAAAAAATATTAGAACACATATGAAAACAAACTTATAACTTAGAAAATCAATTAATTTTAGTATTTAAAAAATCTAAAAAAGAGTTGTAATACTGAAAATTATGAAAGCCTGTTTTACATTCAAAAAGTCTAGTGACTGAAAAAGCTTCTTTCCATGAAAACTTGAAATTTGGAAGACTGAAAAATGAAACTACAACTCGAAATTTGTTGAAAAAAGTGTGAGTAAAAAGCTTGAAAATATAGAAATACTGAAAGAATCGTAGCAATATCAAGGGACAATAACAATGTTGAATTTTCTATTTCATTACTAAATTTCAGGTCGAAAATCACGAAAAGGCAACAACAAATAAGTTCGATTTTTGGCTTTGTTTCTAACATTCAGTTCAATAATTTTAAACTAAGTTGGTCACGGCCGATAGTTTCGCTCCTATTCTACCAAAAATCCAACTTATTAAACCCGTTGTAGCAAATTTTGACACAACCTTTCGTGAGTTCTTACACGTAATAAAAAAATATAGTTGATTATGAAAAATGTATTAATAATCTTATTGTCAATTTTAGTTTTGAGTTGTAGTTCTGATGATGACAATTCTGAGATAATGAATATTGAATCTACTTTAATTGCAAAAGACAATCTTTATGGAAATGGAGCAGAAGGAATTACAAAACAGAATTTAATTATTTCTAACCAAACTATTTGGAATGATTTAATAGTTCAAATGAATTCAGTAAATAATGTTTCTGAAAACTTTACAGAAACCGATATAGATTTTTCTGAATATACAATTATTGCAATATTTGACGAAATAAAAGGAGACGGAGGTCATAGTTTGAAATTAAATATATTGTCAAATTCTGAAAATATAATCGTTAAAATAACTGATGTAGTTCCCGAAGGAAATACAACTACAGTTATTACTCAACCTTTCCATATTGTGAAAATATCAAATTTTGATTTACCTATAATATTTGAATAAAAAAAATTGCTACAACAATGTGTACAATGACCCCTTCAACACTTATAAAAACTAAGCTCCAGAGGAGCGAAACATTAATTAGAGCAACGTTTTTATTTTAGACAGGCCATAATGCGTTGTCATCCGCATCCCATTGTACGCCCATTTGTATTTCGGTAAGGGTTTGGTTGGTAAACCAAAAAAACAAATTGGCTTCGTCAACATCAATCAATTCGTGGTTGGGAGTTTCTTCAGAAGAATAGTCTTCAAACTCCATTTCTCCCAATTGGTTTTGTTCTATAAAATCTTGAACCTCTTCTATATTTTTTCCAATCAACCCTACTCCGTTTAAGCTGTAATTACTAGAGTTGATGGTGATGGTTTCCAATCGCCAATCTTCTTCTTCATCAAAAGAAAAAGACAGTCCGTAGTTTTGGTACTCCCAAGTTTCTACAGCATCTCCTGTGTCAAACTCTTTTTCTAATTCTTTTTCGGTAGGCAATCCTAAAATTTCTAAGACTTGTGTTCTGTCCATTCCAAATTTAATGGCTCCAACCCCTACTCCTATTTTTATTTCTGCTTGTGTCATGTGTTTTGTTTTGTTAAGCAATTTATTTACTAGCAAACATGGTTACATCATTATCGCTAATAACAGGTTCTCCTAAAATTAGCAAACGTTCTACTACGTTTCTTAATTCTCTAATGTTTCCTGTCCAGTCGTAGCTTTGTAATAGTGCAATGGCTTCATCAGAAAAAGATTTAGGAGAGGCTCCTTGTTCTTTGGCTATTTTATTAGCAAAGTGAGTAATAAGTAAAGGGATATCGTCTCTTCTGTCGTTTAAAGAAGGAACTTGGATAACAATTACTGCCAAACGATGGTATAAATCTTCTCTAAAACGACCTTCTTCTATTTCTTTGCGTAGGTTTTTGTTGGTGGCTGCCAAAACACGAACATTTACGTTAATGTCTTTGTCTGAACCTACACGACTAATTTTGTTTTCTTGCAAAGCTCTTAATACTTTGGCTTGTGCAGAAAGGCTCATGTCTCCTATCTCGTCTAAGAAAATGGTTCCTCCATTGGCTGCTTCAAACTTACCTGCACGGTCTTTGTTGGCTCCTGTAAACGATCCTTTTACATGACCAAACAATTCGCTTTCTATTAATTCTGATGGAATGGCAGCACAGTTTACTTCTACCATAG
Source organism: Ochrovirga pacifica (assembly GCF_000220525.1). Lineage (GTDB taxonomy): Bacteria > Bacteroidota > Bacteroidia > Flavobacteriales > Flavobacteriaceae > Ochrovirga > Ochrovirga pacifica. The sequence continues at coordinate 29,201 of NZ_AFPK01000043.1, read as the reverse complement.
GAAATTTAGAGCGTTCACTTAAATCGTGTAAGCGGTGAGCTACCAATTCTTTTCCTGTACCATTGGGGCCGGTAATTAAAACACGAGCATCTGTAGGAGCTACTTTGTCTATCATTCCTTTGATGTGCGAAATGGCTTTGGACTCTCCTATCATTTCGTATTTTTTGCTGACTTTCTTTTTAAGAATTTTGTTTTCTACAATAAGCTTTTTTTGGTCTAGCGCATTGCGAACTGTATTTAGCAATCGGTTTAAGTCTGGCGGTTTAGAAATGTAATCGTAAGCTCCTAAACGCATGGTTTGTACGGCTGTGTCTAAATCTCCGTGGCCTGAGATCATAATTACGGGAATTTCGGGCTTGTCTGTTTTTATTTTTTCTAAGACTTCTACTCCATCCATCTTTGGCATTTTAATGTCACAAAGTATCAAATCGTAGTCGTTGTCTTTAAGTAGCTGTAAACCTTCTAAACCATCTTCTGCCTCTTCTACTTGGTAGGTTTTGTTTTCGTCGGCAATAATGCGTTTTAGTACTCTTCTAATGGCAGCTTCATCTTCAATAATTAATATCTTACTCATAAACTAGCTTATATTTTTTGAAATATCCATTGAAACAATTGCTTAATGCTTGGTTTGTTTCCATCGGTTAATATTCCGATTCTATAGATTTTGCTTGCTATAAAAACGGTGCATACAAAACTAACCAATAATAATGCCAAGGAAGTAAAAATTTCCCAAGTAGGCACATCAAAAGGAATACGCATAGGCAGAATAATGGGAGATGTAAACGGAATTAGCGTAAATAGTTTTGCGGTTTCGCTATGAGGATCTCCGTTAATAACAACTACAATTCCTATGTATACAGCAAACATAAGCGGCAATAAAATAGGGTGTACAAATTGTTGGGTGTCGGTTTCGCTATCTACAGCGGCCCCAATAGAGGCATAAAAACTACTGTATAACAAATAGCCGCTTAAGAAAAAAGCAATAAAAACCCACACAATTTGTAGGTAGTTTATTTGCCATATGGTGTTGAATATAAGGGCTACTTTTTGACTGTTGTCTCCTTGAGACGGAACATATTGCTCCATAAAAAAGAGACCTAACAATAGTAAAACTCCCCATATGATAAATTGTAACAATCCTGCCAAAGCATTCCCTATAATTTTCCCTAGCATCAACAAAAAAGGTTGAACGCTACAGACCATAATCTCTACAACCTTGCTATTTTTTTCTTCTATAATACTACGCATTACTGCATTTCCGTATACAATCACAAACATCATCATAATATACCCAAGTCCTATAGCTATAGTTCCTTTTACATATTTTTCTACCTTTTTATGTGTGTTTTGGGCTTGTAGCACTTTTACAGGGCTTTCTTTTAACAAAGGGGCTGCTACGTTTTTCGGAATTTGATGTTGTTCCAAATAGTTTGTTTTCCAATGCTTTTCTAGTATTTTTTTTAAGGAAGCTTTGGGAATTTCGTCTCCGTAAATTTCGTATACGTTTTTAGTAGGACGTGTATAAACAATACCGTTGTAAGTTTCCTCATCTACCAATAACTTAGCAGCGTCGTACGAAAGGCTGTCTATTGTAGTTAAAGAGATTTTAGGATGCTGTTTGGTGATTTCTTGTTGTATGGCATCCGAAGTCATCACAATAAGGGATGTTTTAGAATCGTTGTTTCGTTTCTCTTTGGCTACAAAATAAAAAACAGCAGCAAACATAGAGAGGATTAAAACAGGACTTAAAAAAATCATCACCAAATAAGACTTGCTTCTTACTTTGGTGATAAATTCTCTGCGAATGATAAGGAGTAACTTATGCATTTTGAATTGTTTTTATAAAGATTTCTTGTAAAGTAGGAACGTGTTTTTTAAATAGGTGCACGGTTCCTAAACCACTAATAGTTTGTAGTAATTCAGAAGAATTGCCTGCTACAATACTTGTTTCTAGACTTACTTTTTCGGGAGTTTGTGCTATGCGTTTAGTTTGATAAGCTGCATTGTTTAAAAACTCTGTTAGCAACGATGGATTTACGGTAGTAAGCCCAATTTCATAAACTTCATTAGCGTATTGTTCTTGTATTTTCTCTATACTACCTTGTAGCAAAGTAGTTCCTTTATGAATTAAACACACATCATCACACATTTCGGAAACAGACTCCATTCTATGAGAAGAAAAAATAATGGTGGTTCCTTGTTTGGACAACTCTTTAATTTCTTGGGCTATCAAATCTGCATTAATAGGATCAAATCCGCTAAAAGGTTCGTCTAAAATCAGCAATTCTGGCTGATGCAAAACTGCAATGATAAACTGCACTTTTTGAGCCATACCTTTTGATAAATCTTCTATTTTTTTCTTTTTCCAGTCTAAAATATCAAAACGTTGCAGCCAATAATCCATAGCTGCTATGGCTTTAGGTTTAGACATTTCTTTAAGTTGTCCAAAATACAAGGCCTGTTCTTCTATGGTCATGTTTTTGTACAAACCACGCTCTTCTGGCAAGTAACCAATATGTGCTATAGTGTTGCTATCTATTTTTTCTCCTTTAAATAAGACTTGTCCGCTATCGGCATCAATAATTTTGTTTAGAATACGAATCAGCGTGGTTTTTCCAGCACCATTTTGTCCAATTAATCCATACACACTTCCTTGGGGAATCTGAAAAGACACTGAATTTAAAGCAATTTTATTACGATAAGATTTGCTTAAATTCTCTATAACTAAGAATGAATCTTGCATTTTTTTGTTTTTGCAAGCATAAATATAGTACTATGTGTCAAAACATTTCGGCATCCTTTTATAAAATTTTAAAGGATGGCACATTCTTTAGGGATTGACAATCTATACTAGTTTTTATTGGATATTTATAGAGTTTAAGGTTTTAATAATGGATAATATTTAATTTTAACGCTTAAAAATTATGCAAGCATAGTTTTTTTGAGTATATTTAGACATGAAAGAAAGAAATAAAACAGTGCCGTTTGATTATATGTACCGCTCTACTTGGCAGTTGATTAGTAAAATGTACAACGAAGAAGCTTTAAAACGAGACAGTATTATGACCATTGGTTTTGTACTGGTAAACATACACTACAAAAATGGAACACCCTCTACTGCATTAGGGCCTAAAATGGGGATTGAAGCGACAAGTTTGTCTAGAACGTTAAAAAAAATGGAAGCTTTGGACTTAATTTACAAAGAGGCGAATCCTGAAGATGGGCGAAGTGTATTGATAAAGTTAACAGAAAAGGGAAAAGAGCAACGAGAAATTTCTAAGCAGATTGTATTGCAGTTCAATCAAGAAGTAGCACAGAATTTAACAAGCAAACAAATAGAAACATTTATAGAAGTAACAGAAACAATTCAAGAATTGATTCAAGATAAATTAATTTTTTAGGTATGAAAAGACATATTAAAAAAGTTGCAGTGATAGGTTCTGGGATCATGGGATCAGGAATCGCCTGTCATTTTGCCAATATAGGAGTGCAAGTTTTACTATTAGACCTAGCCCCTACTTCTTTAACAGACAAAGAAAAGGAAAAAGGATTGAGTTTAGAACATCCTGTGGTAAAAAACAGAGTGGTAAACAACAATTTGCAAACCGCTATAAAATCTAATCCAGCACCTTTGTACAACAATGCTTTTGCAGAAAGAATCACTACGGGAAACCTTTCGGATGATTTACCAAAGCTAAAAGAAGTAGATTGGATTGTAGAAGTGGTGGTAGAACGATTGGATATAAAACAACAAGTCTTTGAAAGCATAGAAAAACACAGAAAACCAGGAACATTAATTACAAGTAATACTTCTGGAATTCCTATTAAATATATGAATCAAGGTCGTTCGCAAGATTTTAGAGAACACTTTGCCATTACACATTTTTTCAATCCGCCACGTTACCTAAAACTTTTTGAAGTAGTTCCTGGTCCCGATTGCCAACAAGACGTTGTTGATTTTTTAATGAACTTTGGAACAAAGTTTTTAGGAAAAACAGCTGTTTTAGCCAAAGATACTCCCGCCTTTATAGGAAATAGAATTGGGATTTTTGGAATTATGAGCATGCTACACATTGTAAAAGATCTAGGTTTAACAGTAGCAGAAGTAGATAAACTTACAGGACCCGTAATAGGAAGACCCAAATCTGCAACGTTTAGAACTGTAGATGTAGTAGGATTGGATACACTGGTTCATGTAGCCAAAGGGTTGCAAGAAAACTGCAAAGAAGACGAGGCCAACGCTTTGTTTGCTCTGCCCGACTTTATGCAGTCTATGTTAAACAATCAATGGTTGGGGAGTAAAACAGGACAAGGGTTTTATAAAAAAGACATCAATCACAAAGGAGAAAAAGAGATTTTAGCCCTGGATTTAGAAAAGCTAACTTATGCTCCGTCTAAAAAAGCTTCTTTTGAAACCTTAAACGCTACCAAAACCATTGATAATGTAGCAGATCGTTTTAAAGTACTTGTAAAAGGACAAGACAAGGCTGGGGGTTTTTATAGAAAAACATTTGCTGCCTTATTTGCTTATGTATCTAACAGAATTCCAGAAATATCAGACGAGCTCTATAAAATAGACGAATCCATGAAAGCTGGTTTTGGATGGCAACACGGACCTTTTGAAATTTGGGATGCTATTGGTGTGGTTGAAGGAATGGAGTTGATAGCACAAGAAGGATATACCGTAGCTAGTTGGGTGCCTAAAATGATAAACGAAGGACAGTCCTCTTTTTACACAGTACAAGATGGAGTTCAGTATTACTACAATATTCCATCCAAAACACAAGAAAAGGTAAAAGGAAAAGAAGGTTTTATACTGTTAGACAATATCAGAAAAACAGATACTATTTGGTCTAATGCAGAAGCTTCCATTCAACATCTAGGAGATGGAATTTTAAATGTAGAGTTCCAATCTAAAATGAATACTTTGGGAAGTGGTGTATTGCAAGCCATCAACAAAGGAATTGATTTGGCTGAGAGCAAATACGATGCAATAATATTAGGAAACCAAGCGACCAACTTTTCGGTTGGAGCCAATTTAGCCATGGTATTTATGCTAGCTGTAGAACAGGAATATGATGAGTTGAATTATGCAGTACAATACTTTCAAAACACAGTAATGCGTATGCGTTACTCATCCTGCCCTACACTTATTACCCCAAGAGGTTTGACCTTAGGAGGAGGATGTGAACTAAGCTTACATGCAGACAAGGTAATTGCAGCTGCAGAAACGTATACAGGTTTGGTTGAGTTTGGTGTGGGAGTGATTCCTGGAGGTGGAGGAACCAAAGAAATGGCAAAAAGAGTAACAGATGGAGTGCTAAAAGATGATGTAAAGTTGAACAGAATGCGAGAAGCTTTTATCAATATAGCCATGGCAAAAGTAGCTACTTCTGCACACCAAGCCTTTGATTTTGGATATTATATCCCCCATAAAGACATTGTAGTAACCAACGAACAACAACAAATAGCAACTGCCAAAAAACACGCATTGCAAATGTTAGACGATGGTTACCTATGCCCTGCTCCGCAAAAAGTAAAAGTATTGGGACAACAAGTATTGGGAATGTTTCAGGTTGGTGCCGATAGTTTGGTTGCAGGAAAATATGCATCCGAACACGATAGATTGATTGCTAATAAATTAGGCTATGTAATGGCCGGAGGAGACTTGTCTGAACCTACTGATGTATCGGAACAATACCTACTAGACTTAGAAAGAGAAGCCTTTTTATCCTTATTAGGAGAAAGAAAAACATTGGAAAGAATTCAGCACATGTTAAAAACAGGGAAACCGTTAAGAAACTAATGTGTTTAGCACTTCGTTTTTAGTATTTGGTTATTTGCTAAGATAATTTAAGCATACCCAAAAGCTAAAGGCTAAGAATCAATAATTAAAAGCTACAAAAATGAAAACAGCATATATAGTAAAAGGATATAGAACAGCCGTAGGAAAAGCTCCCAAAGGATTATTCCGTTTTAAGAGACCAGACGAACTGGCCGCAGAAACCATACAGTACTTATTAGACAAAGTACCTGAATTAGACAAACACAGAGTAGACGATGTAATAGTAGGAAATGCCATGCCCGAAGCAGAACAAGGATTAAACATGGGACGTTTGATTTCGTTAATGGGTTTAAAAATTGCCGATGTTGCCGGAATGACTGTCAACCGATACTGTGCTTCTGGTTTAGAGACCATTGCGATTGCTGCTGCTAAAATTCAATCAGGAATGGCAGATTGTATTATTGCAGGAGGTGTAGAAAGCATGTCATACATACCTATGGGAGGTTACAAACCCTCTCCCAACTACCATGAAACCAAAGAAGGGAACGAAGATTATTATTGGGGAATGGGTTTGACAGCCGAAGCTGTTGCCGAAAAATTTAAAGTGACAAGAGATCAGCAAGATTTGTTTGCCTTTAACTCTCATCAAAAAGCATTAAAAGCACAGTCTCAAGACTTATTTAAAGAAGACATTGCTCCTATTGATGTAGAACATATTTTTATTAATAGCAAAGGTAAAAAAGAGCAAAAAAAATACACGGTACAACAAGATGAAGGCCCCAGAAAAGACACTTCCTTAGAAGCTTTGGCTAAATTAAGACCTGTATTTGCCAACAAAGGATCTGTTACGGCAGGGAACTCATCTCAAATGAGTGATGGAGCAGCTTTTGTTTTAGTAATGAGCGAGGAAATGGTAAAAGAATTAAACCTAGAACCTGTAGCAAGGCTAGTTTCTTTTGCTGCCGCAGGTGTAGAACCTAAAATTATGGGAATTGGACCTGTAATGGCAGTACCCAAAGCTCTAAAACAAGTAGGCCTTACCAAAAACGACATTGACTTGGTAGAATTGAACGAAGCTTTTGCTTCACAATCTTTGGCAGTTATCAATGAATTAGGGCTAGACCCAGAACGGGTAAATGTAAACGGAGGAGCCATTGCTTTAGGACATCCATTGGGCTGTACAGGAGCTAAATTATCAGTACAATTGATCAATGAAATGAGAAGAAGAAATCACAAATACGGACTCGTAACTATGTGCGTAGGAACTGGACAAGGAGCAGCAGGAGTTTATGAGTTTTTAAAATAAGAAACCAAAAAAACACAACAACATGGAACACACACTTACAGGAGGAGCATTTATTGTTTCTGAAACTAAAGCCAAGGATATATTTATTGTAGAAGATTTTTCTGAAGAGCAACAGATGATGAAAGAGTCTGTTAAAGAATTTATAGACCGTGAAGTATGGCCTCACAAAGAAAAATTTGAGAAAAAAGACTATGCTTTTACCGAAGAATTAATGGTAAAAGCAGGTGAAATGGGTTTTTTAAGTATTGCTGTCCCCGAAGCTTACGGAGGAATGGGAATGTCTTTTATGTCTACCATTTTAGTTTGTGATTATATTTCTGGAGCTACAGGATCTTTTGCAACTGCTTTTGGAGCACATACAGGAATTGGTACAATGCCCATTGTACTCTATGGAACCGAAGCACAAAAACAAAAATACGTTCCTAAATTGGCTAGCGGAGAGTGGTTTGGAGCTTATTGTTTAACAGAACCCGAAGCAGGTTCGGATGCAAATTCTGGAAAAACCAAAGCCGTACTATCAGAAGACGGTACACATTATAAGATATCAGGACAAAAAATGTGGATTTCCAACGCGGGGTTCTGTAGTTTGATGATTGTATTTGCACGTATTGAAGATGATAAAAACTTAACCGCTTTTATTGTAGAATATGATGCTGAAAATCCGAATGGAATTACTTTAGGAGATGAAGAAAAGAAACTTGGAATTAGAGCCTCCTCTACTCGACAAGTATTTTTTAATGAAACTGTTGTACCTGTAGAAAATATGCTGTCTGATAGACAAAATGGGTTTAAGATAGCGTTGAATATTTTGAATATAGGAAGAATTAAATTGGCTTCCGCTTGTTTGGATGCTTGTCGTAGAATAACTAGCAACGCTGTTACATATGCCAATGAACGCAAACAATTTGGTACTACTATTGCTAGTTTTGGAGCCGTTCAAGAGAAACTAGCCTTAATGGTAACTAAAACATTTGTAACAGAATGTGGTGTTTATCGTGCAGGAGGAGCAATCCAACAAAAAATTGATGCTTTGGTAGCTGCAGGAAAAACACATCAAGAAGCAGAATTAAAAGGAGTAGAAGATTTTGCTTTGGAGTGTGCTATTTTAAAAGTCTATGGTTCTGAAGTAGGACAATATGTAGCAGACGAAGGGTTGCAAATTTATGGTGGTATGGGATTTTCAGAAGACACGCCTATGGAAGCAGCTTGGAGAGATGCACGTATTTCTAGAATTTATGAAGGAACCAATGAAATTAACCGATTGTTAACGGTGGGAATGCTGATGAAAAAAGCATTGAAAGGAGAACTAGATTTAATGACTCCTGCCATGGCAATTGCCAATGACTTAATGGGAATTCCATCTTTTGACACTCCTGATTTCTCTGAATTATTTGCAGAAGAAAAAATAATTCTAGAAAACCTTAAAAAAGTCTTTTTGATGGTTGCAGGAAAAGCCGTAGAAAAATATGGAATGGAATTGGAAAAACAACAAGAGTTAATTTTATGTGCTGCGGAAATATTAATAGAGGTTTATATGGCAGAATCGACTTTATTAAAAACAGAAAAGTTAATTTCTAAAACCTCTGTAGAACAAGCTAGCTTACAAATTGCCATGACACGATTGAACTTGTTTAATGCTGTTGAAAAAATTAACAACAAAGGAAAAGAAGCAATTATTTCTTTTACATATAACGACGAGCAACGTATGCTGTTGATTGGATTGAAACGATTTACCAAATACTATAATTTCCCTAATATTATAGCGCTAAAAAAAGAAATAGCAAATGATGTAATTAGCAAAAATGCCTATCCATGCTAATTGATTTTTAAACTGTGAAAAAGCAGTTTAAGAAACTAATTTTGTATATTTGCCTTATTAAAATAAGGTTGAATATATTTTAAATAAAAACAGGAATTAAGCGATATGCTTAACTCCTGTTTTTTAGTTTTTAGACCATATATTTTGAAACTGCTTTTTAAATGCTTCTGCCTGACTGATGTGTTTGGCTTCTTGCAAATACAGTTGCATGTTCTGAATCCTACCTCTTCCTGAAGGATGTGTAAAGGTTTTTCCTCCTAACAATATTTGTAATTGTGGAAATATTGATTGAATGTTTTTTATTTCTTGAGGTTGCTTAGATTGTATCAAATGGATAGCGATTAAATCTGCTAAAAATTCTGCTTTTTGATACTCGTTGTACAACAATCCTTTAGGAATCACATTCGAAAGTCCAAACTTTTTAGCTTGAGAAATGGTTACGATATGTGCTAATTCATGAGCCAAAGCAAACCGTTGAATTTCTGTTTTACGAACGTCAATTAATCCTTGGCTTACCTCTACATAACCAAAAGAAGCACCTGCATTAATAGATGGATCTTTTTTGTCTATTTTAAAAATGGTGGGAATGCTAACTTCTGTAAAATCTGTAAATAGTGGAATTACTTGAGTACGATATAATTCTTTAAGTTGTGCTTCGGCACTGAGTTGAATTTCTTTTGGGGGAGTATCTTCTACAACAGTTTCTTCGGATGTTGTGGTGTTTTGACATGACAACATCAAAACTGTTAAAGTTCCTATTAAATAGTTAAAATACATAGCAATGGATAAAAAGAAACACTCTTAAAACAAGAGTGTTTCGGATGAAAAAAAAGAAAATAAAACGGGTTTTATTTTAGTCTTCAAAGTAAGTAAATGTCTTATCTACAGTTGCTAATCCATCAAAATAAGTATAAGAAGCAGAAACAGGGTAACCTTCTGTATTGTATTCGTAAGTAATGCTATCATCTGCTAATGTTCCTGAAATAGGATTGTTTGTATTTACTGCAGAAATTCCTACGTTGATTGCAGCATAAGCAGCAGGGTACAATTCTTTAAATGGATTTTTTTTGTCATCGTATTCAGCTGTATAATCATCACCAAATCTGTTTTCTACAGTAACATTACCTTCTACAATAGTAAATAATACTTGACTAGTTGCATCGCTATTGGTATGATCTGTTCTTGTTTCTGATGCTAAGTTTCCATTAAGATCATAGGTATAATTGTATGTGTAAGTCAATACATCATCTGCTGTATAGGTAGCTTTTACAATCTTCCCTTCTTCGTAGGTATACACAGTACTTTGCCCTTCTGCAGTTTTTTCAATCACTTGATTTTTATCGTTGTAAACCAAAGTATAAGTGGTTGTAGAAATAGTTCCCCAGTCATCAACTTCTTTGCTGATGGTACTAACAAAATTTGCATCGTTGTACGTGTAAGTTGTGGTTGAGTTTTCTCCGTACAAATCTGCTAAGACATAAGTTTTTAAACGAGTTCCGCTTCCTACTTCTGCACGTACATTAATTGTAACGGTATATGTTTTTGTGGTGGTACCGTCTTCTGCTGTAACTACAAAGTTTTGAGCAACACCATCTACAAAAGTAATGGTTTCTCCAGAAGCAGGACTTACAGTTGCGTTGTCTGACAAAGTAATTGTAGGAATTACAGTAGTTAAATCAGTTCCAAAAGGAACACTAATTGTAATATCCGTTCCGTAATCGTAATTAATTTCTTCATCCGTTAAATCCTGTATGTCTACAGTAAATTGATTGATGTTGGCTAAAGAAGATACCGTAACTTCATTACTGTCATCAGAACAAGATACGTTTGTGATAGCTAAGGCCATCAATAAGCTAAAAAGTGAAAAAAATTTCTTCATAATAAAAAATTAAAGGGTTGATTTATCTTTTAGTTTTTTATTACAGCTTGTAAGATAACAACAAGCTGCAACGGGTCTAGTTTTATAAATTTGGATTGTTAATTAGGGCTTCATTTGGAAAAGGAATTACATAACGTTCATCATTTTGTTCTAGTTGGTAGGTAACTCCATTAAAAGTTTTGCTTATGGCGGGCTGTGTGGTTCTTCTTAAATCGTACCAACGGTGTCCTTCTAATGCAAACTCTCGTCTTCTTTCTTCTAAAATTTCGGTAATTAGTTCTGCCGTATCTAGTCCATCAATTTTTGTTTGATATGCGTTCCATCCAGCAGTAGTATATCTGTTTTTAGCAAAGTCTTTTAATAACTGTTTGGCTTGACTTTCTTGATTTAATCTTGCCAAACACTCAATCTGAGTTAAATACAATTCTGAAGTTCTAAAAGAAACACGATATTTTAAATCTGCATTTTTATTGCTTTTAAAACGACCATCGCTTTGTTCATCAAAATAGAGGTTAAATCTAAGATCTTCATCTGCCTGAAATACTGCTAATAAGTCTTCTGAAATAGTAGCATTGTTGGCAAGATCTACCGAGCCCACATTCTCTAAAGCCAAAATAGATTCAACCGAATTGTATACTGAAGGCAAATCTGTTGTGTTACTATTTAAATCTTGCAGTTTATTTTCTATAGCCAAAGCTTCGGTAGCGCTTGTTATAGCTTTTTGCCATTTTTGCTGATACAAATACACTTTGGTTTGGAAGGCTTTTACGCCCCATAAAGAAAAGCGATAATTGTTTCCTATGTCTTGTTGTTGAATTTGCATCAAAGCCGTTGCTTTATCTAAATCCGAAAGAATCAAGTCATACACCTGAGCAAGCGATTTTTTTGTATAAGCTTTTTCTGCATCGTAGCTTAAGGTAATAGGCACGGCTAAATCTGTCTCGGCTGTATTTTGTTTATAGGGTTTTGCGTACAAATTGATCAATTCAAAATACTGCAAAGCTCTTAACGCATAGGCTTCTGCCACTAATTGGTTGATGGAAAGTTGCTCTCCTTCTATTTCATCTTTATTATTAATAATGTGATTGGCATTAAAAATCACTTTGTAAAAAGTAGGATATGGATATGGGCTGGTAATAGGGCTTGGGTTGATGTCATTCCAAACAAACAAATCTTGGTACTGCTCTACTCCAGATGCATCAGCATCCAAAACAAGTTCATCAGTTCTGTAAGCGGTAAGCACTTTATGATTGTGTTTGATAGCGTATGCAGAAGTTAAAAAACTACGGTAATCCTCTACCGTTTTAGGAATTACTTGCCCTACAGGCTCTATGTCTAAATAAGAATCGCAAGCAAATAGACTTAGGATACTTATCAAATAAAATATATGTTTCATAATCCTTTGGTATTAGAATGATAATTGTAATCCTGTTGAAATCATTTTAGGAATGGGTTGTGCATACAGGCTTCCATAAGTTTCTGGATCAAAAAAACCGTCGTAATCGGTACCAAAAACTAGGAGGTTTCTACCTTCTACAAAAAAGTTTAACCCTGAGACATTCCACTTTTTTAGCAATTGATTTGGAATTGCATAACTTAACTTAATGCTGCTAATACGTATGTAAGAGATGTCTTTTACCCAAATATCTAGGTCGTTATACGTGTTTCCGTCATCTGATGAGTGAAACCAATTGTAAACCAAATCGGTATCAAATCCTGGAGAGTTGAAACCAATCAAAGCAGGAAAATTTCCTGTTCCAGCTTTTAAAACATCTGTGTTGTAGTTGTTTCCAGGTTGTACTTGAGTTAAATGATAACTAGGAGCTGCTTTTACAGTTTGTTTGATGTTAAAGTTACTTAGAATACGTAATCCAAACTGCTTGTAAGTAAAGTTATTTTGAAAACCTCCTGTAAATTTAGGTACACCATCACCTACATAGCTATATAAGTTTCTGTGTTCTTCTCTAGTTAACTGACTTCCGTTGGTTCCTTCTTCTAAATTAAAAAAGTCTACTGCAGAAACCTTTTTTCCATCTTTCCAAAACAAAGGCAATCCATTGCTGTCTAAACCTGCTGTTTTAATAGCAAAAATGGCATTGGGACTGTAGCCCTTTAAAGAAGGTTTAAAGTCTTCTTCTCTAATTTCAATTTCATCGACTACTCCTTTGTTGTGAGAAATGTTAAAACTAGAAGTCCACCTAAAGTTTTTGTTTTGAATGTTTGTTGTGTTGATTAACAACTCGTACCCTCTATTGGTTACCGTTGCCCAATTGGTATTGATAAAGTTAAAACCACTTTCTAATGGAACAGCCCTTAAACCAATAAGGTCTGTACTTTTTCTATAGTAGTAGTCTCCCGTAATATAAACTCTGTTTTTAAACAAACCTACATCAAAACCAAGGTTAGAAGAAACTGTTTTTTCCCATCTTAAATCTCCATTAGGAGCATTAAGAGCTCTAATACTTTCTTCTGTTACTCCAGGTAAAAGTGTTTCGGTGTAGTACTCTCCTATAACAAACGGAGAGGTAGATTTGTCTATATTTCCTTGAATTCCGTACGAAGCCCTTACTTTTAAATCGCTTACGGCATCTACATCAAACATAAAATCTTCATTGTACACATTCCACGATCCTGCTACCGACCAGATAGGTAAATATCTGTATTTTGGGTTTACACCAAAAAGATTGGAACCATCGTACCTAAGGCTGCTAAATAATGTGTATTTTTTGTTGTAGGTATACGAAGCTGTTCCAAAAAAAGAAGCATATGCATTTTCTGCAAATGTTTTCTGATAGGTGTCAAACAACGAGTTGGTTAGTGCCCTTGAGTCTGTAATGGCTATGGTGGTAAGTGTGTTAGGATTAAAGCCAAAACCTTTAGAGTGAATTTGAGTTCTTTTGTTTCTTCTAAACTCAGTTCCCAACAACAAATCTACCTCGTGTTTTTTGTTGATTTTAGTTTGATAGTTTGCAGTTGTTTTCCAGTTGTATTGAAAAACATCAGTGTTCCAGTTCTGAATAATTCCACCTTTGGGCATGTAATATGCTTCTCCATCAGAAGAGCTGTATCTAGACCTTTGCTCGTATTTTCTAGTAAAATAACTATCTTCTTCACTTATTTTTTCAGATCGGTCAAAATCTAATTGTAAACCTAATTGTGTGTTGATGAAAAATGATTTTGAAAATTGGTATTGTCCATCTAAAATGGCTTTAAGTGAATTAGAAATCAATTCGTAAGAAGTGTTTTCTCTTTCTTCTAGTACGTTGTAGTTTAGGTTTAAATCAGAACGCTCTACCAAATCTGGATCGTATACATAATTTCCATTGCTATCTCTTAAGGCCAAATATGGGTTGGTGTTTCTAGCGTAGTTAGAAGGATTAGTGTATGCATCTGCCCCTGTAATGTAAGAATGTGTTTTGTTTTGGTTTCCAAACAAAGCCACACCAATTTCAAGTTTATCATTAAAATTAAAACGATCTTTTAGAGTAATGTTATAGCGCTTTTGACCTGTACCTATAGTGGTTCCTTTTTCATCAAAAAGCCCTGTAGAAAAATAGTAATTATTCTGATCGTTTCCGCCAGAAATACTCACTCCATACTGTTGGTTAATAGCCATTTGGTACAGTTGGTCTCCCCAGTCTGTTTGGGTGTTTTTTAACTGGTTAATGGCATTTTGTGTTTCAGTATCCAATGCATCAAAACCGTTGTTTACAAAATCACTATAAGCTCCGCTATTGTTTAGAATTCTAGCTACTGCACCACGATCTCTTTGGTATCTTAAATCATTTCTACTTGCCAAAAGCAATTCGAAATCAACTTTTTCAGAAGAATTCATTAAATTCAACTTGTCGTAATCTGGTTTTTGTGTAATAAATGTATTGGCGTTTACACGAACATTCATTTTTCCTTTTTTACCATTTTTACTTGTAATAACAATAACTCCGTTGGCAGCTCTTGCACCGTAAATAGAAGTAGCGGAAGCATCTTTTAATACCGTAATACTTTCTATATCTTCAGGATTTAACCCAGCGATAGGATAAGATTGTAAGTTGTCTATATTGTCTTTGTCTCTAAAATCTTGTGGTATGTCGTTTCCTTCTAGCGGAATTCCATCCAAAACCCACAAAGGGTCCGAAGAACCGTTTAAAGTAGCTGTACCACGAATAACAATTTTAGCAGGAGCCCCTGGTGCTCCTGTAGTAGGTTGAACTGAAACCCCCGATAATTGTCCAGCCAACATTTGGTCTACAGAAGCTACTCCTGCCTGCTCTATGTCATCGACTTCAATTTTAGCATAAGACGAAGTCATTTTTCTTTTTTCTATTTTTTGATATCCTGTTAGGACAATCTCTTCCAAAGCCTCAGAACTTTGTTTTAGTTGTATGTTTAATTTTTTTGTTTGTTGATTAATGGCAATCTTTTCTGTTTCATACCCTATGTAAGAGATTAAAATAGAGGTGATTTTGTCTTCAATTTTTAAAGAAAATTCTCCATCAAAATTTGTGGTTGTACCCAGCATTGCTCCAGAAAGCACACCTTCTGTTGCAGTTTGATTTCCTATAATAGCAGATGAAATGTATACTGATGCTCCTATAATAGGAGTTTTGGTTTCATGATCTACTACGGTTCCTGTAATTACTTTTGACTGTTGTGAAAAAAGTAAAGAGGGAATAAAAACCAGTAAGTATAGTAAATGTTTCATGGTTTAGTTTTTCAAATTGTATTGGATTCGTGCAATTAAATCCTGATAATGTGCTTGTGTTATATTGTCACCTTTTTTCTTTTTCTTTTCTAACAATTCTAACACTTTTACCAAAGCAGCCCTTTTACTAGTTCCGATATCGGCAACTCTTGGGAGATAAGAAAAATGAATGTTCTTAAATTGGTCGTTGTGATCGTGAAAACTTTTCGTATGTGTTTTTTCTAGCAGTTGGTTTCTGTCTACAGTCAATACATCGATGTAATTTTTTTGAGTGATTCTATCAAACAAATCCAAAGATTTTCCTTTTTTAGTTTTGCTAAAAATAGCTTTGTACAGTTCGTCAAAAACATATTGTTCAGTAAATGGTTGCTCGTCCCCTTTTATCAAAACAGTGTTTTCTGTAATACGCATCAATCGATCCGTTTTTACCAAGGCGTATATAATATTGGTTTGGTAAGCTCTAAGCATAGATACAGGCGAATAATAACGTTCTCCATCGGGTGCATCTCTTACTGCAAAAACATCATTAATTAATTCTGGGGTAAACAACCATTTCTGAGGTAAAACAGCATTTTTTATCAAATAATCTAAGGCTTCTTTTTGTCTTTGGGTAGATACAGGGGTGTAAGTATCTTTTCCATCACCACAAATAGTATTGTTGATGTATACCCCACCAATATTTGCCATAACATGTCCGTTGTACAAACTCCACTGATCTATTACAGCTTTATACAATTTGGATGCTTTGTAATAATCTTGCCCTTCTTCGGCTGTCCAGTTTAGTATTTCGGGGATAATTCGTTTTAAGTTTTTTAAACCATAGCTAGATGCTTTTACTGCATTGTCTCCCAAATCTTCACTTTGAGCTCTAGGGTCTACAATAGCACCACCTGGTTGTTGTGGTCCGTAAAAGTACATAGGGTCGTTTTCGTGTTTGCGGATCCACTTGTTTAGTATTGGTAACTCATCATGTGGATTTTTTACGTCTAGCCAATGGTATCCCCAATCAATAGCATAGGTATCATAAACTCCTATTTTTGGAGTAATGTCTACTACGTTATCTTCAGGTTGAGCAACGTAGTTAAAACGAGCATAATCCATAATTGAAGGTGCTGTTCCTCCCATTTTACTAGTAAAAGTTTTGGAACGTAAAGAATCTACAGGATAGCTGTAAGAAGCAGCCATATTGTGCTTTAGTCCAAAGGTGTGTCCTACTTCATGAGAAGAAACAAATTGAATAGCCTCTCCCATCAATTCATCAGAAAATTTATTGGCTCTTGCTCTAGGATCAATTGGCCCTGTTTGTACACGAATCCAAGAGTGTAGTCCTTTCATTAAATTGTGCCACCATAAAATATCCGATTCTAATATTTGACCACTTCTAGGATCTACAATTGATGGTCCCATGGCATTTTGTTTTTCGGAAGCCGCGTAGGTAATTACAGAATAACGAACATCGTCCGCATCAAAATCTGTATCGTTAGCGTTGGGATATTTAACTTGTATGGCATTTTTAAAACCTGCTTTTTCAAAAGCAATATTCCAGTCGTACACACCTTGTTCTATATAAGGTCTCCATTTTTTTGGAGTTGCAGGGTCTAAATAATAAACAATAGGCTGTTTAGGAGTTACCAACATCCCTTTTTTATATTTTTCGATGTCTTCATTTTTGGGTTCTAATTTCCATCGAGTGATCAATTGCCTAGTTTCTACTTCGTGTTGAGCATCGTTATAGTAATGAAATGGAATGCTAAAAAAACCAACTCTTTTGTCTGCAAACCTAGGCTGCATAACTTCTTTTGGTAGCAAAACAATATTGGTGGTAACCCCAATAGATAATGGTAAAGCTGCACTTTTTCCTTCTTTTACAGAAGTGGTAAATAAAGATTTTACAACAATGTTTTTGGGAAAAGACTTAATGTTTTCTAGTATAGACAAGTTGGTTTTAATACTTCCTCCTAGTCCTATATTAGTCAGCACATCACTAAAACTTTTTTCTTTACCGTTAAAAATCTTATTGACTTTGATTAAAACTGAGGTAGAGTCTGTGTTTTGAGTTTCAATATCAAACTCTTCAATAATAGATTCTCTAAAATTATCCTTAACCGACAACGTGATGGCATCCTTTTCTGGAGAAGAAACTCTTGGGTTGATTGTTTTTACCCAAACTTTGTTTAAAACAGTGTCTTTGTAAAAACGAACTAACTTGGTTTCAAAAGTCATTCCTTTGTTTAAACCATGTCCATTTAATGCATACGGAACACTAGATATTTTGTTTACCACTAGTAAATCTCTAGTAAGCAGCGAGTCAGGAATTTCAAAATAATAGTCTTTTTTTAGCTTAAAAACATTAAACATTCCTTTTTTTAGAGTTCCTTCTTTTATAAATTTTTGGTAATCTAAATCTTTAGAACTGGTATCTGCAAGACTGTCTTTTTTACTAGAATCTTTGTCTGTTTCATGTTTTTTGTCTTGAGAAAAACCGATACATCCAACAAATACAAGAACTGTTAATAGACCGTATTGAGAATATTTCATTAAATTTTGAGAAGCTCTTTTCATACATTCATCCTGTTGTTGCTTCAAAATTCCATCAAATCAATATTTTAGTAAAATCAATTGGAGTGAAGTCTAAAAAAAAGGGAGTGAACTTCTATTTTACGTTTATAAAAGGTAAAAAACACTTAAATTTTCCGTTAGCAATCTCTGTTTCAAAAGAAGCTATTTGATAATATAGGTAGGTGTTTTCTAGATAAGTAAGTCCTATATGATAACTGGTTTGTTCTTTTTTGTTTCTTGGGGTATAATTGTTTAGAACTTCTATGCCTTTGGTGGTGATAATTACCTCTATATATAAAGGATTTTGTTTGGTAATTTCATTGTGTTTGATAGCGTTTTCCACCAATGTTTCTAAAGATAAAAAAGGGATTTGTTTTTGTAAAATTTTATCACTGCACTTGTTTGTTATAGAAACATTTAAACTGTTTTTAAAACGAATTTCTTGCAAAAAAACATATTGTTCTAAAAAAGTAATTTCTTTCTTTACACTAATTAAATTCCCTACACGTTCTTCTAGCAAATAGCGATATACTTCAGCTAATTTTAGCACAAATTGTTGTGATAAATCAGGATTAACATCAATTAAAACATGTAAAGAGTTAAGACTGTTGAATAAAAAATGAGGGTGCATTTTTTTCTTTAATTGATTGAGTTGCAATACTGCATTTTCTTTCTGATATTTTTCATTGGCATATACCAATTGCTCTTTTTCTTCAACAACTCTTAGGTTTTCTACGTATTCTTTTTTTAGTTGCAATCTAGATACAATTAAAATCAGCATAAAAGTCAGGAAAGCCAAAAAACTAATCCACGAAAAATAATCTTGTATGTTTTGTGTGGTTTCCTTTAAATGGATTTCTACCGGAAAACTTACCACCACAATCAACTCTTCTGTTCCTAGGGTTACCTTGTTGTAATATCGCAAAACCTCTAAGCCTAAAAAACGAGATTGAGCTTTGTTTTTAATTGGAGCTACACCTTTTTTTTGATTGACGATGTCTGAAATAGAAGTACCATTAAAGTAATGTGTTAATTTTTTTCCTAAATACATAGGTTCTGGATGCAAAAGACAAATTCCGTTAGCATTGGTAACCACGGTATACCCTCCATCACCTCTATATCTTTCTGAAAAATAACTCCAAAACGAAATCAAATCTATATCGTATGCAAAAATCAAATAGTCGTTATTCTCTCCTTTTTGAGCAATGATTTTTCTGTGAATTTGCTCCTGTTGCAAGACCGTATCTTTAATAACAAGCGTTAAAGCACTAAAACGTGATAATTCTGACTGTAATGAAGGTGGAATTTCTGTTCCCTCTAAAGAAGAAATTTGGTTGTACAAAAAACTTTTACGAATGGCTAAGTTATGGTTGGCTTGCTCTGCAATAAAAGACAAACGTTCGTTTTTAACTTGCCAAGAATATTCTTTGTTTTCTAAAATTTGTTTTGCTTGGGTTAAGTAACCATTGAGTTGATTGAACTCAAAATCAACAATATTTTCTTTAGAATTTAGATTTCCTTGTAACAAATCTTCAATTAAATTCTCGGTAACTGTAGTAATTTTAGAGGTAATTAAAGAACTACCAATAAAAAAAATGGCAATTATCAATACACTAACATATAAATATTGCTTGTGCTCTTTAAAACGGGTAAAAAAATTATTAGAAAACATATTAATGGTTTAGCCAGTCTTTAAAAGCATTAATGTAATTGGCACTAACCAAAATTAAATCTTTAGTGTTAGAAGAAGGTTGCAATTCTATTTTTAGACGATTTTGACTGTATTTAACAATCGTTTCAATAGCTTGATGGCTTACAATATACTTTCTATTGATTTTAAAGAATTTTTTAGTAGACAATTTGGGCTCTAAATTAGAGAGCGTATCATCGTATAAAAAGCTGTCTCCGTTAGTCGTAAATAAAAACAGAGATTTGTTTTCGGCCATAAAATAAGCTACTTCATCACTAGTAATAGAAAGTAATTTTTCACCTCTGCTTACCAAAAAACGATTTTGATTTTCTGTTTTTTCGGGAGTCTTTTTTAGGGCTTCTAACAATTGTTGCAAAGAAGTGTTTTCTACAGATTTGTTCTGAGAATTGTAATGTGTGTATTTTTTAATAGCATTGCTAAGCTTGTCTTTATCGTAAGGTTTTAACAAATAATCTACAGCATAAAACTGAAAAGATTGTATAGCATACTGATCAAAAGCTGTCGTAAAAATAATGGGAATGTTTAATTGTAGGCTTTCAAAAATCTCAAAACTTTCTCCATCCCCTAAGTGGATGTCACTTAAAATTAAGTCACAAGTGTTAGTTTCAAACCATGCTATCGCTTCTTCAACACTTTCTAGTCTTTTTTTAACGTTGATTTTAGGGGGAATCTTTTCGAGCATTTTTATAAGAGATTCAGCTGCTAAATCTTCATCTTCAATAATTACTACATTCATCATTTACAAAAAATTGAAAAGACAAAGTTCGTTAAAATAACTTATAAAATTAGTAGTGTTATTTAAAAGTAAAAAAACTATAAAACGCTGTCATACAAACATAAAAAAACGTCAATATTTGTTAATAGTTGTAAATATTGACGTTTGCTTATATGGTGCATTGGTTGTTTATTCTAGCCAAATTGTCATGGAAGTAAAAGGAGTATCTTCAGGGATTTGAGCTTTATCTACAGGCCCTAAAGTAAATGTTTTTACTCCCGCTTTGCTTTTGTCTAAGGTAAAAGTCGCATTAATATCTTTTACAAAAACGGTGATAGAGTGAAAAGTAGCTTCTAATTTTTCTATATTATGGTGAATGTTTAAATCTTTAAAAGTAGAACTCACTCCTACTCCCGCCTCAGTTTTGTACTGATCGTTATGTATGGTTACACTTCTAATTTTGGAAATAGAGTCCAATGAATTTACGGGTGCAATAGACAGCATTAAAGTTCTGTCGGTTTTGTTATAAATTAGGTGGCTATCGTTTTGATCTAAAAAATTAGAGTCATCTCCTAAAGCACCTTCACTATATCTAGAAACAATAGAATCTTTTTTAAATAATTCTTGAATATCAGAAATGCGAGTGTTTTGATTGATGCTTCCAACTTTGTTTAGCCCAATGGTTGTGTCTTTTTGTGGAGTACAAGCAAACAAGGTTGCTGTTATAATAATAGATAAAATGTGTTTTTTCATATCTCAAAGTTTGCCTCAAATGTACGTAAAACTGACGAAAACCAAAGCTTGATAAGCTTTGTGTCCTAAACAATTTATATTCTTTATTTTCTTGTATCTTTGCACTCCAAATCAAAACTTTATGGACATTAAAACCAAAGAACTTGTAGACAAAGGGATTATGTTGCCTTTAATGGAAGAATTCTACACCATACAAGGAGAAGGAAATCATACAGGAACTGCTGCGTATTTTATACGTGTTGGTGGTTGTGATGTTGGTTGCCATTGGTGTGATGTTAAAGAAAGTTGGAATGCTGATTTGCATCTCCCTACCCATGCCGATACAATTGTTAACAATGCAAAAAAATACGCAAAGACAATTGTAATTACAGGAGGAGAACCATTGATGTGGGATATGCAATACATCACCACTGCTTTGCAGGCACAAGGATTAAAAACGCATATAGAGACTTCGGGAGCTTATCCGCTAAGTGGTCAATGGAATTGGATCTGTTTATCACCCAAAAAAACGAAGATGCCTTTGGATGAAATATATCCAGAAGCAGATGAGTTAAAAATGATTATTCACAATAAAAGTGATTTTGCTCTTGCCGAAGCAGAAGCTGCCAAAGTTTCTGATAAATGCACTTTGTATTTACAGCCTGAATGGAGTAAAAAAGAGAAAATGACTCCATTAATTGTAGCATATGTAATGGAAAATCCTCAATGGAAAATTTCTTTACAAACGCATAAATATTTAAATATTCCTTAGATTTTTTTTTGTACTAAAGACAGAATGTATTCAAACTGTTCTTCTCTACTCATTTGGGAATTGTCTATTTCTATAGCGTCTGATGCTTTTACTAGCGGAGAGTCTTTTCTTTGAGTATCTATTTCATCACGTTGTACAACGTTGTCATAAACTTCTTGATAAGTTAAGTCGGTGACTCCTTTAGCAAGCATTTCGTCGTATCTTCTTTTTGCTCTGGTTTCTGCGGATGCTGTCATAAACAATTTCAATTCTGCTTCCGGAAAAACAACGGTACCAATATCTCGTCCATCCATTACCACACCTTTTTCTTTACCCATATTTTGCTGTAGTGCTACCATTTTTTTTCGTACTTCTGAAATAGCAGCTACTTTGCTTACATAAGACGAAACTTCCATGCCCCTAATCTTATGCTCTACCATACTTCCGTTTAAATATACTTCGGAATAGCCCAAACTGTTGTTGTAACGAAATTGAATATGAACTTGACCTAATTGTTCCTTCAATTCTTTGGAATTTACTTTTTGATCTTTGGCAATTTGATGCTGCAATGCATACAAAGTTACAGCTCTATACATTGCTCCCGTATCTACATAAATGTATCCTAAATATTTTGCAAGTTCTTTGGCTACAGTGCTTTTTCCTGTAGACGAAAATCCATCGATAGCAATAATGATCTTTTTTTTGCTCATTTTTTATAGGTGTAATGTAAGCCCAAACGTACTGTATTTTGCCCCTTCTTGGAATTTAGCAAAAGCGTAATCAATTTTCACCCATTTGGTGTTTAATCCAAAGCCATAAGACAATCCTGCTCCTGTTCGTACCTCTTGTAGCTGATATTCTTCTGCTCTTCTGTGGTTGTATCCTATACGTAAGCTAAACATTTTTTCTGGCCAAAGTTCCGCACCAATAGACAAATGGCGTAAAGCATTCTCTATAGGGCTAATTTGCTCAGGGGTGCTTTCTCCATTTAAGTTTACTTTTTCTCTAGATGGATTGGCTTCACTAAGTTGCCAATTGTTTAATTCATCTAAAGCTACATAAAATCTAAGCGGAACATGTTCTAGACTATATTCTGTTGCAAAAATAATATTGTGTTGAATGTCTTCCTTTTTGTCTAGATAAGGACTTAGTTGATTTCCTGAATTACGAAACGATAAAGAAGCTATAAAAGAAGAATTTGGATCATAGAAAGTAATTCCTAAATCAAAAACCAAAGCCGATGATGTATAAGATTCAATTTTAGAAGACACGTATTTTACAGCTGCTCCAATAGAAATTAAATCAAGTCGATATCCATATCCCAAACTAAAAGCCAAATCTCTAGAGGTAAAAGTACTAAGAATTTCAGGTCCGCTAGCTTCTGTTCTGTTAAAATCACCATAATCTAAATATTGCACACCCAAAAAAGCCATTCCATATTTTGGGTTTATTGATTTTGCATAAACCAAAGAACCTACATTGATATCAGCAATATAATTGGTGTAATTTACAGCAAGGTCACCATCAAGTTCATTAGCTACCATCGAAGGGTTCCATAATAGTTGAGAAACATCGTTGGTGCTGGTTAAAGTAACACCCCCTAAAGCTACTTGTTTAGGAGACGTAGCAATGTTTAAAAACGGATAAAGGGTTTCTCCACCTACCTGAGCAGTCAGGTTTTGGAAAACAAGCACCAAAATAAATACAATTTTAAACCTCATATATTTACAAACGATACGACAAATATAAACGCTTCCGTCTGAATACAAATAAGATTATTGATTTTTACTGTAATTAATTCTAATCAGACATTGCCAATAATTGTTGATGCAAAGCTAAAACTTGCTCTTTACACGCCTTTTTATCCTGATTAACAATTACAAAATCTGCTTTTTTTATTTTTATTTCATCCTCCCATTGGTGTTGCATTCTAGCTAGAACAGCTGCTCTATCTACCTGGTCTCTATCCATAACTCTTTGTATACGTTCTTCTTTATCTGCTGTAACTACAATTACTTTATCACACAAATGTTGATTGTTATTTTCAAACAAAATAGCACTCTCGTACAAGAAATAAGGACAAGTTTGTAGTGCTGCAAATTTTTTCAAGTCTTGATGTACTTCAGGGTGAACAATAGAATTTAGTTTCTGTAATAGAGCTTTGTTCTTAAAAACCTGTTTTGAAATATAGTTTCTGTTCAAGTTTCCATCAATATATGCTTCTTCACCTAATAACTTTTTGATTTTAGAGATCACAATATCCGAAGAAACCATTATTTTTTTTGCTTCAATATCAGCAATATAACATGGCACACCTAGTTCTTGAAAGAACGAAATTACCGTACTTTTACCACTACCAATTCCTCCCGTTAAACCTATCAACATTATTTTAAAATTAAATATTCAACACGTTCTGTACCTAGTTTTACCGAAGATACATTGTCTGGTATTCGGCTTAAGCTGGCATTCATATAGTTATTGATACGTTTCTTATAGTCGCATACAATTTGAAAATCATTGGTTGTAATTTCATGAAACTGTGACAATTTCATCTGACAACTAACTTTTATTTTTTTGGGATAGATTACAACTTCTCCTTTGGGTGGATTGATGATTTTTACTGGAATTTCGAGTGTTTTTTCTGTAATTTTTTCTACTTCTACCTTAACTTTAACTTGCGAGTGTGAATAGTTAATTTTCGGATTTTGATCCTTGATTACAGCAACATTTTGTACAATAGTTTCCATCACTCCTTCTTTTATTAAAGGTTGTAGTTTTAATTGGTTTATATTGTTTACCAACATTTCTGGTCCTGAAACCGTAATAGAGTCTGGAATTAATGTAGCGGCAGAAAATGATTTGTAACCTGCTTTGTAAGTTAAGTCTATAGAAGCTTTTACAGGAACTTTTTTGAATCCTTTTTTTCCTAATTGAACAAACAAACTATCTTCAGAAACTCCTAGAACACGAGCCTTTCCATTCAATCTTTCTTTGGCTTGCTTGTACAATTCACTTTCCAGTAAAAAATAACGATAGGCTGCTTTCTTTTTGATGTTTTTTAAAGAAATATCTAAGGTTCTGTTTTTAAAAGCAGAGGTAAAAAGATAAAAACCACTAGATTCTATCACCACAGAAAGTGTTTTTGGAGGTGTTTCTTGAAAAATAAAACGATTGGGTAATTCTTTGTAGTTGATATTATAATAGATTTCTTGTGTATAATCTTTAGACAGTCTATTTAGGAACCAAAAAACAAAGGTGGCTACTACGAAGATTAAAAAGACAACATTCTTTTTTTTATTTAAAAATTCCGTAAGCTGATTTTTGGTTATTCTCATAAAAGCTAATTTACAAAATGTATGGCTAAAACTTAGATAGAAACCTATGTAAAAAGAAAACGCTTTTGAGGATATCAAAAGCGTTTAATTTATAAGTGGACACAAATTTTATTTTTTATCCGCAGTTTTTTCTGGAGCGTTGTATTTTTGAGTCAATTCCATGTTCAAAGCAGATTTTTCTAACAACAATTTTCCTGCGTTGGTTTCAATCATTACAGTACCTTCGTTAATTTCTACTAATTTTCCGTGGATTCCTCCTGTGGTAACAACTTTTGCTCCTTTGCTTAAAGATTGTTTAAATTTCTTTTCATTTTTACTTCTTCTAACCTGTGGTATAATCATAAAAAATACTACGAATATAACCATCACGATTAAAAACATTGGGCTCATTGGACTTTCTTGTAATGCGATCATTTCTATTTTATTTAATGTCTATATTTTAAGCTTGTAAATATATAAGGTTTTTTGATTTTAAGCTTCTCTTATCAAAGCATTCCTCTTCCTATTTTTTTTAACCTTCCATTTTTATCAAAATCTTTCCATGTTTTGTCTAAAACTCCATTGATAAACACGCTACTTTTCTCGGTAGAATAGTCTTTAGCAATTTCTAAATACTCATTAATAGTTGCTTTTACAGGGATGGAAGGGAATTTTAAAAATTCACAAATAGCCATTTTAATCAAAATCATGTCTACATCAGCAATACGATCTAGTTCCCAGTTGGGAGTTTTGTCGGCAACTTCTTCTTCTAATTTGGATAAGTTTAAAACCACTTTTTTAAACAAATCAGAAACAAAAGCTTCATCGTCTGCGTTTTTATACATTTTTCCAAGTACAAAAGGTTTTTCCGCTTTTAGTTCTTGCAAGGTTTTTACAATCCATGTATTTACAAAAGGAATGTCGTCTACCCAACTAATATTTTCTCCCTCGTAGTATTCAGCAATTTTTTCGTCGGGAGCAATAAATTCCTCAAAAAAGTGAATCAGAAATTGTTTGTCTTTTTTAAAAGAAGTTTCTTCTTCGGCCATGTAATTTTTGTACAAATCGCTTTCTAGCAATTTTTTATACATATTATTTACATAAGAGCTGTCTAAGTACCAGTTATTTAATTTTGTTTCTTCTAAGTAATTTTGCAAAGAAGTACTTTCTTTAAGTAATTGAACTGCTTTGTTATTAATAAATTTTCGATTGGGATTTAATTCTTCTTTTGTAGCTAAAAACTTTTTTTTAGAAGCTTCTAAGGTGTTTTCGGCAAGTTGATTAACTCTAACAATCATATCCAAAGAAAGCACGTACAAGTCGTACATTTTATCTATACTGGATCTTAAAAATTTTTCTTCTTTGACAAGGTTGTCACTTTGGGCATGAGTCATCGCATAAACGGATTGCATTACCTTTACACGAATATGTCTTCTATTAATCATATTTAGAAAGAACTTATATTTTTTTCGACCACAAAGGTAGTACATAATTAAAGTAACTTAAAAAATAATTGACTAAAATTATCGCAATATGGCATCTTATTTGACCGTAACAGAATCGAAAATTCTAGTATCTTCGTAAACTCAAAAATCTACTTTGCTTTCCTATGAAAGATTTACAATACATAAATCAATATTTCTTTAAGTACCGTTATCGTTTGTTATTAGGAATTTTAATTTCTGTAGCATCAAGATATTTGGCTGCAAAAATTCCTGAAGTAGTAAAGAATTCTTTAAACGTAGCCAACGATTATTCTAAAGGAATTGTAACCGATATAGACTATGTAAAACAGGACTTGTGGCAGAATATTATCCTTATTGTAGGGCTGGCTATTCTTTCTGGTTTTTTTACGTTTTTAATGAGACAAACCATTATTGTGACTTCTAGATTGGTTGAATTTGATCTAAAAAATGAAATTTATCAACAATACCAAAGGCTGTCTCTTAATTTTTACAAAAAAAACAGAACAGGAGATTTAATGAACCGAATTAGTGAAGATGTTAGCAAGGTTAGAATGTATGTAGGACCTGCTATAATGTACACTATAAATATGTTGGTGCTGTTTTCGGTGGCTATTTATAAAATGTTAGAAATAGATGTAAAATTAACTTTATATACTTTAATTCCTTTTCCTGTATTGTCTGTTTCTATCTTTATACTTAGTAAAAACATCAATATTAAGAGTACTATTGTACAACAACAATTGTCGGAATTGACCACTTTTACACAAGAAGTTTTTTCGGGAATTAATGTAATTAAATCGTATGCGATTGAAGCCATCACCAAAAAAGATTTTTTAGATTATGCCGATAAAAACAAAGAAAAGAACGTTTCGTTGTTTAAAGTTCAAGCTTTGTTTTTTCCTTTAATGATTTTGTTGATTGGAGTTTCCAATATCATTGTATTGTACGTTGGAGGTATGCGATACATAAACGGTTATATATCTATAGGAGTAATTGCCGAATTTTTTATGTACACCAATATGCTAACATGGCCGGTTGCTGTGGTGGGTTGGGTAACATCCACTATTCAACAAGCAGCAGCTTCTCAAAAAAGAATCAATGAGTTTTTGCAACAAGAGCCCGAAATCCAGAATACCAGTACAGATTTATCTCCCGTTAAAGGAGGCATTCGTTTTGAAAACGTCTCTTTTGTTTATGATGACACCCATATTACGGCCTTAAAAAACATCAGTTTTGAAGTAAAACCCGGAGAAACTTTGGCTATTTTAGGAAAAACAGGCTCTGGAAAATCTAGTGTTTTAGATTTAGTAGCTCGATTGTATGATACATCTAGCGGAACAGTTTATATAGACGAAAAACCCATACAAGAACTTGACTTATACAACTTAAGAAATCATATAGGGTTTGTACCACAAGATCCTTTTTTATTTTCTGATACGATTGAAAATAATATTCGTTTTGGAAAAGAAAATGCAACAGAAGCTGAAATTATAGAAGCAGCTAAAAAAGCCGTAGTACACAAAAACATTGTAGAATTTAAAAAACAGTACAAAACTATTTTAGGAGAACGTGGGGTAACACTTTCTGGAGGACAAAAACAAAGAGTGTCTATTGCAAGAGCAATTATAAAAGAGCCTCAAATCTATATTTTTGATGATTGTTTGTCTGCCGTAGATACCGAAACCGAAGAACAAATTTTAAGCAATTTAAAGTCGCTAAGTGCAACAAACACCACTTTAATTGTAAGTCATAGAATTAGTGCAGCCAAACATGCCGATAAAATTATTGTGCTGGATAATGGAGAAATTGCACAACAAGGAACTCACTCTGAATTAGTTAACCAGCAAGGAATTTACCAAGAAATTTACCGTCAACAATTAGAAGAAAAAGAAATAGAATAATTTATCTAAATAGAATAATTTTATATATTTGGTTAACAACTACAATCAATTAAAAATGAAAGAAAGAGAAGGGCAAGAAGAAATTTTTTCTCAAATCCTAAGAGCCGGAAGAAGAACTTATTTTTTTGACGTTAGAGGCACCAAAGCGGGTGATTATTACTTGACAATTACAGAGAGTAAAAAATTTACGCATGACGATGGTACGTTTCATTATCAAAAACACAAGATCTATCTTTACAAAGAAGACTTTACTGAATTTACTGAACTTTTAAGAGAAGCCACTGATTTTATAATCAATGAAAAAGGTGAAGAAGTAATTAGTGAAAGACATCAGAAGGACTTTAAAAAAGAAGAAGTAGCTGCAGACAACAAAGAAAAAACTTCAGATTATACTGAAATTAGTTTTGATGATATTTAAACCATAAAACTCAACTGAATATATTTTAGTTGAGTTTTTTTTATCTATTTAGTTTCTTAGTTACAGATTTGTTGGCAAACCACATCGGCATGAATTTTTATTATAAAGCCAACATTTTTAGTCATCTTACAACCAACAAAAAA
>NZ_AFPK01000044.1 GCF_000220525.1 Ochrovirga pacifica | reverse complement strand
AATTAATAGAAAGTTTTAAAGATAAACTAATGCACGGTAAAGCGGTGTTCGTCCGTTCAATCGTCAGCAAACAACCCCGCCAAACCTATAACACACTTTTTTTAAGCTTTCCTATTATTTTTAAAGTTCAAAAAAAGAGTGTTATGTCCTAAAGGTTGCCCCATCCGTACCCTGAGCCCAGCCGAAGGGCAAGTTTGTCACGGTTGTTGCGTTCCTCAATCAGTCCTCACGGCAATTCCTTTGTCTGTTTTTGTCACTTCACTTCATTCACACTCATGGCTTCGGTTCATTTCGTTCAGCCACATCACAGCCAACCATTGCCATAATTTTAGCTCGCCTTGCAGGTCGCTACGGGCTACGGGTTCTTGATTGTGTTGCCTCCGCCTTTTTGCCTGTCTTGAGCCTGTCGAAAGGCTGTGGCCATTAAATCGGTACCCTTGTGTATTGTTCCGTTTCTCTCTAGGTTTTTGTTTGAAAAAATTACAAAAACCTGCCGTTCAACTCCACACATAGCTGCAAACCACATTCGTTACCTCATGCACTTTTTGCAACACCCGTTGCTCCACTCGCAAGGCGGCTCGCTAGCGCTTGGTCTGTGTCTGCAAACCATTTCACTATTTGCACACTCAGCCCACCGTTTGGCTCAAGGCTGTTTTACCTGTATTACTCACATAATAAACATTCTTAATCAAAAAGGTTTAAAGGTTCTTTTGATTAGATGAAAAACCTAAGAAATAAAGAACGTAACAATGGAAGTGCGTTTCGAAGAAAAAGAGCATGGAATTGTGGAGTGAATGGTGCACAGCAATTTCATAAGGTATTTCTTGATTTTTGCTTACTTTTTATCAAGAAAAAGTATGAAATAAAACATAATATTCTATTTCAATTTCCCTTGTGCTTGCAGGAGTTAGTGAGTTTTTTTTTAAGCTAACATTCTATAATAACCCCTTCAGCACCGCACAGCAAGAGGTTTTCCGTTACTCTCCAAACCACTTGCTTTTCCCTCTTCGATTTTAAACAGTTAGAATTATGTAAACAAATTGGTCTCCGATTTAAAAGGGAAGAATAATTTTATAAAAAAGGTTGCAAATATAGTTGCTTTCCATCGGCCAACGCTCAATACCGTAAAGGTCAAGCCCACAAGGGGTTTTGATAAAAACTTTAAGAAACATCAATTTGAGTTTAAAAAGTACTCATTAAACTTTTTACCAAAAACCTTGACTGTATAGCCACAGCAACAAAGCGTATGGCATCTTTTTTCTCCAAAAAAATATTGTGGCGGAACGCAGTGAAGCAACTTTAATTGGATAGCTATGCACTGTTTTGAAATCAAGACCCACCGTGTAGGGATGACCTACGACCAACCTCACTTTTTCATTTTAAACAAAGGATTGAACAGTGGCAAGCCACTGCACAACCCTTGTCCGAACTGCTTTGTGGTAACCACCAGATCAGAAGAAGACAAAAACACATTATTTCATTTATCAATGATGCTTCAAATTGGAGGTTTTTATGCTTATTATTTAAAGGGTAGTGTT
Organism: Ochrovirga pacifica; assembly: GCF_000220525.1. Classification (GTDB taxonomy): domain Bacteria; phylum Bacteroidota; class Bacteroidia; order Flavobacteriales; family Flavobacteriaceae; genus Ochrovirga; species Ochrovirga pacifica. Next base: position 154,277 of record NZ_AFPK01000044.1, on the reverse strand, counting down.
ATTCCATTTATTGGTATTAAAGATTGTTCTAAAACATTAAAAGAAGGAATGATTTTAAATGTTGAGGTTTACAAACACATCAAAATCATTCAAGCAATTAACCAGGAGCAAGAAAGATTATCTCAAGCATTGGAAAAAATTAAACTATTAAAAAAGGCTTTTATACAAACCTGTTTTAAAGAAAGTAAAAACAAAATCAGTGCATAAAAAAACTCCAGGTCTTTTGACCAGGAGTTTATAAAATGAAGTACAGAATAAAGTCTTTTTACTTTCTACCTTCTACCAACTACTAAAATTACTTCAAAAAAATCTTACGTAACAGGAGCGAAACAAAGAAACTGACCACAGCACCAATGACCGCCATGATAATGGTGAAGTAAACATCATGTAGTTTTATATTGGCTATGGTTGTGAACAATGTCCCTCCAAATACGGTTGATTTTAATTGAAGATTTCCCATAGCTTTTTACTTTTTGTCTGAAACCACAGCTTGACTGACCGCAGTAGCAACCGTTCCAGCAACTGCTACATAACCCGCAATGCTAATAACTGCTGCAGGTAACGCAATTGGAGCGGCCAAAATGGCTCCACTTGCAGCTGCTAATGCTAGACCAATGTTTCTAAGTTTTCTAAAAAAGGATGGTGTTGGATGTTTTAATCGTTCTTGAATTTTCATAAGTTCTAAGATTTTATAATTAATTGTACAGTTTCCTTTCTATCAAAAGCTTGATAACATTTGGAAACCAATTTGTTTAATAAGCTTCTGGAAGAAGTACCTTTTCCAATTCCTGATAAACAAGTTACAGGAGCGATACAGCCTCTTAATTCTTTCAAAGCATCATTGGCAGGATGAATTAAAATAAGTGTCCTGTTTTTAACATTTTCCAAAATCAAATGATGTCCGAGTCTTTGAGAATACCTTGGTTTTAACATATAAGTTCCTTCTGGAATACAAGAAACATTTCTACGATTCTCTAACCAGGGCAACTCGATACAGAATCCAAAAAATGAATCTTGGATAAAGAGAGCACCGTTGGTACTCTCTTTAAAATAAGTTCTATGTAAATAGATATCCATATCCTTACACTTTATCAGCAATCTTGATTGCTAATGCATTGTAAACTCCATTTTTTAATGAATACATTTGACCATTTACTTCTTGGTAAAATTCAATACCAATTACCTGTACTATTGGTAATACAGAGTTTGCAGGAGCGGAAGCAGTCAAGTCAATAACAGCAGTATCATTACCATCGTATGGTAAAATAGCTGTTTCATCATTGTCAAAAGCGAAAGATTCATTCTCAAAATCTAATTCCGCAACCCCAGTCACAATTTTAAAGTGAGTAGTTCCAGAAGGACCTGCAATGTGAGTTGTTGGTTTAAATACCGGAATGTTTACAGTTGCTTCCCCAGTCGCTCTATCAAAAGCATTAGTGTAAGTAACAAATAAAGTTGCACCCAATTTTCCATTGATGTTAAACTCAAAGTTTGCTAACAAACCAAATGTTCCATCTTGAATGGTTCTTTCTCCACGAACGTTTGTAGTGTCTGTTTTCACTACTTTTAAGATTGAAGTAGTCAATCTACTTGTAACACGTCTGTCTTTAGCATTCTGCAAAAGAATACGGATAGCGTTACGTAAAAGCTTTCCACCTTTACCAGCAGTTCCAAATTCAGAACCATTTTCACGAGTTCTTTGGAATGCAGGATCGTTTTTAATACGTTCTGCATCTACACCCCCTTTTTCACGAGCCAAATGCCCATCGGTTGTTTTGTAAAAAGAAATACCTCCGATAGTTCCTTTTAATTTAATAATACCTGTTTGTTTTGCCATAATACTATGATTTTAAAGTTTATAACAAAAGAATTAGTATCTTATATAGAAATCAAAATAAGGGTGTTATATAGGCCGTTAAAAGCCTTTCTTTCCGAAAAGGTGTATATTTACCCCTAGGATAAAGTATAGTTAAAGTATTAAATCATGAAAATTACCAGAGCATGTATTTATCCAAAAGATGTTCAGTGTATAACAGGAAGAAGTGAACGTTATGGTAGAAGGCTATTAAAAGAGATTAGAGAACATTTTGATAAGCAACCACACCAATTTATTACCTCTGAAGAATTCGCTGAATACAGTGGAATAAGTATCGAAATCATTAATAATTATTTGAAGCAAGTATCATAAAATTTGATGTGTTTTGTGTTGATTTAAAAGTAGTTAATTTGTAAATTTGTAGGAGCGAATGAAAGTCAATTGATAACAAATAGTATCAATTTGTAAGGTTAGTAAATCGGTTAGTATTGTAAATATAAAGTACCGTATGGTACTGTTTTATAAGGTATAGAAGAAATGGTTCGAATCCCTCTTTCTCCGCGATCAATCGAAAAGCTTAAAAACACCAAGGCCTCCTTGAGTGTTTTTTTGTTTTTAAGACTTAGATGTCATCAAAATGCATTAGAGAAAGTTTGAGAAAAAATGAAATAAAAAGTCAAAAAAAAAGACAGTTTTTCGCTGTTATTAACTTTATTGTCAGTTTACTGAGTAATGTAATGAATACAGATTCAGTACTCATCTTGGTATACAATCATTATTAAATTAAATTGTCTTTGAAAAAAAAGTTTCAACATAAGATAATATATGTAGATTGTTTTTGGTATTTGTTTTACATTTACGATGTTTTTATGCATATAATACAATAACTACCTATAATATTAACAGAATGAAAAAAATAAAAACCTTACTTTTACTAATTGTAATAACCACTACCTCTTATGCTCAACTGGCTGTTGGAGATATCGCAATCATTGGGTTTAATGAAGATTCAGGACCAGGACCTGGAAAAGATCATAGTTTTACTTGGATTGCTCTAACTGACATTCCTGCAAATCAGGAAATCTATTTCTCGGAAGAAGGCTGGAATAATGCCTTAAATGATACTTCACTTGGATTTTGGGGTGGGTCAGAAGGTCATATCAAATGGACAGCTCCCGCTGGGGGTCTAAGTTGTGGAACAATAGTGCATATTTATGAATCGGGATCTGATGTATTTACAGTTGATGGGGGTGGAACAATCTCTGGTGTTCTAGCTGGAGCTAGCTGGAATTTAATTGCTGGTGATCAAGTATTAGTATATACTAGTGCAACTGGGGCTAGACCAGCGAACACAGTGCCCAATTTTATTACGGCTTTCCATATGAACGATAATAGAGAGAATGGTGGTAATCATAACGATACTACAGGGTGGAGTCTTATTGCTAGTGGTGGTTCAACTTCTCATGTACCTCCTGGGTTAACAAATGGAGTGAACTGTATGGCTATTCATGCTCCTACCCCAGTTTCTGATAATGAAGTAGACAATGTTAAATATACTGGAACTCTTACAGGTACCTCCTCGGATTTACTTGCTACTATTTATAACCTTGCAGACAAGAATACAAATTGGTACAGACACAATTCGATACCAGCTGATATTACACCATCCGGATATAGTCCAAACGTTACTTGTACTACCTTAAGTAGTTCTGATTATTTTATCAATAACAAAATAGTGGTTTTTCCAAGCCCGTCTTCTGAATTTATTGAAATAGCTGGCCTAACTAAAGTAGAACATTATGAAATATTTAACGCTATAGGTCAAATAATTAAAAGAGGAAGAGCTGCTGAAAATGAAAAAATTGACATCCAGAACTTAAAGAATGGAGTATATTTCCTTAAACTTGAGAATGGAAATACTTTAAAGTTTATAAGAGAATAAAATATTATTTACTAATAATTTATAAATTCAATGACTACTAAAGGTAAATCTTTGTAGTCATTGTTTTTATATGCTAATGACTGAATATAAAAACTGTTATGTAAATTTATCTTACATTTATTTTTGTACAACGTTACTTACAAGCAAAACTGACATTCTTTTGATAAACACAATTTCTTCTATAACAATATTTGTCTCATTATTTTTAGCACTTTACTTATCAACGCTTAGAATTAGTAAAACTAAAATCAGTAATCGTCTTTTTTCAATATTTTTAATTCTGACTGCTATAGACACTAGTGGAATTCTCCTTGAGAAGATGCCTACAAAATTATACAGCCTTTTTATTTTTAGAAGCACATTTTCTTTTTTACAAATACCTATTTTATATTTATACATAAAATCTGTTTGTTATTCTGATTTTAAGCTCAAACCAAAGAATGTAATACACTGTATTCCTTTTGTGATTGCAAACGTACTACTTATACCTAGGTTTTATCTAGTTAAAACTGTTGATAAAATAAATTTCTTGCAACAGCATAAGCAGATGTTTGAAGTACAGTTTAACCATGTCATTTTTCATGTACAGTTTGTATGCTACATTATTGTTATTTTTTTAATGCTAAAAAAAAATAAAAAATCTATTTAGAAAACTATTCTGGTGTAAGCATTAAAACCTACGATTGGCTATTTCAATTTACAGCAACATTGTCTTTTTTATACATTATAGCATTACTAAAAAACATTCTAAAATTCTCTCCATTTTCTGATATTTCAAACTATTTTAAAATAGGGATCCACGTATTTTTGTTTCTTCTAATTTGTTGGTATTTATACAAGGCTTTAAATAATCCAGAGCTATTTAAACAATTAGATTCTACGTTACAACCCATAAAAAAAAGCTTGCCTTTAGAGGATTTTAATACAGAAGTGCCACAAGATGATGGTGATATTAAGAAACTAAAAAACTATATGCAAAAGGATAGCCCTTTTCTTAATCCTTCTCTAACAATCCAAAATGTTTCTGATGCTATTGAAATCCCTGTTAGAGAACTTTCACTTTTAATCAATCATAAACTAAACCAACATTTTTATGACTTTGTGAATTCTTATAGGATAAATTATGCTAAGAATTTATTGAGTGATACAACTCAAAAAAAGCGTACCATACTAGAAATTTTGTACGATTCGGGCTTTAATTCTAAATCTTCTTTTAATACTGCATTCAAAAAAGAAACTGGAACAACACCAAGTTTGTATCGTAAAAATCTAATAATTAAATAGTTGTAAGTATTCGGTCGTTTTCAGGAAAAAATCGAACGAACATCTAGCAAAAAATGCGTTCGAATCTTTTTAGTCGGTCGCATAAATTTAAATGCTTCATCAAATTTGTCTCATAATTTAATATCAAGAGACATGAATACACATTTAAACATTTTAGCAATAGTATTAATTAGTACGTTTTCTTTTGGACAAAATTTAACCACAAAGATTGATGCAATAATAAAAGAGAATTACAAAAAACATCCCGAGGTAAGTATTAGCGTTGGTTATGTACATAATGGTAAAGAGCATTTTATAAATTACGGTAAAATCAACAAAGAAAGTTCAGTGGATGTTGATAAAAATACGGTCTTTGAAATTGCTTCTATAACAAAAGTCATTACAGGAAATTTAATAGCTCAAGCGGCAAATGAAGGAAAAATTAAACTAAACGACTATATAGAAAATTACCTACCAAAAGATTTTGTTTTGCAGGAACAACTGAAACGTAAAATAACAATATCAGATTTAGCATCTCATCAATCAGGATTAGACGATCTTGATTGGAAAAAGTTAATCACTAAAAACCCTCAAAATCCATTGAAAAATGTAACCAGACAAACTTTTATTGATATTGTTAATAATTGTAGTGCCTTGTCTGATTACGGTACATATCGTTACCATACTATTGGATTTATACTATTGGGCGAAATATTAGAAAACATATACAAAAAGAGCTATGATGAAATTGTACGAGAAAAGTTAATCAACCTCATCAAAATGGATAATACTTACACCAAAGAATTTGATATCGAGAATATTGCAACAGGTTATAATTTTAATGGAGTTAAGCAAAACCTGATGCTATGGAGTTCAAGTGCTCCTGCTGGTTTAATAAAATCTTCTGCTACAGATATGATTAAGTATTTAAAAGAAATATTAGATGAAAGTTCCAATATTGCTAAGGCAAGTATTTTGACAGAAAAAATATTTTACAAAGCAAAAAAAGGACCCAGAAAAATAGGTTTGGGAATTAATATTTATATTGATGAAACCAACACTTTTTTCCTGAAATCAGGAGATACTATGGGGCAGTCTTCTATTATCTGTTACAATAGAAAGAACGATTGGGGTGTAATTATTCTAATCAATCAACAAAATTCAAAAATGAGAAACGAATTGTGGAAAAAAATTTATGAAACGATTTTAAAATAATTTACGGATCAAGTTAGCAGTTAATACTTTTAAAAACGCTTAGGACGGTTGGGTACCAAACTCAAACGTCCTTTTTTCAATACTAAAATCAAATGAATATGAACCCAACAAATTTATTTTGCTATTATTCAATGCATCAGAAAAGGTAGCTTTGGTAAATGTATTGATAAACAATGCTGCGTACGGACTTATGGGGCTTTTAAGGGAGCTACAGGGGAACAATTAGAGCAACAAATAACAACCAATTTTTTAGGAACAACACTTGTTGTCAAGGCATTTCTTCTATATTTTAGAGCAAGAAAGAATGGAACAGTGACCTAAAAATGGCAACGCTCCGCAAATTAAATAAGCAACAACGGTTAAGGTTTTTACCCTGAACCGTTGTTTGTACTAAAACCTACTGTCTGAAATCAATACGTGCTTATAGTATCAAAATCACTAACACCTAAAGACATCAAAGAAACTTTTAAGTTACAATCAGAAAAGTTTTCCGAATTATAATAAAGTTCTCTATATAAAAGAAAATTTCGTATTCTAAAACAGAATTACTTCTCCTATCATCAACAAAAAAACACCCTTTTTAATTCGCTTATTTTATAAAGGAATAAAAAAGAGTGTTATTAATCAAAAGCTAGCTCATTCGTTTTTTATGTCTAACGTATAAGCATTTGCTTCTGTTTAGGCTTTATACAACCAGTTCTTAGAATAATTTCTTTGTTGATTTGCATACAATTATAGGTTGTGCAGTATTTTGCTTACGGTTTTACAGCTATTTTTTTTGTTATCGTCCCGTTTGTAGAGGATAAAGAAATGATATAAACACCTGCTTTTAAAAAGTCTGTGTTGATGGTGTTTGATTTACCAGCATTCAATTCTTGTTCTAAAAGGATGTATCCAGAAAAGTCAACAATTCTTACATAGGGATTTGCTGCCTTGTTATGTACACCAATAGTAAAAGCTTTATTAGATGTTGTAAATTCTGGAAAATCTAACCCAACAACTTCAGGTGCTTCTATTTGATTAGAATTACTAATTGCTTTGGTAGAATAGATAAGCCTGTTGTAATCAATATTGGTGGTGTTTACAAAAGGATTTCCATGAGGTCGAGAGGTGATATTAGGTTCATATTTATCGGCACCTCTATAAATCTTATTCCCTAAATTACAACGTGGTGTACCGCTAAAAGCATTATTGGTTACAGTGTTGTTATATACATAATTGTCTCTAGCAGATGGAGCGTGTTGTGTAGACCAAGGGCCCATTACAACATATCTTCTTCCTGAAGAACCACTGAGGTAAGAGGGTAGTGTAATTGTATTTGCTTCTATAAGATTGTTTCCTTCATCAGCATTGTGAAAATTTACATCTCCATATATAGTATTGTCATACACAACATTATACTCGCAATATTCTCTTTGGAGAGTAAAGTGTCTTAGTCCTCTAAATTCAGAACTGTAAACCAAACAATCTGGACTCTGAATTGCAAAGTAACAGTGGCCTCCACCACCTTTGTTCCAACAACCATCTATATATAAGTCTCTAAAAGAGTGATGACTACCTGACCAAGTAGAAACAGGGCTGTTTCCAGAGTTTAGAATATGTACGTTGTCCATGTAACAATTTTTTGATCTAACAATTTCTACAGTTTTTGCATTGTAACTAGGTTTGGCATCGCTCATTAAAGCATCATTAGGATCTCCTTTGGTACCCCAAAATCGAAGGTTTTTTAAACCTGAAGTTTGAGAATTAGAGTTGTTAAGGTCTTTAAACGAAACCACACTACCACTGTTCACTTCAACTCTTAAAACAGTATTGGTAGCACCTTCTCCAATAACACTCACTCCTTTTTTCATGTGAATCGTGTTTTTAATGGTATACGTACCTTGTCTAATTCTAACAAGGCCACCAGCACCACCACTTTCAGTAACCACTTTATCTATAGCTGCTTGTATTGCTGCCGAAGCATCTAAGCTAGTGTCTGAAAAAGGCAGTACTTGTTCGTAACCGCCCCCCGTTTTTCTAATACCGTTAATAACTCCAGCGTTGGCCCATCGTTGTCTTTTAGACTGAAAATTAGCAATGTTAACATTCACCGTATTAGAAGAATCAAATGTTCGTCCTCCATCACCAATTCGGTTTTGAGAGTATGATAAATTGCTAATAGATAGAAGCATAATAAGAAGAAAAGTTTTTTTCATTTGTTATTTTTTAAAGTGATTAATTTTTTTTGATCTAAAAAGGTCTTCATTATGGAACAATTATTTTTTTAGTTAAAATGGCATTGGTCATAGAGGTGATTTTTAGGATGTAAATTCCTTTAGCAAACGCTTTCATATCAATAATAGCGGTTTTTTTACTTTGATAAACAGATTTGCTGTGAATGTCTAAAAGATCGATGCTTTTGATTTGGATGTTTTTTAAGTTGTTAATGTAAATTTGATCCCTAACAGGGTTGGGATAAATAGAAAATGAATCTTTATCTAACCTATTTATTGCTAAAGATGCATCAGAAAAAAACTTTACATCACTGATGCTCCAGTTTCCATTTCGATTGTTAGTGCTGCTAAAAGCTCCTTCGTTATGAAACTCAAACTGAAAAGCTAAAGTGAATTTATCAGAGCCAGAATCTCCAATATAAGTAGATAAATTTAAGGTGGTTAGTGTCCAGTTTCCATCGTTTCCAAAATTAGGATTTGCTGATTTTATGGCAGCAGTAATATCAACAAATTCTCCGGAACCACTTCCTTCTACAGGAGTCGTTCCATCGGTATAGTTTTTAGCAATTAACACTTTAAAAGGATCGTTGTCCGCACCTTCGTGATATTGATTTCTAGAAGCAAAGGAAACAAATAGGTTAGACAAACCAGAGATGTCAAACGCATCCATTACAGCCCACGAAACTCCTTCGTAATTCTCGCCAGCTTCATTACCTGAGAGTTTAATGCTTCGGGGTTGTCTAACATCTGTTCTGCTACCAAAGTTATTTGTAGGCCTTGTGTACCCTAAAACACTAGTACCTAATTCTGTACTTTCATCGCTAGGAACTCCATCAACTCTTGTAATAAAAGCTCCTAATCCTTTGTTGTTGGGATCATAAGTAGCAAAACCTGTGTAACCAGAATTTCCTGCGTACCTAAAATCATCATAATAATGAATGGTTTCTTGAGCTTTTGTTGTAAACGTACTTAACAGAATTAGAGCAATTAACAAAGTAAATTTTTTCATAATGTATCTATAGTTTATAGGTTAGTTAACAGTAAAACTATTTATAGTAATGTTTACAAATAGGGGGAATAAAGTGCTTTTAGGAGGGGGAGATTGTTCTCTAAGTATGATTAATGCTGTATTTGTAGTTGTTTTTTGATAAAACCATAAATTATGGTGATGAGGTATTAATAAATCTGAATTTTTCTTTTAAATGTTTTTCCTGATTGTGTCCTTACAATCAGGAAATAGATACCTGTATTTAAAAAATGGACAGCAATTGGAGTTGTGTTTTTTTGACGATACATAGTTTTGCCAAGAATGTTTACCACAGCAATTTCTTTTACTTTTAGTGTGGGGTTAAGAGCAATATTGATAAAATCATCACTTGGGTTTGGATATACTTTAACATGATTTTCGTCTTTTTCAGTTTCTTTAGGTACAGAGGCTGTTGTCGTTTCTACAAGCTCTATATCTACGGGTAAACCATCTTTACAACTAAGGTGAATTGTAGTTGTTGTATCTTGATTTGTGAACGTTGTGTTTTCTGAATTGGAGTTTTTTAATTCCCAGTTTCCATTCAATACAAGAGAAATGGTTACGGGTTGACTTCCGTTGTTTCCATCAAAATTTAAATGAGGGCTTACCACAGACATATTTAAATGTGAGCCAACGTGTTCCGTCATTACCAAACAAGGTTCACTGTTAGATTGTAGGGGAGTTGCAATTCCGTAATTTCCTGCTTTAAACAAAGCATATCCATACATATTGTTGTAGTGAACAATGTGTGCAGTTTCATTTTTTTGAACAACATTATAAATAGCGGTATTTGCATGTTGTATTTTGGTGTTCAAATCAATCATTTCCAAAGGGTTTGTTTTAGGAACAATCACATATTCATATCCCTGATTATTAGGATTCGTTCCGTGGTCTATGTAGGCCGAAGCAAAATTTCCTGTAGTAGTTGCACCTTTTCCGTTTTCGTTAGGAGAGGTTTGGTTTTGTCTATTAATATTAATTTGCTGATTATTTTTTACATAATAACCAGTACCATAAGCATCCAACAACCAATGAGAATTGGTATTGTTTAAAGTAGTTTGATAGGGGAAACTAGTGATAGAATTGTTGTTAACTACAATGGCATCGTTTTTACTGTTTAACTGATTTTGAAACAGCGTAGTTACTGTTTTATGTGTACCATCATTATTGTGAATGTTAGATCCCAAACAAATTAATTTTCCATCAAAAGCAAAAACAGATTTTTTAAAAGTAAAACTTGGATTGTGGCTAGTGGTGATCGCTTTTTGTGTAAAATCCATCCCAAACATTCCATAGTTTCCTTCTAGTTTTTCTTCTATATAATACTCCGTTTTTTTTCCAAAACGCAAAGCTGCAGCAAAATTAGAGTCTGTTTTTTCGTCTTGTCTACTTTTAGAAGCTTTTAAATTATCAAAAGGTAGAACAATGGTGGTAGCTCCAGGGGTTAGATTCCAATTCCATCCGTTTTTGTGTGTTCCAGAAGCTTCTTGTCCGTCTTTATAAATAATTTCTACAGAGCCGTAACTTTGATATCTTCCATATCGGTTGTCCAATCCGTAAATTTCGGTTCCCCAAAAATACTTGTTAAAACCTTTTATTCCCGCCAACCAATCGTCTTGTCTGTAAGTTCCTAAATTGGCAAAGTTGATTTGCCAAAAACCGTTGGGTGGTGTTTCGATTGCGTGTTGGTTGGTGGTATTATCTCCTCCTGTAATGTAATTATAAGCTCCTATCAAATCAGTATCAACAGGATGGTAAATTCCTAAATTTTTGTAAGCAGTGGTAATAGAAATAGGGTTCATAGGAGAACGACCAGACAATCCGTTAGGAAATGTATTTTGATTCATGTTGACACGAGCTACTTGAAGTATTTTCTTAAAAACAGTTCTTTTTTCATCAGATACTGCATACATACTTCCTGAAAGTAAGTGCAAAGCTTCTGCAACATTTTTATAAGCACCAAAAGCGTACTGTGGATAGTAGACATTGTGATGAAAAGCTGTATAATCTACCTTTAAACCTTCTCCTTCTTTGGCATAAAGGCTCAACCAATTGTGAAAATATAGTTGCAATCCTTTTAGATATCTAACTTTCTCTGCATCTGAGTCTTTGTTAAGACAAGCCCCTAAAAGCGTTACAGATCTTGTCAGTCCGTCATCAATATTGCTGTGGTGGGCAGTAGGATGCCAAATAATATCAATAGCCGTTAACCATTCAGCCATTTTTTGAGCAGGGGTCCATAAATTGGCAGCAATCAATTCCTCTTTCATCAAATGTACAGATTTGATAACATTCCTACATCGGTAACCTACATGATGCAAGGTTTCTAAACAACTACCATCAGCATAGCCCTGATCTAAAAGATAACGAATGGTATTTACGTAATAAGTCAAACTATTAGCGTTGTTTTTGTGTTTGTAGTCTCTGGCCAAGGTGTAAATAAAATCATCTACAACAGCAATAGAATTGGCATCAGAAAAATCGGTTCCAAAAAGTGGTTTTCCTGTAACAATACCATTTTCGTACTTTATTTTTTGATGATTGTAGGCATTTACAGCATTGTTTACTGCAGTAGTTCCTGGTGGATTTCCAAGTATTGCAGCCTGATAAGCATTTTTTACTTGAATCAAATCGTTGATTTCTTGAGGTGTAGGTGTGCTTACATTGATGGTTTTGGGAAGGGATTGAAAATACATCATGTCCGACCAATGTTGACCGTTGTCTGCCTGTAAGTAAGGAAGTTGATAATCAGGTGAACGATAGGTGTTTCTACCCATAGTATAATCGATGTAATCAAAAAAGAAAATGCCGCTACCTGTATGTGGAGCTTTTATTTTTAAGGTGGTAATGTTGGTAGATGTTTTATTTCCAGACATTTCGTGTTTGTAACTAGCCGATGCAGCTCTCCAACCTGTAAAGTTTACATAAAAATCATAGTAAAATTGTTTGCTTCCTGTGTTGTCATAAAACGCAATTTCTAATTTTTGATTGGGCAAAGCATTGGTATTGTAAACCCACATTCTAAACATGTTTTCAAAATATCCAAGTACTTCAGACGGAATCAATCCATGGTCTTGTAAGTTAGAAATAGTCAAAACATCATTGGCATTCCACTCCCATTGCAAGCATTTTTTATTGTGTTTGTAATGTAGGGTTGATATGGCCAAATTTCCAGTTGCTGCATTCCAATTACTAGGAATTGTAGAAACTTCAAATGATTGGTCTTGTGACTGTGCCAATAAAGAAATTAGCATAGCAAGTATCAAACAATAAGTCTTCATTGTAGATTGTTTTAGTAGTTTTTATTCAGCATTTAAGCGTAACTTTAATTGAGTTTCGTACAAAGGAACCATTGGTCTTTTAGAGTTTAAACCTTCTACGTAAATCCATTCGTCTGAACGGTCTTTGTCTAAATGTTCTATTGTTAATAGGTGATTTTCTTTTGTAGAGCGTACTCCTACCACATGACTTCTTAAATATTGTTTGTGGCAATCTATGTGCATTTGGTTGTTAAATTTTATAGGGTCTCTCCAAATCCAACTAGAAAATAATTCATTATAGTTCCCATCTTTCCAACCGTTTAATTCTACATTCCAAAACGTGTTGTATTCTCCAGAATGTGGAATGTTTTGTGGGGCACCACCACCTGCAATTTTTTCTATATTTTGAATGTTTTCAAACAAATTGTACATAGGGGGACAAAATCCGGCATCGGCCATTCCGTGCAAATCTATGGTTGATGGATATTTGTAAGAAATGTTTTTATATACGTTCCCAAAAGAGCAACCTTCTAACCCAGGGCCATGAGTCATGTTAGCATCTACCTGAATGTTTTGTACCAAATTGTCTGAAGAATGATACATTTTAGGAGAATAATGTCCTGCTTTTCCTGTAATGTGTATGTCTTGAATGGTAACATTTCTGCTGTTCACCAAATGGGTGGTTTGTGTGTAGTTGTGTATATGGATGTCTCTAATCCATCCGTGGGAAACACGGTGCAAATTAATGGCTCCCCAACCGTAATCCATTTCTCTATTTTGATGGTGTTTGTAGTTTCCATCCCATGCAGAGTTGAATTTAAAATGTTCTATTCCAATATTTTTAAGCATAGGAAATAAAGCAATGCTAGGGTTGTATTTCAATTCAATTTTTCTTCTAGTAGGTTGTTTTAAAAGTATCTGGTGTTCGTTAAGAATTTTTTCAATTTCTACTGGCCACTGAAAAGATTTGGCTCTTTGTTTGCCTGCATTTAAATAATTTATCTGAAAAGGTTCAAAAGTTAAAGGATGCATTAAGTCTTGCATTAAATTGCCATCTTCTGTAGTGTTTTGTAAGGCAACTATAATTACATCTTTGGGTTGTAATCCTTTTGTAGAAGCTACGGTTATAGTATTAGATCCTGCATCAATTTCTTGGGTAATAGCCGAGGTGCTTGTTAAATCATTAAAATTATAAAAGCCATGGGTATCTTGTAAGTTAAGTCCAGAATGAAACACAAAAGGAGACAACCAAGGACTGTCCTCTTCGGATTGATGTGTGGACGAACCACTAAAAATAACGGTGCCTTCATCATCTGAACCAGAACCTCTTAGTACAATATTGCTGTAGTTTATGTGTACAATTTGGGTTTGGGTAGTGTCTAAGTTGATATGGAATGTTCCTTTAGGAAAAAACACTATTCCTCCACCATTTTTACCCGCAATTTCTATGGTGGTGTTAATGGCTTGCGTGTCGTCTTTGCCATCATTGGGAACAGCTCCAAAATCGGTTACGTTGTAGCTGGTGCTTTGTATGTTTGGAATTGGTTTTTCGCCATAGGCATAACCTGCGTAGGAATAATCGGGGAGCTTAGAAGCAATTCCTTTTTGTTTAAACTCCTTTAGCAAGTTAGGTTCCCAAAGTTTTTCTGTTTGCTTACAAGACCAAAACAACACAAAACAGACAAGGTAAAGAGGGCTATTTTTCATAATAATCTAGATGGAGGATTCAAATTCCCTTACCTAAATAATATAGCATCAAAAGATAAGGGAATTAAAAAGAGAGAAATTCTTTAGGAACAAATGCTAATAGGGAATTAACTCACTATATTTTTTTGTTTGAAACCAAGGGTCGTTTGTTTTTTCTAACAACGTAGCAAGTGTTCCTAACATTTTTTTGCATGTTTTTGGATCTTCATTCATAGTGATTTTGTGTAGCTGATAAGGGTCTTTTTCGTTGTCGTAGAAAAATACTTGTTTAACACTTTTTGCCTTTTTTTTATCCCATTGTTTTTTGTTTTCTTCTACACAAAACGTATACCTGTCTGTTTGCACTCCTCTTGAGTTTCCTAGCATAATTAAAGCAGCTTTTGGCTTTTTTAGATTTGTTTTTTCATCTTTTAGAATAGGAGCAAAGTTGGTTCCTTCGATACTAGTAGGGATTTGATGCTCAATTCCAGCCAATCCCATAGCAGTTGGCAATACATCAGGAGCACTTAGAATAATATCTTGAATTCCAGGTTTTAATCCTTTTGGCCAGTGTACAATAAAAGGAATGGCTAAAGATTCTAGTTGCACCACATTTTTTCCTGTTTTTCCATGACTTCCTAGCATTTCTCCATGATCTGAACTAAAAATAACAATGGTATTGTCCAATTCTCCGCTTTTTTCCAACTCATCCAAGACCAAACCAATATAATGGTCAGAACTTGTAACGTTTGCGTAATAATGGCGGGCATATTTGGCAACTTCTTTGTCTGCATTTTTACGAACCACTAACTGCTCGTTAATTTCAGGAAACTTGTCTTTGTCGTAGTTTTTATGCAACACTTCCATATCTGTGTTTTTATCGTCCCAAGGATTGTGAGGAGGATTCATTGCCCAAATCATACAAAAAGGTTTTGAGGGATCTCTGTGTTTGTTTTGATTTTTTAGATAGTTAATGATAATGTTGGCTTCGTTTTTAGGAGAAAATATTTTAGGCAAATGCAATTCTCCATCTTTTTTACCTTCAATAACACTTGGGTCATTAGAATAGATATGAGGATTATAGTGTTCGTCTTTTAAAGCTTGATAAAAATATTCTATTCCATGTCTTTGGTCACTAGGAATATAGGTGTCGTATTTGTTAACGTAATGACCGCCAGGAGCCTTGGTGGTTCCAACATAATTTCCTTTCTCGTCAAACAAAGGATCGTTTTTTAACCAATGGCATTTCCCAATATATGCAGTGTTGTAGCCTGCTTCTAAAAACAAAGAGGGAATGGTAGGAATATCATCTTTTAAACTATGTTCTCTCCCCACTTTACAATTGTTCCAAATTCCATTTTGCTCAGGATACATTCCCGACATTAACATTCCTCGGTACGGACTACACAACGGAAAATTACTAATGGCTTTGGTAAATACAACTCCGTTTTTAGCCAATTTGTCTATGTTGGGAGTAATTACAGGATCAGTTTTTCCGATAGCCAAACTTTTATAAGGTTCTTCTCTCCAAAAACCTGCAGAGTACCTTCTTAGCTGATCAGGAAAAATAATTAAAACATTGGGCTTTTTTTGATGCTTATTTTTTTCTTTTTGTTGTGCACAAGTAATAATGCTTAGAAGGCTGAAAAAAGTTAAGATTGTATTTTTGATTGTTTTCATTTAAAGTTTTTTTAGTAATTATTTGTATGCTTGCATCCATTTGGGCAGTTTGCCTAAACGCAGTTTTAATTGTTCTTCAAACAAAGATTCGGGATGCACAGGGGTTCCTATACTTTCTGCAATTTGAACTTCATCAGCTTTAAACGTTGTTCCTGCTCCATGGAACCCTACAATAATAGGAGGAACAATTCTCCAGAACCAAGTATTTTTGGCTACAAAACGAAAGTCTTTTTCAGCTTCGTCTGTTTCTTTATAATTCCACAAAACCAAATACCTTCCGTGGTTGGGTAAACTTTGTCTAGCTCCACCAGCTCTACCTGCAAAAAAACCTCCTTCTACATTGTCAAACAAAGTACATCTTGGTTGTGATGCATGAGACTCGAAAGAAGTGTGTGCAGGGTATTTACACCTCCAAATAACAGTTCCTGTTGTGCTACCACCACCCACACCAACAGCATGATGCATACCAGCGGTGTCGTTTATGTTTGCTAATAAAATTCCTGTAGAGCCCCCTCCTGCATGAACAGAATTATGGCCAATGTTTCCTATAACATCAATATTGATAGCAGTACAATAGGCCGATTGAGAAAACCCAGCTGCACGACTTACATTTTTAAACGTACAGTTCTTAATCCATGAATTTACTGTTCTAGAAAGGCTTAAAATAGTCCAGCCACCATCATCTTTAGCAGATCTGTGATGCTCAAATTTTTGAGTCCAATTTCCTTCAAAACGAATGTTTTCAAAACCGATGTTTTGAAGGTGTCCGTACTTGTAAATCTCCCAATGGTGTTTGGCTTGTACATCGTAGTGAATTGGCTCTACAAAAGTGATTACATTTTTATGTACTTCGGCTACTTGATGTCTCTCATTTACCTGAACCCCTTTGTTTACAATTTTTGACCATTCGGTTTGGACCTCTAAAGGTTGGGTGTCGTATGCAATTAAATCTTTGCTATTGTTTACTACTTTTAAAATTACCCAATCTCCTTTTTTTATTTTGGAAGCATCCTGTACGGTAACCTTGTGTGTTTCTCTTCTGCTATTGGCAATTACAGTGGTTAGTAGCTTGTCTCCTTTTTTAGATTTGGCTTCTAAAGCACTGGGGGAACTGTATAGTTTTTTTGGATCCTTTGGTGGTAAATCTTTTTCAAAAAACAAAACAGTTCCATTCTCACTAGCTCCATCACCACGCAATACAATGTTGGAAGAATGGATAGAAAGAGTGCTAATATCATCACTTTCAGTATTGATGTAATACGTTCCTTTAGGAAAAAAAACAATTCCTTTTTTGTTTTTTTCGGCTGCAGCAATGGCTTTTTTAATAGCTTCTTTATCCGATTTTTTATCGTTAGGAACGGCTCCAAAATCTAAAACATTAAATATTTTATGATTGACATCTGGAATGGCTTCTTGACTGTATTTGTATCCTGCATAAGAAAAATTAGGTAGTACAGTCTCTGTATTGTTTTTGTAAGCCTTTACATAATCGTTCCATACTTGTGATTCTTTTTTTTGAGCAATCAAAGAAAGGGTACAAAAGGTGAGTGTTTTTATGATAAAATGACGTTTGTTCATGTTTTAATTGTTTAAATTTTGAAGTCTATACAAAGCTTCAAGATAGTAATAGTCTGCATAATTTAAAGGAACATCAATCTCATTATTGTGTGGAATACTACCTGTACTATGTTTTAACAAAAAATGTTTGTTGTCTCCTAGTTTTGCAAAATAGGCATCGCTAGATAGAGATGTCATCATTTTATCAACAGAAGTTTTATAGCCATTGTTAGTGTATTGGTTCAGCTCAATTAATGCAGAAACAGTTACGGCAGCAGCAGAAACGTCTTTGGGTTCATTAGGAATGTTTGGTGCATGGTAATCCCAGTAGGGAATTCCATCTTCTGGAGTTCCTTGAAAGGATAAGATATATTGAGCAATTTTTTTAGCCATGTCTAGATACTTTTCATCTTTTGTATATCGGTAACAAAGGGTGTAACCATACAATCCCCAGGCTTGTCCACGAGCCCAAGAACTCTCATGAGAAAAACCCTGTGCGGTATGTCTGTTCCTTACAGCTCCCGTTTCAGGATCATAATCTATTACGTGATAAGAACTGTTATCTTTTCTGTAGTGATTTTTTAATGTGGTGTCTGCGTGTGAAATGGCAATATTTTTATAAGTCTCATCTCCCGTTAGTTCCGAAACTTCAAAAAGCAATTCTAGATTCATCATATTGTCTATGATTACAGGATATTTCCAACCTCTTTCTGCTTGCCAACCTCTGTGTACATCCCAACTTTTAATGCAGCCTACCTTTGGATTGAAACGTGTGATCAAAGCATTGGCAGCATCAATCATTACTTGTTTGTATTCCTCATTATGGGTCATTCTGTATCCGTTTCCGTAAGAACAATTAAAAACAAAACCTAAATCGTGGTTAGTGGTAATGTCTTTGTGTTCTTTAAATAAATTTTGGAATTGAATAGCATTTTCTTTCCATGTTGGATTTTGTGTTAGTCCGTATAGATACCAACAAGAACCAGGAAAAAAACCTTCCGTCCAGTCGAATTTGTTTTCGTGCGTAAAATGCATTTCTCCGTTAGCTTCCAAAGTTCTAGGAAG
Organism: Ochrovirga pacifica; assembly: GCF_000220525.1. Taxonomy (GTDB): domain Bacteria; phylum Bacteroidota; class Bacteroidia; order Flavobacteriales; family Flavobacteriaceae; genus Ochrovirga; species Ochrovirga pacifica. The sequence continues at coordinate 135,550 of NZ_AFPK01000044.1, read as the reverse complement.
TCGGTTTGCTTTTTTTGCGTCTGTAACTAGCAAAGCCATTTGTTGTGCAGACAATTGTACTTGTTTAGAAACGTCAATTCCTTTTTGGGGCTGACAAGCAAACAAAAGCCCTACCGCTATGGATGCTGAAATGATCTTTCTTTTAATTTTCATATAAGTGTATTTGTGGGTATTATTTTCCAATTGCAAGAACCCTTTTTTTACAACGATCCAATAGGGGTAGAATGATCGTTTTTAGGGGATGAATGTTGTGTTTTTTTGAGGAATAATACCGTGTTTCTTTTTGTTAAGGTTTAAGAGCTTAGAAATAATAACTGCTAAGATTACCAATTGTTTTTTTGTTCTAGTTGTTGATTTAGGTTGACTTCTTGTAATGGATATGGCAATGATAGATGCTTGCTAGGGTTAAAAAACTGTCCTGCTCTTAAGTAAGATTTGTGGTCTTCATTGGTATTGCTAAATTCAGGACTACCTTCAATAGAAGCATTTAAATCCATTAGTTTTTCTCCTAGTAATTCCCAACGAATCAAATCGTGTTTCCTTAAAGCTTCAAAGCACAATTCACGAAAACGTTCATCTACCAATTCCTCAAAAAAGGCTTGTTGACCAGCTACAGCACTCGGTTTGGCTACGTTGATGGGAAACAAACCAGCTCTGTTTCTAACCTCGTCTAAATATTGTATGGCAGTGGCGGTAGGACCGCTATGAATAGCATTGTCTGCTTCTGCATACATTAACAAAACATCAGCATAACGAAGCACAGGAAAGTTTACCGTTGAAAAATTTCTATTAGGGCTTGGGTTGTCTTCTAAAACAACATAAGCTTCTACAGTACCTGGCTCTGGATCTGTAAACAAATCTTCGTAATTAGATGGTTCCCAACGTCTGTATTTTCCAGGAGCATAACCTCTAGCTAAGGTATTGGTAACAGCAGATGCATTTCCTGAACCTGAATAGGTCATTTCTGCCAAGTTCCACATTTTACGAATACTATCATGGTTGGCAATGTAAGAGTTACGTAGTAGGGGAGTTGTGTTGTACATGGCAAAAGCTCCTGGGTAACCATCATCTCCACCTCCTAAGTTAAAAGGAACACCATTTAAAGTCCCTAGCCTTCCATGGGTGTCAATCCCAGATTCTCTTAAATAACGGAATGAAATTTCAAACAGAGACTCATGCACATCATAAGAATTCTGAATGTAATTTAAAAAGTGTTTTCTATATCCGTCTTCTGTAACCACTATTTTGTCGTCACTACCATCATTTACCACTATAGATTGTGAAGCACTTAGACCATGAACTCCGGATTGTATAATGGTATCACAGTGTTTTTTTGCTAGTTCGTATTTAGTAACATCTTTCATCGGATAAGTAGCCATTTTTAAATATGCACGAGCCATTAAACCATGAGCAGCATATTTATTTGCTCGTCCTGGTACATAGCTTGGGTCTGTGGCTGCAGGCAAATGCATACTTGCGTACGTATAATCTTTAATAATTTGAGCATACAATTCTTCTAGGCTAGACACTGGCAAATTGTTAGAGGATTGATCTAAGGTAGGAGTTAAAGGCATTGGAACTTCTTCCCACCAATCAACTAATAGCTGATAGGCATGTGCCCTTAAAAATCGAGCTTCAGCTAACAGTGCATTGTATTGATCTTCTTCAAAAGCTGCTGGGTCTAGTTTTTCTAAAAAGGTATTGCTGAGGTTGATTACATCATACAAAGCAGCCCATAGATTTTTTATATAATTGTCTTGAGAGGTATGTCTGTACAATCCAACAGTCCAGTTTTCATTGTATCTTCTGTTGTAATAACCTTCGTCTGTTCCTGAAGACATAATAATGGAAAGTGCTTGTCCATAAACCCTATCATCAGCTAGTTTAGAATAAATTCCAGACAAGGCAATTTCTGCTTGTGTTTGATCTTTGTAAAATTCATCTACACCAATGGTAGATATGGGTTGTTCTTCTAAAAAGTCACTACAACCAATGAATAAGGTGGTGGCTAATAGGAAACAGATTCGTTTATAGAAATGTATTTTCATTTTTAAATATTTTTGAGTTGGTAAGCAATTAAAATGTAATGTCTAGGCCCGTCATAACAGTCACACTTTGCGGATAAGCTGAGTAATCTAAGCTAGGTGTTAATGCACCATATCTTCCTACAGAAACATCAGGGTTGTAACCCGAGTAACCTGTCCATGTATATAAGTTTTGACCTGTTACATATACACGCGCTTTTTTAAGGTGAAGAGCATTGGTTATTTTTTTAGGAATTTTGTAACCTAATGAAATGGAGTTTAATCTTAAATAAGAACCATCTTCTACATACCTGTCGTCAATTAAATTTCCTTTAGGAGCGGTACCAAATACGGATAAATAACTAACTGCATTTACATCGGTATTGGTATTGGTTGGTGTCCAGATGTTTGTAAGTCCTTTAAAACCGTTTTGAGAACCCGCACCAGGTACATTAAAGACAGCTTTGTTGGCGTTTAAGATATCAAAACCATAAGACCATTGAAAAAGAATACTTAAGTCAAAATTTCCTATTTTAAAGTTGTTAGACAGTCCTCCAAAATGTTTAGGGTGTGGGTTTCCAATAATAACTCTGTCTTCGTTGTTAATGGTTCCGTTGCCATCAATGTCTTTAAACATTACACTTCCTGGGGCTACAGGCAAAGCACCATTGTCTGGAATGCCTTCTTTTAGAGTATAGGTTTGTAAATTGTTGTCCCAATTAAAATCTTCCCATTGATAAATTCTTTCGTATTGTAAACCATACATCATTCCTACAGGTTCTCCGATTTTGGTTATGTATTGGTTTTCTGCATAGCCATTACTCCACTCTGGATCTGTATAAATGGCTTCTTGTCCTCTATTTAATGCCAACGTTTTATTTCGGTTAAAGGCAATGTTAAAAGAGGTGGTCCATTGAAATTTTTTACGATTGATGTTTTGAGACGTAACAGAAAACTCAAACCCTTTATTTTCTATTTTTCCTACATTTTGTTGTACCCTATCAAAACCTGTATGAGGTGCCATTTCAGCATTTAGTAACAAATCACTAGTTTGTTTGTTATAATAATCTACTGTAGCTTCTATTTTTTGATGGAACAAACCAAAATCTAACCCAACATTTGTTTGTGCCGTACTTTCCCACGTTAAATCTGGCACCCCTAAATTACTTTGGTAGGCTCCAGGAACGTAGTTTTGTCCTGTTCCCCAAGCGTAACCACTACCTGTATTAATGTTTAGCTGGTTGTATGCCTGATAATCTCTAACTCTATTGTTTCCTGTAACTCCCCAACCTGCTCTAACTTTGGCAAAAGAAATGGCAGTTATGTTTTTGATGAACTTTTCTTCGCTTAACTTCCAAGCGGTAGAAAAAGAAGGGAAGTAACCCCAACGATTTTCTTCATTAAACTTAGAAGATCCATCAGCTCTATAGGTAAAGGTTACTAAATATTTGTCTTTTAAAGAATAATTTAAACGAGTAAAGTAAGATAGCAGTGTGTTTTTAGATATAGAGGTTTGTGGTATAGAAGGAGAGGTCCCCAGTCCTAAATTGTCTATTCCAAACAAGTCTGTAGGAATTTCTGAATTTTTTAAATATGTGTATTCATAACTTCTGGCTTGCATTTCCATTCCTCCCAAAAAGGTAAGGTCACTTTTTCCAAGGTGTTTTTTATAAGTAATGGTGTTAGAAGAAGAGATGGTTTGGTTTCTTCTTTGTGTAATAGATCCGTTAATATGATCGGTTCCTCTAGTTCCTGATTGGGTATCTTTTCCAAAAAACAAACTTTCTTTTCGGGTGTCAATTTGATAGTTACCTGATAGATTGATGTAGAAGTTGGGTTTGAATTTATGTCTTAAAGATACTCCACCACGAACAACATCAAATTTGCTTTGTCTGTCTGTGTTTTCTAAGTTTTTTATAGGGTTAAACAAAAATCTTTGATTGATATCAGCAGGGTCGTAACCTCCTAATTCCAAACCATCATCGTTAATTGGTTCTACAGGTCTAAATTGAATGGCATCACGGATTACACTAGTGTATTTATCTCCAGAAACTCGCATTCCACTTCGGTTTAAATGGGTATACATTAGGTTTCCTTTAAATTCTGTTTTAGAGCTTATTTTTCTAGAAAATTTTAAATTGTTTACAAATTTTTTATACCCTGTGTTAAGCAAAGTTCCTTCTTGATCTATGTATTCTGTAGAAAAATAAAGGGAGCTAGTTTTGTCTCCACCGCTTATGCTTGCATTGTACTTGTTGGTTTTTGCTAGTCTAAATATTTCATCTTGCCAGCTTGTTCCTGCTACGTTTCTATACAATTCGGGATCTACCCAATCTTGTGCAAAGAACTTGGTGCGATCTCCAGGTGAATATCCATCCAATGCATAGGCAATTTGTTGCTGGTATTTTACGTATTCATAAGGGCTTAAGACTTCTAATCTGTTAGGAATCCATTGATAGCTATTTGAAACGTTGATTCTTACATCTGTTTTTCCATCAGACCTACCGCTTTTGGTGTTGATAAGAATTACTCCATTGGCTGCTCTAGATCCATAAATGGCTGTTGCTGATGCATCTTTTAGTATGTCAAAAGTTTCGATATCATTGGTGCTAATAGAACCTGGATCAAAATCTTCTAATGGAACCCCGTCAATAACATACAAAGGGGAGTTGTCTCCTGTGATTGAATTTCCTCCTCTAATAACAATATTAACTGCTTCACCAGGAGTACCGTCTAAAGAGGTAATATTAACTCCAGAAATACGACCTGCCAATGCTTGATCAAAGTTAGTGGTTGCGGTTTTGCTTATTTCTTCGGGGCTTACTTTGGCAACAGCACCAGTTAGGTCTCTCTTTTTTACTGAACCGTATCCTACAATAACCACTTCATCTAGTCCCATTCCTTTGGTTTCTAGGGTTACTTGTATTGTTTTTTTATTGAATATTTTTATTTCTTTGGTCTCGTAGCCCAAATAGCTGAATATTAGTTTGTCTCCTTTTTTGGCTTTTAGTTTGTAAAGTCCATCAAAATCTGTAATGGTTCCTTTGTTTTGTCCTTTAATCACTACAGAAGCTCCTACCAAGGGCGTTCCTTCCGTATCTGTTACTTTTCCGCTAATTACTTGTGCATATGATGTAACGGATACACATAAAAAGAAAAGCAGAAATCCTATAGTTTTTTTCATTTGAATAAATTTTAGTGGGTTCATTTTTTGTAGGTTAGGGATTACAATCATTCTTCTGAAGCTTTAAAGTGAACATCAGAAATGTAATACCTACCAGGTCTAGCAGCAGTGCTAATGTCATTTAAAGAACCTGTGTAGTTAGATTTTACTTTGAATTTTAAAGTAAAGTTTTGAATGTCTTTGTAAGGGTTTAAGTCTAGCTCACATCGTGTCCATTTGTTATCTGCGTTTTTAGTAGCATCTTTTTGTCCATCGGGATCACCGCCACCTATTTTTTGATCTCCAGGATAAGGCAATCCGACAAAAGGAGTTGTTGTTAAACTATTAATTTGACTGGTAACCTGATTGTTAATTTTTGTCCACGTAGCTGTTGTGTTATTTCCTGTGTAATCTGCAGAATAATAAACTTCTAGTTCCGTAGGAGTTCTTCCATCAGGCATGTATTCTACATATTGGTTTTTAATATGGAATACTGCCGAAAGATCAAATCCTAAACTAAATTGTGTTAAATCTTGTGTGTTGATAATTACATCAGACTCGTGTGCTAAACGATCTCCTACAGTCACATTAATCCAGATAGATTTGCTTTCAATTCCCTCAGGTCTTTCTTGTGCTGCTAAAGGAGACGGATTGGCTTGTACCCATGCCGTTGTAGATCCTTGCTCAACCATATCAATAGCATATCCAAAAGTTTTGTTTTCTGCTTCTAAGGTTGGATAAAAGAAATAATTGGTCTTTTTAGGCAAGTCTATGGGACTATTTGAAGCAACAAGCATTAAAAAACTATCTCCTTGAAAAGTGGTGGTCTCTTGGCTAATGGTACTTGTTACTTGTACAGTAGGGTATAGCGTATCGTTTTCTGCAGTACTATAACCGTCTAATAGAGAAATCACCCCTGTTTGCTTGTCTATAGATAATTTATCAGTATCAGACAATAGATCAAAAGTAACGGCTGTATTTCCAGTAATTAAATAAGGTGTAGAACTTGTGTTTCCTGTTCCTACTACTAAATTTTGAGCGATAGGTGAAAATAATAAGTTGGTTACCAATTGTGGACCTACGTTTAAATGAAAAACATTGTTAAAAGTAGAGCTGTAAGTGTCTTCTTTATGTTGCGTGCTTACTTTTACATCAAAATAATAATCTCCAATTCCAAATTTGTTTTCATTGGCAATAGTAATAACACCTGCAGTTTGATAGTTGGTAGCCGTATAAGTTTTTACACTGTCTCCTGCAGCATTTACATAATAATTTTCAGGGTCTAAATTTGCAGTAATTTCTATTGGGTTCTCAATACTTACGTCTTGTAAGTAACTTGCATCTAAAACTTCTCCAGTTCCATTTCTTCCTCCTACAATTTCGTAAGTAGGAATTAAGTTGTTGGTGTTTACAATAGGAGTTCCTGATTTGATAAATGAAAACTCACGTGCGTTTAAAATTTCTGAATAGGACAATTCAGAGGGGGCTTTGTATAGAGAATCGTTTGAGTTTTCTGTAAAAGTATCTTTTGTACAACTACCCAAAAACAGTAGTATTGTTGTAATACCAAATAAGGTGAAAACTTGGTTTTTCATGATTTTTAAAATTTGTTAGTTCGATGAACGCAATTTCAAAAAAGAGGAAATGTTACAACAGGGGATAATTGGTTTTTAGGGGGGGATATATTGTTCGGGTATTGTTTTTACTGCATTGTTACTGGGTTTTAAATGGTTTTATGATTGTTTTTAGGGGTTAAAATAATCATATTGTTAATGTAATTGCTGTTTTGTTGTGGTTTTGATTTATAGGTTTTCTGCGTTTTTAGATCTGTAAACAGAAGGAACTTCATTAAACTGTTTTTTAAAGCAAGACCTAAAATATTTTAAATCACTAAAACCAATTTCGTAGGCAATTTCTGAAACACTCATGGCAGTTTTTACTAGCATTTGAGCTGCTTTTTTTAGTTTGATGGTTCTAATGAATTCTGTAATAGATTGATCTGTTAAAGCTTTAATTTTTCTGTAAACGACCGATCTACTCATGTTCATTTTTTGGGTAAATTGATTTACATTAAAGTTGTTGTCGTGCAGGTTTTCTTCAATAATGGCAATGGCTTTTTTTAAGAATTCTTCATCGGCAGAAGTGCTAACCATTTCTTTAGGTTCTAAAATAATTTCCTTTTTAAATTTAGAAATCAAATTTTTACGTGTGTTCAATATATTCTGAACACGTATTTCTAACATATCAGCATCAAAAGGTTTGGCAATATAGGCATCTGCTCCCGTAGTAAATCCCGTTTTTTGATGTTCACTAGCTGTTTTTGCAGTCAATAAAATAACGGGGATATGACTGGTAAGTATGTTTTTCTTAATGTGTTCACACAATTCAAACCCATCCATTTCTGGCATCATTACATCACTAATTACCAATTCTGGGTGGGTTTCTTTCAGAATTTCTAAGCCTACTTTGCCATTTTCGGCTTCAACTATATTGTAGTGGCGTTCAAAAATTTCTTTAATAAAAGTTCGTACTTCAATATTGTCTTCTACCAGTAAAATGGTTTGTTGGTTGGGGGTTGTTGCCTCTTTTTGTTGCTGCAATTCTTGCTCTTGTGTTTTTAAAGTCTTTTCTAGCAAAAAGGATTTTTCAACATCAATATTGGCTACTTTGTGTGCAATGCGTTCTTCTTCTCTTAAATGTTTTTTACCAAGCGGAAGCATTACTTTAAAACAAGTTCCATCTTGTTTAGAACTAGTTGCAGTTATTTTTCCGTAATGCAATTCCACCAAATTTTTGGTTAACGCAAGTCCAATTCCTGTTCCTTTTTGTTTTCCTTCTTTGTCAAACCTATAAAAACGATCAAATATAGAATCTAACTTTTGAAGTGGAATAACTTCTCCGTAATTGATGATTTGAATAGTAACATATTTTTTTAATTTTTCATCTTCAAATCCTATTTTAATAGCAATTTTTCCTTCTTCATCATTATACTTAAACGCGTTGGAAAGTAAATTGTATAATATCTTTTTCATTTTGATGGGATCAAACCAAAGCGGAATATTTTCCTGCTCGCTGTAAAAATCAAAAGTATATTGTTTAAAGTTAGCCAACTCATCAAACGCTTTTTTGATGGTTTTCACAAAATCAACAATGTTGGCTTTTGATGCGTACAATTGTAATTTGCCAGATTCACTTTTTCTAAAATCTAACAATTGGTTTACGAGTTCTAACAACATGTTGGCATTGGTATGCATAATTTGATGTTGTTTTTGAACTTCTGCATTTCCCATTCGTTTCTTAATCATACGTTGTAAAGGGCCTATAATAAGTGTGAGCGGAGTTCTAAAATCGTGAGAAATATTGGTAAACATAGTCAGTTTTAGCTGATTGATTTCTTCCAAACGTTCTTTATCTAGTTTCTCTTGTTTCAACTCGTTTTTTTCCTTAATTCTAATAATAATGATACGTTGTATAAAAAAAAGCAAGGCAAGCAACAACAAAAGATAGATAGTATAGGCCCACCAAGTTTTCCATGGGGCAGGTAAAATACGAATGGCAATACTTTTACCAGTTACATTCCATAGGTTGTTGCTGTTGGCTGCTTTTACCTTAAAAGTATAGCTACCACTATCCAAGTTGGTATATGTTGCTTTTTTGTGTTGCCCCACGTATTTCCAGTCGCTATCAAACCCTTCTAATTTGTAGGCAAACTGATTTTTTTCTGCTTGAGAAAAACTTAAAGCCGTATAATCTATTTGAAGATCATTTTGATTGTGTACCAGTTCGATCTTAAAACCAGGCTGGGTAATATGGGTGTATTCTTTGTTGTTAACCGTAATTCCGTAAATATCAACAGGAGGAACAAAACTGTTCTTTTTGATGTCTTTGGGGTTAAATAAATTAAAACCATTGGTTCCTCCAAACATCAAAACTCCATTCTGCCCCTTTAAATAAGCTCCATAATTAAACTCTTTACCTTGCAAGCCATCGGGTTCCAAGTAGTTCTCAATTTCTTTATTTTTAGTGTTTAAACTGCTAATTCCGTTGTTGGTACTTACCCAAATTTTGCCTTCGTGATCACTAAGAATACCATAAATAACTTCACTTAGCAACCCTTCAGCAATGCTGTATTTGGTGGTTTGGTTTGCAGTCAAATCAATTTGATAAAGTCCTTTTCCTTCTGTACCCACCCATATTTTTTGTTGATGAACCAAAATACAGTTTACAGATTTTGGAATAAACGTTTGTGTGTTTTTGTTAGTCAAAAAGGTTACTTTGTGGGTAAGGGTGTTGATTTTTTCGATTCCCTCGATTCCCCCAATCAAAACTTCATTTACTTTGTTTGATTTAGATATACATTTGATCGATTTCAAATGATTGGCTATTTTTTTGATGGTTTTGTTGGTGGTGTTGTATACAAAAAGTCCTTTAGACAAGGTTCCAATCCATATATTTTGTTGTTCGTCTTGATACAAACTTAAAATTCTACACTCTTCTAAAGAACCTCCATCATTCAAAACGGGGTTTACTTTGTGGAATGAAAACGGCTTTTTTTGAATATCAGTGTAAAACAAACCTTTGTCATGAGTCCCAATCCACAACGTTTGTTGCTGGTCTAACAAAAGTGCTTTGATGTTGTTAGAGCCTATAGAGCTTGCATCTTTAGGATTGTGTTTGTAGTAAGTAAAAATATCGTTGTTTTTGTGATAAAAATTCAAACCACCACCTTCAGTCCCCACAAATAAGTTACCGTTTTGTAGTTCTATAATAGAACTAACTACACTATAGTTTAACATTTTATTGCTAGTTCCATAAGCAATTTGTTGAAAAGCTTGAAAATTGTAATCAAAGTAATTAACACCACCAGCCCAAGTACCAATCCATAAATCTCCACGGTTGTCTTTAGTAATGGCATAAATTGAGTTTTGACTCAAACTCCCCAGCTGGTTAGGATTGTTGGTAAACTGTTTGACCTTAGTTCTTTGTGAATTTAAAATGTACAAGCCAGTATAACTACCAATCCATAAATTTCCATCAAGGTCTTCATTAAAAGCTCTAACAGGACTTGTAATGTTGTAAGGGGCATCTACAAATTTGTTTTGTTTGGCATCCCAAATAGCCAATCCGTTTTCGTAACCCAGCCAAATGTTTTTATGTGCATCTTCGTAAATTTTAGGAGAATTGTTGTGATGTGCTTCATTGCTAGAAGTATTCGGATAGGAATAGAACAAAGCTTTGTTAGACAGTAAATTGTACTGAATAATCTTTTTAGAGGTACACAGCCAAACATAATTCTCGTGTGGTTTGTAAATAGATCGTACTTGATTAAATTGAATAATGTCACTAATTTTTTTGGGCAAAGACATAGAATTTTTACTGTCAATATCAACTACTGTTATAGTTTTATTGGTGGTAATCCATAGGGTTTTATCATCAACTTGAGCAATATTCCAAACATTATTATCGGTTAAAAAGTTATGAGGATTATTTTGTTGATAACGGATGAAATTTCGCTCTTTAGGATTGTACAAGTTCAACCCATCTGTAGTTCCTATCCAAATATTTTGGTTACTGTCTTCAAAAACGGAAGTGACCCAACTGTGACTAAGACTTGTAGTATCTTCGGAGTTGTGTCTAAATACAACGAATTTAGTTCCATCAAACAGGTTCAAACCATCTCTTGTACCCAACCATAAATATCCTTTAGAGTCTTGTATAATGGAAGTAACAGATCGCTGAGAAAGCCCTTCTTTAATAGACAAATGCTTAAAGCGTAGGTTTTCTAATTTGTCAAAAGCTGTTTGTCCAAAGCTGTTGTTTTGACCAACAATCAGTCCGAAAAATAAGATAAGAATTCTAGATAAAAAAGAGTTTTTTAGAGTCATAAATTAAGTAAGTCTAACAGTCAATAATCATGTTTTAGAAACGCAGTAAAGTTGATACGTTTCTAAAAAAACAACCATGTAAAAATAGTACTGAAATGAATTGATAACAAATATATAAATTCATATTTTAAAAATACAATCGATTGTATTTTTAAAATATTTACTACATTTACCAAAAAATCATAAAAAGTATAACATTATGAAGAAAAATGTAGAAACTAGATATGCGGCATCACCCAGAGAAGTGAAGCAAATGGATACGCAAGAATTGAGAGATGAATTTCTAATCGAGACTTTATTTATCAAAGATGAGGTAAGATTGGTATACTCTCATTATGATCGTTATGTTATTGGAGGAATCCTGCCAATAGACAAAGCTGTTAAGTTGGAAACGGTAGATGCTTTAAAGGCAAATTACTTTTTAGAAAGACGTGAATTGGGAGTTATAAATGTAGGAGGCAAAGGTTTGGTAGAAGTTGATGGAACTACATATGAACTAGATCACAAAGAGGCTTTGTATGTGGGTAGTGGCAACAAAGAGCTAACATTTAAAAGTAACAATGCAAAAGAACCTGCTAAGTTTTATATAAACTCTACACCTGCACATCAATCTTTCCCTGTTAAAAAAATTGGGTTAGGTGATGTAGAAACTGTTGAGTTAGGTTCCGAAGAAACAGCCAATGCAAGAACACTTCGTAAGTACATTGTAAACAGTGTATTGAATGTTTGTCAACTACAAATGGGAATGACTACCTTAAAAAAAGGTTCCGTGTGGAATACCATGCCAGCACATGTTCACGATAGAAGAATGGAAGTATATTTCTACATAGATGTTCCTCAAGACCAAGCTGTATGTCATTTTATGGGACAACCAACCCAAACAAGACACTTGTGGATGGCAAATGAACAAGCAGTTATTTCACCACCATGGTCTATTCATTCAGGGTCTGGTACTTCTGCTTACACTTTTGTTTGGGGAATGGCAGGAGAAAATTTAGACTATAGCGATATGGACATGTGTAAAATCAACGAATTAAGATAAAACCAAAAAAATAAAGTAACCAAAACCAAAAATAAATGTCAATTAACTTATTTGATTTAACAGGAAAAACAGCACTAGTAACAGGGGCAGTACATGGATTAGGAATGGCTATGGCCAAAGGATTAGCAAAGGCAGGAGCTAAAATAGTGGTAAACGATTTGTCTCAACAAGCTATAGACAAAGCTTTGTTAGAATACAAAACTTGTGGAATAGAAGCTTATGGTTATGTGTTTAATGTAACCGATGAGGCAGCTGTAGTAAAGGGAATAGCAACTATAGAAGCAGAGGTCGCACCTATTGATATCCTAATCAACAACGCGGGAATTATCAAAAGAACATCTATGATTGAAATGGAAGTAGCTGATTTTACTGCGGTTGTTAACGTGGATTTAATTTCTCCTTTTATTGTTTCTAAAGCAGTTGCAAAAGGAATGATACAAAGAGGAGGAGGAAAAATTATCAACATTTGTTCTATGATGAGTGAGCTGGGAAGAGATTCTGTAAGTGCATATGCTGCTGCCAAAGGAGGTTTAAAAATGTTAACCAAAAACATGGCTACAGAATGGGCAAAATACAACATACAAACCAACGGAATTGGTCCTGGATATTTTGCAACTAGCCAAACTGCACCTATTCGAGTAGACGGTCATCCTTTTAACGAGTTTATCATCAATAGAACGCCAGCAGCTAGATGGGGAGACCCAGAAGATTTGCAAGGAGCAGCTATTTTTTTAAGTTCTAAAGCAAGTGATTTTGTTAATGGACATGTAGTTTATGTAGATGGTGGTATTTTAGCAACCATTGGTAAACCTTCTAACGAAAATTAATGTTATGTTACGTACTATCAATAAATTAGGAATCTTATTAGGGTTTGTTTGTTTCTTGTCTTGTAAGAAACAAACAAACATTGTTGTTAAAAACACCTTAGATGTGCCTCGTTCTTCAGAAAATGTGGTCTTAACCAAAGCGTTTTTAAAAGTAGAAAGTCTTAAGAATATAGGAATTAAAAATAAAAGTACTGGCCAACTAGAGGTCGTGCAATTGGTTGATCTTGACGGAGATGGAGAAATGGATGAATTGTTATTTCAGCCCAAAGTAGAAAGTAATTCTGAAACAAATTTTGCTGTAGTTACGGTTACCGAGCAAGAACAACCTAAGTCTGAAACATGGTGTTATTCTAGATTTGTTCCAGAACGCACCGATGATTATACATGGGAAAATGACAAAGTGGCTTTTAGAATGTATGGTCCCACTGCTCAAAAAATGAAAGAAGACGGAGTACCAGGAGGAACACTTTCTAGCGGTATAGACGGTTGGTTAAAAAAAGTTTCTTATTCAATCATCAACAAATGGTATGCAGAAAATGACGAGCATCCTGGAGCTTATCATAAAGATACAGGAGAAGGTCTCGATAACTTTCATGTAGGTGTAAGTAGGGGAATTGGTGGTTTGGCTATCAAGGAAAATAACACCTATCATTTTTCTAAAAATTACACCGCATGGAAAACCATCACTACAGGGCCTTTAAGAACTTCTTTTTATTTAAAGTTTGCAGATTGGAAGGTGGGAGATCAAACCATAACAGAGCATAAAATCATCACTTTAGACAAAGGAAATAATTTATCTAAAATAGAAACTTTTATAACAGGTACAGACAAGGTTGCTGTAGGCTTGACTCTACACGATCAAAAAGGAAAAGTAGATGTTAACCAAAAGCAAGGTTGGATGAGCTACTGGGAACCTTTACAAGATTCTGAAATAGGAACGGGAATTGTTGCTAGCAATAATGATTTTTTAGGTCAAGAAACTTACATTGTAGAAGAAAAAGATTTATGCAATGCTTATGCGCATCTAAAAGTTAACAACAATAAAGTAACGTATTATGCTGGTTTTGGTTGGAAAAAAGCCAAAGAGTTTACAACCGAAGCAGAGTGGAAAGCCTATTTAAAAGATTTTAAAAACAAATTAGAATATCCTTTGTTGGTAGAACTTAAATAATACTTTAGAAAAGAAGTAGAAACCCTCGGAAGAATTATTGTTCCGAGGGTTTTTTATGGATTAAATCTATTCTAATTGCCAAATTTTAAAGTTTTTGTAGCGTGCATTCCTTGTATACATATGCCTTAATCCTACTCGTCCAGAAGTACAATCATCAAATGCAGATACATCCCATTTGCATATTTTTTGGTCTGCAAGGTTTTGCTGGTTCTGAATATGCATTTCAATTTGATGTTTGTATTTAAATACTTGAATATGATAAGGAACACCAACTTTAAAAAGTCCTGTATTAAAATGGTCTCCAGGAACATCTGTGTTTTGTAAGCCCATGTTTGTAGGGTTGTATCTTCGTAAACGAATGTAGTCTTGGTCGCCAGAGTATTGGTTGGCAGAAAATGCTGCGTAGCTAATATGGTACGTGTGCATATAATTAAAATAGGTTTTCATATAAGGAACGGTTCTTTTGTGGTTCCACAAAGAAATATCTGTAGGGTATGCAGGGCTTCCTTTTCCTGTACTATGAAAATATAGAATGTTCACACATCTAGTGGTGGTATCGGTTTTAGTGTATTCGTATTCAATACATATATTTCCTTTAAAACGCTGTTGGGTCCACAAAACGGTATGGCAACTATCGTTACCGTGTTCTGGTCCAGCAATCAATTCCATACCGTCTTTAGAATTTATTACGGTAGATTTTTCTCCGTCTAGCATCCATTTTTCTCGCCAGTTTCCAGTACCATCATCAGCAAATAATAGTTTTGATTTTGTCCAAGGTTTGCAATCTTTCTTCTTAAAGTTTAGGAATAAAAACAAACCCAAAGCAATACCAAGTAATAGGAATATTTTTTTCATGTTTATATAATATAGTAAGTGTGATAAAAATACAGGGTTTCTATGTTTTAAAAAATCAAAAGCAACACATTGCACAATTACACCTCTTTATAAAATTACAATCTCCCCCTTTTAACCAACATACCAACGCTACTAGCAAATTATTAAGGGGGTATTGCCCATACAAAGAGCTTTCATTTTTTTTTGATGGTAAAAAAGCCTAAGGTATTTTAGGTAGTTTTGTGTTAAGTTTTTTTAACGTAGTCAAAAGAAATCAATAAAAACCTACTTTTACTTATAGTATAAAAACAAAGAAAAATAAAATGTGGTTTACGATTGTTGGTTGGATTGGGGTGTTTGTATTTATTATTGCTTATTTGTTACTAAGCTTAAATGTGCTAAGTGCACAAAAAACAACCTATCATTGGCTCAATGTTTTGGGGGCAGCTTGTTTGGTTTTTAATAGTACTGTAACAAAAGACGTACCCTCGGTAGCAGTAAATACGCTTTGGGGAATCATTGCGTTGTGTACTTGCTTAAATCTTAGAATCAAATTCAAGAAAGTTCAGAAAACTCAAGCAGGCTCAAAGCGTGATCAATAAACAATTGCGATTCTTCTAAATACGATACTTCATTATTTATATGCGACCCCAACTGAAAGTATGCACCGTCTATCAAAGCGTACAAAATATTTGCAGTTTTTGTAATATCTGCGTTTTTAATGATACCTTGTTGATGGCTATTTGTTAAGATAGTGTAAATTCCATTTCTTATTTCTAATAAAAAGTTCCGATAATTGGCTCGTATTTTCTCATTCTGATAAATCATAGCGTAAAAACTATAAAATACACCATCGTCTATATAGTGATTCCACTCTCTAGAAAATAAAGAACGGATATAGTTTTCTAATTCTTTTTGGGTTGAAATATTCAGGTATTTATCAGAAACTACAAAGTTTAGATAACGGTTTAAAATTTCATCATTCAAAGCAAAAATCAAACTTTCTTTAGTGGCAAAATAATGCATTACCAGGCCTTTACTAATCTTCATTTTATCGGCAACTTTGGCAATGGTCGCGTTCTCTAATCCTACCTCTTTTGCTACTTCATAAAAGGCCATGGTTATTTCTTCTCGACGTTTATCTTGCAAACTAACTCTTCCCATATCTCATTTCTTTAAAACTCTAAAATAGACAATCTAATACAATTTAAAGGGGCTGTTTTCTGAAAAAAAATCAGGTAACATTTCGTTTAAATTTACTTAAATGTTTTTTAATAGAAC
The DNA here is from genome assembly GCF_000220525.1 of Ochrovirga pacifica. Classification (GTDB taxonomy): domain Bacteria; phylum Bacteroidota; class Bacteroidia; order Flavobacteriales; family Flavobacteriaceae; genus Ochrovirga; species Ochrovirga pacifica. The sequence continues at coordinate 119,323 of NZ_AFPK01000044.1, read as the reverse complement.
AACTGTTCAATCTATTTATGGCAATACTACTTTTATACCAAAGAATAGAACTCATGAAACATATTTATCTCGCTTTTATTTTAATGACAACCCTGGTATTTTCTCAAAATATGCCAGCAAGAACTTCAAAAAAGGTTGTCTTTATCATTGTCGATGGAATCTCATACGACCAATTGCAAACCGCTAAAACTCCTCATTTAGACCGCATTGCTAAAGAAGGTAGCTTTACCGAAGCTTATGTAGGGGGAATTGCAGAAGACTACAGAAATACGCCTACCATATCGGCCGTAGGTTACAATAGTTTGTTAACAGGAACTTGGGCAAATAAACACAATGTATACGGTAATGGCATTAAAAAGCCCAATTATAGTTATCCTACCATTTTTAGGCTTTACAAAGACCAACACCCCAACGGTAGCATTGCTGTTTTTTCTTCTTGGTTAGACAATAGAACCAAATTAGTAGGCGATGGATTGCCTGAAACAAAGTATTTAAAGGTAAACGAACATTACGATGGTATGGAGCACGACTCCATCAACTTTCCGCATGACAAACAACGCAATTTTATGAAAATGATAGACATGCATGTTGCCCTAAAAGCTTCGGAAGTGATTGAAAACAAAGGACCAGATGTTTCTTGGGTCTACTTAGAGTTTACAGACGATATGGGACATGCCTTTGGAGATAGTCCTAGGTTCAACGCAGCGGTTACTTTTGAAGATGGTTTAATAGGTAGAATTTACAATGCAGTACAAAAAAGGCAACAAACGCATAACGAAGACTGGTTGTTTGTAGTTACTACAGACCACGGACGTAGAGCCTCAGACGGAAAGCATCACGGAGGTCAAACTGCAAGAGAGCGTAGCACTTGGATTGCCATTAACAAAAAAGAAACCAATACGTATTTTAAAAAGCAAATTCCTGCCATTGTAGACATTTATCCTACCATGTTACAGCACTTAAGCTTAACCCCATCCAAAGCAGTTTTAAGAGAGTTAGATGGAGTTTCTTTACTACGTCCCGTAGATGCCATACAGCTTAGTGCTACCAAAAAAGCAAACAAATTAGAAATTCGTTGGAAAGCCTTACAAAGCGGAAAAGCAAATCTATATCTAACAACCACCAATCATTTTAACCAATCTAAAACAGATACTTATATAAAAATTGGCGAGGTAGATTTGTCTAAAGAATACTTTAAAACCTCTGTAAAAAGAAGACCTTCCAATTTTTATAAAGTGGTTTTAGAAACCCCCAATACCACACTTAATTACTGGATAACTAAATAAAAATGCCAAACTAAATCTATATTATGAAACTAAACAAAATCTTAGGGTTATTATTTCTAATAACTACGTCCTACAGTTTTGCACAAAAACGTGTCGTAGGAAAAGTAACAGACATTACCAACGTTCCCATTCCTGGGGCTACAGTTATGGTAGTAGGGCAAAACAACTCTACCATGACAGATTATGATGGAAACTACGAAATTACCCTTACCCAAGGAAAAGAATTAGAGTTTACCTACATAGGCTACTTAACCAAAACTGTAAGTGTAAAAAATCAATCTCAAATAAACATCACCTTAGAAGAAGATTTACAGAGTTTAGACGAGGTTGTTATTGTAGGATTCGGAACTCAAAAAAAAGTAAACCTATCAGGAGCCGTAAATTCAGTTTCTGTAGATCAATTGTCTACTCGTCCTGTAAGCAACGTAACTCAGGGGTTACAAGGGGTGTCTCCAGGATTAAATATCGATTTTAACAGTGGTGCTCCTGGCGGAAATCCCAACATCAACATTCGTGGGTTCACATCCATTAACGGAGGGGAGCCTTTAATTTTAATAGACAACATCCCTTCAGATGTTTCTTACCTAAACCAAATAGCTCCAGAAGACATAGAGAATATTTCCGTATTAAAAGATGCTTCTTCATCGGCAATTTACGGATCTAGAGCAGCCTTTGGGGTAGTATTGGTCACCACAAGAAACGGAGCCAAAGGAAAAACTAAAGTCAATTACAACAGTTTTGTTACTGTAAGTACACCTACCGTATTGCCTAAAAAAATCAGCGATCCATACATTTACATGCGTTTGCAAAAAACGTTTTCTGGAAACACTCCTTGGGACAATCAGTTTTTTTCTGATGACCAGTGGGAATGGGCCAAAAACCGAAGCGACAACCCCAACGGAACTGTAGGGGTAAGAGAAAACAGCAGCACAGGAATGTGGGAGTATATGGGAAATAGAGACTGGTCAGAATACTTTTTGGCAAACAACACCTATTCAGAAAATCACAACCTAAGCATTAGCGGAGGAAATGACAAACTAAACTACTTTGTCTCTGGCTCTAAAAATACCAGCAACGGAGCCTTAAAGCTAGCCGAAGATTCTTTTACAAGAACAGGGGTTAGAACCAAACTAAACGCCAAAGTAAACGATTGGTTGCAAATAGGAAACAACACTTCTTACATAGAAGGAATTCGCAAAAATCCATCTTATTTTAACCTAACCAGTATTTACAACTTTAACCCGTACGAATACAATACAAATCCAGATGGTAGTTGGGCAAACACGGGCGTGGGGCGAATGGCTGCTCAAATTACCGATGGGGGAGATGAAAAAAACGTAGAAAGTACTTTTAGAACCAACTTTACGGGGCAAGCTTGGCTACTAAAAGACATACTTAAAGTAAATGCAGAATATACCTACGAAAAGCAAAATGAAAATTACGATGCCAACTATGCCAAATACAAAATTGGTTTTGCTCCTAACGACATCCGCGAAGAAGGTGTGAACCAAGTATGGAAAGGTTTTGGAGAGCAAAAGTACCAAGTCTTAAACCTGTTTGCCACATTTAACAAGCAGTTCAATAAAAATCACAACCTAACATTTATAGGGGGGTACAACCAAGAAGAATTGCGTTACGAGTATTCAGACATTAACAGAGACGGTGTTATTTCTGCTTCCCTTCCTACTTTTCAGCTTGCCACAGGAAACATACAAGCAAGCCAAAATATTTATAGTTGGGCCGTTAGAGGATTGTTTTACAGAGCCAATTATACCTTACAAGATCGTTACATTCTAGAACTAAACGGTCGTTACGATGGCTCGTCTAAATTTCCTAAAGACAAACAGTACGGTTTCTTTCCCTCCGTTTCTGCTGCCTGGAACATCACCAAAGAAAATTTTATGAACAACATACCCGTCCTAAGCTTGTTAAAAATTAGAACCTCTTACGGTACCTTAGGAAATCAAGACGTTAATTCGTTCGATTACATTCCGTTCATGTCTGCCACCAACAGCAATTATATTGTAGATGGAGAGTTGCCACTGCAAGTAAGTTCACCAGAATTGGTCTCAGACAATTACACCTGGGAAAAAGTAACCACCTTAAACTTTGGGGTAGATGTAAGTTTACTTAAAAACAGAATCAACGCTACGTTCGATATTTACCGAAGAGACACCAAAGACATGCTTACCTTAGGAAAAGATTTGCCGGGTGTTATCGGAGCTAACGAACCTCTAGAGAACGCTGCAGATTTAAAAACCAACGGTTGGGAATTGTCTATCGGCTACCAAGACAGCTTTGGATCACACAAACCTTTCGGGCTTAGTACACGTTTTATCTTAAGTGATAGCCGTTCGTACATTACCAAGTTCGACAACCCTAACAATAGCTTGCTTCAGTACAGAGAAGGGATGGAACTAGGAGAAATCTGGGGCTTAACTTCAGACGGACTCTTCCAATCGCAAGAAGAAATCAATGCCTTAGACCAAACAGAACTAATTCCATGGGGAGCTCTAGAAATTGTAGAAGGATGGCCTAAGTACAAAGACCTAGACGGAAATCAAAAAATAGAAGTCGGTACCACCGCAGACAATCCAAAAGACGTAAGTGTTATAGGAAACATGATGCCTAGATATCGTTTCGGGATGAATGTAAACATGGACTGGAACAACTTCGACTTAGGAGTCTTTTTTCAAGGAGTCGGTAAAAGAGATTACTATCCAAAAGATTACCTATACTGGGGCTTTTACCAACAACCTTATGCAGGAGGATACGCTCACCTAAACGATTATTACAGAGCATCAGACGACAGTGCACAGTTAATGGCAATGCACTCCCAAGCCTACATCAACGCAGGCTTAGCATCTGCAAATCCCAACGCAAAATTTCCAGTAGCACAGGCATGGTTGGCAGATCGTAACCTAGGAGAACGTCTAGACCAAGCAAAAGGATTGGCCTTGCCACAAAGTGCTTATTTGCTAAATGCAGCTTACCTAAGACTAAAAAACATCACCTTCGGATACACACTTCCAACATCGATTTCTAAAAAAATGAGAATCTCTAAGTTCCGTATCTATTTCAGTGGAGACAACTTGTTCGAGTGGTCAGAAATTGCAGACTTTTTCGACCCAGAAGCCATTTCAGACATCAACAATCGTCTAAATCCAGGCTACAGCCCAGGACGTACCGAAACCAGTGGCTACCAATACCCGTACCAACGTAAATACGCGTTAGGGGTAAACCTAAGCTTTTAACTATAAACCAGAAGAATCATGAAAAAATATATCACCAAAACACTTTGTCTGTTCAGTTTTATTTGTTTGATGTCTTGTGATGACGACTACCTAAGCAAATTCCCCGAAACAGAAATAGGAGCCGAAAACTTTTTCAATACCGAAGAAGATTTGGCCACTTACGCCTACAGCATGTACAATTTTCCTGATGACGATTTGTACATAGCCGATGAAGCTACCGACAACATGAACACCACAGGAAGTCGCGAAATTAAAACCATCATGACAACCGAAGCAAACGCAACCACCATCACATCAGGATGGAACTGGAGCGAGCTAAGAAACATCAATTTCTTTCTAGAAAACATAGAAAAAGCCGATGTTACCGAAGAAGTACGCAACCACTACATAGGAGTCGCTCGTTTTTTTAGAGCCAACTTTTACATGGAAAAAGTAAAAAGATACTCTAACGTTCCTTGGTACAGCCAAGTACTAGGTACCTCTAGCCAAGACCTATACAAAGCTAGTGATGATAGAACCACCGTAATCACTCACATTTTCGAAGACTATCAATTTGCCCTAGAAAACGTAATGGCAACCAGACCCACAGGCGAAGTAAACAAATGGGTAGTAGCTGCCTACTACAGCCGCAATGCCTTGCACGAAGGTACGTTCAGAAAATACCATCCAGAACTAGAGCTTACAGACACCGCTAACCAATACCTACAAATGGCAGCCACCGTATCCAAACAAATCATGGATCAAGGGGGGTATAGCATTTACAACACAGGAAATCCCAATAGCGATTATCAAGATTTGTTTCAAAGCCAAGACCTAACCACCAACCCAGAAATTATTTTTGCCAATACATTTCAGAACAACCTAAAGAATGCAGCAGACCCCCAATACATGTTCGGAAGCTACGAGCCAGGACCTGCCAGAGATTTGTTAACCGCTTATCTAAATGCAGACGGAAGCTTTTTTAACGCAAACACAAACATGTCTTTTGTAGAAGAATTTCAGAACAGAGACCCTCGTTTATCTCAAACCTTTGCTTACCCAGGGTGGCAGTTGTACTACACATCAACCTACAGCCCAGGAAACACCCTGTATGTACAAGAACTTAAAAAGAACTTTACAGGATACCATCAAATCAAAGGATTTACCAATAGCCCCCTACAAGACATTCGTGCTGGGGTCGATGTTCCTGTGCTAAGGTATGCCGAAGTATTGCTAAACTACGCAGAAGCCAAACAAGAACTAAATACCATTACCCAGACCGACTTAGACCAAAGCATCAACCTATTAAGAAATCGTGTAGGCTTAACTCCTATGACCATAGCAACCCCAACAGACCCTATACAGGCAGCCAGACATCCAAAAATAGGAAATACACTATTGCTAGAAATCCGAAGAGAACGTAGGGTAGAATTAGCCTTAGAGGGTCGTCGTCTAGACGATTTAAACCGATGGGCAGCAGGAAAATTACTAGAAAAAGAACCCGTAGGAATGTACTTTAGCGGTTTAGGAAAGCACGATCTAACAGGCGATGGCATCCCAGACATTGTACTAATACAAGAAACCGATGCAGTACCCAACCCCAAAGAAAAAAATACCCTAGGTGCCGAGCTCGTATACTACAAAGTAGGTACCGTAGGTAACATCAATGCAAACGTGTACCTAAGCCAAGGAACAAGCGGATACATTGTAGCCAATCCAGAGCGTGGTACATTTACAGAACCCAAACATTATTACAGACCCATACCAGCCTCAGAAATACAGCTAAACAGCAACCTAAAACAAGTCTTTGGTTGGCAATAAGCCGTACAGTTTTGTTATTTTAATTTAAGTTTTCTCAAATCCCTTGCAAACCTATACCAAGTTTGTAAGGGTTTTTGTTGTTAAGCACACAAGCTAGCTTACAATCCAAACCTCCATTACCAACTAGCCAACCCAAACCAATTAAATGCCTAGTAGCTGTACACTTTTTCAATCCCCAAAAGCAAAACTTAAAACCACTTTTTCAACTACATCAAGTCCATACATCATAAGTACCATCCAAAAAAACAATAGGGCAGCAACCCACCACATTATGGCAACCTGCTAAAAAAATAGCACAAGCCAAAGCAAAAAACAGCAAACCCTGTTTGCGGTATTAGCAACGCAAAACAAAATAATGGCAATCTCACAAGTAAATAAGACAAACACAAATAAGAATGTGGCAATGTAAAATAAAAAAGTTGCAATTACATTTGTGGTTCTAGCAATGTAATTAAAAATAATGGCAATGCAATTGGCGGTTTTAGTATCGTAATTTAAGAATCTTTAAAGGCAATACTACAAACAAACATCCTGTTTTATAAAAGTCCATAAAGGTAGCTTTGTTATGCTTACCCAAATCAAAAAACGGCAAAGACAGTGTATAAAAAGCAAAAACCAAACAAAAACAAAGCCGCTAAAATATTGTGTTTCAAAAAGTAGTCCAAATATCTAAAAAAACAAGCAGATAATAAGTAAGAAAACAAACCAATATCAAACAAAAATAGTATTTTTATCAGAAAGGTCAAAGATTGCTCAGTACCCCAAAAATTCTATCCCTTAAAAACTGCATACTATGGACTTCTATGATTACATCATTACAGGCTTAGTTTTATCAGGAGCCATTATTATTTTGCTAAGTGCTCGTTATACCCAAAAAATATTTCGCCTTTTATCAGACAACAACCTACAAAGCAACTGGAAAAAGCTAAGAGTTTTAATGCTAATCTTCTTTGTGGGTTACATAGGTGTGGCCTTAGTGGTTGTATTAGGCAAAACAGAACTATTAGCCATTCTTTCCGGAGCCATTTTTTTTATGGGGTCTTTGTTTGTGTTTTTAGTGGTAAGTACAGGACTAGATAGCTTTACAAAACTTAAACAATTGCACCAAAATCTAGACGATACAGAACTAAAAAACGAAGAGTTAGAACAGTTTGCCTACATCACCTCCCACGACCTTAAAGCTCCTTTACGCGGAATTTCTAGCTTGGCTACTTTTATTAAAGAAGACTTGCAAGCAGGAAAAACCGAAGATGTATATAAGCATTTAGACTTTATGCAAGGACGTATAGAGCGTTTAGAAAGCTTAATTACAGGAATACTTCATTATTCTAGAATAGGAAATATCAAAAAAGAATCCGTAAACCTTCACGAGATAGTAATTGATGAGTTAGAAGAATATCAAAACAACACAAACCTAAATTGTACTGTAAAAAACCAGTTGCCTGTTGTTAAAGGAGACCGTTTGCAATTGTCTCAGGTAGTAGCCAATTTAATAAGCAACGCAGTTAAATATAACGACAAACCTGTTTGTGAGCTCGTCATCTCTTCTATAGAAACCAACGACAAATACTTTATTACCTTCCAAGACAACGGACCCGGAATAGATCCCAAATACCATCAAAAAATATTCGAAGTTTTTCAAACCCTAAACGATAGAGATACATACGAAAGCACTGGTATTGGCTTGTCTATTGTAAAAAAGATTGTAGAAAAACACGAGGGCAACGTAGAAGTTATCTCTGATGGAAAACTAGGAACCAAGTTTGTAATGAGCTGCCCTAAATAAGCCTTGATCCGTATGCTACAAATAAGAACCACTTGTGAACATTGCGAAAAAGAACTACCTTACAACAGTACGCAAGCCAGAATCTGTTCTTACGAATGTACTTTTTGTAAAGATTGTGTAGAACAGCTACTGCACAACGTGTGTCCTAATTGCGGTGGAGGCTTTCAGCCAAGACCCATTAGACCCAAAGCAAACTTGCTAAAACATCCTGTAAAAAAAGAAAAAATACACAAGCCAGTTATTCACAATAAGTACTTGGCAAAAAACAAAAATAAGCTCCCTGAAAATAGATAAAAAGAAAATATAAATGAAAATTGCTAACACTCCACAAGTTCCTTACTATGCTGTAATTTTTACCTCCATTAAAAGAAACAATACTCCCCAGTACAATGCTATGGCAGAAACACTTATAAACATAGCACAAGAACAAAAGGGGTTTTTAGGCATAGAAAGTGCCAGAAACGAAATAGGAATTACGGTTTCTTACTGGAAAAGTTTAGAGGCCATTCAGGCATGGAAACAACACTCGCAGCATATAATAGCACAAGAAAAAGGCAAATCGGAATGGTACAAACACTACAAAACTAGAATCTGTAAAGTAGAAAGAGACTACGAATTTTTTAGTCTTTAAAGCAAAAGAAAACCACTTTTAAATTGGTTAAAAGTGGTTTTACTGTCTTTAAAACAAATAGGTTACACCAAATCTCCGTTTCTAAAAAAAAGTTGTTCGTCTACAGCATCTAAAATAACACGGCTTTTGTTGGTTATTTTACCTGCTAGAATTTCTTTAGATAATAAGTTTAATACTTGTTTTTGAATCACTCTTTTTACAGGTCTTGCACCAAATTCAGGATCAAATCCTTTTTTAGCCAAGGCAATTTTAGCATCTTCCGTAGCTTCTAGTGTAATCTCTTTGTTGCGTAACAAATCAGTTAATCCATTTAAATGCAAGTCTACAATCTGTGCAATCTCATTTAGATTTAACGGAGTAAACATTACAATCTCATCAATACGGTTAATGAATTCTGGCCTTACAATTTGTTTTAAATTTTGCAACACTTCTCCTTTTGCTTGTGTGGCAGCCTTTTCTCTGTCTTGATCTTTAACCTTATCAAATCGTTCCTGAATAATCTCAGCCCCCATATTGGATGTCATGATAATAATAGTGTTTTTAAAGTCAGCCAAACGTCCTTTGTTGTCTGTCAATCTTCCTTCATCCAGTACCTGTAACAAAATGTTAAACGTATCTGGATGAGCCTTTTCAATCTCGTCTAGCAAAACTACAGAGTAAGGTTTACGTCTTACAGCCTCGGTCAATTGCCCACCTTCATCGTACCCAACATATCCAGGAGGTGCTCCCACCAATCTACTTACCGAATGACGTTCTTGATACTCACTCATATCTATTCTTGTCAACGCATTTTCATCATCAAACAAATATTCTGCCAACGCTTTGGCCAACTCTGTTTTACCAACTCCCGTAGTTCCTAAGAATAAAAAAGTTCCCAAAGGTTTTCTGGCATCTTGCAATCCTGCTCTCGATCTTCTTACTGCATCCGATACCGCTTCTATGGCATCCTCTTGTCCCACAACTCTTAGGTGCAATTCCTCTTCTAGCTTTAGTAATTTTTCACGTTCGCTTTGCAACATTTTTTGTACGGGCACTCCTGTCCATTTAGCAACCACTTCGGCAATGTCATCTTCGGTAACTTCTTCTTTTACCAAACTGTTTTCTTGCTTTTCGTTAAGTGTTTGTTGTGCTGCTTCTAAGCGTTCCTGAGCTTCTTTTATTTTACCATATCTTAATTCAGCAACCAAACCGTAATCTCCGTCTCGTTCTGCTTTTTCTGCCTGATGTTTGTATTGATCAATCTCGTCTTTAACACTTTGAATTTGATCTACCACCTCTTTTTCAGATTTCCACTGGGTATAAATACTATCTCTTTCCTCTTTGATATTGGCCAAATCCTTACGCAGATAGCTTAGTTTGTTTTCATCTTTTTCTCTTTTGATGGCTTCTATCTCTATTTCTAGCTGCATAATTTTTCTGTCCAATACATCCAATTCCTCGGGTTTAGAGTTGATTTCCATACGCATTTTTGCTGCTGCTTCATCCATTAAATCAATAGCTTTGTCGGGCAAAAAACGAGAGGTGATATATCGCTGACTTAGTTCTACTGCTGCAATAATAGCCGCATCTTTAATTTGAATTTTATGATGTGCTTCGTATTTTTCTTTAATACCACGCAATATAGAAATCGCACTTTCAGTATCTGGTTCATCTACCACTACTTTTTGAAAACGTCTTTCCAAAGCTTTGTCTTTTTCAAAATACTTTTGATATTCATCTAAGGTAGTGGCACCAATTGCTCTTAGTTCTCCTCTGGCCAAAGCGGGTTTTAGAATGTTGGCAGCATCCATAGCACCTTCACCACCACCTGCACCCACCAAAGTGTGGATTTCATCAATAAACAATACAATGTCTCCTTCGGCAGAAGTCACTTCTTTTACTACAGATTTTAAACGTTCTTCAAATTCTCCTTTGTATTTGGCACCCGCAATTAGAGCTCCCATATCTAAAGAAAACACTTGTTTGTTCTTTAGGTTTTCAGGCACATCGCCTTTTACAATTCGGTGCGCTAGTCCTTCGGCAATGGCTGTTTTTCCTACTCCAGGTTCACCAATTAACATTGGGTTGTTTTTGGTTCTACGCGATAAAATTTGCAAAATTCTACGAATTTCTTCGTCTCTACCAATCACAGGGTCCAGTTTACCAGTACTGGCTAGTTTGTTTAAATCTTTTGCGTATTTGTTTAGTGCATTGTAGGTTTCTTCGGCACTTTGCGACGTTACTTTTTGTCCTTTTCTAATCTCATCAATGGCAGCTTTCAATGCTTTTTCGGTAACACCTTGATCTTTTAAAAGGTTGCTAACAGTATCTTTGTTGTTTAACAATGCCAGTAATAAATGTTCTATAGATACATACTCATCGTCCATTTTTTTGGCAATATTGCTTGCATCTGTCAACGTACGTGCAGCTGTTGGAGATAGACCAATTTGTCCTCCTTGCACCTTGGCAAAGCTTTGCAAGTTTTTTTCTAACACTTGTGTTAATAAGTTTACGGGGACTTGTAACTTTTTTAACAAAAATGGAGTAACGTTTTCATCTACTTCTAAAATGGCTTTTAGCAAGTGAGTATTTTCTATTTGTTGATGCCCAAACCCTTGGGCAATTTGTTGAGATTGTTGCACAACCTCTTGTGATTTTATGGTATAATTGTTAAAATTCATGTCTTGAGGTTTTTAATTTTTTTTACTTTTTAAAATAGCTATTTACACTTGCCAATAAGCAATTCCTATTCCCAAATTATAAAGCTGAAATTTTGACGTGAATAAAGACAAAATGTCTTGATTTTATTGGGTTTAGATGACATTTTGTGCTACATCGTAATAAAAAAGTAAAGACGAAGATATGGACACAACAAACCCAAATATGGAAACAATAGTTACAACCTATCGGACTAGTTTTACAACATAGAACTTTTAAAATTTAGTAAGATGAAAAACAAAATTGCATTTATTACAGGAGCAAGCAGAGGTCTAGGAAAAGATATGGCTTTGAATTTAGCCAAAGAAGGAGTTACCATTCTTTTTACTTACCATAGCAATCAAAACAAAGCTGATGAGGTAATTACCGAAATAGAAGCTTTGGGAGTTAAAGCCAAAGCGTTTGTTTACCATGCTAACAATCCGTTGTCGGGTAGAGAATTGCTGGCAGAAGTTACGGCATTTTTACAAAAAGAAAATGGACATCCTAATTTTGATTTCCTTATCAACAATGCAGGGACAGGCTTAAACAAAACGATTGAGCAAACCCAAGCAATAGATTTTGATGAAATGTTTCAAATTCACTTAAAAAGTGTTTATTTTCTTACCCAAGCCGCTATTCCTTATATAAATCAAGGGGGAAGTATTGTAAATATTTCTAGTGGGTTAACAAGATTCAGTTTTCCTGGTGCTTCTGCTTATGCAATAATGAAAGGTGGGGTAGAAGTGTTTACACGTTACTTAGCCAAAGAATTGGGTGATAGAAAAATAAGATCCAATGTGGTTGCTCCAGGAGCTATTGCCACCGATTTTGGGAACGGAGCAAATAGAGATAACGAAGCGAAAAGAACAATCATTAAAAATATTACAGCTTTGGGAAGAGTAGGTGAGGCAGAAGATGTTGGTGGTGTGGTTGCTTTTTTATGTTCGGAGAAAGCAAACTGGATCAATGGGCAACGTATAGAAGTTTCAGGAGGAATGTTACTGTAAATGTTTTTATAAATTAGTCAATAAAAAAACTTGGAAAAATTGAACCATTTTAAAACTATTAGCGACTACCATAGCTTTGCCAATTTGCCTGCTCCGGAACATCCTCTTATCAGTTTGGTAGCGTACAACCAAATTGCTTATCCAAAAGATTGGGAAAGTTGGAAATTAAAGCACGAATATTATGTTATTGGACTAAAGAGGAATGTTCCGTACAAGTTTTATTACGGTCAGCAAACCTATGATTTTAATGAAGGAGTGATGACTTTTATAGCACCCAATCAGGTGCTAAGCATGGAGCACAATCCCAATTTAAAAGTGGAGACTCATCTAAAACCTTCAGGTTGGTTATTGTTAATACATCCCGACTTTTTTTGGAAGACAGCATTGGTAAAAAAAATAAAATCGTATGATTTTTTTAATTATACTACCCACGAAGCTCTGTTCGTGTCGTTAAAAGAAGAAGCCCAAGTAGTTACACTTTTCAAAAGTATTGAACAAGAATATCAGGGCAATTTAGACCCTTTTAGTCAAAAAATTATAGTAGCTCATTTAGAGTTGTTGCTTAATTATGCCGAACGATTTTATCAAAGACAGTTTCTTACTAGAAACAAATCCAATCATCAAATTATTGAAAAAGTAGAGCTTTGGCTAGCAACTTATTTCAAAGAAGCCAAGGGATTAGAAAAAGGGTTGCCTACTGTAGAGCAATTAGCAGAAGCTGTTTGTTTATCTCCAAGTTATTTAAGTAGCTTGTTAACTTCAGTAACAGGTATGAGTGCTTTGCAGCACATACATGCTAGCGTAATTTCACTAGCCAAAGAACAGTTGGCAAATACCCAATTATCTGTTAGTCAGATAGCTTATGATTTGGGGTTTGGACACCCATCGTCTTTTCATAAATTATTTAAAAAAAAGACCCAAATGTCTCCGCTAGAATTTAGAACACAGTGCAATTAAAACATTGTTTTAAGACTTAGTTTGTTGTAAGCAACAGGTTTTGTTTCGACTTAATTTTTAATCTTTGTAAAAAGACAATTAACAAAACAACTAAAATAGATGGGATTATTTAATAAATTTTTAGGAAACAACAAATCAGATGCATCAAAGGAAAGTTCAGAAACAACTTGGCATCCTTTGGTAGATGTTGCTCAATTAGAAACCCTGATAGAGGAATCTAAAACGCAAGAAGTTGTAATTTTTAAACACAGCACACGTTGTAGTATTAGTTCTAGTGTATTAAATCGTTTTAAAAATCAAGTAGGAGCTAGTGATACGTATAAACTGTATTATTTAGATTTAATTGCAAACAGAGATGTGTCTAATGCCATTGCCGAAAAGTTTGAAATTGTACATCAATCTCCACAAGCTATCTTTTTAAAAGACGGAAAGGTAAAGCAGCACGATTCTCATTATGGAATTCTAGAATTGAGTTTTTAAAAAATAAAGATCAATAAAGCAGAAGAGCAGCAAGTTTATATTTGTTGCTCTTTTTATTTAGAACGTTCTAGGTTTATTTTTAGAATTAGTCCCAATCCTTCTTGCACTCGCTGATGTACAATTTTAGGTAGATAACTTTGTTCTGTACCAATATGATAACTTATTTGTAGCAGGTATTTACCATCGTATTTGTTTAAATCTCCTTTTAGGGTGATGAGTTGTGTAATTCCGTTTATGTTTACACTTCCGTTTAAATGCAAGTTACTGTTTAGGTTGGGAAACAAATCCGTGTCTAAAAACGATGTTTTGCTAAGAGGAAGTAAAGATTCTAAACTAGGAACTGGAGCAATTTTTTCTATATATTTTAAATCAATTTTGTACTTGTATCCTTGAACAAAAGGAGAATTGGTAATAGCTTTTTCAATAGCTTGTAAATCATTAAGTTCTGCGTTGTTGCTTTTTTTTACAGGCATAACAAAGTTCATTTTCCAATGGTTCTCTTTAACAATCAACAAACAATCTTTAGGAACTTCTTGAGAAAACAACAAGTTAGAACAACATAGAAAAATAAGATATACTTTAGACATAATTTTAGATAATAAGCCCATAACTATAAGATACTTATTTTTTAGGCAAAGCCCAAATACTAATTAAAGGCCCCAGTGCAAGTAATACAAAAACGAAAGGAATTGTAAAGTATTGCATTGCATAGTTAAAAAGGGCAATGCTAACAATTGTAATCATAAAACCGATACTGGTAGAAATGGTTAATGCAGTTCCGTTGTAGTTGGGTATTGAGTTTTGGTTGATAAGTGTTGATAATAAAGGAGAGTCTGCTACCACGACAAGCCCCCAAAAAACTAAAAAAACACAAAACAATTCTGTAGGGAAATACAAACTTATTGGAGCTAACAAGCAACAAAAAAATGAAGCAAACAAAGCCCATCGGGTAACTTTTAGTGTTCCTAAATTCAATGCAAGTTTTCCAGCGAATACACAACCCAAAGCACCTGCACTTATGGTGATAAAAGAAAGGAAAGAAGTATTGACTGTTGAGTTTTGTTGTTGAGCAAATTTAGAAATAAGCAAAGGCACAAATGTCCAAAAGGTGTACAATTCCCACATATGACCAAAATAACCCCAACTTGCGGCTCTAAAATCTTGTTTTTTAAAGAGTTTAGGAAGTAGAGTCATGTCTAGTCGAGTTAAGTTGCTGTTTGTTGGTGTTGACAAACCAATCATTAAAAAACTTCCTAAAATTCCGAGAATTGAGCTTGTAAAAATAACTGCTTTCCAAGACAAGTCTATTTGAAAACTAGCTACAAAATGAGGGAAAGCGGTTCCTAAAACCAAAGCACCTACCAAAACACCAAGAGCATTGCTAACTTTTTTAGGAAAAAAATATGCAGCAATTTTCATGCCCACCGGATACACTCCTGCAAGAAAAAAACCAGTCAAAAAGCGAAAGGCAAAAATCCAATTAAACGTTAGTTCAGGAAGGGTGATACAAGTATTGAACAAAGCAGCAAGTAAAATACTACCGCTAAACACCCAGTTAGCTTTGTATCTGTCTGCTATGCTAAAAAAAGCAAACAACAAACTCCCTAAAATAAAACCTACTTGCGTAGCAATGGTTAGGTTCGCTAGCAAATCCGAATTTTCTAAATGATGGTATTCTGCAATAGAGAAAAGCACGGCATTGCTACTAAACCAAAGAGAGGTACCAAAAAACTGACTTAGTACAATAAGACAGAGTATAAGGGGTTTGTTCATTTCTAAAAAAGTTTAAATATCCATAGTCGTGAAACTGTGAATATCTTTCTCTAAACTAGAAAAACTTTTGTAGTATATTTGTTCCCTATCCAAAAAAAGAAGCCTCTTTTTTATGAAAGTTTGTATTGCCGAAAAACCAAGTGTTGCCAAAGAAATAGCTGCTGTTTTAGGAGCTAATCTTCGTTGTGATGGATATTATGAAGGAAATGGATATCAAGTAACATGGACTTTTGGACATTTGTGTGGGTTGTATGCTCCGCACGAATACAAACCTCATTGGCGAAGTTGGAATTTAGACACTTTACCCATGCTTCCTGAACGTTTTGAAGTAAAGGTAATGGAAGACAAGGGAGTTCAGAAGCAATTCAATACCATTAAATTTCTATTTAGTAAAGCAGATGTAGTAATTAATTGTGGCGATGCAGGACAAGAAGGAGAATTGATTCAGCGTTGGGTAATCAACCAAGCAGGATACAAAGGCAAAGTGGAGCGTTTGTGGATTTCATCACTTACCACAGAAGCTATTAAAGAAGGATTTGAGAAATTAATACCCGCAGAAAAATACGATAACCTGTATTATGCAGGAAGTTCTAGAGCAATAGGAGATTGGTTGTTGGGAATGAATGCAACGCGTTTGTACACTCTTAAATACGGAAGAGACAAACAAGTGCTGTCTGTAGGTAGAGTGCAAACTCCAACCTTAGCCATGGTTGTAAAACGTTTTTTAGAAATACAAAACTTTAAGCCCCAACCGTACTGGGAAATTCAGACCTTGTACAGAGATACCATTTTTAACAACGAACAAGGACGTTATTTAAAAAAAGAAGACGGAGAACAAACTTTAGCGTTAATTAAAGACAAACCTTTAGAAATAACATCCGTTCTTAAAAAAAAGGGAAAAGAATATGCTCCCAAACTGTTCGATTTAACAGGGTTGCAAGTTTATTGCAATAATAAGTTTGGCTTTACAGCCGATGAAACCTTAAAGCTTACCCAAGGATTGTACGAGCAAAAAGTAGTTACGTATCCTAGGGTTGATACTACTTTTTTACCTAATGATTTGTATCCAAAAGTAAGAGGTATTTTATCAAAATTAAGTCGTTATCAAACCTTAACAGCTCCAGTTTTAGCAGAGAAAAAAATCAAAAAATCCATCAAGGTTTTTAACGATAAAAAAGTAACAGATCATCATGCTATTATTCCTACAGGAGTAGAAGTGCCCTTGCATGCCAATGCACAAAAAGTATACGACATTATTACTCGTAGATTCATTGCAGTTTTTTATCCAGATAGTGATGTGTCTAACACAACTGTATTGGCAGAAGTAGAAAAAATAGGTTTTAAAACCACAGGAAAAGAAATTTTAACCGAAGGTTGGAGAGTGGTTTTTAAAACAGCAGAACAAAATCAATCAACAGCAAAAAAAACAGAAGACGATAAAGTAATGCCCACTTTTGTAAAAGGAGAATCGGGTGTGCATAAACCTTCTTTTTTAGAAAAAGAAACCA
This sequence comes from Ochrovirga pacifica, assembly GCF_000220525.1. Lineage (GTDB taxonomy): Bacteria > Bacteroidota > Bacteroidia > Flavobacteriales > Flavobacteriaceae > Ochrovirga > Ochrovirga pacifica. The sequence goes on along the minus strand of NZ_AFPK01000044.1, from coordinate 102,162 downwards.
AGCCTCCAAAGCAATATACCGAAGCAACTTTGTTAAGAGCTATGGAGACGGCAGGAAAGCAGGTAAAAGATGATGAGTTGAGAGACTTGATGAAAGAAAATGGAATAGGAAGACCCTCAACCAGAGCAAGTATTATAGAAACCTTGTTTAAAAGAAATTATATAGAACGTAATAAAAAACAAATTTTACCTACGTCTACAGGAATTCAATTGATTGATACTATTCAAAATAAATTGTTAAAATCAGCAAGATTAACAGGGGAATGGGAAAAGCAATTAAAAGATATTGAAAGAGGAACTTACCACGCAGGGACGTTTATAAGAAATATGAAACAGATGGTAGATGATTTGGTGGTAGAGGTGCGTTTGTCCAATTATAGACCTATTCAGGTAGATGTGGCAAGTAAGAAAGAAGTACAGGCTATTCAAAAAGAAACCCAAGGGGTTGTTGGAAAATCGTGTCCTAAATGCAAAGAAGGACAGCTTTTAAAAGGCAGCAAAGCTTATGGATGTAGCAAATACAATGAGAATTGTAATTTTATTTTACCATTCGAATATTTAGGAAAAAAAATATCAGAAAATCAATTTGTTCGTTTGTTAAGCAAAGGAAGTACGGTAAACCTAAAAGGTTTTGAACAAAAGGATAAAAAAGTAGAAGGTACAGTTGTTTTTGATAAAGATTTTCAGTTAAAATTGAAGCCTAAAGTCCCTAAAAAAAACAAAACTGAAGCCCAAAAAGTACCCGAGGTTTTGATGTGTCCAAAATGTAAAAAAGGAACCATATTAAAAGGTGCTACTGCTTACGGATGTTCGGAATACAAAACGGGTTGCGATTTTAAAATGGATTTTGTTACCATCAAAGAAAAAGCAAAAAACCAACCCTTAACAAAAGAATTGGTTTGGAACATATTAACGTCTTAATTTTTATTCTACTCTCTCTAGAAGAGCCATATAAAATCCGTCGTAGCCAGATTCTGAGGCTAAGATTTTATTGTCTTTAACAAGTTTAAAATTTGGATTGTTGGCTAGAAAGAATTCAACCTGTTGTTGGTTTTCACTAGGAAAAATAGAACAAGTAGCATAAACTACTTTTCCTCCTGTTTTTACAATTTTGCTGTAGCGATCTAAGATTTCTGCCTGTACTTGCTTGATGTTTTCGAAAAACTCGGGTTGTAATTTCCACTTACTATCTGGATTTCTTTTTAAGACTCCCAAACCAGAACATGGTGCATCAATCAATACACGATCTGCAGTGTTGTATAATTTTTTAATCGTTTTGGTCGATTCTATTTTTTTGGTAGTAATGTTAAATGCACCTGCTCTTTTGGCACGTTTTTTTAATTCCATTAATTTACCACCGTAAATGTCTGTAGCTATAATAGAACCTTTGTTTTCCATTAATGCAGCAATGTGTAGAGTTTTTCCACCAGCTCCAGCACAAGTATCTACTACGCGCATACCTGGGGCTACTTCTAGAAATTCAGCCACTAGTTGAGAAGAAGCATCTTGCATTTCAAACAAACCACTTTTAAAAGCAGCTGTGGTAAATACGTTTTTACGTTCGTCTAATTCTAAGGCATAAGGATAACCTTTAATGGGCTGTGTAGCAATGTCATCTTTGGCTAATAAGCTTTGCAATTGCTGTTTGGTTCCTCTTAGTGTATTCACTCTTAAGATGGCAGATGCAGGAATGTTTTGTGCTTTGATTTCTTTGCTCCAAACTTCTTCTCCTAATTCTTTAATTCCCAAATCATCCATCCAATCAGGTATAGATTGCGCAATGGCTCTTTGGCTTTGAAGTTCATCAAACTTTCCTTTAATTCTTCTTACAGGCGTTTCAGTAAAATACTTCCACTCAGGCAACTCAATTCCTCTTAATACCGCCCAAACTGCAAACAGTTTCCATAAATTATCACGTGTGTAATGGTCTTTGGTTCCAGCAATTTCGTTATACAAACGTTTCCATCTTACAATTTCGTAAATGGTTTCTGCAACAAACTTTCGGTCTCTGGCTCCCCAGCGACTGTCTTTTTTTAATGCTTTTTGTACAACTTTATCAGCATATTCTTGTTCGTTAAAAATTGCGTGTAACGAATCAATAACTGTAAATACTAGATTTCTATGAAGTCTCATGCGTTATATTCTAAATGGAAGTGCAAAGGTAAGCGTTTTTTGAACTTTAACTACTATAAAAGTTCTCGACTTTCAACTAAGGGCAGTAAACTACTGCCCTTAATCTAGGGTCGTTATATAAAAGGGGTAGCAATAAATATATGTAATGATATCATACTTTAGTACTAGCGAATGTAGGCATAATTTTTCTGAAATGTTAGGTTAGTTGTTTAAAATCAATAAAAAAAAGTTTAAAATATTATGTCTGCATAAAGGTTATTGGGTTTAGTTGATGCAGTTCTTCTTTTAGTGAACACTTGTTCAATTTATAGTAAAAAAAGCGATGTGTATTTAAGAAAAGGAATTCTTATTTTTGATGGTTGATAGAATGCCATAAACCTAAAGAAATTCATGTTTGATTTTGATACACCTGTTACTTATTTAACTGGAATAGGACCGGCCAAAGCTACGGTACTACAGAAAGAAATGGGAATTTTTTCAGCCAATCAATTACTGAATTTTTTTCCGCATCGATATGTAGATAAATCTCAGTTTTTTAAAATCAGAGAATTGGTTCCCAATGCTAGCGAAGTTCAAATCAAAGGAGTAGTGGTGGGGATCAAAGAAGTACAACAAAAAAGAGGTTCTAGGTTGGTGGCTACATTTAAGGATGATACGGGAACTCTAGAGCTAATTTGGTTCCGTGCCACCAAATGGTTAAAGTCTAGCATTAAAATTAACGAACCTTATGTAATTTACGGAAAGCTGAACTTTTTTAACGGATCATTTAGTATGCCTCATCCAGAAATGGAGTTAGAAGAACATTATAAAAAAAGTTTAACGACTGGTTTGCAGGCTCTGTATCCATCTACAGAAAAAATGAGTGCCAAAGGGTTTAATCACAAAGTTATCTCTAAGGCTCTAGAGCATTTGTTAAAAGAAGCTTTTCCTTACATACATGAAACGCTATCACCAGAAGTTTTAAAAGAACTCGACCTGATGAGTAAAAAAGAAGCACTACTAAATATTCATTTTCCCAAAAGTCACGAACTTTTAGCAAAGGCTCAGAAGCGATTAAAGTTTGAAGAATTTTTTTATATTCAAATGCAGCTAATTCGTAACAAGCTTATCAGAAAAGATAAAATAAAAGGTTATGTTTTTGAGCATATTGGAATGTATTTTAATTCTTTTTACCAATCAGGATTAAAGTTCGACTTAACCGGAGCTCAAAAAAGAGTGTTAAAAGAAATAAGAGCCGACATGGCTACAGGAGCACATATGAATCGTTTGTTGCAGGGGGATGTTGGAGCAGGAAAGACCATTGTAGCTTTGTTAACCATGCTAATTGCTTTAGACAATGGATTTCAAACAGCTTTATTAGCTCCTACCGAAATACTAGCAACCCAACATTATCAGGCAATTACGGAATTGTTGCAAGGTTTTGGAGTTACGGTACAGTTGTTAACGGGCTCTACCAAAACCAAAGTACGAAGAGAAATTCACAAAACGTTAGAAGAAGGTTCTTTACAAATTCTAATAGGCACACATGCTATTTTAGAAGACAAAGTGGTATTTAAAAACTTAGGATTGGCTATTATAGATGAGCAACATAGATTTGGTGTGGCTCAGCGTTCTAAAATGTGGATGAAAAACTCCTTGCCTCCACATATTCTAATCATGACTGCAACTCCAATTCCAAGAACATTGGCCATGAGTGCCTATGGAGATTTGGATGTTTCTGTAATTGATGAATTGCCTCCAGGTCGTAAGCCCGTGCAAACAGTACATCGTTTTGACAGTGCACGTTTGCGTGTCTTTAAATTTATGCGTGACGAAATAGCCAAAGGAAGACAAGTATATGTTGTTTATCCATTGATAGAAGAGTCCGAAGCTATGGATTACAAAGATTTGCAAGATGGTTACGAAAGTATTCAGAGAGAATTTCCCTTACCCGATTACAGAATTAGTATAGTGCACGGAAAAATGAAACCCGATGATAAAGAGTTAGAAATGCAATGTTTTGTAAAAGGTGAAACGCAGATTATGGTAGCTACTACAGTAATTGAAGTAGGTGTAAATGTACCTAATGCTTCGGTAATGATTATAGAAAGTGCAGAACGTTTTGGTTTGTCACAATTGCATCAGTTACGAGGAAGGGTAGGTCGTGGTGCCGATCAGAGTTATTGCATTTTAATGTCTGGAGTAAAGTTATCTAACGATTCTAAAACACGTTTGGAAACAATGGTTAGAACCAGTGATGGGTTTGAAATTGCAGAAGTAGATTTGAAATTAAGAGGGCCAGGTAATTTAATGGGAACACAACAAAGCGGAGTGTTAAATTTAAAAATTGCTGATTTAGTAAAAGACTCAAAAGAGTTGCATTTGGCCAGAAATACAGCCGTTCTAGTGTTACAAGAAGATCCCAATTTAGCATTGCCAAAAAACAAACCAATCAAACAAACCTATGAACAAATACATAAAAGAACCAGCATTTGGGCAAATATTAGTTAGCTCTTAAATTAGGATGCGTTTAAATTGTGATAGGATAATTGCACATTGCTAATTGAAGTCGTAAATTTGCAAACTGAAAACGAATTTTGAACACATGAAAATATCATACAATTGGTTAAAACAGTTTATCAAAATTGATTGGGAAGCTGAGCAAACAGGTGAATTGTTAACCGATCTTGGATTGGAAGTAGAGGGAATTGAAAAAATTGAATCTATAAAAGGAAGTTTGGTAGGCGTTGTCGTAGGAGAAGTACTGACTTGTGAAAAACATCCCAATGCAGATAAACTAAGTGTAACTACTGTAAATATAGGTAAAGAAACACCCATACAAGTGGTGTGTGGGGCACCTAATGTAGCTGCCGGCCAAAAAGTACCTGTAGCAACAGTAGGCACTACTCTGTATGATGAAAATGGAGAAGGTTTTAAAATAAAAAAAGGAAAAATAAGAGGAGAAGAAAGCCATGGAATGATTTGTGCCGAAGACGAACTGGGGCTTGGTTCAGGACATGATGGGATTATGGTGTTAGACAATACTCTAGTACCAGGAACGCCAGCAGCCGAAGTTTTTAATATAGAGGTAGATGAAGTTTTTGAAATAGGACTAACTCCTAACCGAGCTGATGCGATGAGTCACCTAGGAGTAGCAAGAGATTTAAAAGCAGGATTGTTACAACAAGGTGTGCAAAAAGAACTGATTTCTCCATCGGTAAGTGACTTTCATGTGTATGAACGTTTGTTAAAAATTGACATCCATGTTAAAGATTTTGAAAAAGCTCCTAAATATGCAGGAGTAGCCATTAAAGATGTTCGTGTAGAAGATTCTCCAGAATGGTTGCAAAATAGATTAAAAGCTATTGGTGTAAAGCCTATCAACAATGTAGTTGATGTGACTAATTATGTACTGCATGAGCTAGGGCAACCTTTGCATGCATTTGATGCCAATAAAATTATAGGAAACAAAGTAACGGTAACCACCTTGCCTAGCGGAACTAAGTTTACTACGTTGGATGGAGTAGAGCGAGAATTGCACGAAGAAGATTTAATGATTTGTGATGGAGAAGAAAACCCAATGTGTATTGCAGGAGTTTTAGGTGGATTAGATTCTGGAGTAACCGAACGTACCACTTCTGTCTTTTTAGAAGCAGCTTATTTCAACCCTGTGTCTATTCGTAAAACAGCTAAGAGACATGGACTTAATACCGATGCTTCTTTTCGCTTTGAACGAGGAATCGATCCGAACATTACCAAATACGCACTGATTCGTGCTGCGTTGCTAATTCAAGAAGTAGCAGGAGGTAGAGCAGTGTCTGATGTAGATGTGGTATATCCTAATAGAATTGAAGATTTTGAAGTTTTTGTTTCTTACCAAAATGTTGCTAGAATTATAGGGCAGGAATTGTCTAAAGATACCATCAAAAATATTTTAGCTTCTTTAGAAATAAAAATTAATAGTGAAACTGAAGGAGGTTTAGGCTTAGTAGTACCTTCTTACCGTGTTGATGTACAAAGAGAAGCTGATATTGTAGAAGAAATTTTACGTGTGTATGGATATAATAATATAGAATTTTCTCATAAATTAAACACTTCTATAGAGCCTTCTATTTTTGACGGAGTAAAAACAGAAAACACCATAGCAGAGCAGTTAAGAGTTCAAGGGTTTAACGAAACCATGGCCAATTCTTTAACCAAAGCATCTTATGTAACATTGTCAGAAAACTTAAATACAGAGCACAATGTAGAAATGCTAAACCCGTTAAGTAGCGATTTGGCTGTGATGAGACAGTCTTTGTTATTTAGTGGATTGGAGTCGGTTGCTTATAACATCAATAGAAAAAACAGTGATATCAAATTTTACGAATTTGGTAAAACCTATCATAAGTATGGAGAAAAATACGAGGAGGCAAAACATTTGACTTTATTTGTATCTGGAAACAGAGCAAAAGAAACTTGGATTTCTGCCAGTCAAGCTACAGACTTTTATTATTTAAAGTCTATTGTAATAGGAGTTTTAGAAAGATTAGGACATCAAAATTTAAAAACTACTCCAACAAAAAATGATGTGTTTGCAGAGGGAATTACTTTAGGACTAGGAAAAATGAATTTGGTTGATATAGGAAGAGTAAGTCCTAAAATTCTAAAAGAATTTGGAATTAAACAGCCTGTTTTTTATGCAGACTTTAATTGGGATACGGTACTAAAAGTATCTCAAAACAAAAAAATGAAAGTAAGTCCATTACCTAAATATCCTTTGGTAAAAAGAGATTTAGCCTTGTTGTTAAACAAAGAAGTAGCGTTTAAAGATTTGTACAATGCAGCCTTTCAATCGGAAAAGAATTTGTTAAAAGAAGTAGATTTGTTTGATGTATATGAAGGAGATAAATTACCAGAAGGAAAAAAATCGTACGCTTTGAGTTTTGTATTACAAGACGAGAACAAAACCTTAGAAGACAAACAGATAGATAAAATAATGACCAAGCTCCAAAACTCGTTTCAGAAACAGTTTGAAGCTGTGTTAAGATAGTTTATTTACAAGCCTTTACCTGTGTAAAGGCTTTTTTATAACTGGAGAATACTGTAATATTCTTCAGTCCGTTGTTCTTAAATTACAGAACAAGTTTAAAATTTAGGATTATGAGTTTATACAAAACAATTATTCGCCCCCTATTATTTAAAGTTGACCCCGAGAAAGTACATTATTTTGTTTTTGATACTTTAAAATTTTTATCAAAAATACCAGGAGTATCTGCACTAACACAGGCTATTTATAAAATAGAAGACCCTAGGTTGATTCGAGAATTGTTTGGTATTAGCTTTAAAAATCCTGTAGGATTGGCTGCAGGGTTCGATAAAAATGCCGTGTTGTTTAATCAGTTGGCAGACTTTGGGTTTGGTTTTGTAGAAATAGGAACGGTAACGCCAAAAGGGCAAGAAGGAAATACTAAAAAGCGTTTGTTTCGTCTTAAAGCAGACAAGGCACTTATTAACCGTATGGGGTTTAATAATTTGGGCGTAAAAGAAATTGTTGAAAATTTAAAGCAAAACGAAGGAAAAATTATTATAGGAGGAAATATCGGTAAAAATACAGGCATTCCTGAAAATCAATATACCCAAGATTATTGTCATGTGTTTGAAGAATTACATCCTTATGTAGATTACTTTGTGCTAAATGTAAGTTGCCCCAATGTAAGCAGTCACGCTAAATTAGAAGACAAAGATTATTTGTTAGAGTTAGTTGCTGCTGTACAAAAAATAAACAATTCAAAAGAAGAACAAAGACCTATTTTGTTAAAAATTGCTCCCGATTTAAATACAACTCAGCTAGATGAAATTATCGATTTGGTTGCTGAGACAAAATTAGATGGAGTGATTGCCTCAAACACATCAGTAAATAGAGAAGGTTTAAAAGCAAGTAAGCAGCAACTAGCAGCAATTGGCAATGGAGGATTAAGCGGACAACCTATAAAAGATAGAAGTACAGCTGTTATTAAATATTTAGCAGAAAAATCAAACAAAGCTTTTCCAATTATAGGAGTAGGAGGAATTCATTCTGCTGCTGATGCTTTAGAGAAAATTGCTGTAGGAGCAGATTTGGTACAAGTTTATACTGGATTTATATATGAGGGACCTGCTTTGGTGAAAAAAATTAACAAAGCGATTTTAAAAAATACATAACTCTTATTTTAAAAGAAATTTACGGACATGGATCCAGAACCTGTATATTCCTTTATAGTACCTGTGTATAACAGACCCGAAGAAATTAATGATTTGTTGTACAGTTTAACCAAGCAAGATTTTCACAAATCTTTTGAGGTAGTTATTGTAGAAGATGGTTCTAAAAATACAGCCAAAGAAGTGGTACAAGCCTACAGGGATCGATTGGATATACAATATTACGTAACAGAAAATGAAGGGGCTGGTATGGCTCGTAATTTTGGAATGAATCATGCTCTAGGAGCTTATTTTATAGTCATAGACTCCGACGTTTTGGTACCCGTTAATTATTTAAAAAAAGTACACAAAGCTCTCAAAAAAAACTATACGGATGCTTTTGGCGGACCCGATGAAGCACATCCTAGCTTTACATCTTTTCAGAAAGCCATTAATTTTTCTATGACTTCTTTATTAACCACAGGAGGGATTAGAGGAAAGAAAAACGGAGTAGGAAAGTTTCAACCAAGAAGTTTTAATTTTGGAATTTCTAAAAAAGCGTTTGAAACTACAGGAGGCTTTTCTAGGATGCAATACGGAGAAGATATCGATTTGACTTTTAAATTGTGGAATCAAGGTTTTGAGACTCAACTAATAGAAGAGGCTTTTGTATATCATAAAAGAAGAACAAGCTTAGAGGCTTTTTATCAACAGACTTTTAAGTTTGGTACAGCAAGGCCTATATTAAACAAAAAATATCCAGGTACAGCCAAAATTACTTACTGGTTTCCAAGTGTTTTTATTATAGGTTTTGTAGCGGCTTCTACCTTATTTATGTTTGGTAATTGGCAACTGATTGCGTTTTATTACTTGTACTTTACTTTACTTTTTTTAAATGCCCTATGGGTTACTAAAGAAATTTCAGTTTCGTTTTTAACAATTCTTACCACTTTGGCACAGATGGCTGGTTACGGATTAGGTTTTATAAAAAGCTATTTTTCTAAAAAAAGATTCTAAGTTGTTTATCCTAGAATTTGTCCCAGAGCAGAAGGTTGTTGCAAAAACCAACCTGTAAGGCTATATCGGTCTTTATTTGCTTCAATAACACGATGAGGTACAACAGCACTTTTAAAGAAAATACACCTTCCTAAAATCGGATCTACTGTTAATGTTTTGTTGTTTTCCAAAAACAATTCTAGTTCTCCACCATCGCCTTTTTGCCAATTTTTATTTAAGTACAAAACCATCGTAATTGTGCGATTGGTACGGTTGCTAAACTGGTCTAAATGCTTTTTGTATAGTGTTCCTGGAGGATATTTGGCAAAATGAAATTCGTATCCTGCAAGACCTAAATAACAATAGCGATTAAATACAGCCATACTCTCGTCTATAAGAGACCAAAAGTTAGGAATAGATATGTCTCTTTTTCTGTCTAACCAATAAGTATGGTCTCCACGGATATCTTGTCGTATCACGTGGTCATTGATTGCTCCAATACCTGCTTTCGTAAAATCTGGCAAAGTTTCTTGAAACAACTGGTTGATTTGTAATAAATCACTTGGATTTAAAAAATTATCAATGATGACAAAGTCATTTTGAGATAGCTCATCCACCCAGAAAAGCCAATCTTCTAATTGGTGTTTTGTTGTCAATAAAGTATTAAAAAAATAGCGGACAAATATACTTAAAAAACGAATGCAACTATTTTTTTATTGTTGTATTAACCTAAAATATTGGTTTCAAATCCATCAATACTTTGAGTGTTTTTTTCTTCCCAATAGTTTTCTATTTTTTTAGGGCCTTTTTTCTCTGCCCAATCTTTTAATACCGAGCGATCTTTTTTGTAATCCATTAAAGGAACAGCAAAACCACATGAGCTTTGTACCAAATCAACATCCATAATAATAATTTGACGTGAGCCTGGTGTTTTGGGAAATAAATCAACATACTCTTGGTAAATAGCATCTCTAGTATGATAGATTTTAGCCGTTCCGTACAGTCTTAAAATCAGTGGTTTGCCCTCAAAAGCACAAAACATAATGGTCATTCGCTCATTTTGCAATAGGTGCGCGGCTGTTTCATTACCGCTTCCCGTTAGGTTGAGCCATGCAATTTTGTTGGCATTTAGTACTCGAAACGAATCCATTCCTTTTGGAGATACATTTACACGACCTTCAGCGGCTGCAGTCCCAACAAAAAAGAGAGGTTGTTTGCTAATGAACTCTTGATGCTCTTTGCTAATTTCTGTGAATTTTTTTCCCATGACTGTGTTGCTATATTACATAAAACCGATCGATGGCTTAAAGTTAGTTAATCCTTTTCAAACAATACCACACTTTCTATATGTGCAGTATGAGGGAATTGATCTACCAAACTCAATTTCGTAATTTTATAACCAGCTTGTATTAAGGTTTCGGTGTCTCTAGCTTGTGTTGCTGGATTACAAGAAACATAGACCATTCTGCTAGCTCCTAATTGAATGACTTTTTTTAAGGTTTTTGGAGCAATTCCTGCTCGTGGTGGATCTAAAACAATAGTTTCTATTTTACTCTTGTAGTGTGGGTATTCTAATAAAAATTTTCCAACATCGGCTGCATAAAAATCAACTCCATTAATCCCATTTCTAGTTGCATTTTTTTTTGCATCTATGATGGCTTCTTTTACAATATCTACCCCAATTATTTTAGTATTGGTAGTTTTAGAAGCCAATATTTGCCCTATAGTTCCCGTACCACAGAACAAATCCATTACTATTTTTCCGTTTACAGTATCGGCCTTTTCTAAAGCATAGTCTATGACTTTGCTATAGAGCTTTTCCGCAGATTTTGGGTTGGTCTGAAAAAAGCTTTTCATTGATATTTCAAAGTTCAATCCTAGTAAGTTTTCTACCAAGGTATCTTTTCCATAGACTAAGGTTTCGTCTCCAGTAACGGCAAGTGTTCTATCACCAATTTCATCGTTGGTGGTGTGAATCAATCCTGCCAAACGCTCTCCAAATAAATCTCTCAGCAAATTCACAAATCCTTTCATGTTAAAGTGAGATACTTGTGGAGAAGTAGTAACCAAATTACACAAAACCTGATTGGTTTTGTAACTTTTACGAACCACAAAGTAACGGAAAAAACCTTTTTTTTGTGGAGCATGCCATGCTTCCAAGCCACTATCTATACAGAATTGGCGAATGATTTTTAAACTGTTTTCTACTTGCTCATCAAACAAGCCAGAGTCTTTGTCTAAATTTTCGGTACACCACCATGTTCCACGCTTTTTAAACCCTAAGGCAAATTCATCTACGTCTGTTTTTTGTTCAAAATCATAACGAATGGCAGAAAAACCATATTCCATTTTGTTGCGATAATGAAAAACTTCAGGTGATGCGATAAATTCATCAAAAAGATTTTCAATATTTGCCACCTTACCGATACGTTTAAAAAGTTCTAAGGTGCTTTCTTTTTTGTATTGATGTTGAATGTTTATAGGCAATTGAATGTATGGGGCTCCTGGAATGATTTGAAAAGGAACTTCCACTTCTTGTTCAGAAGCTTCTAAAACCTCAAATAACTTGGCTTCAGCATAGCGTTTGCTTGTTTTTTTTATTTGTGCTTTTACGGTCTGACCAGGCAGTGTATTGGGTACAAAAACCACAAACTCTCCATCTTCATTTTTTATTCTTCCAATTCCTTTTCCTCCAAAGGCGTAGTCTTCTATAGTAATAGAGATGATTTCACCTCTTTTTACAAATTTGTTTCGTTCTCTTCTTGGCATGCCGCAAAGGTACTTCTAAGTTTTGAAAGTTGGAACAGTTGCTTGTCTAAAAGTTTAAAATGCAAGCAAACTTATGCTTGTTAAACTAGTTCATAAATACAATATAAGCATTTAAAGAAGTAGCAATTAATAGCCAAATAAGATAAGGAGCAATCCATAAGCTATAGAATTGAATCAATTTGTAGTATTTAATTAAAAAAGTAAATATTACAAGGGTTAAGCTTACAATTACAAACAACCCAATAACATCCAGATGGTAGTAAAAAAAGACGTAGTTCCAACTTGTATTTAAAATCCACTGAAAAATATAGAGTATTATCGCAAAACGAACAGAGGTTTTAGAAGTAATAATTTTTGCTATATAGACAGCAAAACAAATCATAATAACAGACCATGCAATTCCAAACAAGTAGCCTGGCGGTGTCCACGGAGCTTTGTTTAGCTGCTGATACCATTCAGAGGCAACTCCATTTTTGGTAACCAAACTCCCCAAGCCCAAAGCGGCAAAATTTAGTAAAAGAAAAAGGAGCGTTTTTTTTAACATAATGTTGCTATTCTTGTGGAACGATGTGGTTGGTTAAAAGTAAAAAATCTAAATAATTGGTAATGAGTTTGTTTTGTGTGTCTAACAGTTTTAGTTCAGATTCAATCAATTTTTCTTGTCTTTTGTTAATTAAAAATAAAGAGCTTTCTCCGTATTCAAAACGTTGAGATTCTGCATCTAACAGTCGTTCATATCCTTGCACGTTTTTTTCTAACAAATCAATTTGTTTTACCAAAGCTAATTGATTTTGTTTGTTGGCTAAGATTTTGTTTTTAACTTCTGTCTTTTTGTAAGATATCTCGTAATCAATTTCATCAATTTTATACTTACTTTGCTTTAATTTTCCCAATTCTTTTCTAAAAAAAAGTGGAAACGTAAGACTCGCTCCCCATTTGTAGTTGTCTACATCGTACATGGGTCTTAGTGACTCGTCCGTGGTACCCAGTAGGTAATTGTATTTTACTTTTAGCTTAGGTTTTAGCTTTTCTCTATTCATTTTTTGCTCTAAAATCAGCTGTTGTTTTTTTGCTCTTTTTTCGGCAATAATGGGAATACTATCTAAGTTGTCAGACAGATTGATGTTGGTGTTGGTAGAGATGCTGTTTCTTTCTGGAATAACGTGCTTTTGTATTTGAACAGGCATGTCGTCTAACCACATATGGTTTTCTACCTTTAGCTTTTTTTCTAATAACAACTGACGGTATTTTTCTATGTGAATAAGATTGTTTTGTAAGTACACACGAGCTTCTAAGGTATCAATGGCTGTTTTCTCTCCATTTTCTAAAGCACTTTTGGTGTTTTTTAAGTAAAGGTGACTCAGTTTGATTGTATTCTGTAAAAATTCGTAAATAGAAGCATATTGCTGCCAGTCTATATAAGCTTTAGAGGCGTTGTAAATCAGCTCGTTTAACATCTGCATTTGCTGATTTTTAGCTACTTCTTGATACACTTTGGCTATTTTTAAATCTGTTCTACGTTGGTTGGTTAACAAACCTTGTAGTACATTTACCTCTAAACCTACGCTCCATAACCCTTTGTTGGTTGTTCTATTTTCATTATTTAAATAATACCCACTGTTATTGTCAAAACCCCCAGTTACATCTACTCCGATAGGAGTTGGAATAGTTACTTTATTTTTAAAAATACTATAGTATTCTTTTTGGTCAAATTCTTTTTGATCCACAGTAGACGTTAGTGTTGGATCAAATCCACCTTTGGCATTTAATAATTTTGCTTTTGCCGATAATTCTTTAAGCTCAGCACTTTTGGCTATAGGGTGCTGGCTAATTACATTGTATATAAACTCCTTATAAGTCAACACTTCCTCTTTTTTTTCTTGAGCAAATGTGGCGACAGAAAATAAGAGGAGTGCAAGTGCATAAAATTTTCTCATTATTTGACCGATTTTAAAGGTGCTTTTTGTTTAATTTCTTCGCTTTTTTGTTCTTCTCCGTCTCGGTAAAAGTCGGGTGGAAATCCATTTAAGTTACGCCACAACTCGTACCAAACTGGTACATCTTTTAACAAAATAAAGGTATACGTACCCGTTCCTACTCTTAAGTTTTCGGGCCATTTTTTTTCAGTTTCATCAGGTGCAATTAATACTCTGTATTTACCGTTGTCACTAATGTGTTGGTCTATAGCAAATATTTTTCCAGAAAAAATTCCTGTCGATTTTTCAGGCCATCCACTAATTACCAAAGCAGGCCAACCATCAAATTGCAAACGTGTATGGTCGTTAATTTTTAGCAAAGGCAAATCTTGCGGTTTTACATACACCTCTACTGCCAAATCGTATTTAGAAGGCATAATAGTTAAGATATCTGTTCCTTCTTTTATTAACTGACCTGTTCCTTTTTTGATAGTTTTGGTAATGTATCCTTGGGTGGGTGCTGTAATGTAGTACAAATCTTGCCTTCTTTCATAATTACTTAATTGGTTTCTAAGTTTAGATGTATTAGAGGTTGCTTCTAGTTTGGCAGACAAAGCACTTTGAATATCAGAATTTGTTTTGGCTATTTTTTGATTGTAATCTTCTATGGTAGAAGAAAGTTCTAGCGATAAGTTAATCAATGCATTTTTTTGATTTTCTAGCTTGTTTTCTTGTGCTAAAAAGGATGCATAGGTTTCTTGTTTCTTTAATTCTTTGTCTTGAAAATCAGAAAGAGATTTTAGCCCTTTATTGTACAGTTCTTGTGTACGTTTTAATTGATTAACAGCTATTTCGTATTTAATTTCATAAGCGTTCAAATCAATACTATCAATCTTAATTTTATTTTTAGTTTGTAAAATTTTGTTTCTTACTTGGGCAAGTTTTAAGTCTTTACTTTGTTTAATAGAACTTAATTGTGCTTTTAAAGCGTTGATTTTATCATCGTAAGAAGTAATGCTTTCTGACTTTGCGTTTACTTGCTCTTTGGTTCTAGAAATTAAATTAGGATCAAAATAGTCGTTTTTTACTTCCGAAATGTAAATTAACGTATCGCCTTTGTGTACAAAATCTCCCTCTCTTACATACCATTTTTCTAGTTTACCAGAAATAATAGAATGTATAGCTTGAGGTCTTTGTTCGGGGAGTAAAGTAGTTACGTATCCTTTACCTGTAATATTTTGAGTCCACGGCACAATAATAGAAAGCACCAAAAGAACAATCAATGTAATTCCGTAGTAAAAACGTTTTTTGCTATAGTTTTTATCTGAAAAGTGAAGGTGAGATTTAAACTCGTTGAACTTTATCAGGTGATCGATGTTATTTTTAGAAATATTCAACATGAGCTTACAATTTAATAATTTGACCACATTTTTCTGACCAGTATTCGTAATCTGCAATAATAATTGCTGTCCAAGGTCTTTCTGGGTGCATGATATAATCAATAATCGCTTTTTTCTCGTCTTTGTCTATAAATCGTAACGGGTCTTCTAGCAATAATAAGCTAGGGTTTCCAATCAAAGCTCTAGACAAAATAATTTTCTGAATAACACTTCTAGATAGTTTTCTACCCTTAGAGTCTACATTGGTTTGTATACCATAAGGTAGTTGATTTATAAAATCTGTAAGTCTTAGCACCTCTAAAATTTCGGCTAAATTGGCAGGGTCTATTTTTTTGTTTAACGTAATGTTTTCTTCAATTGTTCCTTCGAACAAGGTTGTTGTAGGAACGGTAAATGAAATCTTTTTGTAAAAAGATTCTAAGTTGTAAAAAGAACTTTCTCGGTTGTTGTACAACAATTCACCTTTTTCTGCAGGATAAATTCTCCCTAAGATGTTTAACAGTGTTGTTTTTCCGCTACCGGAGTCTCCTTTAAGCACTACTTTAGATTTTGGTTCTATGCAAAAGGATAGGTTTTTAAACACAAAAGTATCTTCGTCTGGATATTGAAAAGACAAGTTTTTAGCTTCAATTTTAACACCTTGACGATCGTCTAATTCAGCCTGCCCTTTTTGGCAATCTAAGCCCAAATCGTGAACATAACCAATTTTGTCTAATGCAGTTAGTACATCATAAATGGTTTCTACTACTAGTGTAATTTTTTCAACCGAGTTGATAATTAAGATGATAATAATTTCAGAAGCAACAAATTGTCCAATATTCATTTGTTGTTGAAAAACCAAGAAACTACCCAAAACTAACAAACCAGCAGCTACCCAAACTTTAAAACCAATAAAAAGAATAAATTGTTGAATTAAAACTTTAAAGTGATTTTCTCTGTTTTCTAAATATTTTAGGTTAATATCGTCTGTTTTGTCTAGATGTAAATTTTCGTGACTTTCAATTTTAAAGGTTTTAGTGTTGCTGGCAATTTCTTCTAGCCAGTGCACCAAACTATATTTATATTTACTTTCTTTTATACTTGTTTTTAGTCCGTTAGGCCCAGTGTATTTAAAGATTAAATAAATTATAATAAACAAGCTGATTCCAAGAATTATAAAATAAGAACTATAGAAAGTTAACAAAATCAACCCAAAAATAATTTGGAAACAGGCCAATGAAAAATCAATTAAAATTTTAGGCATTCCCTTTTGGATGGTCATCACATCAAAAAAACGGTTCACCAAAGCAGGCACGTGAAGGTTGTCGAAATTTAAATGTTTAATTCTTGGAATTCGGTAAGCAAATTCAAATGCCGATCTAGCAAAAATATCTTGCTGAATGTCTTCTACAATTCTTAATTGGTTGATTTGTATTTTTCCATTTATAGCTATTCCTACCAATACAAATACTACCAAAACCAACCAAGATGTGGTTAGTTCTCCAGTTTGTAAATAGTTGATGATGGCTTGAATTCCAAGAGGAAGAGATAAGTTTACCAGTCCGCTAATAATAGCATAGTAATAAATTAACCGAATTCTTTTTTTGTATTGTTTGATTAAATTCCAAAACCTCAGTAGTGGGGTTGTTTCCATGTTCGCTTTCGTTTGTTCAAAAATAATAAATACACCGTTTTTAGAGTCCTCCAAAACGCAATATTTATACCTTGTTTTTAATTGTTTTTTTAAGATTCTTAGTTAATCTGCTTGGTACTAATTCCTGAAAAATAGCAAAACTTGCTATGTTCTTTTTAAGAATCTTTTAGAAGTATCTTTTTTTAGTTTTGGCAAGATACAGCACTGGGCAATGCTAAGATTTTGGAGGAGGAGTGTCTAACTGATGATGCCCTGTGTTTATTTGGTTTTTTAAACAAGGAAACTCTTGTGTGTTAGTTAACAAATTAGAAGTGTTTTCTTTGCTTGGAAATCCTGCCATAGCAATAAGTTCTAATTCTGTCGTATTTTTTTGTTTGCGTTTTTTAGCATCTTCTTCATGTTCTTCAAACTCGTCTATCGCATCTTCATAACCCAAACCTATTTCCAAAAGAAGCTCCAAAAGACTGTTAGGGTAATTGATACCAACAGTTTTTTGGCTAGGTGTATTTAAGACTTTAGGCCTATCAATACTAATGTTTAGTAAGTGAAATCCTAACAATCCAAATAAGATTTTAATGGCAATGCTATTTCTAAGTTGCTTTAACATACAGGCAAAAATACATTAATTACAAACATCTTTGTGGATGAATTGCGTATATCTTGTCAAAAATTAGGCCGAAAAGGCTTGTATAATGCTATAGTAAAAAGGAATTCCGATAATGATGTTTACAGGAAACGTAATTCCTAATGCCATGGGTAAATACAAACCAGGATTTGCTTTTGGGATGCTTTCTTTCATTACAGCGGGCACTGCTATATACGAAGCACTACTTCCTAAAATGGCAAATAAGAGTTGATTTCCAGGATTGTCTGTTATGTAAAAGCTAATGTACAATGTAATTAGCCCGTGTACAAAAGGCATGATTATGGAAAAAACGAATGGATGAATTCCGTTTTTAATTAAGCCCTTAATATGCTTTCCGCTTTTAATTCCCATGTCTAGTAAAAAGACTGCTAAAAAACCCTTAAAAATATCTGTAGTAAAAGGTTTGATGTCTGCAGCCTGCTGACTAGAAGCAATCATACCAATAACCAAGCTACCTACAATTAATAAAATACTACCATTGGTAAGAGAATGTTTTACAATCTTCTTTATACTGGTTCCTTTTTCTTTTTGTGATATTTGAATCAAAAGAATTCCAACAATAATTGCAGGAGCTTCCATCAAAGCCATAATGGCAATCATATACCCGTTAAAATTTACACTTTCGAAATCTAAAAAAGAGCAAGCAGTAACAAAGGTAACGGCACTTACAGATCCGTACGAGGCACCAATGGCTCCCGCATTTTCGGCCCCTAACTTTGGCTTTAGTAGTTGAAATGTGGTAAAGGGAATTACAAAGGCCAGGCCAAGGGCTAATAAAACACTGTAAAAAATCTCAGAGTCTAAACCACTGTGAGAGAGTTCTTGCCCTCCTTTAAACCCAATACAAAGTAATAAATAGATAGAGATAAACTTAGAGCTTTGTGCCGGAATTTCTAAGTCACTTTTAATTTGTACGGCCAAAATTCCTAAAATAAAAAACAAAAGTGATGGATTAGAAATGTTTTCAAAAATAAGAGTTGAATTCATGCGATAGTTGTTTTGTTGCGAGTGATGTTTGTAATTGACCGCAAAATTAAAGCAAACAAATGATTAGTTTTTATTTAATGTTTTTATGAGTTTAATAAGTAAAAGTTTATGTATCTTGTAAAGACTTTATCAAATTTTTTATGGGTATGAATTATACATTACATCAACTAAAGGTTTTTTTAAAAGTAGTAGAGTTAAAAAGCATTACCAAAGCTTCCGAAGCTTTGTACTTAACCCAACCAGCAGTTTCTATTCAAATAAAAAAACTACAAGATCAGTTTGAACTGCCCCTAACTGAAGTAATAGGTAAGCAGTTGTACATAACCGAATTTGGAAAAGTATTAGCTACAAAATGTGAAAAAATTATCGAAGCAGCTGATGAAATCAAAGACACGGTTTCTCAATACAAAGGTGTGGTTACCGGAAAATTAAAAATATCGGTGGTTTCAACAGGAAAGTACGTAATTCCATTTTTTATAAAACCATTTATGGATTTGTATCCAGAAGTAGAAATTTCGGTAAACGTTTCTAATAAAAATAGGGTCATTAAAGATTTGCAAAACAATGCAACAGACTTTGCTTTGGTTTCTATTATTCCAGAAGGGTTAAAACTAAAAAAAATAGAACTGATGGAAAACAAACTTTATTTTGCAAGCAAAAATACAGCAGTTAACAGACTACAAACCCCTAAAGATTTAGAAAAAGTAAACTTGCTGTTTAGAGAGTCTGGATCGGCAACAAGAGATGTTATGGAGCAATATTTAAAAGAACACAATGTACAAGTAAAAAATGCGATGGAACTGGTTTCTAACGAAGCTATTAAACAAGCCATTTATGCCGATGTAGGATGTTCTCTAATGCCTATTATTGGATTGCGATTGGCGTTAAAAAACAAAGAAATAAAAGTCCACAAATTAGAGGGATTGCCTATGGTTACTAAGTGGAATTTAGTGTATTTAAGCGAAAAGAAACTAACAACGGCACATCAGGCTTTTATTAACACAATTCGTCAAAAAAAAGAAGAACTAATTCACGAACATTTTAACTGGTCTTTAGAGTATTAATAAAATCGTTCTTCTACCGCTTTAAATCGATATTTAAAAATCTGATTCAATTTATTTCTAATAAACAAAGTATTGGCTATGTTTCCTAAGAAACCAAAAGGAGGTTGGTAAGTAACAATATCTTTCATTAATACACCATTATTTTGCGGAATCAAAATATGTTGATGATGCCACAATTTGTAAGGTCCAATTCTTTGTTCATCAACAAAATATAATTTGTCTTTTACATGGGTAATTTCCGTAACCCATGTTGTAGGGATGTTTAGCATAGGTTTTACCACATAGCTAATAATCATCCCTTGATACATTTTTTCATCACCATTATCAGAAGTAATATCAAATCCCATGTGTTTTGGGGTGATTTGTTTTAAATTTTTTGGTGATGACATAAAATCCCATACAGTGTCTAAATCTGCAGGAATAAATTGTTCTCTTTTTAATTGATAAAATGACATAAGATTTTGTTAATAATTAGATTTCAGCTTTTCTAAGCGCTTGTAGTTTGATGGCAATTTGTTCAGCTTCGTAAATTTTTTCGTCGCTTTTTTTTCTATTGATAGAAGATAGTTTAAAAGCTTCTTCTAATAGATGATTTAATTCTTTTTCTAATTTTTGAATGGGAGATTTTTTAGTGAAAAATGAAAGCATAATGTAATTTTTTTTGTGTTATATTTTTAATGTTGAAATTCCACCATCTACGTTTACAACTTGCCCTGTAATCCAAGAAGCTTTTTCAGAAACTAAAAAAGCAACTAAATGAGCAATGTCTTTAGCGGTACCAATTTTTTTTAAAGGATGTCTTTGTGCATTTGCTTCTATTTTAGAAGAATTGCTTAGCAATTTTTTAGCCAAGGGGGTTTGGGTAATAGAAGGTGCAACAGCATTTACCCGTATAGTGGGCGATAGTTCTGCGGCCAAACTACGTACCAAACCTTCTATAGCTCCTTTGGATGAACTTACCTGAGTGTGAAAGTTAAAACCTTGTTGCACAGCTACTGTAGAAAATACTATAATACTTGGGTTGCTGGCTGATTTTAAGCGATTTAAATTTGCTTGAATAGATTTAATGGCTCCTACGACCTGTAAGTTGTAATCCGATAAAAAATCTTTAGGTTGGATTCTCTTAAAAGGTAGTAAATTTATGCTACCCGGACAATAAATTAGCCCATCTATTTGCTCGGGAACAAAATCGAAATTTAAAGTATCTTGGATTACATCCAACGGAAAATAACGTACATTTTCTATTTTTTCGGGTTCGGTTTTGTGGTATGTTCCAATAATACTATGTCCTTCTAAAGCCAATATTTTAGCCGTTGCTTTTCCAATTCCAGACGAAGCTCCTATTACTAAATATGTTGCCATAATTTTATCTTTTTGAAAGTTTGTTATTGCTTATAGTTCGTTGCATTTTGCTTTTAAAAACTCCTTTTACAAAGGATCTTTTTTGGGCGTGTTTTGTAGCTCTTCCTTGTACTCTTTTTCTCCAAAGTCTAAAACTGCTAGGTTTTAACTCTATGCGCATCAAGCGAATTACTTCTGGTTCAGAAATCCCAAATTGAAACTGAATAGCTTCAAAAGGAGTCCTGTCTTCCCATGCCATTTCTACAACTCTATCTATTTGTTCTGTTGATAAATTCATTTTTGTTAATTTAAACGGATGCAATTGCTTGTTTTCTAATTTTTAAAATTTGTTGTATAAAAGCAAGATTACTCTCGTAACGACTGTCTTTTTTCACTTTGATAAAATTTCCGTTGGCATGTATACTAAACAAGTTACTATCAAAAAAAGAAAGTTGATAAAAGGGGATAGGCCAAGAATATCGTTCTAAGGATTGATACAAATGCACTAAAATTCCTTTGGGTCGTAGTTCTATATTAACATATTTAAGATCGTTTAAGGTGTTGATGTTTTTGTAATATTTAGGGCTTACCTGAGCTAAAATCATTCTACCAGATCCTATACGTCCCATTCTAATTTTTTGCATCAAAGAGAAAGGAGCACCCACCACTTGGTTGATCTCTTCTTTTATTTTATCATTCTTATAGGTGGTTTTATACAGCATCATTTAAGGGCTTAGGTTGTATTACATGTCTGTCTAATATTCGTTCGTTTTCTTCCATCACCAATGGGTCGTGTTTCATTTCCCATAAAATTTTACTTGCTCGGTTTCGTTTTTGTTTCAAGTCGATGATAGGCAATGGATAATCTGTCCCTAACTTTAAGTGATAAAGTCCTTGCTCTAGCGGAGTCATTAAATAAGGTTCGTGAATGTGCTTGGTTTGTAAATGAGCCAATTCGGGAACCCATTTTCTGATAAAATCAGCATTGCTATCATGTTCGTATCCATTTTTTATAGGATTGTAAATTCGCAAAGTATTTACTCCTGTTTCTCCTGCTTGCATTTGTACTTGAGCAAAATGAATTCCTGGTTCAAAATCTATAAACATTTTAGATAGATATACGGCACAGTCTTGCCATGGTTGCCATAGCATGTGGGTAAAAAAAGAAACAATCATGGCACGCATTCTAAAATTTAAATATCCTGTTTCATTTAAACATCGCATGCAAGCATCTATCATAGGAATTCCTGTTTGTCCAGTTTGCCACGCTATTTGGTATTGTTCAGAAATGGTTTTCTTTAGCATTCTATATCCTTTGTTAATGCTTGCGTTTTCCATGGTATGTTCCATTTCAAATTTTTGAATAAAGTGGGCTTGCCATTTTAGTCTAGCAGCAAAGGCATCTAAATCTTTTTTGTTTTTACTATGGTGTCTTATTGCTTTTAAAGCTTGCCAAACTTGTCTGGTAGATAAATTTCCCCAAGCCAAATAAGGAGACAATCTACTGCAAGATTCTACCGCAATTTTAGGTTTAGATATTCCCTTGTTGTAATTTAGATAACGTTCTTCAAAAAAACTTTTTTCATATTTTAACGCTTCTGTTACTCCTCCTTTCTGAATGCTATTTTGTTCAGGAGTGGCCAAGTCCATTACGCTAAATTGTTTCTCTAATTCTTCAATTTCATGAATTGTTAGCAATTGATTTTTTGGATGAAAAGGAAATACTGAAGCATTCATGTAGTTTTTCCACTTACCAACCCAACCTCGTCTGTTTTTTAGACCGCGTAAAACACCGTTCCAAATATTTTCTTTCCAGGTAATAAAATTGTTATGACAATAACGTATTATTTTTTGATCTCTGTGATAAGTACACAACAGCCCTGTTTCTTGATGTGAGAACAAATCTCGAATTTCGTAATGTTGCAATAATTGATTAAGCACTGCAGCGACTTCGGAATGAACCGCTAAAACTTTTGAATTGTAGGGCAGTAATAGTTGATTTAAATCTGCAATAGATTCTTTAATAAAATTCCAGTGTCTAGTTTCGTAATGAGGATCTTTTAATAAAAAATCTTCAAATACGTATAGCAACAACACTCTTTTGCCAGTATTGATGGCATTGTAAATAGCTTCGTTATCTTGCAGTCTTAAGTCTCTTTTTAACCAGACCACTGCTAAAGGTTCTTTATAATACATGGTTCTAGGTTTTTATGATGTTTTTTAACATCCCGTTAAATATAAATCCGTGAAAAGGAAGTACTGCATACCAGTACAAACGTCCGTACAATCCTTTGGGTCTAAAGATGGCTCTTTGGTATAATTTGTTTTGAATTATTTTAAACTCTAACCAAGCCTCTCCAGGCAATTTCATTTCGGCATAGAGTAGTAGTTTTTTTTCTTTTTTATTGGCATAGAGTACTCTCCAAAAATCAATCACATCGCCTGTCTGAATTTTACTGTCGTGTGTACGACCTCTTCTAAGTCCCACTCCTCCATAAAGCAAATCGATAAAACCTCTAATTTCCCATAAAAAGTTTCCATAGTACCAACCTGTATTTCCGCCAATAGACCATATTTTATTCAGTGCTTTCTTTGGGTCGGTTACAGTTCCTACTCGTATGTCTTTAAAACATCCAAATTTTGGTGGGTTGATATGCTTTCCAAAAAAATGTTGATCTATAGGAGCGTTTACAGCATCTTTCCAACTAGAAACAATGGCATTTTGTTCTATTTTTTCAAATGCTTTTTCTACAGCTTGTGTGTAGGTCATTGGGTTAATTCCCAAAATTTGGTTGATTTCCGAAGGTTTTCCTATGACCTCTACTTTCATGCTATCTACCAAACTACTTGCTAAAGAATAAGTGGTAGTGGTTACAAAATATAGCCAGTAAGACGAGAGTCTTGGAGTCATAACAGGAACAGTTATAATCCATCTTTTTAAATTTCTTACTCGGGCAAATTGCAGTAGCATTTCTTTATATGTCATAATTTCAGGCCCCATAATATCGTACGATTGATTGTATAGCTTTGAAACGCTTAGGCCTTTAGACAAAAACTGAATTACATCTGCTACTCCTATGGGTTGAGTTTTGGTATTTAACCATTTTGGAGTGATCATTACCGGAAGCTTTTCTACCAAATCACGAATAATTTCAAAAGAAGCACTGCCGCTACCAACAATAATTCCCGCTTTAAATGTGGTTAAGGCAAAAGTTCCTTTGTTAAGTAAATCCTCAACTTTTTTTCTAGAGCCTAAATGTTTTGATAGCACTTTGTCGTTAACAATTCCACTTAGGTAAATTACTTGTTCACACTCCGTTTGGTTTATTTGATAGGTAAAATTGGTAGCACAAATTTCTTCTAAGGTTTCAAAACCATCTGCATCTGCAGACATGGAGTGGATCAAGTAATAAGCTGCTTGTATGTCTTTAGGAATATGATTTAAGGTTTCTAATTTTAAAAAATCAACCTCAATGAATGTTATTTGTTCTGTATTGGCATACTCTTGTGGTATTCGGTTTAAATCTCTAACACAGCAAACCAACTCGTGTTTGTTTTGCAACAACACGGGAATTAGTCTCATACCAATGTATCCTGTGGTTCCTGTGATTAAGATTTTCATTTTTTCCTTTAGATTAATTATTTGTTTTCTCCTTTTTTAAGAATTACTGGCTGTATATTCTTTAGGTCTTTGGTACGGTAAGCGTTCTATTAATGTTGTTTTTACATAACCATCCAGTCCGTTTATTCCTACAACATTTGCTTTGGCTAAATCCACAAAACCGTCAGAGTGTATCAAATCTTCTTGTACGTAAAGTTTCTGAATTTCTCCTACCAGTAAAATAGTTCCGTTTTCTTTTATAGGATATTCATTCTTATACTTCATTAAAAGTTGAACGGGAGAACCAGCAACAAATGGAATAGCACATCCAGGTTTGTACTCTTCTTCTAGTTCAGTCATTTCAAATTCATTTACATCAAAAGGATATTTAGCACTAGTATGATGCGCATCTGCTATATTGTGTTGATGAATATGGTTTAAGGTATAATAGCCATTGTCTTTTATATTGTCATAAGTGTTTCTAGCCACAGTTGTAGGTCTAAACAACATGCCTAAAAGAGGAGGGGCAGAACCCATATGCACCACAGAGCTAAATACGGCAACATTTACCATTCCACTATTGGATATAGAACCTATTAAATTAGCAGATTTTACCCCAGTAACACTATTAATTAGGTTGATTTTGTAAATATGTTCTAGCTGATGAATTTCGTTTAAGTCAAAGGTTTTCATAAGCTTAGTATTTTTTATAGTTGTTGATTAAAATGTGGTCCGATTTTAAATCGTGCATTATATTGTACAAGCCAAAAAAGGTTCTGTTGATATAAATAAAGTGCTTAGAACCACGGTTCCCATTCATGTTTTTTAGTTCCGAATTGTTGTTAAAACGCTCGCTTAATTCCCCTATTTTTGCAAAGAAACGATGGTCAGAAAAATCGAATGTTTCTGCATGAAAAGGTTGAGTAAACAAACTTAGTAGCTCGTGAAAAAGATCTGTAAAATACGTAATTTCGTATGAGGTGTCTTCTGGAATTAAAATTTCCAATTCGTACAGTTTTTCTTGAAACAATTTTTTGTTAGCAATCACTTTAGGATCAGCCAGTTCAAAATAAGGCACATAAAATTCATTCGGAATTTCTTTGGTACACCCAAAATCCAAAGCAATAAGATTGTATTCTTTAGAGATTAAAAAGTTTCCAGGATGCGGATCTGCATGTACTCTTTTTAAAGTATGAATCTGAAACATGTAAAAATCCCAGAAAGCTTGCCCAAGTTTATTTCTGGTGGTTTTATCAATCGTATCTATATTTAATTCAGACAAGTGCATTCCCTCCATCCAATCCATCGTAATAATTCTGTCCGATGATAGCTCTGGATAATAGTTAGGAAATTTTAAATTAGGAATGTGTTGGCAAGCTTCTGAGATGGCAATGCTTTGTGCTACTTCGTGTATGTAGTTGGTTTCTTCTATAAGTTTATGTTCTACTTCTTTAAAATACTTATCCGATCCTTCGCCTCCAATGTTAAACATTTTTATAGCAATAGGTTTTACCAAAGCCAAATCGGAACTAATGCTTTGAGCTACTCCTGGATATTGAATTTTTACAGCTAGTTGCTTTCCGTTTAAGGTAGCTTTGTGTACTTGTCCAATGCTGGCAGCGTTTACCGAGTTTAAATCAAACGTATCGTAAATTTCGCTAGGACTTTTGCCAAAATATTTTCTAAAAGTTTTTAATACCAATGCAGAAGACAGCGGAGGAACCGAAAATTGAGACAAAGAAAACTTATCTACATACGCTTTAGGCAGTATGCTTTTTTCCATGCTTAGCATTTGTGCAACTTTTAAGGCACTTCCTTTTAAATCTTTTAAACTGTCGTAAATATCTTCAGCGTTAGACTTGTCTAAATTGTTTTTGGCTGTTTTAGAGTCTCCAAATGTTTTTTCTACATTATATTTTAGGTAGTTAATTCCCACCTTGGTACCTGTACCAATCAATTTAGAGGCTCGTTGAATTTTGCCAGTAGGGATGCTGTCTAATGTTTTCATAGGCGGTTACAGGTTGGGTTTTATTTTTTCTTTAAAAAAGAATTTTCCAAGATCAATCAAGTTTTTAAGGGGAGTAATGTCTAACAAGTCAAAACTAGCATGTATGGATTTTTCTATAAGAATGTCTGTCTTTTCAAATCCTTTGGATGTATCTTCTATCCAAAAACGAAGGATGAAAAGTAACTGACTCCATGAAATTTCATCAATACTTTTTTTACTAAGCTTGTTAATACTGTCTTTCTTAAAATCGATGTGATTGATTTCTAAGGTTTGTATAAAGTTTTTAAATCCAGTTTTTAAGGCTTGTAATAATTGAATTCTTTCCAATATATTTTTATTATGCTCTAGCGTTAATAATACATAGCTCCTGTTTGCAGTTAGCATTTCAAAAAAAGTAAAGTAAAAAACCAACAATTTATTTTTAGCATCCAAAGATTGATAGCTTTCGTCCTTGCTGATTAAAGCTACTGTTTCGTCACAAAAAGTTGCATAAACATCTTTAGAGATTTGCTCCATAGAACTGTAATGTTCGTAAAACTCTTTTTCTTCTATTTGTAGACTTTTACAAAACAAATAAATTGATTTGGGAGCTTCGTTATTATCTAAAGTATACTCCATGTATTGCTTTAAGATTTTTTTTTGGGTGGCTGTTCTTGTTTCCATCTAAATAAATTGTTTACCTAAAATTAGCCATCAAACCTTAAAAATTACAGTTTTGGATCTAGGTTTTGTGCTAGAGGAATAAGGTGTAAACTGGTGATTTTTTCCTTTGTAAACACTGGCTTTAGCGAAGAAATGTGACGAAAGGGAAAAGCGAAAAATCAAGAAAAAAACACAAAAAAAACGGCTTAGGGATTTTTGGGAGCTTTTGGTTTCAGATGGGAGCAAACTCTGTTAAAAAAGTAGCTTTGAGTAGTTTGTTGTTTTAACAATAAATTAATGTTAAAAAGTTTAAGTGTTGATGGAAAGCTACCTATATTTGCTCACCCAAATTTAGGGAAACAGCTCATGAAAAAAACAATTCAGTTACTTGGTATCTTAATTTCTTTTAGTGTATTTTCTGCCAATCCATCAACAGATGGTGATGATAAATTGAACGATGTTCCTAAAGTAAACGATTCTTTGTACCAACCTGAAAAAGTAGATTACAATCAGGTTAAAGAAGTTTTTAGACCCAATAAAAGAGTAGAGCGTTTGTTGTTACCTTCAAAAAAATCAATTAAAAAAAAGTACACCATTGCTTAATCTTTTTTAGTTGCATTGATAACCGCTTGTGGTGCAAAGTTGGTTAAATCTCCTCCGTGCTTTAAAATATCTCTTACAATACTAGAACTAATAAAAGAAGTATCTGCACTAGTTAGTAAAAAAACGGTGTCAATTCCTGTAAGCTTTCTGTTGGTAATGGCGATGGCTTTTTCAAACTCAAAATCTGCTGGATTTCTAAGTCCTCTTAAAATAAAATCTGCTTGAATATCTTTACAAAATTCCGTTGTTAGCCCCGAATAGGTTTCTACACTAATCTTTGTTTCGCTTTTAAAGGTCTCTTTTATAAATTCCAAGCGTTGTTCTAAGGAGAATCTGTATTTTTTTGCATCATTAATTCCAATAGCAATCACCAATTCATCAAATAAAGGTAAGGCACGTTCTATCACGTTAGCATGACCTAAGGTTATGGGATCAAAAGAACCAGGAAAAACAGCTTTTCTCATTAATTTATGTAGTTTTTATTGCCATTTCTATAGCGTTGCTTAACAAATTGGATAATGGAATTCCAGCTGCTTTTGCTTGTTGAGGCAACAAACTTTCAGTAGTCATTCCAGGTACGGTATTCATTTCTAAAAAGTACGGAATATCTCCGATAAAAATAAATTCTGACCTAGAAAAACCTTTCATGTTTAAGGCTCTGTAGGCTTTTATAGCTTCTGTGTGTAAGTTTAGTAATTGAGTTTCTGAGATTCTAGCAGGTGTAATTTCCTGAGATTTTCCCTCGTATTTAGCTTCGTAATCAAAAAAATCATTTTCTGATACAATTTCTGTTGCAGGCAAAGGTTTTATGATTCCTTGATAGTTGATAACCCCAATGGAAACTTCGGTTCCTTCTAAAAACGATTCAATCAAAATTTCATGATCTTCAGTAAAAGCTTTTTCAAAAGCTAGTTTAAATTCATCTTTAGTGTTTACTTTAGAAATTCCAAAGCTAGAGCCAGCATTGTTTGGTTTTACAAAACAAGGGAGTCCTAGGGTATCAACAATAAAATCAATGTCTATTGCATCACCTTTGTCGTAGTACAGAGATTTTGCGGTATGAATTCCATGTTTTCGTAACACACTTAAACAATCACGTTTGTTAAAAGTTAATGCCATTTGATAGGCAGGGGCAGAGGTATGTGGTATGCCCAACATTTCCAAATAGCCTAAAAATTTACCATCTTCTCCAGGGCTTCCATGAATCACGTTAAATACGCAATCAAACATTATTTTTTGTTGATTGATGGTTACAGAAAAATCATTTTTATCTACAGAATACTCTTGATTATCAGTACCTAAAACAATCCATTTTTCTTTGGTAATAACTACTTTATACGGACGGTACTTTTGGGTGTCTAAATGGTTAAAAACCACAGAACCACTAATCATAGAAATGTTATACTCGCTAGAGTATCCCCCCATAATAACTGCAATGTTTTGCATTGTAAAACGTGTTATAAATTGGAGGTTAAAAATATTAAATATTAATTCAAAACCCTAGATATAGGTTTTATATCTTTGCAAAAAAGGTTAGAATGAACTTATTGCGTTTTTTAGGAAGTAAAGTTTTTTGGATCAATTTAGTGATTATATTGGCTTTAACAGTTGGATTGGCCTATGGAGTAGGACATTTTTTACAGTCGTATACCAATCAAGCACAAAAAATTTTGGTACCAGAACTAAGAGGTTTAACTACAGATGAGGTAAAAGTAGTTTTAGAAGATTTAAAGCTACGCTATGAGGTTATAGAAACAGGATCTTATCAACCAGAAATTCCCAAAGGAGCGGTGTTAGAACAAGTGCCAGAAGCGGGACAGGTAGTAAAAGAAAAGAGAAAAATTTACATCACAACAAATCCGGAAGGATATGCGGTAACCTCCATTCCCGAATTTTATGGAAAAACACAAAAAGAGATAGAACAAATTATTGTAAATAGTGGTTTTGTAATAGGTACGTATGAGGAAATAGAAGATATTGGAACAGTAGTAAGAGGGTTAAAGTACAAAGGACAAGATTTGGCAAAAGGAGACAAACTACCCAAAATGTCTGTTATAGATATTGTAATAGGTAATGGAATGGATAGCGTAATTCCAAGCACAGACAGCATACCCCAAACCGCAGAAGTAGAATAGATATTAAAGATTAAGAAATGGATGATTTAGAGGAGGCAGCGGAAAATTTTGAACATTATAGATTTGTTGCAGAACAAGGACAGCAACCCTTACGAGTTGATAAGTTTTTGATGAACTTTATAATGAATGTTACTCGTAACAAGGTGCAACAGGCTGTAAAAGATGGCAATGTATTGGTAAATGACGAAGTGGTAAAAGCCAACCACAAGGTAAAAGCAGGAGATGTAGTGCGTGTTGTGTTTGAGTATGCACCCAGAGAAACAGAAATTTTACCTGAAAATATTCCCCTAGACATTGTACACGAAGACGATGCCGTAATTGTGGTAAACAAACCTGCGGGAATGGTAGTACATCCAGGACATGGAAATTACACAGGAACTTTGGTCAATGCATTAATGCATCATTTTAAAAACTTACCTGAAAACGCCGACGGACGTCCCGGTTTGGTTCATAGAATTGATAAAGATACTAGTGGTTTGTTGGTTATTGCAAAAACAGAACATGCTTTGGCACATTTATCACAACAGTTTAAAGACAAAACATCAGAACGTTTGTATTATGCCTTGGTGTGGGGAAATATAGAAGAAGATGAAGGAACCATAGAAGGGCACATAGGAAGGCACTTAAAAAACAGGTTAATGCAAGATGTATTTACTGATGGAGAGCATGGAAAACCTGCAGTAACACATTTTAAGGTGTTAGAACGTTTTACTTATGTTACTTTGGTGCAGTGTGAGTTAGAAACAGGAAGAACACATCAAATTAGAGCACATTTTAAACACATAGGTCATACCTTGTTTAATGATGAACGCTATGGAGGAAATACTGTTTTAAAAGGAACTACTTATACCAAATACAAACAGTTTGTTGACAATTGTTTTAAGTTAATCCCTAGACAAGCATTGCATGCCAAAACCCTAGGATTTGAACATCCTACCACGGGCGAATTTTTACGATTTGATTGTGGAGTGCCGCAAGATTTAATAGCAGTTTTGGAAAAGTGGAGAGGGTATACGCTAACGAATAGTTAAATAAAGGATAGTCATCTAATAAAATAAAAAAATGAAAATTGTTGTTTCTCCAGCAAAATCTCTAGATTTTGACACTAAACTTCCCACAAAGACCTTTACACAAGGAGTGTTTTTAGAGCAAGCAGAAAAACTAAATAAAGAGTTGAAAAAGAAATCTCCTAAAGATTTATCAGGCTTAATGAATATATCTGACAAGTTAAGCGAATTGAATTGGCAACGCAATCAGGAGTGGAGCTTACCTTTTACTAAAGACAATGCTAGACAAGCAGTGTTTGCCTTTAACGGAGATGTGTACGCTGGTTTAGATGCTTATAATCTAGAACCCCAACAAATTGAAAATTTACAACAAACATTAAGGATTTTATCTGGTCAGTATGGAATCTTAAAACCATTGGATTTAATGCAACCGTATCGACTAGAGATGGGAACCAAGTTAAATATTGGAAAACATAGCAATTTGTATGAGTTTTGGGGAGATGAAATTACTCAAAAACTTAACGATGAACTAGAAGAAAACGAATTGTTTATCAACCTAGCAAGCAATGAATATTTTAAAGCTGTAAAGCCAAAACTGTTAAAAGTACCTGTAATAACTCCCAATTTTAAAGAGTATAAAGATGGCAAGTTAAAAATTATCTCTTTTTATGCCAAAAAAGCCAGAGGATTGATGGTACGTTATATTGTAGATCACAATGTACAAGACTTAGAAGGGCTAAAAGGTTTTAATTATGAAGGTTACGCATTTGATGCCAATTTATCTACAGATACAGAATTGATTTTTACAAGATAGCATTTAATAAGAAAAAGGAAAAGAATGAAAAAAATTGCACTAGTGATACTTTTAATAGGAGTATCTACAAACTTTTATGGACAAATTTTAAACGATACAGTAGCTCAGGTTGTAGGATATTGGAACTTGAACGAAAGTCATATGTTTAAAGTTTCTCAAGAAAAATTTACAGTCAAAGAAAAAGATACCGTATATACGTTCCAATCAACTTGTGATTTAAAAATTACGGTAAAAGATTCAACTGCCACAGGTTATACCGTAGATTGGTTGTACACCAACTGTCTTATTACTTCAGACAACCCAGTTTATCAAAAGATAAATAGGTTAAATAATAATTTGTTAGTAAAGTTTAAAACCAATGAATTAGGAGGTGTTTTAGATATTGTAAACTGGGAGGCCGTAAGAGACACTGTTTTACAACAAATAAGTTCTTTAGAAGAGATTGAGAAGGAGAATGAGATTATGAAAAATGCCTTGCAAAAAGTAAAAACTATTTTTGCTAGTAAAGAAGGAATAAGGAACAATTTAATGAAAGATGCACAACAATTTTATCATTTTCATGGAGGGAGTTATGAGCTAAATAAAAAGTATCAAGGAGCTACTAAGGTATCTAACTCACTAGGAGGTTCTTCTTTTGATGCACAATTAAGTGTAAGTTTGGATGAAATAGATAAAGAAGAAGGGACCATTGTTTTAAGATCAATAACTGAGATCGATAGTGAGCAGTTAACCAAAGTAACCTACGATTTTATCAAGTCTAATATGCCTAAAGAGGCTCAAAGTTTGTTTCCAACCTTAATAGACTTTCCAAAATTAACAAATACTACTTATATTTCATCTGTAATTCATGAAGGAACTGGATGGACAACTTACACTATTGAAGAAAAAGAAGTAGTATCTAAAGACGGCTTAGCTGTTGAAAACAAAATCATTGAGTTTATAGAATAAGAGACTTAATTTTAACATCTCACAATCCGCATTGCAACTTACTACTGCAATGCGGATTTTTTTTAAAAGAAATATTATTAAATAACCACCACCATCATGAATACGTTTATAAATAGTTTTAACACTGAGTTGATTAAAATCAACACTGTTGTTCGGGTTGATTTTAATCAATTTTAAACATGAGGTTTGTCATAGTATTAACGTAGAAATACGTATATTTTAGCTGTAGTACTTAGGTACTAATCTATGATTAAGAAATGATACCCTAATTCACCCCTAGTATGCTGCATTTCTTTCAAAAAAGACCCAAGTTACGAGTCAAAAATATACTTTTTGGCAGTAGCATTTTACCAGGTAATTTTATACCAGGAGCATACTATTACCCAACAAACAAACATAAAAAAGACTTAAAAGAAACCTTTACAGATGTAAAATCTTACAACCATATTGTTGCCGATTTTTTACAAAACAATTATCAGTCAACACCTACACCTATATCTTTTTTAGGAATCAAATTAGAAAGTACAAAAAGGGAAGTTTTAAAAGCTCTAGGTTTGCCCAATGCCATCGTTAATCTTCATAAAGGAACAGATGTAAATATATTCTACTACAAACAAACTTTTGGTAAGCAGAATGTAAGGGTTGATTTTCATTTTTTTAAAAAGAATCTTTTCTTAATCACCGCTAAGTTTTCAGTAGTAAAAAAAACATCCAAGCAACATATTTTAAAAGTATTATTTAATAAATATCACTTGACACCTTTAAATAAAGAAATTGCTGTTAAGGATGCATCCAATCATGCAATGCTTGTCAAACATGATGTTGGATTAGAATTAAATTACTGTTCGCTGAACTCAGGTTTTCATCAATTGTTGGAATTAGAAAATAAAAAGGAAACCATAAGAATTCAGCATATAAAAGAGAAGCAGCTTCGAGACTTCTATTACAATTTATAAGACAAGTAAAACTTTTCTTGTTTTTTCTGACAGCTTGTCACTTACTTCTGACAATTTGCGAACTCAATTTTCATGGCATACATATTGACTAATTGAAACTGTAAAATTGAATCAACAACTTTATTAAATAATAAATCATTATGAGTAAGATTATTGGAATTGACTTAGGGACTACCAACTCATGTGTTTCTGTAATGGAAGGAAACGATCCAGTGGTAATTCCTAACGCAGAAGGAAAAAGAACCACTCCATCTATTGTAGCATTTGTAGAAGGAGGAGAACGTAAAATTGGAGACCCGGCAAAAAGACAAGCGGTAACCAACCCAACAAAAACTATTTATTCTGTAAAACGTTTTATGGGGAACAAGTACTCTGAGTCTGCAACAGAAGCAGGAAGAGTGCCTTATAAAGTAGTAAAAGGAGACAACGATACACCACGTATTGATATTGATGGTCGTTTGTATACGCCACAAGAAATTTCTGCGATGACTTTGCAGAAAATGAAAAAAACAGCAGAAGACTACTTAGGACAAGATGTTACGGAAGCTGTAATTACGGTACCGGCTTACTTTAACGATGCACAACGTCAGGCTACTAAAGAGGCTGGAGAAATTGCAGGTTTAAAAGTACAACGTATTATTAATGAGCCAACAGCTGCTGCATTAGCTTATGGTATTGATAAAAAAGGTAGCGATCAAAAAATTGCTGTGTACGATTTAGGAGGAGGTACTTTTGATATCTCTATCTTAGAAATTGGAGACGGTGTATTTGAAGTATTATCAACAAACGGAGATACCCACTTAGGAGGAGATAACTTTGATGAAGTAATTATAGACTGGTTGGCAGATGAGTTTAATGCTGAAGAGCAAGTAGATTTACGTAAAGACCCTATGGCTTTGCAACGTTTAAGAGAAGCAGCTGAAAAAGCGAAGATAGAATTGTCTTCTTCTGCACAAACAGAAATCAATTTACCTTACGTAACTGCAACGGCTTCTGGACCTAAGCACTTGGTAAAAACATTAACTAGAGCTAAGTTTGAGCAATTGGCTGCTGAATTGGTAGTTCGTTCTATGGAACCAGTGAAAAAAGCATTAGCTGATGCAGATTTAGACACTTCTGATATTGATGAGGTTATTTTAGTAGGAGGATCTACTCGTATTCCTGTAATTCAAGAAGAAGTTAAAAAATTCTTTGGAAAAGAACCAAACAAAGGAGTAAACCCAGATGAGGTAGTTGCCATTGGAGCTGCTATTCAGGGTGGAGTTTTAGCTGGAGATGTAAAAGATGTATTGTTATTAGACGTTACACCTTTGTCATTAGGTATTGAGACTATGGGGAATGTATTTACTAAGTTAATTGAAGCAAATACTACAATTCCTACTAAAAAGTCACAAGTATTCTCTACAGCTGTAGACAACCAACCTTCTGTTGATATCCACGTGCTACAAGGAGAAAGAGCTATGGCTGCGGATAACAAAACCATTGGACGTTTCCAATTAACTGACATTCCGCCAGCACAAAGAGGAGTACCTCAAATTGAAGTAACTTTTGATATTGATGCCAATGGAATCATCAAAGTATCGGCAGTAGATAAAGCAACTAATAAATCTCAAGAAATTAAGATTGAAGCTTCTTCAGGATTATCAGAAGAAGAAATTGCTAAAATGAAAGCCGATGCAGAGGCAAACGCTGATGCTGATAAAAAAGCAAAAGAAACAGCTGAAAAATTGAACACTGCTGATCAAATGATTTTCCAAACAGAAAAACAATTGAAAGAAGTAGAAGGAAAATTACCAGAAGACAAGAAAAAGCCAATCGACGATGCTTTAACTGAACTGAAAGCTGCTCATGCTGCTAAAAATGTAGAAGGTATTGATCCTGCAATTGAGAAGTTGAACACTGCTTTGCAAGGAGCTGCTGCAGAATTCCAAGCGGCTGCTCAGGCAAACCAAGGAGGAGCAGATGCCGGAGCACAACAGGCACAACCAAACAAAGACAACTCTGAAGATTCTGTAGAAGATGTAGATTTTGAAGAGGTGAAGTAAGAAATAAAACACTAGTTTTTTGATACCTAAAAACCCGTTTCTAATTTATTAGAAACGGGTTTTTTATATAATTAAAGAGAAAAGTATATATGTAAAATAATAGGTTGAGTTTTGGTAAATCAGGGTTTATTGTAAGTATTTATCAAAAAGAGCATTGAGTTGTTTGTTGGAGGAATTAAAATAAATTTTTTTATCAGCAACATTTCCTTCCTGGTCTACTAGTACGTAGTGTGGAATACCAGTAATATTTAAATTTTGAGGATAGATAATTCCATTCGTCTTTATTCACACGGTAATGATCTCCTTTAATATCAGGTACCATCATATCCCACATTTTTTTTGGTGAACTTTGATTGGTAATATATACAAATTGAATGTTTTTATCTTTGAGTTTGTTTTTTAAAGTCTTCATTTTTTTGATCCCATTACGACAAGGTCCACACCAAGTAGCCCAAAAATCAACAAAAACAATTTTACCTTTGTATTTTTTCATTGTGGTTTCAAATAGTTTGTTGCCTGTATTCTTAGGGGTTTCATTAACGGTGTATCCCGATTTATTTTTATTAGCTTCTATCGTTTTCTTAATTTTCCCCACTTTTTTATTATCATAGTCAAATATCCATTTTACCAAAAAAGGATGAGAGATTTTTTGTTTGATTTCGGCTTTTGTTTTGTCGTTAAAAGCTTCTAATTCATTGCTATTCAGTTAAAATTTAGATTGGGCAAACATAATTTCTGTAGCAAAATCATCTTGTAAATTATAACAGTTTTTAAAATTATCAGAAATGAATTTTTGAAAATCGTCAAAAGTTTTAAAATTTAATATTTTGCCAGTTACTAAGTCTTTTAGAACAGATGCATTAATAGTTTTATTTTTTTTAGTAATAGAATCAAATACAACGACCTCATGTTGTTTTTTTTCAATTGAATATCTACGAATACTTTTAGAAAAGCGTAGTTTATTAATTAATCTATTGTAAGCGTTTCCAGAAACTACCGAAATAGGTTTCTTAATATTAGGGTTGTTTTTAATAAAGTCATAAAACGTAGGTTTAAATATTTTTTCTTTTAAAGGAATCTCTCTTTGGTTTCTAGGGATTTTATGTTTTTTACAATAGGCTTGATTTCTATATCTGTTAAAACTCAGTAT
The DNA here is from genome assembly GCF_000220525.1 of Ochrovirga pacifica. Lineage (GTDB taxonomy): Bacteria > Bacteroidota > Bacteroidia > Flavobacteriales > Flavobacteriaceae > Ochrovirga > Ochrovirga pacifica. The sequence goes on along the minus strand of NZ_AFPK01000044.1, from coordinate 65,231 downwards.
ATTAGTGTATGCATTGTATTGAATTTGCATTTTTTTAATTTGAAGTGCTTTTTTACTTACTTGATTGTTTTGAGTAAAATTTTCTAAAACTTTATTCTCTTTATTCATAATTTCAAGACAATACGCTTTGTAAGTATCACCTGTCATATTAAGAATTTTTTTTTGTATTTTGTAATAGTCAAAATAAGATATGCTATCCATAGCTAGCAAGTCAGAGTTAATTTTTGCAACCCCTCCCATAAACAAAGATTTTTGTTCTTGTTTTTTTCTAAATTTACGGGGAGTTGCATATTTCGAGAAATCTATGAACTCAAAAGTTGTTTCCCCAGGCTCTAAGTAAACACTCTTGTTTATTTTTAAAATCCTAACCAAAACATCTTGTGGATGGATTAACGGAATTTGACAAGAAAAGCTTCCATCTGGTTCTATAGCAATTAAGTGTGAATTTTGCTTATGAGTAATGATGTTATTTGCATAAACCATTCCTGTTTTCCTCATTTTAGGATGATATCCCTTAATAAACCCTTTGTAAATAGCGGTTTCTGATTTAAAGATTGGAGTTTTGTATTCTTTATCATTAGGGTTATGATATCTTTTATTAAAAGTTTTTGACTTACTTAATAGAAACTTTTCTTTAAGCGAATTTTGTACTACAATCTTGTCTTTTTTTTAATAGTTATTTTTTCTTGTTGATTATTGTCATGTAAAATCAATTCATATTTGCCTCTTTTTCTTTGGATAGCTATTTTTTTCCAAACCTTATTTTTATAAATAACAACATCATTAAGTAGGCTTATTAACCATTCGTTACTACCATTTGTTTTTAGCCAATTACCTTTAATTTCTTCAGGAATTAGTGAGGTTTTTTTATTTTCGGATAAATTGATATCGTATATTTTCCAACTTTCTTCTAGAAAATCTATAGTTTTAGTATTTTTATCTAAAGCAGGAAAGTACAGTGTGTATGTATTTAGTCCACTTTCTGGAGTCCAATGTTTTTGATTGAGTTCAATTCCCTTTGCATTGGTAACAAACAACTTTTTACCTCCTTTGCTGTTTTGAATGTATGTTTCGTTAGAAGATACACGAATCCATCATTTTGGATAATATTTTACTTCAAAATCTATTTTGGTTATAGTATCATAAAGTTCAATTTTTTTAATTTTTACATTAGTGGCAGTAGTAGCACTAAATTCAGGATTTTTAATAATTTTTTGAGCATGTAAAACATGACCAACCAATGCAAATGCAAAGACTAATAGAATTTTTTTCATTATGCAATTTTTTTATGTTGAATAGAGTATTCTTAACAAGAATAATAAAAAAAAGGGATTTATAGTAGCTGTCTTAAAAAAAATAAGTGTAATAAAAATTAGTTAACTAATTCATTAGCAATTCTAAACGTATTACAATGCGCTTCTACAATAGTCCTTAGTTCTTTAGAATATCCTCCTCCCATGCAACAAACTACAGGAATATTTAGCTCAAAAAAGGTTTCCAATACAAATTGATCTCGATCTTTACAACCTTCAATAGAACAAGCTAGTTTACCTAGTTTATCGGAAGCTAAAATGTCTACACCTGATTGATAAAAAACGAAATCAGGTTGTTGTTCTTTTAGGAGTTTAGGTAACACTTGTTTTAAGGTTGATAAATATTCATCATCTGTACAATTGTTCTCTAAGCCTATGTCTAAATCAGAGATTTCCTTTTCAAAAGGATAATTGTGTTTCCCGTGCATGGAAAAAGTAAAAACCTCTGGAGTGTTTCTAAAGATTTCAGCCGTTCCGTTTCCTTGGTGTACATCCAGGTCTACAATCAAAACTTTTTTAGCAAGCCGATTTTTGAGTAGATATGTAGCTCCAACAGCTTGATCGTTTAGATAACAAAAAGGATCAGGACGATTGCTATATGCATGATGCGTGCCTCCAGCAACGTTCATAGCAATACCATATTCTAAAGCATAATAAGAACAATCAATAGTTCCTTGGGTGATGATGAGTTCTCTATCTACGATTTGTTTGCTTAAAGGAAAACCCGATTGTCGAATTTCCTCTTTGGTTAATTGTAAATTGAGGAGACGATTTACATAAGCCTCGGTATGGGCTTCTATCAAGTCGCAAAAATTAGCTTTTAGTGGCTTAAAGAAATTCTCAAAATCGCAAGTTCCCTCGTACATAAGCTGCTTAGGTATCAAATCGTATTTTTCCATAGGAAAACGATGTCCTTTTTTAAGCGGATGTTCGTAGCAAGGGTGATAAGCAATTTTTAGCAAAAGATTAAAGTTTGAATAGTAGGTACAAAGTTACTTTTTAGCTTGTAAAAAACTACCATTCCTAAATCTTTAGAAATGGTAGTTCAATAGTTTTTAAGAAGCCAACTGATAAGAATTGTCTAAAACAGCTTCTACAATCTGTTGATGTTGATGAAATTTACGCTGAAGCAACCAATTCTTTAATTCAGAAATTTCATGAGGCTGCAACCACTTTTTAGATTTCATCAACTCTTTCATAAATAACTCTTTGTTTGGATAAACTTGGTTTAATACATGTTTTTGTAATTCTATCATAGCGTAAAAAGGTTAAAAGACACATAAAAAATCAAATAAAAACTCAAGCAAATTGCTTATTCAATTGTTATCAATTGTACAGGTTTAGAAGGTAAAGCTTCTTTTTTAGGAATGGATACTGTTAGAATTCCTTCTTCGTATTTTGCAGAAATTCCATCGGTATTAAGTTCTTCTGTTAAGCTAAAACTTCTTTTAAAATCCTGATAATAAAATTCTCTATAAGTGTATTTTTTTTCAGGTTGTAATTGTTCTTGGGGCAGTTTTTTAGAAGAAATACTCAATAAATTTTCTTGTACCTCTATTTGTATATCTTCTTTTCTATAACCAGGCACAATCAGTTCTATTGCATAGCCTTTTTCTGTTTGATATACATTTACCAAAGGCTCGTAAGCATTGTTTTTGTTGGTGTTTTTTGTGTGTTGAGTCCATATGTCGTACGGAAAAAAACGATCCAACAAACTAGGGTATGTGTTTGAAAATTTTACTACAGACATAACATAATTTTTTTTGGTGAAACATTTTTTTAATCACTATACAAAGGATGTGCCTGTTAAAATGGAGTGAAAAAATGTCTTGTGAAAATGAAAAATTGTCAGACAGTAAGTGTTCAGTAACAAAAAAGCTACTCGGTATGAGTAGCTTTTTAAGAAAAATAGAAATTATTTTTTAATCATCTAAACGAACAATTCTTGAGTCGTTTTCTGCAGTAGTTTCTTCTTCATTAAACGCTGTAGCTTCAGTTGCATGTTTGGCCAACATGTATTCGGCAATAGCATCTTGTTCACCTCCTGTATAACTAAAGTCATCATTTAAATTAGGGTCATTGCTTAGAACTCCATCAGGATAATCGGTATCTTCTCCATAACCTGTTCCAGAGTAAAAGTTGATTCTATTAGGGTTAGAAAGTTCGGTAAAAGGATACTCATCACCACCACCTGCTAAAAAGTTAAGAGTTACGATGTTGTAAGTTCTATTTGCATCTCCTTGGATGGTTCCATTTTGCACCACAACATCATTCTTAGTTCCATCTGCTCCAGTTACAATTAATTTTTGTATTCTGTTACCAGTACCTTTTGTTGTTCTTGCTGATTGACTAGCATCGTATTCAATCTTTAAACCACTAATTTGTGGAAACTGTCCTGGTGTAGCTCCATCTGCTGTAGCGGCCACTCCATGTTCAAAAATGTCTTTTAATTCTGTTGCGGTTACTGTAAGTCTCACCAATCCGTTGTCAAATTTAAAAGCAGCTCTAAGGTGTCCTTCAGAAATAGTTTTGTCTGCCGATGGTAATAATGTGGTTGTTCCATCAGGAGCAACCACAATTTGTCCCATAGCAGCTCTTATTCCACCTCCATTTTTAATAGAAATATCTACCGTTTCGTTAGATAGTAGGTTCGCATACCACAAGTTTGCATCAGCAGACATATTCCCTAAGTTGGTTTCTTGCGTTCTTACTTGCTCTCTTCTTCCATCTAAAAAGACATTTGAATACCCAATCACATTCGAAAATTGTTTGTCTATCAAATCACTAACAGCATCTTCAAGATCTGCAACACCATTATTGTTTGATGGGTAAACACCATTGTACACAGTGCTTAGTGTTTCTAAGTCAATAACACCATTTGCATCAAAACCAACAACCAATCTTCCTAAGTATTTGTAATCTCCATCTACATTTACCACTAACACAGGCTCGTCGTTTGTGTTGGTGGTTGTGTATGGATATACTTCATCAAAAGCTGTATCTGTTTGAAACAAAACGTCGTTATCATCACCCATTCTAGTGTTAGAACCACCAGCAACAATAATATCTACATCAGTTAACAATTTTGCCAAAGCTTTTTCTACAGAAATTTGTTGCATGTGTGCTAGCAATACTATTTTATTTACCCCTTGTGCTTTTAAAGCGTTTACTGATATTTGAATTTCGGCAGCCAATTGCTCGTTGGTAAAGTTTAGACCAGGTGTAAAAGCTAAATTTCCTACAGAGGTAATTCTAGGAAAAGTAGGAGAACAAGCTCCAACAATACCTATTTTTTGTCCTTTTATTGTTTTAATAGCGTATTTTGCTACCTGAGCACCTAGGGTGTTTGTTTCCGCTCCGTCAATTCCTACTGTAAAATCAGATTCTCCAGAAAAGTCTACGTTAGTTGCTAAATATGGAAATTTAGAACCCGAAAAAGTAACTCCGTTTCTAGATTCAGAAGAAATAGCATCTGCCAATTCTCCAGGCCCTTGATCTAATTCGTGATTTCCTACTACAGCTGCATCTACACCAAAAGCGTTTGCAAAAGCAATATCAATATGTCCTGGCTCATCACTACCTGTCATTGCTCTAATTACACTTTCTTCTGCGGTGTTGTAACGAGGACCAGGAATAATGATATCTCCAGAGTTTACTGTTAAGGTGTTTTCTCCAAACAAAGCATCGTTTTGAAAGTGTTTTACTAAAGTTGCAAATTGATTGATACTGTTTAATGCAATTTCCTCGTCACCGTCTACATCTGCATAGTGTAATAACTGAAGAACAAAATCGCTATTTTCTAATTTGGCTTGTACAGAAGCATCTACTTCAACTTCTACGATTTTTTCAACTTCTCTAATTTCATCATCGCAGCTATACAAAGAAAAGATAACAGCGATTGCACATACTATTTTTTTCATGATGTTTATTAAGTTTAATAATGTGCTAATTTACTTCGCTCTAATTACTAGGTGTATTACAATAACGTTATTGAAACTTAAAAGTAGAGGCTAATTTTTATGTTTTATAAACTTTAGGTTACTTAAAATTTAATCAAAAGAAACACGTATCTATGTAGAAAAATAGAACTTACAAAATTTTAGTATTCTTATGAAATTTCATCAAAAAGAAATAAAATTAAAAGCTAGAAAAAGAGGATATCATCTTATAACAGAAGAGGTTATTTCTGCGATGCCAGAATTAAGCACTATTATCAAAGGTCAGTTACAAGTGTTTATTAAACATACATCGGCTAGTTTAACCATTAATGAAAATGCAGATCCAACAGTACGATATGATTTTGAAACACACATTGATAAAATGATACCTGAAAATATGCCTTATTACAAACACAATTATGAGGGTAGCGATGATATGCCAGCACACTTAAAAGCATCTATGTTAGGTTGTTCTGTGACCATTCCTATTACCAACGGAAAACTAAATTTAGGAATTTGGCAAGGTATTTATTTAGGAGAGCATAGAAACTATGGAGGTGCTAGGTCTGTGGTTATTACTGCTTTTGGTTTGTAATTATTGAGCTTTTAGTAAATTATTAATTTTTTGTTGAATGATAAAGTGCTGTTCTTTAGCTTGTGCTATGGGAATTCCCTTTTTCATTTGTGGTCTTTTATGGCCTGTATATGTTAGCCATGCATCTTTCATTAATTGCTGCCTTTGGTTAATAAGTTTATAAACAGCCTCACCATGTTGATAGTTTTGTAACGCTTGTGCAAAAGTAGTGTATTGTAACATATGCTGTAGGCCTAAACCAGCTAGTATTTGCTTCGCCATAACCCAGTGTCCATGAGGTGTTGGATGAATTCCATCACGAGTAAAGGTAAAGTTGGGTTTGGTTTTTCGATGATTTAGCAATTCATTTTTCATTCCTTCATGAACATCAATCACATTCCAGTTTTTAGTAAAAGACAAACTCATTAGCCAATTAGAATACAAATCAATAACATTGCTGTATGCTGGGTCTGACATTTTATCGTAAGGAGATGGAGTAAGGTATAATACAGGTAATTTTTTTTTGATGAGTTCGTTGTTTAGCCAAAGCATTCCTTTTTGATAGGCTTTAAATCTATCAGAATCAAAAGGCATGTAAATTCCATCATTGATACCATAACAAGCAATCACAAAATCAGGTTTTGTTTTGTCTAATATTCTACCCAAACGTTCTTGCAATTTAGGTCGAGGAAAGGCACCTTGTGCATGATTAGGCTCTGATAGCTGAGATACTGTTTCGCTAGGCAAGCCCACGTTAATAAATGTTTTTTCTGAACCGTTAGGGTTTTCTAAAGATAAAACTGTTTCTATGTAAGTAATATAATGTCCTTGGTAACTTATGCTATTTCCTAAAAAAAGAATACGTTTTGCATGATTGGGAATTTTGTACTGTGTTTGTGCACAACAAATTAAGCTACAAAGACAAAGTAGTAGTGTATAAAAATACTTCATAAAGTTAGTCTAAAGGTGTTAATGTCAATTGTGTCCATCTACCTCTAGAAAAAGCGGTTCCGTTACCTTCTGGAATTTTTCCATTGGTATGGCTGTTAAAAGCTATTTTAATTGTAGCTTTTTTAGGAATTTTTATTGTACCAAAGTTTAATGTTTGTGGTTGGTAATCTTTTTCAGTTGGTTGGTTTTGTTGTTCCGCAACCTGTTGGTCGTTAACAAACAATCTATAGGTAGATTCCCCATCAATTTCTCCTAAGGTGGTTATCGTTACTTGATAGGTTCCTTTAGCAATTGTTTTGGTAGCTTGTGCTATTGCAAATTTCCCTTTGTGTTTTCCTGCATTAATAGCCAAAGCTTTTTTGTATTTGTGTACGTAAAACGAAACGTGATTTTTTTGCGATACTTGCTTAAAATCACTAATAGCATGTAGTGTAATGTTTTGTTTTTGTGCATTACTATTAAGAAATCCAACAATAGTTAAAAAGAAAATAAAATGTTTAAGCATGTTTTAGTTGTATTTACCTTTAGATATAATTGCATTTTTGATATGAGCCAAATGATGGTTGCAATGCCAAGCATATACTTCAATAATTTGTAGCAAGGAAAATTGTTTTCCATGTTCTGGATGGACAAATTGCATCTGTAATTGTTCTGTACTTAGTGACTTTAACAAAAACACCCATTTTTTATGCAAAGCTGTAAGCAAAGCTATAGAAGTAGAAACATCATCATCTAAAGCATCGGCAAGTTCAGCCCATTTGTCTTCTAAATAAGGTTTTATGGTGGGTTTGTTTTCTGTAAGGGTTAGTTTAAAACGAATCAAGCTATTAAGATGACTATCTGCACAATGATGAACAACTTGTTTTAGAGTCCAACCCTCTGGACGATATTTCCAGTTCAATTCTTCGACTGTTAAATTTTGAGTAATTTCTTTAACACTTTTAGGAAAGTTTGCAATATCCTGAATCCATTTTTGGATTTCTTGATTGCTAGGGTCTTTAGTTTCTGGACAAGGACCTATCGGGAACTTTAGTTTTTCCACTCTAAAACAATTTATGATGGTAGTCTAAAACTAGTAAAAAAATAAAACAGCTCAAAAAACTTACTTAATTAAGTTTCCATTTTTGTTGTGTGTGTACTTTCCAAAGAATATTTCCAAAAGGAATCCACCATATTAAATCATTAAAAATAAGGGTGTAAAAAAAATCAAAAGGAACCAAACCTTGTGCATAGTTCATAACAAAACCTATCGGCCCAAATATTTTTCCTAAAAAGCCTACAGTTATTACGGGCCAATGTTTTAAAGGGTGATAAGATGCCCACCAATAACCTAGTCCGTAGACACCTACAATCATTCCAACTCCTTGCCAAATCATAGGTAGGTTTAAACGTTCTAAGCCCACTAAATCAAAAAAGTGATGGGGGAATAGTACCACCCATGCACCCCATACTAAATTGTAAATAGCAGCTATTTGTAAAGTTCTTTTCATGCTAAAAATATATTAATAACGTGTTTGCAAAGATTGAAAAGTTGTTCAAGGTACTAATCATTCAACAATAAAATTTTGCCAATTAGTTTGTAGAAAGTGCTTTTTTATAGGTGCTAATAGCTCTTTCTCTAGCCATTTTATGATCTACCATGGGTTTTGGATAATTAGAATCGTTAAGCTCAGGAATCCATTTTTTGATGTACTCATTATTTTTATCAAACTTTTCAATTTGCGTGGTGGGATTAAAAACTCTAAAATAAGGAGCAGCATCACAGCCTGTGCCCGCAGCCCATTGCCAGTTTCCATTGTTAGCAGCCAACTCGTAATCTAATAATTTTTGGGCAAAATAGGCTTCTCCCCATTTCCAATCAATCAATAAATGCTTGCATAAGAAACTGGCAACAATCATTCTAACTCGGTTGTGCATGTAGCCAGTAGTGTTTAGTTCTCTCATTCCTGCATCTACCATAGGGTATCCAGTTTGTCCATCACACCATTTTTGAAATTCTTTTTCGTTATTTCTCCATGGAATGGCATCGTATTTTGCTCTAAAATTATGTTGCTGTACTTTGGGAAAATGAAATAAAATTTGCATAAAAAACTCTCTCCAAATCAATTCACTTAAGTATATATCGTTTTGTTTTCCGTAGTCCACTACAATCTTTCTAATACTTACCGTACCAAAACGAAGATGAACCCCTATATGTGTAGTGTGATTTTTAGCTGGGTAATCTCTGTTGTCTCCATAATTTTGAATGTTTTTAGGTGAAAATTCTGGAAGTTCTATTTCTGTTTCTTGAAAACCGATATCGCTCAGTTTTGGAAAAGAAGCTTCGAAATGTAGAAAGTTGGAAAAACTGCATTCGGAAACAGTTAATGTGTTGTTTTTAAATTTATTAATCCATTTTTTTTTGTAGGGAGTATAAACGGTATATGGATTTCCATCTTCTTTTACAATTTCTTTTTCTTCAAAAATTACCTGATCCTTAAACCTATAAAATGCTGCTTGATGTTCTTTTGTCAATTTATAAATAGCACGATCTCTATTTAAAGCATAAGGTTCGTAATCTTTGTTGGTAAATACTTCTTGTATTTGGTAATCTTTAAAAAGCTGTTGCCATACTTCTTCTGGTTTTCCTTGTAAAACCAGTAAACTACTTTGGTGTTTTTTTAGTTCTTTATCAATAGCAGCTAAAGCTTTGTAAATAAAAGTTACACGGGCATCTTTTATAGGAAGTTCGTCTAAAATATGCTCGTCAAAAATAAAAATAGGCAATACAGGATTGCTACTCTGTAAGGCTTTGTTTAGGCCTGTGTTATCAAAAGTGCGCAAATCTCTACGAAACCAAAATACATTAACTTTTTTCATGCGATGAGTTTTTAAAAAGTTGATGAAAATAAATATTACCAAAAATTAGTAACATTCCATAAAAAGCATCTTCAAAAGGAATAGTAAAAAGTCTAATTCCTAAATTTTGTGTATTGTTATACCAAACAATTGGAGCTTCTAAAAAACTTCCTGTTAGGATTCCGTTACTGATAAAAAAGAAAGGTAAAATGGTTACATAGGCCAAGTAGTAATAGTATAAGTTTATTTTTTTTAGACGAAGGTATAGCAAGAACAACCCTAAAAAAAGAAAGGTTAAAAACGAATACCATTTGCTGTAGTTTAAGACACTTAAACCTAAACAGAACATAGCCAATGCGTAGTTTAGTTGCGCAAGTTTATTGCTGTGTTTTTTGTTAGGTAACAAATACAAAAAAGCAAAATAGGTAAAAGAACAAGCGTAAGGAATACAGAAAAAAAACAGAATTTCTTCTAAGGGCAAATGGCCTACATAAATTTTTGTAAGATAATCTGGGTTAAACCCCCAAAATTCAAAACGAGTAAAGATTTCGTCCCATATTAAAAAGAAAATAGCAACCAATGCACAACTTGTAAAAAAAGGTTTCCACTCTTTGTAAAAAGCATGTTTGGGATAAAAACTTGCAAATAAAGGAACAGAAATACAAGCCAAATCAATTAGCAAATACGTGTATGCCTGCATTAAAAATATTGTTTAAAGTATTTGATAGGAACGTACAGCATTCCAAAACATTCTCCGTCTTGTTTTCCTAAGTGTTTATGATGAACTTTATGTGCCTTTCGCAGCGATTTGATATACGGATTTTTAATGTTCTTAAACCAAGGAAAACGTTGGTGAATAATGATGTCATGTACTAAAAAGTAGGCAATACCGTATAATAAAATTCCCGATCCGATAAAAAATAAATAGTTGAGCTCGGGATGAATTCCAAAATAAAACAAGGCAATACTAGGAATGGCAAAAATGACAAAAAAAGCATCATTTTTTTCAAAGACACCTTGGTATTTTGGTTGATGATGATCCTCGTGAAGGTACCACAAAAAACCATGCATTACAAATTTATGTGTACACCAGGTAATACATTCCATCAGTAAAAATGTACCTGTAGTTGTTAAAAAGTACAGCAATAGGTTATTCATCTTGTATTTTTTTTATATGATTCAACATCACTTTTTGGTAGCTAGGATTAATATTACTTTGATGGATGTTTTTTTGTATATATTGATAATCTTCTTCTAAACGATCACGGTATCCTAAAAATTTGGGAGCCATTTTTTGTGTCAACCAACGGATGTATTTGGCTTCTATATTTTTAGGGTTTTTAGCAATAAATTCTTCTAGCTTTTTTTTTCCTTTTTTAAAGGTACTTAACTTCTCAAAAGGAGACCAAACAAATTCTGCTTTTTTCATAAGAGAAGCTGCGTAGTAGGGAATTATTTGACGACAAGAAGAGCGTTCGCAAATTTCAATCATGCGTTCTAATTCTTGCTCATTTACTCCTTTTTGAAAAATAGCTCTTATGGTGTCTAAGTCTTTGCACTTTTGAGAATGTGCATATATAGTAAACATCCAAAAAAACAATAGCCATCTCATATTAAACTAATCTCAATGAGTATTTGGTATATGCCCTCATCAAAATTAAAATTTTGGTTGAGTTAGATACACGAATACGCTGATTCATAATTTCTTCACTGGTTGTTGCTTTTAGCTTGTTTAGTAGTTTTAAATAATATTTATAAGCTAAATATACACCCATTTTACTTTCAATAGGAAGTTTTTTAATTCCTACCAATGCCTGTTCAAAATCAGCTTCTATATCATTAATAATTTCTTGTTTGGTTTCGGGACTCATAGGCAAAGTAGTAAGATTTGGAAAGTAAGAGCGATCTAGATTTTCGAGATCGTCTTTTAAGTCTCGCAAAAAATTTACTTTCTGAAACGCAGATCCTAATTTCATAGCATAAGGTTTTAACTCTCGAAACTTTTCTTCGTTGTTGTTTACAAAAACTCGTAAGCACATCAATCCAACGACATCGGCAGATCCATAAATATAGGCTTCGTAATCTTGTTGTGAAATGTAAATGGTTTGAGACAAGTCTCGTCTCATACTTTTTAGAAAATCTTTTACAAAAGGTTGTAGGTCATAACGATGAACAACTTCTTGAAAAGCATTTAGTATGGGGTTTAAACTAATCTTGCGTTCTAGAGCTTTGTAGTAATCAGCTTCAAATTCATCCAACAATTCTTGCTGAGGAAACTCTAAAAAAGTATCTACAATTTCATCTGCATAACGAACAAAACCATAAATGGCATAAATAGCTGGGCGAATAGAGGGTTTAAACAGTAAAATTCCCATAGAAAAGGAAGTACTATAACTTTTGGTAATCAATTGGCTGCATTGGTAACTTGTGTTGTCAAAAAGTGCTTTCATAATTACTTGTTTTTTAGAATAAGTTGGCTAACAATTTCTCCAGAAATAATGGCAGGAGGAACCCCTGGTCCTGGTACTGTTAACTGACCTGTAAAATATAGGTTATTTATTTTTTTACTTTTTAATTTAGGTCTTAATATGTGTGTTTGTAGCAAGGTATTGGCCAATCCGTAGGCGTTTCCTTTATAAGAGTTAAATTGTTCTTTAAAATCTTTTACGCAGTAACTCTCTTTAAAACGTACGAAAGGAGCCACACTTTGGTTTGTTATTTTTTCTAATCTGTTAATGATAATTTCAAAATAATGTTCTCTTATTTTTGTACTATCTTCTAAACCAGGAGCAATAGGAATTAAAAAAGTAGCAGCTTCTTTTCCTTCTGGAGCAAAATAGTCATCTGTAATACTTGGGAAACTAGCGTAAAACAATGGGTTGGTAGGCCATTCTTTAGTATCGTATATAGATTTGGCATGAATATCAAAATCAGTGTCAAAAAACAAGGTGTGATGTGCTACATTTTCTAACTTTTTATCAAAAGCTACGTAGAACAAAAGTGCCGAAGGAGCAAACGTTTTTTTGTTCCAATAACTTTCTGAATATTGACGATATTCTTTGGGAAGTAAGGTTTCGGTAAAATGATAATCAGCACCGCTTAGCAAAATATCGCAGGTATAAGTTTGATTGTTAGTGGTTACTGATACGACTTTATTTGTTATTAGGTTGATGTGTTCTACATTTTCATTAGCCTTAAAAGTTACACCCAATTCTTTCGCTAAAGCCACCATTCCCATAGCAACCTGGTGCATTCCTTTTTTCGGATGCCATGTGCCTAGTTGCAAATCGGCATAGTTCATAAAGTTATAAAACTGCGGAGTGGTTTCGGGTTTGGCTCCTAAAAAAAGTACGGGAAACTCTAACACTTGTTTTAAGTCTGGATGTTTGATGAATTTTGCAACTTGTGATTTGATAGTCCCAAAAAAAGCTCCAATTTTTAGAGCTGTTTTAGGAGTAATGATTTCCATTAAGTTTTCACCAGGTTGGTACACCAAATCTTTGATGGCTAAATTGTAATTGTTTTCGGCATCGGTTATAAATTTTTGTAAAGCAGCTCCAGCTCCTTTTTCAATGCTTTCAAATGTGTTTACAATTTCATCAAAATTGGCAGCAATTTCTATGACTTTGTTTACATCGGAATATACTTGATATCCCGGATCTAACCTTTCTAACTGATAGTAGTCGGAGGGGCATTTGTTAAAGTCAGAAAAAAACTTTTCAAAGACATCGGGCATCCAATAAAAGGTTGGCCCCATGTCAAACACAAATCCATCTTTGTGCAGTTGTTGAGCCCTTCCCCCAAAGTGACTATTTTTTTCCAGTACAGTAACCCCATGTCCTGCTCTGGCTAGATAACAACTGGCAGCTAAAGATGAAAATCCCGCTCCGATAATTACGATTTCTTTTTGCATGTTGATTTATTGTTTTGGGCTAAACAGATAGCCATCACAATAATACAATTTACAAATATTGCTTGATAGAATATGTGGTTTTTGGGCAGAATTTGTGACTAATGGGAGGTATGGGCACTTCTCTTAACACTTTTGTGGTTAATGGACTAGTATTGCAAACGTTCTTTTGGGAAAGATCTGGATACAGGTACTACATGATCTATAGGTTTTAGATAAACTTGTAGCGAACGTGCGTTTCCTTCCACCTTTAAAATTTCGTTTTTATTTACCAAATAAGAACGATGACAACGTACAAATTGTGGATGTTTTTCTAAGATAGCAGCTACTTTTTTTAAAGTAATTCGCATCAATTCTTTTTTTACTTTTTGATGTTCTAAGTAAAAAATAGTGGTGTAGTTGTTGTTAGATTGTGCGTAAATAATAGCATCAATATCCAAAACTAAAGGAGCTTCTTTAATATTGTCTGAAGGAATGGAAACCGTTTCTTTTTTTTCTTTTCGTATGGTTTCTATAATTTTTGTAGGTTCCAAATTGTGTTTTCTATACAAATAGCGCTCTACTAAAAAGATGATGATAAATACAGGGAAAATACCAATAGAAAATACAACAGATACAAATCGTAAAAAAGAAAAATTAGGCAAGTAGTGAGCTACAAAAAAATGGTGATAAAAATAGTTTGTAGTGCTAATTAGCAAAAAGGAAGCGAGTAAAAAAAGTGCTTCTTTTTGTATAGTCCAGCTTTTTACGCTAAAGTAAAATGGAAATAGTCTAGGCAGCACAAAATAACTAATAAACAAACTAACGCTTACCAAAAAACCATATCCAACAATAAGAAAGTGGTTGGCGTTTATAACTTTATTAATTCCATAAGGCTGAAAAACAAACAAAAATAAGTAGGTAAACAAACCCACTCCTAAAACCATGGAAAGCTTTACGTTTAGTTTATCTACTAAGAAGTAAGGTTTATTACACCAGGTTTTAAATTGTTCTATCATACCAATGTTAAATTTACTTGTTTTTTATCAAAACATCTTGATTGTCTTTAGGCATTTTGCCTAAATACTTAAATCGTTTGTGTGTCCAAAAATACAATTCAGGTCTTTCTTGTATATCTTTTTCTAATTTTCTTAAATACAAATCTGTCATTGGATAGCCTTTTGTTTTTTCTGGCGATTCGGTCAAAAGTTCAAAAGTAATTTCATAAAATCCTCTTTTGGGCATTTTTACACGCATGTAAATTACGGCAAAATCAAAACGTTGAGCCAACATTTCTGCACCTGTGTGTATAGGAACAATATGACCAAAAAATGGTGCCCAATAATGGGTTTTAGAAATATGTGGCGTTTGATCGCTTAACAATCCGTACATAGAATGTATTCCTTTTCTGTAATTTTTTACAATTTGTGGAATGGTTTCTTTGGTGGTGATAAAGTTAGATCCAAAACGACCTCTATTTTCTTTTACAAAACGATCAAAATAAGGATTTTTTACTTTGCGATAGGCTCCGTAACATTGCAAACGTGTATGATGATTGATATTAAACAACCATTCCCAGTTTCCGTAATGTGCCCCTAAAAGAATTACAGATTTGTTTAGTTTTTCTATTTCTCTAAAAATTTGGGGATTGGTGTATTTGTAACGTTTGTCTATTTCTTTTTGTGGTATTCCAAAGCCTTTTAACATTTCTATAAAAATATCTACAAAGTGACGGAATGATTTTTTTTCTATTTCCAAACGTTCTTTTTCAGATTTGTTAGGAAAACACAAAGCTAAATTTTTTCGTACTGTTTTTTTTCGATATCCAATAATGTAGTAGATTAGATAATATATCAAATTAGAAACACCATATAAAAACCAAAGTGGTAACTTAGCCAGTAGATAAATAATAGGGTATACAATGTGAAAAATAATTCGGTCTTTGTTCATCTTCATCAATAAAAGGAGTTGCAAATATCGAATATATATCCTACAAAATGAATAGAAACAAAAATGAATTTTATAGTCATCGCATTGATAGCTGCTAATATTCTAGCAAGTTTAAAAGGTTTTAAAGAGCAGTTTTTTTTCAATAAATACAAATTCAGTGTATTAAGTATTCAAAAGGGAGAGCAATACCGATTGTTTTCTTCAGGTTTTTTACACGTAGATTATTTTCATTTAGGGTTTAATATGTACGCATTGTATCTGTTTTCTGGAACTGTTTTGTATTCTTTTAGCAGTGTGCAGTTTTTGTTAGTATATGGAGTAAGCTTGTTGGCGGGGAACTATTTGTCTTTGTTTGTTCATAAAAACGACCCATATTACAGTGCGGTTGGGGCATCAGGAGCAGTTACAGGAATTGTTTATTCTAGCATTGTATTGTTTCCTGATATGAAACTATATTTGTTATTAATTCCAATTCCCATTAAAGGATATTTTTTTGGAATTGCATACCTATTATATTCTATATACGGAATGAGAAATCAAGTGGGGAATGTAGGGCATACAGCCCATATTGGTGGGGCAGTAGCGGGTTATTTGCTAACAATTGTAATGCAACCTTCGGTTTTTTATCAGCATCCTGTAGAGGTTTTGTTAATGGCAATTCCCATTGTAATTCTCTGGGGCTTGCACTTAAAAAAAGCTTAAACAGTACCACATAAGTATTTATTAATGTTGTAGAGTTGTCCTACTTACTTATAAAACTTACTTTTGCAGCTCTAAAATCAAGAAAAATGAGTGAGTTTTTAAAAAGTTTTACTAAAAATCCTAAGAACGATATTTTAGCAGGAATGACCGTTTCTTTGGCCATGATTCCCGAAGTTGTTGCTTTTGCTTTTGTGGCACAAATAGATCCTTTAGTAGCCTTGTCTGGTGCTTTTATTATTGGGTTAATTACAGCAGTTTTTGGAGGGAGACCAGGACTGATATCTGGTGCTGCTGGTGCCGTTGCTGTTATTTTTGTGCATATGATACAGGAAGGACATGCCAAAGGAATGCTAATGGATACTCCTATAGAAAATATGGGATACTATTACTTATTAGGAGCTGTAATTTTAATGGGAATCATTCAAATTTTAGCAGGTGTTTTTAAACTAGGACGTTTTGTTCGATTAATACCTCACCCAGTAATGCTTGGTTTTGTAAACGGATTGGCTATTGTTATATTTTGGGCTCAGGTAAAAATGTTTAGTCACAAAACTTTAGAAGTTTCTGCAGAAGGTGTAAAACATTATGTAACCAGTTTTATGACAGGTACAGAGCTTTACATGATGATAGGTTTGGTAGCCCTAACCATGGCAATTATCTTTGTATTACCTAAAATCACCAAGACTTTACCACCTGCATTAACTGCTATTTTAATTGTAACATTGCTGGTTGTTTTTTCTGATTTAGAAGTGTCTACGGTAGGATCTTACATTCGTGAAGGAGGAGGAGAAGGACTAAAAGGAAAATTTCCAACTCCTAATCAAGAGTTTTGGCAAAACTTACCCTTTAATTTAGATACTTTATCGTTCTTATTGCCCTATGCATTTTTAGCAGCTTCGGTTGGTTTGATAGAATCTTTAATGACGATGAATTTGGTTGATGAGCTAACAGATACAAGAGGAAACGGAAACAGAGAATGTATAGCTCAGGGAATGGGAAATATAGCCAGTGGTTTGTTAGGAGGAACTGGAGGTTGCGGAATGATTGGACAGACTGTAATTAATATCAATGCAAAAGGTAGAGGTCGTTTGTCTGGGGTAATGATGGCACTTACTTTATTGTCGTTTATTCTTTTTGCTGATAAATACATAGAACAAGTTCCTATAGCTGCATTGATTGGAGTAATGTTTGTTATGGTATTCGAAACATTTGCATGGTCTAGTATTCGTATCCTTAGAAAAATTCCTGCTGCCGATGCCTTTGTTTTAGTGGCTGTTTCTGTAATTACTGTAATTTTCGATTTAGCCATTGCTGTATTTGCTGGGGTTATTATTTCTGCTTTGGTATTTGCTTGGGAAAATGCCGTTAGAATACGTGCAAGAAAAAGAGTAAAAGACGGCGTGCCTACGTACGAAATTTGGGGTCCTTTGTTCTTTGGTTCTGTCAATGTTTTTAACGAAAAGTTCGATCCTAAAAACGATCCAAAATATATAGAAATAGATTTTATAGAATCTAGAGTAACAGATCATTCTGGTCTAGAGGCCATCCGAAATATTGTAAATAAATACAATGATTTAGGAAAAGAAGTCAAACTAAGACATTTAAGCAAAGATTGTAAAGTATTACTTACTAAGGCCAATCCAAAATTTGAGGAAATTATTATTGATAATATAGACGATCCACGTTATCACTTGGTTGAAAATCCCGAGGCTTTTAAAAAAGGATTGAATGAAGTAAGTCCTAAATAAAAACGAATTTGGTAACTTTATTTTAGCTAGAAATTTAGCACTGATAAGCAAGTTAAAAAGCAGATATTATATATATTCGGAAAAAAATAGGGTTATGAAACTTTCTGTTGTAATTGTTAGCTATAATGTATGTTATTTTTTAGAGCAATGTTTACTAAGTGTTTACAAAGCTTTGGAAAACGTAGATGGTGAAGTAATTGTTGTAGATAATGTTTCAATAGACAATAGCTGCGAAATGGTTCGTACCCGTTTTCCGCAAGCAAAATTAATAGCCAACACTAAAAATGTTGGGTTTTCTAAAGCCAACAACCAAGGAGTGGCAATTGCTCAGGGTGAATATGTGTTAATTCTTAATCCAGATACTGTTGTAGGAGAAAAATTATTTAAGGAAATACTACCTTTTGCCGATGCTCAACAAGATTTAGGTGCTTTAGGAGTTCGTTTGATAGATGGTACAGGTATTTTTTTACCTGAAAGTAAAAGAGGACTTCCTACTCCCAAACGTTCTTTAGGTAGAATGTTGGGAATAAATGCTACAGGATATTATGCCAATTATTTAACCAAAGATGGTGTGGGACAGATAGAGGTTTTGGTGGGGGCTTTTATGCTTTTAAAAAAAGAACGATACCTACAAGTAGGTGGTTTTGATGAAGACTATTTTATGTATGGAGAAGATATTGATTTAAGCTATAAATTAACAAAATCAGGATATAGCAATTATTATTATGGAAAATCTGTAGTCATTCACTACAAAGGAGAAAGTACCAGAAAAGATGTAAAATATTTAAGACATTTTTATGGTGCCATGAATATTTTTTACAAAAAGCATTTTAAAGTTACAGGCATAGATGTAACTCTGATGAAAGTAGGGGTAAAGTTTTGGTTTTTGCTAAAGTATTTTCAGTTGTCCAATGCTCCTATTTTAATAGCAGATACAAAAAAAATATTATTTGTAGGGCAAAGAGATATTGTAAAAGATTTACAGTTAAACAAAGAAATTATTACAGTAAGTCCTCAAAGTATATTACGCTTAGAAGAAGTGATAAGAGAATATGAAGTAGAAGAGGTGTGGTTTGAAGAAAAAGCCATGTCTTATCAAGAAATTATCAATCATATAGGAACGCATCGTTTTCACAAAGTCCTATTTAAAATTTTACCCAATGCGACCAACTTTCTTATTGGTAGTAACACAGCAGATGGTAGAGGAGAAGTTATTTTTCTAAAGTAAAATTGCTATTCTTTAGGTAAATTACCACTTTCTTCAGTGTCCCAACTTTTTTTTGCTCTCATTCTTTTGTATAATTTGGTCATAAGCATTAGCAAAATTGCAATAATTAAGATTCCTGCAACTCCCCAAATCCAATTGATGGTGTTTTTTAAAACCACTAAAAATACCACAGAAAACAAAATAATGGTAGCTATTTCATTCCACATTCTTAACTGAAAAGCAGAGTAATCAATTACGTTGTTTTGAAGTTTTTTATAAATGTAATGACATGCAAATTGATAAGCAAACAGTGCTGCTACAAAACAAAGCTTTACCCACATCCAACCTTGTGTTAAAAAGCCAGGAGATAAATACAATAAATACACTGCAGTAATTAAAGTAATGATAGCGGAAGGCCAAGTAATAATATACCATAACCTTTTTTCCATCAATTTGTACTGACGTTGTAAAATAATTCTTGCATTATCTGGTTTTTGTTCTGCTTCTACATGATAAATAAACAATCGAACCATATAAAACAAACCAGCAAACCAAGTTACTACAAAAATAATATGCAAAGCTTTTACGTATAAATATTCCATAATTTTAATTACTTTTCCAATGCAAATTACAAAATCTGCAAATTAGAAAGTCTATAAAACACAAGAAGAATTTAATATTTAATGATTATTATTTGATTGTGTCAAATACCCATTTAGTCAGAATTAAAAAAAGTCAAATTTATCAATATTGCAAATCATGAATATATTGCAACATCACAAAGTTCCAGTACTTACAGAGAAAATTCGGCTTTCAGATTATGCGGTCGGAATTTTCAATCAGGTACCTACCAAGTCTGGAGTTAAGAAAGCCATTAAAAAAGGCTTGATTTGTGTAAATGGAATCAGAGGAGTATCTGGACAATTTTTGCTAGGAAATGAAGAACTGACACTAATTGAAGATGAAAGTTTGCAGAAAAAGAACATTCAAATGCCTTTGGATATATTGTACCAAGACAATTTTTTAGCTGTAATTTACAAACCTGCAGGAATGTTGGTAAGTGGAAACAAAGCAAAAACCATTAGCAATGCGTTAGAGTTTAACTTACAGGTGAGTAGCGAAAAAGATGCCGTAAAACCACAACCTATACATCGATTAGATTTTGCTACTAGTGGCTTGCTTTTGGTTGGGAAAACAGCTCGTAGTCTTCATGTTTTGGGTGACTTGTTTAAAGATAGAAAGATTCAAAAAACGTACATAGCCATTACGCAAGGAAAAATGTTGACCGAGGGACAAATCACAAGTCCAATTGAGGATAAAGAAAGTGTGTCTATGTTTAAAGTGTTAAAAACAGTACCTTCAGAAAAATATACTTGTTTAAACTGGGTAGAGCTTAAGCCCCTTACGGGAAGAAGACATCAGCTTAGAATCCATTGTGCTTATTTAGGAACTCCAATTTTAGGAGATACTTTGTATGGCAAAGAAGGAGCTGTTTTAAAAGGGAAAGGTTTGTTTTTGCATGCACAAAGTCTTTCTTTTAAACATCCTTTTTTAGATAAGAAGTTAGAGGTGTTTAAAGAAGTTCCATCAAAATTTAAAAGATTGATGGAATTCTAAAAATTAAAGTTCTTTTTTACGAATGTTTCTTTCGAATGTAATGAGCAAAGCAGGTAAAATAATCAGGTTAGAAATCATTGCAAAAAGCAACGTAATAGAAATTAAGCCACCCAATGCTTTGGTTCCTCCAAAACTGGAGATAATGAATACCAAAAATCCAAAAAACAAAACAATAGAGGTATAGAACATACTTATTCCTGTTTCCCTTAAGGCTTTGTAAACAGATTTTCTTATTTTTCCTTTGCTTGCTATCAGTTCTTGTCGGTATTTTGCCAAAAAATGAATGGTATCATCTACAGAAATTCCAAAAGCAATACTAAACACTAAAATAGTAGAAGGCTTTAGCGGAATACCAACATACCCCATAATTCCAGCAGTTAGCAACAAAGGGAGTAGGTTGGGAACTAGAGAGATTAAAATCATTTTATAGTTTTTAAATAAAGAACCAATAAAAATAGAAATTAATAGTACTGCAAGAGTTAGCGAAATGGTTAAGTTGTTTATTAAATAATTGGTTCCTTTTACAAATACCAATGCTTTTCCAGTCATCTTTACGCTGTATTTTTTTGATGGAAAATGCTCATCTATAATAAGCTGTAACCTGTCCTGAATTTGCTCCATACGCTCGGTACCTATATCTTTCATAAATGTGGTAATTCTAGCATATCTACCTGTAGAATCTACCATAGTACTTAGTGCATTGGTATTTGCACCAGAGTTTTGAGCATAGCTAAGAATAAAGTTTTTTTCTTGTGAAGTTGGCAATTTGTAAAAGTTAACATTTCCGTTATAAAAGGCTTGTTTAGAAAATTTAACCAAATTGTTGATAGAAATGGGTTTAGATAATTCAGGAATTTTAATAATCTCTTGTTCCATTTTCTCAATACGTTTTAGGGTGCTTAAATTCATCACCCCTTTATCTTTTTGGGTATCAATCAGAATTTCTAAAGGTAAAATTCCTCCAAACTCTTTTTCAAAAAACAGAATATCTTTGTAAAACTGAGTTTTTTTAGACATGTCTTCTATCAAACTTCCCGATACTTTAATACGTTCGGCACCTATCAGTGCAATAAAAGCAACCATAAAAGTAGCCAAATAAACATACTGTCTTTTATGACGTACAATTTGAGTCATTTTACTAATAATCGTATCAGCCCATTTTTTTTCTAAATGTCTTAAATGTTTGGCTTTAGGCAGTGGTAAAAAACTATAAAGTGTAGGAATTAAGCAGATAGATAAAACAAAAATTCCTAAAATACTAATAGAGGCAACTACACCAAACTCTTTTAGTAATTGACTTTTAGTGAATATAAAGGTTGCAAATCCTGCCGATGTAGTAATATTAGTCATCAAAGTAGCATTTCCTACCTTAGTGATTACTCTTTGTAAAGACTTGGCCTTGTTGCCATGTTTGTTAACTTCTTGCTGGTATTTATGAATTAAAAAAATTGCGTTAGGTACCCCAATTACAATAATTAAAGGTGGAATTAAAGCTGTTAATATAGATATGGTATATCCAAACAAACCGATAAAACCAATAGACCACACCACTCCAATTATAACTACCATAAGCGTAATGGTTGTTGCTCGTAGCGACCTGAAAAACAAGAAAAATATCAGTCCTGTAATTCCTAATCCTAATGCCACAAACATTCCCATTTCCGATTTTACACTAGCAGAATTCATACTTCGGATATATGGAACACCAGAAACCCTTATTTGAAGATTGTTTTCTTTTTCAAACTTTTTTAGTAAGGGTTTGAAAACATTTTTAACAAAGTCCGATCTAATTTTTGTGTTTACAATCTCTTTGTCAACATAAACCAAAGTTTGTAATGTACCTGTTTTTTTGTTGAATAATAAGTTGTCGTAAAAAGGAAGGTTGTCAAAAATATGATTTTTAATGCTATCTATTTCTTGTTGATTTAATTTCTTATTGGGAAACAAAGATTTAAGTTCAAATTTTTGCTTACTGGTATTTTTTTGAAGTTCTTTAATATTACTAAAAGAAACAACACCTTCTATTTCATTTTTATAACTCGCTATTTGATCAGCAAGAGCAATCCAATTGTTGAATTTAGTAGCATTGTTTATTAAAGAAGAGTCTTGTACAGCCAAAACAATAAGGTTTCCTTCTTCACCAAATATAGAGAGGAACTCATCATACTCAATATTTACAGGATGGTCTTCGGGTAAAAGATTGGCTTCTGTATAAGAAAATTGTACATTTTTAAACTGTAGTGCTAATGCTGTGGTAATACAAGCAATTAAAATTAAAGTAGCAACTCTATGGGTTAGAATGGTTCTGGCAAGTGTATTCCAAAAATTCATAAAAGGAAGATGTAACAAGTTTGATGTAAAAAGCTATCTAATTTCGTAGATTTACTCGATTAGATAGCTTTAAAAATTAGATGGTTACAAAAGTAATTAAACTTTCATTATTTCTGCATCTTTAACAGTATACAATTCATCAATTTTTTTGATGTATTTATCAGTTAAATCTTGTACATCTTGCTCAGCACCTTTTTGTTCGTCTTCAGAAATATCTGTTTTTTTGATGTCGTTGTTAGCATCTCTACGAATGTTTCTCACGCTTACTTTAGCGTGTTCAGCTTCAGCTTTTGCTTGTTTAGACAATTCTTTACGTCTTTCTTCTGTTAACGCAGGTACGTTTATAATAATATTTTCACCGTTGTTCATTGGGTTAAAACCAAGGTTGGCATTCATAATTCCTTTTTCAATTTCAGGAATCATGTTTTTTTCCCATGGTTGTACGGTAATTGTTTGTGCATCAGGAGTGTTTACATTGGCTACTTGGCTTAATGGAGTTTTAGATCCGTAGTAGTCTACCATAACACTACCTAACATAGCAGGGCTTGCTTTACCTGCTCTAATATTACTAAATTCTTTTACCAAATGAGCGATAGCATTTTCCATTCCCTCTTTGGTTGTATCGATAATAAAAGCAACTTCTTCGTTCATTTTGTTTCTTATTTTTCTGTTACAACTGTACCAATATTTTCCCCTTTAATCAATTTTATTAAGTTTCCTTTGGTATTCATGTCAAACACCAAGATAGGCAATTTGTTTTCTTCACTTAAAGTAAAAGCGGTAGAATCCATAATCTTCAAACCTTTTTGCAATACATCTTGATAGCTGATAGATTCAAATTTAGTTGCATTTGGATCTTTTTCGGGATCTGCTGTATAAATACCATCAACACGTGTTCCTTTTAAGATTACATCTGCCTGAATTTCGATAGCTCTAAGTACCGAAGCGGTATCGGTTGTAAAATATGGGTTTCCTGTTCCTGCTCCAAAAATAACAACTCTGCCTTTTTCTAGGTGTCTTACCGCTCTTCGTTTGATAAAAGGTTCAGCAATTTCTTCCATTTTAATGGCTGTTAATAGTCTAGTAGGCACTCCTTGCGCTTCAATAGCACTTTGCAAAGCCATTCCATTAATACAAGTAGCTAACATCCCCATATAATCTCCTTGAACTCGATCCATTCCTTGTGCAACACCAGAAATTCCTCTAAAAATGTTTCCACCTCCAATTACAATGGCTATTTGTAACCCTGTATCTACTGCTTCTTTGATTTCTTTTGCATACTCCGCCAAACGCTCTGTGTCTATTCCATACTGTTGGGAACCCATCAAAGCTTCACCGCTTAATTTTAATAGTATTCTTTTGTATTGCATGATTTTTTAAAGATTTGTGCAAATATAAAATTTTAGTTCAAAATCTAAGTTGTTAGAATGTCAGTTTCTTTTTTTTGATGTACAAAAAAACCTCTCATAAAAATGAGAGGCTTTGTATTTTTAGCACAGACTAATAATTAACCCAATGCAACTCTTGTAAAGGCAACAACCTCAATGTCTCCAATCGTTTTTACGTATTGAGCAACAGATTGCTTACCATCTTTAATAAAGTCTTGATTTACTAAAGTATTATCTTTAAAGAAACGTTTAATTTTTCCTTTTGCGATATTGTCTAACATAGCTTCAGGTTTTCCTTCTGCTCTTAATTGATCTTTTGCAATTTCAATTTCTTTTTCTATTACAGAAGCATCAACACCTTCTTCGTTTAAAGCAATAGGATTCATAGCAGCAGCTTGCATAGCTACATCTTTTGCAACTACTTCAGCACCATCAGCAGCACCAGACAATCCTACTAAAGTAGCAATTTTATTTCCTGCGTGAATGTAAGAACCTACAAATGGAGCTTCTACTTTAGAGAAAGCATTAATTTCTAATTTCTCACCAATAACTCCTGTTTGCTCTACCAATTTGTCTGCAACAGAAACACCACCAAAATCAGCAGCTAATAATTCTTCTTTAGTCGATACAGATAAAGCGATTTCAGCAATTTGGTTAGCCAAAGCAACAAAAGATTCGTTTTTACCAACAAAGTCAGTCTCACAACCTAATACAATAGAAACTCCTTTTGTACTGTCTTGATTTACAACTGCAATGGCAGCACCTTCGGTAGACTCACGGTCTGCTCTTTTTGCAGCCATTTTCTGACCTCTTTTACGTAAAACTTCAATAGCTCCGTCAAAATCTCCATTAGATTCAGCCAAAGCTTTTTTACAATCCATCATACCAGCACCCGTAATTTTTCTTAATTTCATTACGTCAGCTGCTTTAATATCTGCCATAGTATTTATTCTTTAAAATATTGTTTATAAAATGAACGGTACAAAATTAGAAAAGTTTTGTACCGTTACATGTTAAATTTTTGTAATTATTTAGCCTCTTCAGCTGTTGCTTCTTCTTTTGCAGAAGCTGCAGCTTCTTTACCAGCTTTTCTTTCGCTTAACCCTTTAGCTACTGCCTCGGTAGTTAAGCTTAAAATTTTATCAATAGACTTAGAAGCATCATCGTTAGATGGAATTACAAAGTCTACATCGCTTGGGTCAGAGTTAGTATCTACCATTGCAAAAACAGGAATGTTTAATTTTTTTGCTTCGGCAACAGCAATGTGTTCTTTTTTAACGTCAATTACAAACAAAGCTCCTGGTAAACGTGTCATGTCTGCAATAGAACCTAAGTTCTTTTCTAATTTAGCACGTTGACGGTCAATTTGTAATTTTTCTCTTTTTGATAGTGCATCAAAAGATCCATCCGTTTTCATTCTATCAATCTGAGCCATTTTCTTAACAGCTTTACGGATAGTAACAAAGTTGGTTAACATACCTCCTGGCCATCTTTCTGTAATGTAAGGCATGTTTACAGCTCCTGCTTTTTCAGCAACAATATCTTTTGCTTGCTTTTTAGTAGCAACAAATAAGATTTTTCTTCCTGATGCAGCAATTTTTTCTAAAGCAGCAGATGCTTCGTCAATTTTAGCTGATGTTTTGTATAAATCGATGATGTGTACTCCGTTACGCTCTGTGTAGATGTAAGGAGCCATACTTGGGTTCCACTTTCTAGTTAAGTGTCCAAAGTGTACACCTGCTTCTAATAATTCTTGGATATTTGCCATAATATATATTGTTTAGAATGTTTATTTAGGCAATGGCTAAGTAGTTCTACCGAAGTCTTAGCCATTTGACTAAACAATGTTTTTAATTTGTTATTTGGTTTGTAAAGTTGAACGTTAAAAGGTTTAAAAAAATCTTTAAGACTTGCAACTTTAAAAACACTGTAAATATTAACGCTTAGAGAATTGGTATTTCTTACGTGCTTTCTTCTGACCGTATTTTTTACGTTCTACCATTCTTGGATCACGAGTTAATAATCCTTCAGGTTTTAAGATAGCTCTGTTTTCTGGGTTAATTTCACACAACGCTCTAGAAATTGCCAAACGAATTGCTTCTGCCTGACCTGTAACACCACCACCGTATACATTTACAGTAATGTTAAAAGACTCTAAATTGTCGGTTAATAATAATGCTTGTTTTACTTTGTACTGTAATGTACCTGTAGTTAAATAAGCAGTCAATTCTTTTCCATTAACAGTAATGTTTCCTTGTCCTTCAGAAACGTATACTCTTGCTACGGCAGTTTTTCTTCTACCAATTTTGTGAACTGTTTCCATAATTATTTAAGGTCATTTAAGTTAATAGCTGTTGGTTGTTGAGCTTCTTGAGCATGCTCTGCACCAGCATAAACATATAAGTTTTTGTAAAGAGCGTTTCCTAATTTATTTTTAGGTAACATTCCTTTTACTGCTTTCTCAATCAATCTTGTAGGATCTTTTTCGAACATTTCTGTTGCAGTTAAACTTCTTTGACCTCCTGGATATCCTGTGTGACGAATGTAAGATTTGTCAGACCATTTTTTTCCAGTTAATTGAATTTTTTCAGCGTTGATAATAACAACGTTGTCTCCACAATCTACGTGTGGAGTAAAGCTTGGCTTGTACTTACCTCTAATAAGTTTTGCAACTTTAGAAGCTAAACGACCCAATGTTTGCCCGTCCGCATCAACTAAAACCCATTGCTTGTCAGCTGTAGCTTTGTTAGCCGATACTGTTTTGTAACTTAATGTGTTCATTTACATTAGTTTTTGTGATAATTAAACAATAATTCTTCTCCGAAATCTCGAAGGGACTGCAAAAGTAGAACTATTTTTTTAATTAGCACTATATAATTATGCAACACTTTAAATTTCTTTTCTTTTTTTACAATTTACATTCATTGTCGATGCAACATATTGTTAAAAAACAGAACATATGGTTGTTTTTTTTGAATGTCTATGTAAAATCATGTATGTGTTTTTTTTGTTTTGATTATAAAAAAACGAATTTAGTTGCGAATAAAACAATTTTAACTATTAAAAATTAAATTTATGAGAAAACAATTACTTATGAAAACTCTTCCTATTGCATTTATAGGTATGTTAAGTACGCAGGCTTTACACGCTCAACAAACTTTTGATTTTGAAACGTCAGGAGACACAGAGCTTTGGGAAAAGAATTATGGTACAACTACCGTTGTTCAAACTACAGATAATGGAAAAGGAGTTATAAGTTTTGATGGTGCAGGTAAAAACGCCACTCTTAAAAGGTTTGTATCATCACCTAATGGTGTTGATGCTAACTCTTACACTTATGCAAAAGTTGTTGTAAAGAATCTTTCTAATGCAATTTCAATGCGTATAGGACATGACAATGATGGTGGAGCGGTAACTTGGACACCAGAAATAAGTATTACAACAGCAGATACGGATTACAAAACTTATTTCTTTGCGATGTCATCAACACAATGGGTGGGAGAAGAGTTAAATATGCAAGTACAATTCAGGTTGGATAACACTACTAGTATTGCAGGTACTATTACCATTGATGAAATTGAGTTTTTTGACCCAACAACATATGCGGGGATCGTTCAAAACCCTAGTTTTGATGATGGAATGGCAGGAACTACTACAGACTACAGTCCTTGGAATCCACAAGGCAGAGCTTTTAACGAT
This sequence comes from Ochrovirga pacifica, assembly GCF_000220525.1. GTDB lineage: Bacteria > Bacteroidota > Bacteroidia > Flavobacteriales > Flavobacteriaceae > Ochrovirga > Ochrovirga pacifica. The sequence continues at coordinate 37,086 of NZ_AFPK01000044.1, read as the reverse complement.
GTTACCGTTTCAACAGAGCAAGTAAGAACAGGAACTAGAAGCCTTAAAGTTAACTACGCATCAAATCACGACGGAAGCTCTACTCAATACATTTGGACGAATTACAGTTATGATCTGCCTAGTACTGTATCAACAGGAACTACTTTCGATTTGAGAGCTAGCTACTGGGTGTATTTTGAAGCAGCTGAAGGTTCTGGTGTAACAGAGAGAGAAATAAGATTACAGGGAAGTTATAGGTTTTTAATGAACGACGTACAGATAGAGCCTTGGGCTGATGGAAACTTATTTATTACAGATGTAATCACAGTACCTGTAAATACTTGGACGGAGTTTACTTTTGAAGGAAATGCTGTTTCTAGAGGAACAGATTTTAATCAAGTACAATTTAGACCAGTGATTCATGCAAATAACACACTGCAAGCTGGTGAAGCAATTTACATTGATGATTTAAATGCTTGTTTTAATTGTTCAACATTAAGCTCTGAAAAAATAACAATTGACGACACTAACGCTTTGGTTTACCCAAATCCTGTTGAGGATAGGCTTAATGTTGCTGTTAAGAATCAAACTATTTCAAAAATAGAAATATATGCGATTACAGGTGCAAAAGTAGTAGAGGCTAAAAATACCAGTTCTTTAAATGTTTCCAATTTAAATAGTGGTATTTACGTTGTTAAAATTTACAGCGATACAAATGTAGTTTCAACAAAGCGTTTTATAAAAAAGTAACCTTAGCTTGTTTTTAAACAAACTAAAAAAGAGCGGTAATTATTTTATTACTGCTCTTTTTTTTTTGAATAGAATAGTTTAATGTGCATCCAGCCAATTGTCTCCCAAATCTGTTTCTACAAGTAAAGGAACGTTTAGCTTGTATGCATTTTCCATTTTTGAGACAATCATAGGACGTAGTTCGTTCAATTCATTTTTGTAGATGTCAAAAACTAATTCATCGTGTACCTGTAGTAACATTTTACTTTTGTAATTGCCTTTTTCTAATGTTTTTTGAATATCAATCATCGCTATTTTAATAATGTCTGCAGCAGTTCCTTGAATGGGAGCATTTACAGCATTTCGTTCATCAGCTGAACGGACAATAGCGTTGGCAGAATTGATGTTTTTTAAATACCTACGCCTTTCTAGTAAGGTTTTTACATATCCGTGTTCTTTGGCAAAAGTTACTTGGTCTGCCATGTATTTTTTTAATGTTGGATAGGTTTGATAGTAGGTGTCAATTAGCTCCTTTGATTCTTTTCTGCTTAGGTTGGTTTGCTGACTCAATCCAAAAGCTGAAACTCCATAAATAATACCAAAATTTACGGTTTTTGCTTGGCTACGTTGTTCTCTTGTAACTTGGTCTAATGGAACATTAAAGACTTTGGCTGCCGTAGATCGGTGAATATCGTCTCCGTTATTAAAAGAGGCTAGCATCTCTGGGTCTTGGCTCAATTCCGCTATCAGTCTTAGTTCTATTTGCGAGTAATCTGCTGCCAAAAGTACGTGTTCTTCATCTTTTTTAACAAACGCCTTACGGATCAACCTACCTCGTTCCGTTCTTATGGGAATGTTTTGTAGATTCGGATTGTTAGAGCTCAGTCTTCCTGTAGCAGCAGTAGATTGGCTGTAGGTAGTGTGCACTCGTTTGGTAACAGGATTTACTTCGTTTGGTAAACTATCTACATAGGTATTTTTTAGTTTTACCAAACCTCTGTAGTTTAGTATTTTTTCGGCAATTGTATGTTCTTCTGATAGCTTGGTTAAAATATCTTCTCCTGTTGCGTACTGACCTGTTTTGGTTTTTTTTGGCTTATCTATCAATGCTAGTTTTTCAAAAAGAACAATTCCTAATTGTTTTGGTGAGGCAATGTTAAATTCTTCTCCAGCTAGTTGATGTATTTCTTGTTCCAATAACTGAATGTCATTTTCTAAAGCAAGAGATAGTTCTTTTAAATAAGGAACATCTAAGTTAATACCTTCCAGTTCCATTTTTGCCAATACTTTTAATAAAGGTAATTCTATTTCTGTATAGAGTTTGTGTAAGTTGTTTTCTTTTAAATCTTGTCTAAACCCTTGCTCTAATTGAAAGCATAAGTCACTTTGTTCGCAAGTGTATGGAGTAATGGTGTTTAAGTCTAAATCAGACAGTGTAACTTTGTTTCTTCCTTTTCCTAAAACTTTTTCTTGATGTGTAACTTGGTAGTTTAGATAAGTTTCTGAAAGCACATCTAGTTGATGTCTCATGTCAGGATGCAATAGGTAGTGAGCTAAACTGATATCAAAGGCTGCACCCTTAAGCTCAATTTTATATTGAGCTAATATTTTGATATTTCCCTTAAGTTCGTATGCTATTTTTTCAATCGCATCGTTTTCAAAAAAAGCTTGTAGCTCTTTAAGAATTTGTAGTTTATTGTTCTTTGTGGGGATGTAGTAGCCAGAGTTTGCTTGGTAAGAAAAACCAAATCCTATAATTTCGTCTACAAAATTTATTCGTTCACTAATAATCTCAAAAGCAACTTTTGGTTGCTGCATCAATTTTTGAATGAAGAGCTTTCTGGCAAGATCTGTATGGATGTATTGGTAAATAGGTTTTGAACTTTCTAATGTAGCGTAGCCTGTTTCTATGGTTACATTTTGTGTAGTTTCTGAAAACAAATCTAATTGCTCTTTAGTGTTGTTTTTTTGTGGACTTACAGTTGTGTTTTCAGAAGTTGTTTCTGTAATGGTGCTAATGTTAATGTTAAAAATTTTGTTAATAGTTTCTGCCGTTCGTCTAAATTCTAGTTCCTGAAAAATAGCGTGGACTTCTTCAAAATTGGGAGGGCACATCGTAAAATCTTCTTCATGATATTCAACAGGGCAGTCCAAAATTATAGTAGCTAATTGTTTAGAAAGCAGTCCAAGTTCCTTATTAGCTTCAATTTTTTCTTTCATTTTTCCTTTCAGCTCATGAGTATTGGCTAGTAAGCCTTCCATAGAGCCGTATTGTTTGATGAATTTTTTAGCGGTTTTATCACCAACTCCTGGTAATCCCGGAATATTGTCTACAGCATCTCCCATCATTCCTAAGTAATCTATTACTTGTAATGGGGTGTCTACTTCAAATTTTTCTTTTACTTTGTCTACGTTCCAAATTTCAATTCCATTCCCCATTCTAGCAGGTCGGTACATAAAAATGTTTTCTGAAACCAGCTGAGCATAGTCTTTATCAGGTGTTACCATGTATACCTGACAGCCTTCCTTTTCGGCTTGTTTGGCCAAGGTGCCTATCAAATCATCTGCTTCAAATCCTTCCTTTTCAATAATAGGTATGTTCATAGCACGCAAAATTTGCTGTATGTACGGAACTGCGATCTTAATTGCTTCTGGGGTTTCTTGTCTGTTTGCTTTGTAGGCTTCGAAAGATTCAGTTCTACTTACCGATCCTCCTTTGTCAAAAGCAACGGCTAGCAGTTGAGGTTGTTCTCTTTTAATAACATCCAATAAAGAGTTGGTAAAACCTAAAATTGCAGAAGTATCCATTCCTTTGGAGTTGATTCTAGGGTTTTTAATCAATGCGTAATATCCTCTAAAAATTAAAGCATAAGCATCTAACAAGAACAGTCTTTTTTCTGAAGCCATAAGGTGTTTGTTTAAGTGATGTAAAAGTAAATAAAACAGTTGATATGTGCCTAAAGACTTAGATTTTTAAAGGTTTTTGTTGATAAAGACTCTTGAGGATTTAAAAATATTTGATAGTTTTTTTGTATAATTGCAGGAAATGTTTTAAATGCATTATTTTTAATACAGTTCCAAATAAAAAAAGAACGCAAATACAAAACTTATAAACACAATATAAATTATGACAAAATTTGGTGATTTAATAAAAGTTGATGTCCCTGTTCTTATTGATTTTTATGCTCAATGGAGTGATGAAGAAGTAGAGCCAACAGGTTTGGTTTTAAGAGATGTTGTTGCGGCTTTGGGAGATAGAGCAAAAGTGATTAAGATTGATATTGAAAAAAACGAAACCTTAGCAAGTGCTCTAAAGGTCAAAGCAAATCCTACTTATGTAATCTATAAAAACGGAACCATGAAGTGGAGACAGTCTGGGGAGCAAGATGCCAACACATTAATCAATTTGGTGCAACAATATGTTTAAGGAATTGTTTTAAAAACATATCCTTTTTGATGAAGTTCTTTTAAGATTATAGGCAATGCCCCTTGTAATCTTGGAAAGGCTTTTTTACTATCGTGAAAAACAACAATGCTTCCTTTGTTTACAGCTCTCAAAACATTTTTGATACACTGATCGGCAGAAATGCTTGTATCAAAATCTCCGCTTAGTACCTCCCACATAATTATTTTGTATCCTTTTTTTCTTAACGTTTTAGCTTGTTCTCTTTTGATTTTACCGTAGGGGGGTCTAAAAATTTTTGTTTTTTCAGAATCGGGAAGTAGTAGTTCTGTTTTATGACAATTATTAATATAAGTAGTGGTAGTGTGTTTCCATCCGTTTATATGATGATAAGTATGGTTTCCTACACGATGTCCTTTTTCTATTATTTGATGAAAAACTTCAGGATGTTTTTTAATGTTATCTCCAATACAAAAAAAAGTGGCTTTTGCATTATAGTTGTTTAGTTGTTCTAAAACCCAAGGTGTAATTTCGGGTATAGGACCATCATCAAAAGTAAGATAAATGTGTTTTTCAGAGGTGTTAAAACACCAAATCCATTTGTGAAAAATGGATTTGATGAGATAAGGTATTTTTACAGGATATATGTTCATTATTCAAACAGACCTTCAAATAACTGAATGTGATTTACAAATTCTTCTTCTACTTTTTTCTTAAAAGCTTCATCTTTTTCGTATTTATTTACATCTCTTGCTACGGTTTGATACATTTGAAATTCCCTTTCTAAATCTTGCGATAAGTAGTTGATGTTGCCCATAGTTAAGGTACTAAAATACTTTAGTCTTTGTTGAAAAATAGCGATTAACTGTTTTGCTGCTTTTTGTGCTTTTTCGGGTTTGTTTAGCAAGTAGTACTGCTCCGGAAAACCAAGACACACTCCATATTGCTGGTATTTTTCTATAGGAAGTTTCTCAAAACTTAAATCTAAAATTTCTTCGGCTTTGTCTAATTTTCCTTCGTTGATTAGTGCTTCAACCAGTCTAGAGATATTGTTTCTGTAAGAGATAGAATTTTTTCTAGATTCTACATCAACATAAAAGTCTTTGCCTCTATGCCCAAAATTCCAATCTTTGATTTTATTGTATAATTTTTCGGTATCAATCCTACCCATTCCCAATATTCCATATTCACTTTTGGTTTGGATTGGTACTAACTGAAAAGCCAAGCCGTCTAATTGCAAGTGGTCTTTTAACCAAAGGTACTCTTCGTCTGCATTAGAACCTCCTGTAAAATAAATAGGTCTTTTCCAGTTATTGTTCGCTAATATGTCTAACATTAAGATTCTGTTTTTTGTCAACCCTCTTTCATCAATGTCCAAGTCCATGTAATCTACAATTAAGGCAGTATCTTTTTCTTTTACAATTCCATTTTTTAACACAGCATTTTTATCTACCTGAAGTCTTAATTTGTTGGTAGGGTAGAATTTTTCAAATTTACCGTTGGCAACTTCTATGTAGGTTCTTTTGTTGGAAGAACTAATCCATCTCATAAAATTATCAATATCCCAACGGTCTTGTACTTGTCCTGTATGGTAAGCTACGTCTAATGTTCCATGTCTGTATTGTTCGTGGGTTAACTGAGATGGAATAGGAGGGGCATCATATGTTTTGCGTTTCATTTGGTCAATATACCAGTCAGTTGCTAATAAGCTAGTGTTGATAATTTTAATGTCTGTTCTATAGCCTTCCACTTCTTGCATGTACCAAAGAGGGAACGTGTCATTGTCTCCAATGGTAAAAAGAATTGCGTTTTCGTCACAAGAATCTAAGTAAGCTTTTGCGTTAAAATAGGCAGTATAACGATACGAACGATCGTGGTCATCCCAGTTTTCAGATGCCATTAGAACAGGAGAAGCCAGCAAGCATATTGTTGGAATGGCAAAAGCAATAGCTTTAGAGGATTTACCTGCATTGCTGATTTTTTGAAACAAAGCATAAACACCAAAACCTACCCACATGGCAAATATGTAAAAAGATCCTACAATGGCGTAATCTCTTTCTCTAGGTTCAAAAGGTTTTGGATTGGTATAAAAAATAATGGCAAACCCTGTAAAAATAAAGAAAAGCAATAAGTTGTAAAAATTACGTTTGTCCCTAGAAGAATGGTATAAAAGACCAATAATTCCTAGAATAAAAGGAATTCCGTAATACATATTTCTTCCTTTATTTTCTTTTACATCATCGGGTAGGTTGTCCTGGGAAATTCCAACAGAAAGGTTGTCTATAGGCTTGATTCCCGAAATCCAGTTTCCGTTAAAAGGATCCAGTCGACCTTGTTCATCATTTTGTTTTCCTATAAAGTTCCAAAACAAATACCTAAAGTACATATAGCCAAATTGGTATTTAGCCATAAACCATAAGTTTTGTGCAAATGTAGGTCGTTCTTTGCTGTTGGATGGTATTCCAGCAATAGACTTGTAATAAGGTTCTGATGCTGGCATTACCATACGAGGTATAAATCCTTTATGTTTGTTAGAAACTTTTTCTACCGCATTTTTATAATCGTTAACGATAATGTATTTTCCGCTTTTTTCGTCTTTTTCATATTTAGGCTTTGCATCTTCATAAATTACGTTTCCTTGAGCATCTCGGGCTGGTTCTCTGTCATATTTAGCAGAGTAATAAGTATCGTAAAAAATATTTGCATCACCATATTGTTCACGATTGTAGTAAGCTAATAATTCTCTTGCAGACTCAGGATTGTTTTCGTTAATAGTTGTGTTTGTATTGGCTCTAATAGGCAAAAGAATCCAACAAGAAAAACCAATCATTACAAATAAAACAGATAAAATAGTAGTGTTAGCAATGTGTTTTTTGTTTTTTCGGGTATAATTCAATCCAAAGTAAAAAGCAACAATAATGGTAATTCCAGCAATTATTGTCCCTGTATGGAACGGCATTCCTACGGTGTTTACAAAAAATAATTCCGAAGCACTAAAGTAACGTAAGGTAAACGGGAATAAGAATTTAAAAATAAAAATCAAGGTACCAATAGCAATCGCATTTGCAATAATAAAATTTTTAGTGGTATATTTTTTATAGTGTTGATTTAAATAAATAAATACGATAGACGGAATGACTAATAAAGATAAGATGTGCACTCCGAACGAAAGCCCAATCACTAAAGAAATTAACAACAACCATTTATTTCCTCTAGGTTCAGAAAAAGAACGTTCCCATTTTAGACCTAACCAAAAAAGCAAAGCCATTAAAAAAGAAGACATGGCATACACTTCAGCTTCAACGGCACTAAACCAAAAACTATCAGAAAAAGTATACGTTAAGCTACCAACAGCAGCACTACCTAAAATAGCAATTGTGTTATTTTGGGTAAGTTCTCCATTTTTTAGAGCCACTCTTTTTATCAAATTTGTCAAAGACCAAAACATAAACAAAATTGTAAAGGCACTAGCCAAACCAGACATAAAGTTTACCATATAAGCCACATGGCTAGGAGAGGCACTGAACATGGCAAAAAATGCACCCAGCATTTGAAACAAAGGAGCACCTGGTGGATGGCCCACTTCTAATTTTACCGAAGTCGATATGTATTCACCACAGTCCCAGAAACTAACAGTAGGTTCTAGCGTAAGTGTGTAAGTGATTAATGATATGGCAAAAACAATCCATCCTAGAATTACGTTCCATTTTTGATAAGTGTGTTCTTTCATCTGATGATTTAAGCGTAAAATTTTAGTCACAAATTTAATTATTTCTTGATGCTGATGGGGTAAATAACAAAAAATGTTCCTTTTTTTAGAAAAAATAAAATGCAAGTTTTTTCTTATTTTACTGATAGTCAATTTGTAGTCTGTTTAAGCAAAAAAAAGTTGTATTTTTTTTGAAAAAAAGTTTGGTAGAATCGTATATCTGCTCTATATTTGCAACCGCTAACGCACTGTCCCATGGTGTAATGGTAACACTCCGGTTTTTGGTACCGTCATTCAAGGTTCGAGTCCTTGTGGGACAACAAAAAAGTCTTAAATCTTTAGGTTTAAGGCTTTTTTTTATGTCTTTTAGTTAGTCTTAGTTTTGTATGTAAACTAAGCTTGTTTTCTTGAATATTTGATTTTATATTTAAAGAAAAATGAAACCTTAAAATTTTTTAAAATGAATAAAACATACTCAAAGCTTTTAATGTTGCTTACTTTTATTGTTGTAACAGGTATACAAGCTCAAAATCCATTCATCACACATAAATATATAGCAGATCCATCTGCTAGAGTTTTTAATGATACTTTATACGTGTATGCATCACACGATGAAGACAATGCAACTTATTTTGATATGTTAGATTGGGCCTGTTTTTCTACAACCAATATGGTAGACTGGAGAGATCATGGAGCTGTTTTTTCTTTAAAAGACATTAAATGGGCAAATAAATGGGCTTGGGCACCAGATGCTGTAAAAAGAAATGGGAAGTATTATTTTTATTATCCAGTAGAAAGAAAAAAAATTGGAGTTGCAATTGCGAATCATCCAACAGGGCCTTTTAAAGATGCTTTAGGAAAACCTTTGATTGATTCTTTAGAAGAATCATTTGCAGGACCAGAGCCTATTGATCCCGCTATTTTAATAGATGATGATGAGCAGGCTTATTTATATTTTGGATGTAGAGATGCTAGGGTAGTAAAATTAAAAAAGAATATGATTGAAAGAGAGGGACCCTTATACGAAATTGTAATTTTAGATAAACAAGGAAAACGTTTGCTTTGGAAAGAAAGAGGTAAAGAAGCAACAAATTTACAAGTAAATCATGGAGGAGATGGAGTTTATGGAGAAGGTCCTTGGGTGTTTAAGAGAAAGGATTTGTATTACTATGTTTATTCAAACGGTTGGGCTAAAGATGCTACTATGGTATATGCAACTTCTCAAAATCCGTTAGGGCCTTTTGTGTATCAAGGAAAGGTAATGGAAGCAGTTAGTTCTTGGACGTCTCATGGATCAATAGTTCAGTACAAAGGAAAATGGTATGTTTTCTATCATACACAAGATATTTCTAATAGTGGCTTTAAAAGATCTGTTTGTGTTGATGAGCTATTTTTTAAGGAAAATGGGAGTATTATTACAGTAACACCAACAAGACAGGGAGTTGATAAAATAAATTTAAAAATGTAAGTCTTAAGCCTAAAAACTTAAGACTTTTTCTAAATCTTAAGGCTATGTATAGTATTGGTAATTAGATTTTAGTACACATAAAACCATTTCATAAACCCACAAAGACTTTTTAAAGTTTAGTTTCTAGTAGTTTTGATTTTGGATGTAGTTTTTTTGTGTTGAGCTTGGTCAATCAACAGTTGAAAATTATAAATCTATAGGGCTAAATTGTCCAACCTTGTTTTAAAATCAAAAGTATTTATGAAAATTAGAAGATACCTTCTTGTACTATTCGTTTTTTGGGGAGCAATGGCAACAGCTCAAACTCATGTTAGAATCAAGCAAGGTTTTAACAACCATTGGAAATTTAGTTTGTCTGATAGTTTAAAATATTCAGAACCTAACTACCAAGACGATCATTGGAGAGAATTAAACCTTCCGCATGATTGGAGTATAGAGCAAAAACTGAGTGAATCAAATTCGGGTAGAAATGCCTGGTTTCCTGGCGGAATAGGGTGGTATAGAAAAGAGTTTGTAATACCAAAAAAACACAAAGGAAAGTATGTTGAGATCCAATTTGATGCTATTTATAGAAATGCTAAAATTTGGATTAACGGAATTTATGTAGGAGCACAATACAACGGATTTACTAGTTTTTACTACGATATAACTGAATTTTTAAAGTTTGATGAATCTAATGTAATTGCTGTTAGAGTAGATCATTCCGACCAACCAAGTGCTCGCTGGTATACAGGCTCTGGAATTTACAGAAACTCATGGTTAACCATTACCCACAATACACATGTAAAGAATTGGGGTACAAAAATAACCACACCTAAAATAAACAATAAAGAGGCAATAGTTGAAATAGAAACCTTAATAGAAAACTTTGCTAATAAAGAGCAAGTAACTCTTAAAACTACTTTGTTTGATGAAGCTAATAATCAAGTAGGGGTAGCAGCAAATGTTGTCAATACTACCTTAAACACAACTTACAAAACCCTACAAAAAATAACACTTAAAAACCCCAAAAGATGGCATATTGATGCTCCTAACTTGTACAAAACACTTACTCAAATTATTATCAATGGACAGGTGGTAGACGATTACGAAAGTGTTTTTGGAGTAAGAACCATAAAGTTCGATGCTAAAAAAGGATTCTTTTTAAATGAAAAACCTTTAAAAATGAAAGGAGTTTGTTTGCATGTAGATGCCGGTTCTTTAGGTGTAGCGGTGCCTATTGAAGTTTGGAAAACAAGATTGCAAACCTTAAAAGAAATAGGTTGTAATGCGATAAGAACAGCACACAACGTAGCAGCACCAGAGTTTATGAATTTGTGCGATGAAATGGGGTTTTTAGTAATGGACGAGTTTGTAGATAAGTGGAATGATGATGGTTTTGTAAGGGGAAAAACAAGAAAAGGAAATTTCTTTAACCCTATGGGGTTTTCCAATCCTTATTTTGAAACAGAATGGCAAAAAAATTACGAGCAATCTATTCGTAGAGACATCAACCATCCTAGTGTAATTATTTGGAGTGTAGGAAACGAGAATCATTCCCCTGGAACAATCGAACAGAAGGTGGGCTTAAAAAAGTATACCAATTTTGTTAGATCTATAGACAATACAAGACCTGTAATTTCGGGAATGGAAAGAGGAAGAGATGGTGTACCCTCGCAAAAAGTACAAGACATAATAGAAACCTGTGAGTATATGGATTTGATAGCATTGAATTACGGAGAACAATGGTGTAAAGCTATTGGAGTGCAAAATCCAGGAAAACCTTTTGTAAGCACAGAAAGCTATACATATTTTAATAGCACAGCAGACAAAAGATTTGCCAATATAGAAAAATCACCTTGGTTTGATGTGTTAGACAATGAGCATAATATGGGACTATTTTTATGGTCTGGAATGGATTATTTAGGAGAATCAAAAAAATGGCCAAAATTGGGTACAGATAGCGGTTTGTTAAATTTTGCGGGTTTCAAAAAGAATAGAGCGTATTTTTATCAGTCCGTATGGACAGATGCTCCAATGATTAAAACCTATGTTTATCAAGGAGATGCTGCTGATTTTTCTACTTCAGGAAAATGGGGTTGGCCTCCAATGGATGCAACATGGAATTTAAAAAAAGGAAAAACATATGATTTGGTAAGCTATACCAACTGTGATGTGGTGGAGCTGTATGTGAATGGAAAAAAAATAGGAACTCAAAAAATGGTAAATTTTCCAAATAAAATCATGAAATGGAAGAAAGTAGTTTATCAACCTGGTGAATTAAAAGCTGTGGGGTACACTAACGGAAAAAAAGTAACAGAAGATGTATTATACACAACAAAAAAAGCATATAAAATTCAATTAAAGACAAATAAACAGCAGTTACATAAAGGAGATGTTGTTCAGGTAGAGGTAAGTGTTTTAGATAAAAAAGGAAAGTTAGTAACTTGGGAATCGGATGACTTAACAGTGTTTGTTAGTAACAATGCAAAAATTTTGGCTTTTGATAATGGAGATATGCAAGATCATTTAAGTTTTACAAACAAAGAAAAATGTAAAACACATCAAGGAAAGTGTTTGTTAATTCTTAAGGTGTTGGAAGAAGGAAAAATAGAAATAGTCGTAAGTGCAGATCATTTAAAAACAGCAAAACAAGTAATTAAATAGTATGAAATCATTTGTAATTTCAATAGTCATCTTAGTGGTAGGCTATTTTGTGTATGGAAAAATCATAGAAAACATTTTTGTTATAGATCCTAATAAAGAAACCCCAGCCATCAGCCAGAGAGATGATATTGATTATATGCCTTTGCCTTTGTGGAAAGTTTTTTTAATTCAGTTTCTTAACATAGCTGGTCTAGGTCCTATTTTTGGAGCTATTGCAGGAGCAATGTATGGACCATCGGCTTTTTTATGGATTGTTTTTGGATGTGTTTTTGGAGGTGCAGTTCACGATTATTTTTCTGGAATGATGTCGTTACGTCATGGAGGGTTAAGTATTAGTGAGGTAGTTGGGATTTATTTAGGGAATGCCATCAAACAATTTATGCGTTTTTTTACAGTGGTATTGTTAATTTTTGTGGGAGCTGTTTTTTTAGTAGGTCCTGCCAAAATAATAGATGGAATGACAGCGAATGCTTTGGGAATTTCTGTTTGGGTTGCTTTTATTTTAATTTATTATATATTATCCACTTTGTTACCTATAGATAAGGTTATTAGTAAACTGTATCCTGTGTTTGGAGCAGCAATGTTATTTATGGCTTTAGGTTTGCTGGTGGTTTTGTTAACGGGAGACTATCAGATTCCAGAAATAATCCCTTCTAACTTAGTAAACATGAAACACAATTCAGAAAATACACCTATTTTTCCTATGTTGTTTATTACCATTGCTTGCGGAGCAATTTCGGGTTTTCATGCAACACAATCTCCTTTAATGGCTCGTTGTGTTAAAAATGAAGTGGAAGGAAAAAAAGTGTTTTTTGGAGCTATGATTACTGAGGGAATTGTTGCTTTGGTTTGGGCAGCAGCAGCGATGGTGTTTTTTGGTGATGTACATGGACTAAACCAAGCAATGGCTGAAAATGGAAATAGTGCAGCGTGGGCAGCTAATGAAATATCGTTAAATATGTTAGGTAGTGTAGGTGGAATTTTAGCAGTTTTAGGAATTGTTGCAGCTCCCATTACCTCAGGAGACACAGCTTTTAGATCTGCAAGGTTAATTCTAGCAGATGTGTTTTCGTTTGATCAAAAAAGTATTTATAAGAGATTGTATATTAGTGTTCCTTTGTTTGTCGTGGCTTTTGTGTTAACCAAAGTAAACTTTGCTATTATTTGGAGGTATTTTGCATGGGCCAACCAAACATTAGCGGTTGTTGTTTTGTGGACCATAACTGCCTATTTAATAGGCAAACAAAAGAATTATTGGGTTACGTTGTTACCTGCCATTTTTATGACCATGGTTTGTAGTACTTATATTTTAATAGCTCCAGAAGGTTTTCAGTTAGAAAAGCAATGGTCTTATACGCTAGGAGCATTGCTAACAATAGCAATTACTATTTTATTTATAGTGTTTGTTAAAAGAACTAAAAGACAAAAAAAGTTTAAAATTTTTCGTAAAATGTCAAAGCACACCTAGTGGGTGTGCTTTTTTTATTGTAAAAATTAACCGAGAAAGACATCTAATTTACATAGCTAGATATAGTTTTTATTGAATTGTAATTATTTCGTATTCATAATTTAATTATTAAAAACTTTAAATATTATGAAAAAACAATTACTTCAAATATCAGCTATGTTTTTGATGGCTTTTGGTGCAAATGCTCAAATATTAAATGCCGATGCTTTTGGTTTTGAGTTGACCAGTGTAGACTACAATGGGGGTACTTCTGATATTGTTACGGCATGGACTCAAGTGTCAGGTTTTACACAATCTAACGAGGAAGCACACTCAGGAACTTATAGCATGAAAGCTGTTTTTGACTACAGTCTAGCAAATCCTACAGCTGCAAAACTTCAAACATGGAGGTCTAATGTAAACAAAGAAGGAAATTTTGGCTTAACAGAAAGAGACTATTTAATTTCCGCTTGGGTAAAAGTAACCAGTGGTACACAGCCACAAAGTTTAAACTTACCTATCAAAGGTTCTGGGGCAAATATTGATATCTCTGCGGTACCAAATGGCGTGTGGACCAAAGTTTATAAAATTGTAACAACTACTGCAGATCCTAATTTAGGAGATAGTAAAAACTGGATGACAATCAACTTTCAAGGAACAGTACCTGCTTCAGGAACAAGTACAGTTTATGTAGATGATATAAAAATAGAAGAATACAACGGGGTTGCTAGCCACACTTTTGAAGAATACTTTGGTTTTGAAGCTGCAGATGCAGTGGTAGAAGGAATTATTGAGCCCAATGCAAACGGAAACTCAACTGCAACAGGTTGGTTTTTACAGCACGATGATTATTATTCTTTTACAGATGAGCAAGCTAGCTCTGGAACGTATAGCTTAAAATACGATTCGTCAGTAGGTGCAGGAGAGAAAAACATTCAAGGAGGAAATGAAACTACCCCAGGAACTTCGTTAATTAGTTTTGCAGCTGGAGATTATGCAATTCAAGCAGATGTATACATCCCTTCTGGGAAAACAGTTCCTTCCAAATTAACCTTAAATATCAAAGCCAATAACGATTCAAGCCCTGCAACTCCTTTTAAGACAATGTCTATTGATTTAGACCCTAATTTATCAAAAGATAGTTGGCATACATTAACATCAACAGTAGATATGTTTGAGCAAACTACAGATGCAGGGTGTACATTAAAAATTTTATCAGCGGATGCCAATACTGTGGTGTATATTGACAATTTAAAATGGATAGATGCTGCTACTTTATCAACAACTACCTCTAAAATAGAAGGAGCTATTGTAAAGGCTAACAATGGAACAATTTCTGTTATTGGTGCAAATTTAGAATCTGTATATTCTATTACAGGTCAACAAGTAGAAACAACAGGTTTAGCTAGTGGTATTTATATTGTTAAAATAGCCAAAGGAAATAAACACGATACTGTAAAAGTAGTATTGTAAAAAAAAATATAATAGTAGCATCCCTTATTCATAGGATAGAGCATCCAGAAATGTATGATACATTTTGGAGACTGTCTAACGAATAAGGGATTTTTTTTGATAGCTACAATTTATGTATACACAAGGACAGTGAATGCTAAAAAAATATGTTTTTTACAGCTGTTTATTTTAAAGATAAAAACCAATGAAATTGAAACTACTTGTATTGAGTTTTCTTGCTTTTTTAAGCATTGTTCAAGCATCAGAAAAAGAAAAAAACAACAGGCGTAAAAAAACGATGAGTATAGATACCAACTATACCATTCAAAAAGTGCAAACGGCTAATTACAAAAAGCAAACGGTACTTATTGCAAGTTCTTATGAAGGAACTTTATTGGCTTACAGTGATGAGGGGAAGTTGCTATGGGAACAGCCACTTTCAGGTTTTATGAATCATGATTTATGGTCTGGTGATTTAGATGGTGATGCCATAGATGAAGTGGTGGTAGCCAATGCCAACGGTACAATTTATTGTGTGAATAGTTTTGGAGAAGTGATGTGGTCTTTTCAGAAAAATCAAGCACCTATGTACGCTGTTACAATGGTAAAAAAGGAAGATAAAACTTATGTGGTTGCAGGAGGATTTGATACTTCTTTGTATTATTTGTCTGCACAAGGAACTTTGATTAAAGAGATAAAAACCTCTCGCTTTTCTATAGAAAAACCATGGAGTAAAAACAAAAAAGAACTTCCTAAAGCAGGAATTGCTACGGCCAACTTTATAAGACCTTATCAAAAAAGTGATGGTACTAATGGCTTGGTGGTGTTGGGGACTAACAATCACATGAACGTGCCAGGAACTTTATATTTTTTTAATCCTCTAGAAGAATTGCCGTTTAAAAAAGTTCCTGTAAAAGGAAATAAATCACTAAAGAAAAAAATTAGAATTCGTCCTATTGGTGATTTTAAAATAGCAGATGTGGATCAAGATGGGAATGATGAAATTATAATGGGAGCTTCTGCTCATTCCAACGATTTATTAGTTACCACTTACGATATAGATGCAAATCGTTTTAGTTTTCATGAAATAAAAAAAGTAAGGTTTGGTTACGATATTGCCCAAACCATTGTGTTAAATCAAAGAAATAAAAATTACTACATCACTAGAATAGGAAACCAGATTAGACTCTATCAACCTTCAGACAACACGTTAAAAGAAGAAATTATACAAAGCAAATATGCCTATTATGATGTGTGGAAAGATGAAAAAAATAACCAAATGATTATGGCAAGTGCTCAAAGTGGTGGGAGTTGCATTCATGTGTTTGATTTGAATAGCGAAGTGTGGAAAAAAGACTATCAGCAATTAGAGCCTAAAGGAAAAATTGCTACAATCTTAGAGAATACACAGCAAATAAAAAAACAGTTAAAAGCTTATCAAAAACCAGAAGTAGAAAATTCATCGCAATTGGTGTATTTAATGACAGAAAAAATTCCTGAAAATTTACAAAAACTAAAAACAGAAATTGAAACAACCTATAAAAATCCTGTGTTTTTGAATTCTGTTTTTATGAAAAATGTAGAAAAGTTTGATCGTTCTGTACTGTCTAATTCAAAATACCAAAACACAAGAGATCGAAGAAAAAAATATACTCTTA
This sequence comes from Ochrovirga pacifica, assembly GCF_000220525.1. GTDB lineage: Bacteria > Bacteroidota > Bacteroidia > Flavobacteriales > Flavobacteriaceae > Ochrovirga > Ochrovirga pacifica. The sequence goes on along the minus strand of NZ_AFPK01000044.1, from coordinate 20,595 downwards.
CAAGTATACAAGCTGTTTCAGAGATTGCTGAAAACTATAAAAATGCTCCTGGAATTTCTTATTGGGGTGGGCATGGTAACGACCCTTATATGTTTAGCATTGCCACTACCAAAAAAGTAATAGACAAAGCCAGAGGAAAAAAAACAGTGTTAATTTATCCAGAGGTAGAAGATCATAACGAAAGCAATTTAACCTTTTTGTTAAATGATTTAATATATCCTTTGGCAAATTATGCACAAGGAAAAAACACCAATATCTTCCTTAGGTCTAAAAATATTTTTTGGTTGGGATCTAACTATCTAAGTCCTTGGTCTAGATTAATGTCTGGAGAATTTGCGGATGTTTTTATCCCTTCTATGGAAGAAACTACAGACAAAACCATGGAGTTGAGTTTGGCAGGAAGAATGGGAATGTGGACTAGTGGTGCAGTAAAAAGTTGGGGAACAAGAGCAGTACCAGACAATGTTTCTTTTGATAGATCTAGACAGTTAGGAAACCAAAGATTGCCCAATCACATGCTTAGAATGTTAATTTTTCATACAGCAAATGGAGCTCAGTTTATCAATAATTTTCCAGTAAATCAAGAGTATATAAGTTTGTATTGGGAGCTAATTGCCAAAGGAGCTTTGTATGTGCCTAAAAGAAATGAAGTGTTAAGTATTTCGCCTGTACATTTAAGTATGAAAGAACCTGATCATCGTTTTTTAGAAGATGGAGCTAATGTAAAATGGACTGTTTTTTTTAATGAAAAAGAAGAAGCCGAAAACCCAATGGTGTTTAGTAGAATGAATGGTTCTTGGCCTGGAGCAGTTATTACTCCTTGGGATTTTTCTCGTTATGCAAGCGGGGTAAAAGAAAGAAGATTGAATTTTTTAGCTCCATATCCCAACGGTTTGGTATTAATTACCCCACCACAAAATGGTGTTTTTGCACAACAAAATGTACCAAGAGGTTTGTTGAAAGACAATTTGCATTCCATGTATAAAAACATTACCAAAGAATTTATTACCGATGGACGTTCTTATTTTTCTGCCGATGGAAAAACGAAATACAATGCAAAAGAGTATTATAAGGTAGTAGAAAAAGAAATTCAAAAATATGCTAAAGAACTTCCTTTAACTGTGTCTGGAGAGGTTGCTTGGGTAGTAGCTCAAATAGCTCCAGATAAATTAAGGGTAACATTGTTAGACAATGGCTACATCAATCCTAAAAAAAGCACTGCCACAATTCAGTTTCATAAGGTGGTTCCTGTTCAAATTCAAGATATATTGAGTCAGGAAAAATTTAAAAGCAGCCAGCAAAGAACATCCATAGAAATTCCGTTAGGAGGTTTCCGATTTATAGATGTCACTATCAAACAAGCCTTGTAAAATTATCAAGTAAATTGGTTGTTAAACCGTGTCTTTATCAATAAAAGACACGGTTTTTTGCATTCAGAAAAATGAAAAGTATTGATTTGTCAAAAAAGTGTTGTGGCTGGTTTTTGATGTGTTGATGGTTTTTTAAGGTATTATTTAATTTAACAAAAAATTAATAACCAAAAATTTATTAAAATGATAAAAAAACTACTAAAATCAACAATTTTTGTGTTTTCTCTATTTGTGGGAACAACGTTACATGCACAAACATTTACCTTTGATACGGATTTACAAGATTGGTCTAAAAGCTGGGGAGCAAATAGTGAAGTAACTCACGCAGCAGGTGAAGGAGTTTCGGGAAGCGGAGCATTAAAGTTGATTAGATTAGGTTCTAACTCTAATTTTGGAATAAAAAATAACGGAGCAGGTACAGTGCTTACAGGCATTAATGCAACAACCACTAAGTATATTAGAATTATTTATAAAAATGAAACAAATGGTGTAGAGATTAGATTGGGAGGAACCAACGGAAATGGTGCTAATATTAAAACAAATACTAATGGAAATGTTAGTTTTTCTATAGGTGCTAATTCTGATGAATATATTACTTCTTATTTAGACATGAGTGATTATACATTGTGGACGGGAGATTTGTCTAATTTTTATTTGATGGTAAGACAAAATGAACCAGACACCGCTGGAGATGCTTTTTATTTAGATGAGATTGAGTTTTTGTCTTCAATGCCCGCAACCACTTATTCTGAATTTGTACTAAACCCAAGTTTTGATGGACCTTCGGGAATTACTCACCTATCTGGAGCTAAAACTTTTGCAACCAGAGGAATTACTTCTACACAGGCTCATGATGGTTCTCAAAGTTTAAAGTTCAATTTTACTGCAGATGCAGACGATACCTACTGGACTTTTAGCAATTATGAAAAAATATACGATACACCTTACACAGCAGGTTCTACCATTCAAGTAAAAATGTGGGTAAAAACCAATCGTTCTGCACCAATTAGTTTGTCATCAAGAGTTAAATTAACCAACGGAGGAACAGAAACTTCTACCAGACCCATCACAAGTGTATCTACCACCAATACTACTATGGGGTGGGAAGAAGTAACATTCGATTTAACTTGTCCTGATGCTTTTGATGGAGTTACTTTTTGGTTTTCCATCAACCATGATGCTGGTGGAAGTACTGAAAATTTATTAAATGGAGATGTGGTATTTGTAGATCAGATTACAGCTACAATTACAGATGCAACTTTGTCTACAGAAAGTAAAAAGATCCAAGGAGCTTTTATCAATGTAAAGCAAGGAACTATTACAGTTTCAGGAGCTAATTTAGAGGCTGTATATAGCATTACAGGTCAGCAAGTATCAAATACAGGTCTATCAAACGGAATTTACATTGTGAAAATTACTAAAGGCTCTAAGCAAGAGGCTGTTAAGGTTATTATGTAGCAATTACGTTGTACAACATAGTTAAGTATGATAAAAGGGTTTTGGTACTTGGTGCCAAAGCCCTTTTTGTGGTTGTAAACCTGTTGAATTGTATTCAGGAACACAAAATAAAAACACTAGCAAACGAAGTATCAAAAGTTGAAACTTATTTTTGAGAAATATATAATGAAATTTAATTAGAGTTTGTAAATGAATAAAACAATAAGATTTTTGTTGATTTTTTGTGTGTTTCAATCATTGTGTGCTCAAAAAAAATACAATTTTGAAACCCAACAAAGTCAATGGAAAACATCAGAAATGGAACAATGGTCTTTTGTTAAAGATAAACAATATACAGGAGAAACCGCTCTTAAGTATTCGTTGCCAAATAAGGTAAAAGAAGTAGGAGCGATTTATAGTATAGAAACCGGACATACAATTCATAAAGTTAGAACGGCAAAACAAAATGGTAAAGAGGTTATTGTGGCCAGTACTTACGAGGGAACTCTACTGTCAGTAAATTATAATGGACTGGTGCTTTGGAAAAATAATGTATCGGGGTTTATGATACACGATCTTTGGTGTGTAGATCTAACAGGTGATGGAGATGATGAAGTTTTGGTTGCCAATGCCGATGGTCGTATTTATTGTATCAATGCAAAGGGAAAAGAATTGTGGAATTACCAAAAAAATGAAGTTCCTATGTATGCGGTAACAGCTGTTAAAAAAGAAGGACAGTATTATGTTATTGGGGGAAGTTTAGATTTAAATTGTTATTATTTGTCTGCTTCAGGAAGTTTGGTAAAACAACTAAAGTCTAAAGATTATTCCAAAGAAAAAACATGGGGTACTACCACAGCCAAAGACTTTGTGCATTATGCCAATTTTTTAAGACCCATGCCCAAAGATGCAGAGAATGATTATTTAATTATGCATGCTAGTAACAATCCTTCGCAAGACAAAGGAGCAATTTATGTGTTTGATGTGTTGGCCGATAATCCTATTAAAAGAATAGAAACCCAAGCAACAAGTCCTATTGGAGAATTGCGTTTTTCGGATTATGATAAAGATGGAATTTATGAAATTCTGCTAGGAGCTTCTAACCATCAAAATGAAGCCAATGTAGCTAGAGTCCATTTAAAAGACGATACCACAGACCAATACAAAATTAATAAATTAGGATTTGGATATTCTGTAGTACAGCCAGAGTTGATTGTGGATGTAGATCAAGAAAAGTATTTATTCTTAGTAGGAAATCATATGGTTTTGGTGTCAAAAGACTTTACATCAGAAGAAAAGTTAGAAACCAAATATGCGTATTATGATATGTGGAAACGTTCCAATTCCAATCAACTAATTTTGGCAAGTTGTCAAAGTGGGGGAAGTCAAATTCATATAGTAAATACAGGGCATCCAAATTGGAAACAAGAATATCAAGCTTTAATTCCTAAAGGAAAAATTCAAGAAATTTTAGCAAATACAACAAAGTCAAGAGAAGCCTTAGCTAGATATCAACAGCCATCGGAGCAAAGAGCAGCAAGAGCTATTTACTTTATGACAGAGGATTTAAGTAGTGGCTTGGCAAAGTTGACCGCAACAAATATTAGAAACCATTACCAAAGTCCAAAATTTTTGGGTGGTAGTCATTTTTCTAAGACAGAAAATTGGGATCGATCGTCTTTAGGCAATGCAAAGTATCAGCAAAAAAGAGACGGACGTAAAAAATACGTACTCAGTCAGCAAGAGTCTATAAATATGATCAATGCTTGGTACGATGAATCTCCAGCGGGTGACGAGGGAATTGCTTACTGGGGTGGGCATGGTAACGATCCGTACTTTTTTCAGCTAGAAACAAGAAAACAAACTCTGGATTATGCAAAAGGGAAAAAAACAGTGATGATTTTTCCTGAGCTAGAAGATCATTCAGAAGATTTTGCTTGGGTTATGGAGGATATGTTTTATCCTTTAGCGGCCTATTGCCAAACAAAAAATGCAAATATTTATGTAAGAACTAAGCATAATTTTTGGCAGGCCAATGTATACATGCCTATGTGGAAAGGATTGTTGTCTGGAAAATATGCGAATGTTTTTGTGCCTTCTATGGAAGAAACCACAGACAAAGCCATGGATATAAGTATCGCCAGCAGAGTAGGTATTTGGGCAAGTGGTGCAGTAACTGATTGGGGTACTAGAACTGTACCAGATAATCCTAGTTATGACAGGTCTAGGCAATTTTGTCATCAACAACTTCCCAATCACTTTTTACGTCATTTAATTTATCATATGGCTAACGGAGCAACCTATATCAATAATTTTGCAATTGATCCAGATTACATGAGTATTGTATGGGAATTGGTAGCTAAAGGAGCATTGTTTGTGCCCAAACCCAATGAGTTGTTAAGCATTTCTCCAGTACATATCAGTATGCTACCTCCAGATACTCATTTTCTTACAGAAGGAAGTAGTTTAAAATGGGCTACGCATTACGACGAAGAATTTATCAATAACAATGCTTTTGTGTTTAGCCGACAAAATGCCAATTGGATGGGAGCAAAAAACACACCCTGGGATTTTTCTAGCTATGCAGCAAATGTAAAAGACCGAAGACAAAATTATTTGCCAAATTATCCAAACGGATTAGTTTTAATTACTCCTCCACAGCAAGGAGCAAATGCAGATCTTACAGCACCTAGAGGAAAGCTAAAAGATAAGTTGCACCCTTTATACAAAAACATTTTAAAAGAATATTATACCGATGGTAGGTATTATTATTCTGAAGATGGCACGCAACAATACGATGCAAAAAATTATCATCATACAGTTCAAAAAGACATTCAACAAAGAGCAAAAAAAATGCCTTTAACAGTTTCTGGTGATGTGGCTTGGGTGGTAGCACAAACATCGTCTACAAATCTAAGATTAACACTTATTGATGGAGGATATCTAAATCCTAAGGCTCAAAAAGCGGTGGTACAGTTTCAGACAATAAATCCTATTGAAATGAGAGATATTTTAGATGGAACTTCTTACCAAGTCCAAGGAACGGTTACTGTAGATGTACCTTTAGGTGGTTTTAGATTTATAGACATTACGTTAAGTTCTCCTTTAAATTAATCGTATATGAAAATAAAAATCAACATTTTTTTAGGTCTGTTTTTAACCATAATGATGGTAAAGGCACAAGAAAAAATAAACGTTTTAGATCGTTCTTATTACGGTTTTGAAATTGAAACAGGAGACGATGGTTGGTGGATGCAGCAGCCCGATAATTGGTCTATAGTGAACAATAAAGGAGCCGATGGAACCCAAAGAAGTTTAAAGTACACCAATGCAACTTCTTTTACGGGTAGTAAAAAAGCATTTGGAAGTTCTTCCATTTCAGAGATGCTTATCAATTTAAAGTCGGGCAGTTATGAACTAAAAGCTATGATTTGGGTTGCTAGCGAATCTACGTCTATATCAAAAATAAGAGTGAATTTTAGAACAGAGGGCAAGAATGATGTCAATGTTAATTTAGATGTAACTTCTGTAGTTAAAGATCAGTGGGTTGAAGTGAAGGTTCCTTTTACCCTTTCAGAGCCGTTTGAAAACACCAATGTTAGAATTGTGATGGATAGCAGTACAGGAGCTGTCGGAACTTTTTATTTGGATGATTTACAGCTTTTAGTTCCCGCATCTGTCATTCCAAAAGAATTGGCATATACAAGTAAAATTGAAACCACCAAAGAGAAAAATCTTAGTCTGGTAGCAGGGGTTTATGATGTGAGCCTGCAGGTTTGGGTAGCCAATAAAACTACAATCCCCAGCTTTTATACACAAATTGTTGCTCCATGGCATTCTACAGAATGGAATTTAGAAGAGGTAGCAAAGGGGCAGTGGATTTTACTTACTAAAGAGGTGGTAATAAGTGAATCGGTTCAAGAAGGAACATTTCAAATTTTTGTTCCCAATTTTTCTGAAGAAGGTCCATATCAAGGAGAATTTTATGTAGATGATATTATGTTTAAATTAAAGCGAGCGTATAGCAACCCTAAGTTTGAACTGAAGGCAATAGGAGAAACTTGTTTAGATAAAAACAACGGACAGATACACATTGATACAGAAACAGAAGGAACGTATTTTGTGGAGTTTAATCAAGAAAAGAAAACGTTTACTCAGGCTATAACTATTACAGATTTAACCCCAGGAGAATATCGTTTAAAGCTAGGTTCTATGCAAACTTCTGTTTCCAACGAGTATGTTTTAACAGTTCCAGAGGCAACCCTATTAGAAGTAAATTTATCTTCACTAAGGAATACAACAAAGATTGAGATTGTTCAAGGAACTGCACCTTATACAGTCTATAAAAATGGAGAAAAAGTGAAACAGTTTTACCAACCATTTTTTGAAATAGAAAGCCAATTAGGAGATTTAATAGAGGTTGAAACCGCAGTAAGTTGCGAAGGAAAACAATCTAATTTAGACCAATTGATAACGATAGTTCCCAATCCCGCAAATCAATATTTTAATATTTCTTGTCCTGTAGGAGCTCAGCTAAGCATATTTAGTACTTCAGGACAACTGGTCAAAGAAATAGAAACACAACAGGCTAGGCCAAGAATAGAATTGAATAAAAATTTAAGCGGAGTTTACTTTGTGAAAATTTCATTTGGTTCTAAGTCAGTTATTAAGAAGCTAGTTGTTAAGTAAATGTATTCAGAAAATTTTACGCAAAAGAACATAATATCTCCTGTAAAAGACATCTGTGTCATGATGAGCGTCTAAATTTACACTAACTTAACGGATCAAAATTTATCAATCCTATAGAGCATGATTTCAATTTTACAACAATCAAAGATTTTTATTTTAGGTGTTTTCTTAATGGCTTGTAGCCCATCAAAAGAAACGCCATCAAAAACGTTAAGTAACCAACCCAATATTGTGTTGTTTGTGGCAGATGACCATGGAAAAGATGCTATAGGAGCTTATGGAAATAAAGTAATTCAGACTCCAAATTTGGATCAATTGGCTGCAGAAGGAGTACGATTTAACAATGCGTATTGTACCAGCGCAAGTTGTGCTGCAAGTAGATCTGTAATTCTAACAGGAAAATTTGGACACGCAACCGGATCTTACGGACATGTGCACGATTATCATCATTTCAGCACTTACGATCATGTAAAATCATTACCCATATTATTAGAACAGGCAGGTTATGAAACCGCTAGGATTGGAAAATACCACGTGGCACCAGAAAAAGTGTATCATTTTAATACGGTTTTGGAGGCCAACCCTAGAAGTACCTTAGAGATGGCCGATGCTTGTGTGGATGTCATTCAATCAAAAAAGCCCTTCTTTTTATATTTCTGTACAGACGATCCTCACCGCGGACATCCTTTTAAGTCTGAACCATGGAATTTGCCTAACTCGTTTGGAAATAAAAAAGAACCTTATCCAGGGGAAAACCAAGTGGTCTATGATCCTAATGACGTTGTTGTTCCCGATTTTTTGCCAGACACCAAAGAGTCTAGGGAAGAAATAGCTCAATACTATCAAAGTATATCCAGAATAGATCAAGGTTTTGGACGTTTGATGCAGCACTTAAAAGAAGCAGATAAGTTAAACAATACTATTGTTTTTTATATTTCGGATAACGGAATGGCTTTTCCTGGAGCTAAAACAACAGTTTATGAACCAGGAATTCAGCTTCCATGTATTATTAAAGACCCTAGCCAACAAGAAAACAAAGGAGGGATAAATAATGCCAAAATTTCTTGGGTAGATATTACTCCAACTATTTTAGATATGGCAGGTGTATCTTATGATAAAAAGGAATTTCACGGAAAGTCTTTTCATGGAATTCTTGAAAAAGAAAATCCAGAAGGTTGGAATACTGTATATGCATCGCACACATTTCATGAAATTACCATGTACTATCCTATGAAAGCCGTGATTCAAGGAAAATATAAGTTGATATGGAATATTGCTTGGCAATTAGACTATCCATTTGCATCAGATTTATGGGCTTCTTCTACTTGGCAAAGTGTGTATAGAAATCATGAAGAGATGTATGGAAACAAAACTGTAGAAGATTATTTAAAACATGCGGAATTCGAGTTGTTTGATTTGGAAAAAGATCCAGGAGAAACCAACAATCTTGCGTTAGATGAGGCATATCAAGAAAAATTAGCCGAACTAAAAGCACAGCTTAGAAAATTTCAGTTACAAACCAAAGATCCCTGGTTAATTATGTGGGATCACGATAATTCTCTACAAGGAACAGGGGTAGATTTATAATCAGAAAAACAGAACCAAAGATAGAAATGAAACGTAGAAATTTTTTAAAAAATGCGGCAGGTGCAGCTGTTGCAGCCAGTGTAATACCTTTGTCTTCTTGCAAATCTTTAGACGGAGTTGCAGAGGAAATTAACCAAGGAAATACCAGTGCCACGGCTGTAGAAGGTGATGGGCAATGGCATCAGTTAGGAACAGGAAAAAAAGTCCCCAATCCTGAAAGAAAAAAGACAGTAACCTACGATGTAGTTGTGGTTGGAGCAGGAGTTGCAGGTATTTGTTCAGCAGTAGCATCGGCAAGAAATGGAGCCAAAACAGTATTGATTAATGACCGTCCTGTTTTAGGAGGAAATGCATCTAGCGAAATTCGTGTTACTCTTAACGGAGTAAACCGTTTGTCTACAGGAAAAGCAGAAAGAGAAACAGGAATTGTGGAAGAAATAATGTTAGAAAACCGTTTGTACAATCCGCAACAATCGTATCCTGTTTGGGATCATATTGTGTACGATTATGTAGTTAGAGAACCTAATTTAACCGTTATGTTAAATACGCAGGCCATTGATGCTACAATGGAGGGAGCTAAAATTGTTTCTACAAAATGCTGGCAATTAACTACCGAAACAGAATTTACCGTAAAAGGAGATATGTTTATTGATTGCTCAGGAGATGGATTGATGGCTGCAAAAGCAGGAGCGTTATACAGAACCGGAAGGGAAGGAAAAGCGGAGTTTAATGAAACCTATGCACCAGACCAGCCAGATGGATGGCAAATGGGAGCTTCTATTTTATTACAAGGAAAAGATCACGGCAGACCGATGCCTTACACAGCACCGACATTTGCAAAAAAATACGATGGAGACAATGCCAACCACGAAAGAAAAATTAGTCAATATTTAGATGGATATTGGTGGGTAGAGCTTGGAAGTGATCATGATATTATAGATGTGCAAGAAGACAACCGTCATGATTTGATGGGATATTTGCATGGGGTTTGGGATTACATAAAAAACTCGGGAAAATATCCAGATTCTGCAAATTATGCTTTAGAATGGGTAGGTTCTTTGCCAGGACGTAGAGAGTCTCGTCGTTTTATAGGAGATCATATATTGTCAGAAAGAGATTTAACAGGGCATAGACATTTTGAAGATGCTATTGGTTATGGAGGTTGGTCTTTGGACGAGCACAATCCAGGAGGAATTTTAGATATTAAAGAGCGTCCAAGTTTTTTTCACGAACGTTTTAAAACCGTTTACCAAGTTCCTTTTAGTTCTTTGTATTCTAAAAATATAGACAATTTAATGTTTGCTGGGCGTAATGCAAGTTTAACTCATATTGCGTTGTCATCAACACGTATTCAGGGAACTTGTGCATTGATGGGGCAAGCCACAGGTACAGCAGCAACTATTTGTGTAAACAAAAAAATTACACCACGAGAAGTAAAGCAGAAGCACATCAAACAGTTACAAGAAATGCTAATGCGAGACGATGTGTACATTCCAAAAGTAGTAGCTAATGATCCTAAAGATTTAGCTAAAAAAGCGAGTGCTATTTTCGCTACATCAACCAAATCTGGAGCTGCAAAAAATGTCATCAACGGAATTTCTAGAGACATTGACGGAGAAATAAACCATTGGCAGTCCGAAGGGTTGCCAGCTACCTTTCAGTTAGAGTGGGAACAGCCCGTACAGCTTTCTAAGGTAGAGATAAAATGTGATACCAATTTGCATAAAAATATCACTATGCGAAAACAACCATTGTCAGACAGACAAAGAAAAACGTTTATTGACACCGTGCCTCCAGAGTTGCTAAGAGAATTGGATTTAGAGGTGAGAGTGAATGGAACATGGATAAAAGTTGGAACAAAAGACAGAAATATTGCTCGCTTGATTAAATTTGATTTTACCAAAATAAAAACATCGGCAATTAGAATTCAGTTAAAACAAACGTATGGACATAAAACAGCTAAGTTGTTTGAAATAAGAGCTTACGAAGCTTAAAAAAATAAAAAAATAGCAGAGCTGTGATTGGTGAATTTAAGTTTGAAATTTATCAATCACGGCTTTTTACCTAACAAAAACATATTGCATTTTTACAAGTTGTATTGTTTTACAATAAACACCGTGTTTATGAATCGCTTACAAAACATAAAAACACCCTTTTTTTTAAGACTCCACACACACAGAATTTATCTCTTTTTTGTATTGGTGTTGATGTGTTTTTTGCAATCATCTAACACAGTTTCCAATCCTTCAGAAAAAGTACATAAGGTTGCAGTTGTGCATCCTGCTATTGATAAAAAAAATCCGATAGTATGTTATTTGGTAGAGAGACAAAAGGCTAATGGAAACAAAGAATTTTATTTAGATGTAGATTCCGTTAATTGTGGAGAAAATGTTTGCAAGGTAGTTACGGTGCGCATGTTTTGGGATGAAATAGGACGATATACACATTATGAGTTGCAAGATGGAGAGGGATTGGAAAAAAAAGAAGGAGCTCCGTTTACCTCTGAGGACTATAAAAAGTTAGAATGGGTACTACAGAACAAAAATTCTGAGCTAGCCCATGTATTTAAAGACAATCTTGTAACTACCGATTTTATAGAACACGGTGCGGTAGATGTAGATGCTGTATCTGGAGCAACATCTACCGTAAGTCCTAGCGAAACCGTTGAAGGAGCTGTTTGGACTTGTTATACATTATGGCATTGGGCAAACGGAGAAATAGAATCCCAGATAAAAAACATTACAAGAAAACAGTTTTCTGAAGATGATTTGATTGCTGAGTTTTTAAAAAATAAAGATTCAGATTATAAAAAATTTGCCATCGAAAGTTTTCTGTTTTTAGGTCTTAAAGATACTGCTACAGTAACAGAGGTAGTACAGCAAGCAGTTTTTAGTGAGTATGCTGTTTTTAAAAGAGCAATGGATTATATAGAAACCATACCTGCTAAACATTATTATGCTTCGGTGACTTATTTGTTTGCTAAAGGAGACTATAAAAAACGAGTAGCTTGTCTTAACTCAGTAGCTAAAACCAATAAAGGAGAAAATACAGCATATTACAATCAGCTAAGTAAGCAAATAGCTACGTTTAGTTATCAAGAAGTAGAAATGTTTTTAAGCAATTTAAAGCAGCACCAATTTAGCTCGGATTTGCTTATAGAACAATTGGTAAACTTATTAGAAGCAGATAATTTTTTAATTGCTAGAAGAGCGTACTGGTTTTTGCTAGATGAAGAAGAAAACCTGCATGCAAAACAAAAAAAGAAATTAAAAAAGTTTAAAAAACAATACAAAGATAGATTATAATTTATAGAATAAATGAAAAATAACAGCATTCAAAAAATATGGGTATCACTGTGTTTATTATTCACAATACACCAAATCCAAGCAAAAGAAATTATAGAAATCCATCCTAGTGATGATGTTACAACTGTGGTTAGAGAGGCTATAGCAAACACAAAAGATAAAGATCTAAAATTAGTGTTTTCTAAAGGAGTATATCACTTTTTACCCACTTATGCACAAGAAAAATTTTGTTACATTACCAATCATGGAAATGGCTTAAAAAAGATTGTTTTCTTGTTTCAAGACTTTAACTCTGTAACCCTAGAAGGAAATAATGCAGAATTTATTTTTAGAGGTCAAGTAGCCCCTTTTCAATTTCTAAATTGCAAGCAAATCTCTGTAAAAGGAATTACTATAGACTGGGATATTCCATTCAGTTTTCAAGGAGATGTAACTGCAGTAAATAAAAAAGAACATTGGTTTGAAATGAAACCTTATACCAAAGGATATTCTTGGAAATTGCAAAGAGGACGTATTATTTTTCCAGATATAGAACATTTTTACTTTGCTTCTTTAGGAAGCACTTTGGCTTTTGATAAAGCTACAAAACAAGTTGCTTATGGTGCTTTTGACATGTCTTTAAGACCCAATAAAGTAGAAAGAAAACCGAATGGAATTCTAAGAATTTACGACGAAAACATCAAACATTTTCCAAGAGTAGGATCGGTATTTCACTCCAAAGGACCACACGAACAAAATCGTTATGCTCCAGCTTTTCAAGTAACAGAATCTAACAATATTATTTTTGACAAAGTTGTTATTCATCACGCATTGGGAATGGGTTTTTTGTTCGAAAGATGTGATGGAATTCAAATTTTGAATTCGGGAATTTACATCAAAGAAGGGTCGGATCGAGCGATTTCAACTATTGCAGATGCTACACACTTTGCCAATTGCAAAGGACAAATTTTGGTTGATAATTGTCGTTTTGAAGGGATGTTAGACGATGGTACCAATGTACATGGAACTTATGTAGAGGTACACAAAATTTTGGACAAACAGACGGTTAGAATTCGCTTAATGCATTTTGAGCAAACAGGATTTAAATTTGCAGATAAAGGAGATGAGGTTTGGTTTATTAAAAGTCCAAATCCGTCTAGAGGTACGATAAATACAGTAAAATCCATTCGATACATTAATGATAGATTTACGGACATCACCTTTGGAAATGAAATTCCAACCACTTTAAAAGATGGAGATATTTTAGAAAACAAAACCTGGAATCCTGAATTTACGCTGCGTAATTGTGTAATTAGGGATCACAGAGCTAGAAATATCATTATTAAAACCCCCAAAAAAATCTTGTTAGAAAACAATGATTTTTCGTCTATGATGTCTTCCATCATGCTAAGAGGAGAAAGTTATTTTTGGTTTGAGTCAGGTAGTGTAGAAGATGTAACCATTAGAAACAATCGTTTTAAACATGTAGCCTACGGAGGAGCTCCAGGGCATGCAGTACTAAAAGTATCGCCAAGGCTAGGATCAGCCTTTGATCAGACAGCTGTTTACGATAGAAATATTTTGTTTGAAAACAACACAATTGAAACCTTTGACAACTGTATTGTTTGGGCGGACAGGTTAGATGGACTTGTTTTTAAAGGAAACAACATACAGCAAACATCCACAGAAAAACCTCAGTATCCTGATAATGCCTTGTTTTACCTTAAGAATTGTAAAAACATCAACATTACAAGAAACACATATACGGGAACGGTAACCAAATATTTTGATGTGGATAAAAACACAGAAGCAACTCTTACGGTTAAAAGGAATAAAGGTTTTAAGTATTCAAAAAAATAAAATCCCAAATGAAAAAAAGAATCCTAGCCATAGCTTGTTTGTTTACTAGTTGTTTTTTTGCTCAGAATGTACAAAAACAAGCTGCACACGAAATCAAAGATTTAGAAAAACTAATTGAAAAAGCAGAGAAAAGAGGAATTGACGTTCTGAAGGAAAAAACAACAATTAGAACTGCAGAAATATTTTTAGAGTTTGCCGATTGGGATCAAAAAAATATAGAATCAAATACCAAGGCATTCAAGTTGGTAGCTTCTTACAAACCCAAAGCAGCAACATATGCCAAAGAATTGCCAGATTTTGAAAGAAAAGAGGTTTTGTTAATGCTAGAAAAAGCAAAAGAAGAGTTGTCTTTGGTGTTAAGTGGAAAACAATTTAGAACACCATCACCACAAGTAGATTGGAAAGAAGTTTATGTAGATGGAGATCAAATTACTTATAAAGACCAACCTGTATTCTTGGCAGATTATACTTGGAAACCCAAAACATCCAAATTGACAGCATATCACGGAAATCAAGATGGATTTTTTATCACTCCACCTTATGTAATTAATGAAAAAGGAGATCTTCAGCCTAAAAAGGAACAAGAATTAAAAGCTAAAAAAGAGGGCTCATTAGGATTTATTTTTTTCAACCACAAGTCCGTACCCAATTGGGCAAAAGAAAAGTTTGGACCTAATTTTAGTATGAGAGAAGATACGTATACGGGTTACGATATAGACAATCCAGGAGCTAGAGTTATTCAGAAAGCCTTAATCAAAGCTGTGGTTCCCAGTACTGCAGGTAAAAAGTTTTCTGAACTAGGATACATGTTGTGTAACGAACCTCATTTTTATACACAAACAGATAAAACTAAGAATAAAAAACCTTGGGCTTCTGGAGGAGTTTCGCATTTTACGATGGATAAATTTAGAGACTGGTTACAAGAAAAACATAAAAATATTACATCTTTAAACAAGGTATGGAAAACCAACTTTAAAAATTTTCAGACTGTGGAATTGCAAATTCCTATTGATATCAGCCTAAAAGGAACACCAAAATGGTACGATTGGGCTGCCTTTAATATGGATAGAGTAACAGATTGGTATCGTTTTATGAAAAATGAAATTCAAAAGTACGATCCAGAGGGAAAAGTACATTTAAAGATCATGCCTAATTTGTGGACTGAAAATGCAAGAATACATGGAATAGACTTAGAGGCGTTGACCGAAATGAGTGGTATTATTGGAAACGATTCTGGTGCAGAACACAAAAGAATTTGGCAAAAAAAGCCTTATGAGTGGGAAGAGCACTACGCTTTTGATTGGAGAGAATTGTGTATGGGATTTGATTTTATGAAATCTGTAAGTCCAAACAAAATCAATTTTAATTCAGAACTTCATTATTTATCTACTAATAGATCTCGTGATTTATATATGAATCCAGCATATGCAAGAGCTACTTTTTGGTTGGCACATACTTATGGAATGACAGCTAGTCAAATTTGGTATTGGCCAAGAGGAGCTAATGGAGCTATTTCTAAGAAAGCTAAAAATGATAAAGGTTACGCGGGATCTAACAACATGCAACCCAGAGTAACCAATGAAGTTGCTATGACGTTGATTGACTTAAACAGTTTTGGACGTGAAATTATGAGTTTGCAACGTTTAAGAAAGCCTTTGCGAATTTTTTATTCTAAAACATCTGCCATTAACAAAACCAGACATATGGACGATGTGTTTGAGTTGTATGAAGGTTTACATTTTAATGGGACTTCTTTAGGCTTTGTAACCAAAGACATTATTAACAAACAAGAAAATACTTTGTGGGATGTAGTCTTGGTTCACAAAACACCCTTTGTAACTCAAGAAGAATTTAACGCATTACAAGCTTATTTAAATCAAGGAGGAACGATTGTTTTAGATTCAGAAAGTTTAAAGTACAATGAATATGGAGAGGCTATTTCTACAGAACTAAAACAAGAAAAAGGAAAGTTGATAAAAGTAGCAAATACCCTAAAAATGGAACAAAAAGCAATGGATTTGCTAGCAGAAAAAGATTTATTGCCAAGTATACAAGTAACAGAAACAAATCCTTTAAAAGTAAAAACTTGTGTATGGAAGTCTATTAAAAAGCAAGATGGTAAAGTTGTATTATCGGCTGTAAATGTTGGAAAAGAGCCAACACAAATTCACATTTCTATGGATGGGAACTTAACACCAGTTTGCAAAGATCTGATTAAAGGAATTGCTGTAACCAACAAACCTACTTTAGCACCTAACGAAGTATTTTTTGTTGAGGTTGATACTAAAAAATAATCGACCTACATAGAGATACAGAAAACCAACAAACTAGCCTTCTGTTGGTTTTTTTGTTTAATTGTTAGAGAATTTTAAAAAGAGGATTAATTTACTATCAGAAACAAAATGTAAATGCAAAAGAACAACATAACCAAAGAAATAAACGTACTTGTGCTCTGTAAAACACAATAAAAAATTAACAATGATTTACAGGAAAATACTTCTATTCATTTCCTCATGCTTATTTTCTTTTTTATGTACAGCACAAAAAAAGGAAGTACAAGTAGTACTGTTGGCTGGGCAATCTAACATGGCTGGTCATGGAAATTTTGATGCCCTAGATGAAAAAGCTTTGGATAGGGTAAAAAAAGCAGGAATTAGGGTTAAGTTGGCTACAAGAGAACCACAAAAAAAAGAGCCTGTTCCTTTAACGTGGTATAATGGAGGTAGCAATAAAAAATACAATTTTAAGAAGCATTTTGGGCCCGAGCTGTTTTCAGGAGTAGTATTGTCTGAAACGTACCCAGAAGATGATTTTTTGTTGATTAAAACGGCCGTAGGAGGAACTTCTTTGTACGGAGCATGGAACCCGAATTGGACACAAGAGAAAGCAAAAATTGCAGAACGAGGTGCAGCCAGACAAAGTATGCAGCTGTACCAAAAACACATCAAGAATATAAAAAGCAACCTAGCTGTTTTAGAATCAAAAGGAATTCCTTATAAAATAGTTGGAGTTTTGTGGATGCAAGGAGAAGCAGATACCAATAATGAATTAAAAGCTACGGCATATCAACAAAATTTAGAGAATTTAATTGCAGCATACAGAAAAGAATTTGGTATTGAAAAATTACCTTTTGTTATTGGACAAATCAACATTCCTCCCCGAAAGTTTAAACAAGGTCCTACTTTGGTAAGAAAAGCTATGGAACAAGTGGTTGCTGATAATAAAAATGTTGCTTTGGTAAAAACTTCTACCGATGTTTCTTGGACAGATTATCCAAAACATTCTGATGATACACATTACAACACAGAGGGGCAGAAAAGACTAGGAGTTGCTTTTGCAAAAGCTTTATGTTCAATCCTTAAATAACAATAAAATGAAAAATAGTTTCGTTCTCATTTTATGTTGCTTGATTGGTTATACCGTGCTAGGACAAAAGCAACCCAATATTGTTTTTATTTTGGTAGATGATTTAGGATATGCTGATGTAGGTTTCAATGGATCAAAATATTATGAAACTCCTAATCTGGATAAATTAGCAAAAAATAGTTTGTTGGTAGACAATGCTTATATGTACCCTACTTGTTCTCCATCAAGAAGTGCAATTTTTACTGGGCAACAATCTTTTAGAACAGGAGTGTACAATGTACCTGTTTTAGAGCATGGAACTGCAGAAGAAAATATATTTTCTAGATGGACAGTAACTAAAGATCATGAAATTTATGCACAGCCTTTGGCAAAAAGTGGATACAAAGCCATTCACTTAGGGAAATATCATATTGTAGGACCTTACCCAGAAAAGGAACTGAATCAACCATATCCTTTTCAGCAAAAATTAACACAACCAGAACCAGGAGATTATACTTGGCTGGCAGCACATAAAACCAAAGAAGTGTTACAATACTATCCGCAAGGACGTGGATTTATTGAAAACGTAGGAGGAACGTATAAAGGAGATCCCGCTTTTGAAATAGAAGGCTACAAAAGTTATAAGGGAGGATATAGAGCTCCGTTTAGTAATCCTTTTATAATTAATAAACCATCGGATGAATGGTTAACAGATCGATTGACAGATGAAGCGATTCGTTTTATGGGAGAACATAAAAAAGAACCTTTTTTCATCAATCTAAATTACTATGCAGTACACAAACCTGTAAAAAGTAGAAATGATAAATTGTACAACAAGTACATTAAGAAAAAAGGAGATAAAGTTACGGGACAGGGAATAGGGCCAGAAAACAAGCGAAAAGTTATGGCTGGATATGCTACAATGATTGAGTCTGTAGACGAAAATATTCAGAAAATTGTAACATATTTAGACAAAGAAGGCTTAAGAGAAAATACATTAATTATTCTTACATCTGATAATGGTTACAACATTGGCGAAAACAATTTGTTAAGAGGACGAAAGAGACAAATTTATGAAGGTGGTATACGTGTACCTTTGCTTATTAATTGGCCAGGTAAAATAAAAGAGAGAAGAACCCATGTTGCAGTTAGTTTGCTAGATTTTTTTCCTACTTTTTTAGAGTTAGCAAACATTCAAAACTATCAACAAACGTTAGATGGAAACTCTTTGGTTCCTTTGTTTAAAAAAGATGAAAAATCTTTAGAGAAAAGACCTTTGTTCTGGCACTTAGCTAGTAACAATAAAAAACAAAAAGCGTGTTCTGTAATAAGGAAAGACAATTATAAGTTAATTCAGTATTTGGCTACTGGAGAATTGGAACTTTATAATTTAGAAAAAGATCCTAAAGAGTCTGTTAATTTGGTCAAAACAGAATCTAAAAGAATACAAAAACTATTGAAAGAATTGGTAGAATGGCGAAAAGAAAATAAGGTTCCATTGCCACCTAACTCTGTACTTCAAAATTAAATAAAATCAAATCCAGTCCTAATAAAGGCTGGCTTTGTTGTAAATAGTACTTATAGCGACATCTATTTAACGTACAAGTATATCTTATTACTTTGATTTTATTTTCTTCGTTTTAATGAAATAATATGATTTATGAATATCAATAAAAAATTAATAAGCTCATTGGTGTTGCTTTTTACAATATCAGTCTATAGTCAACAATCTAAACCCAACGTGTTGCTAATCATGGTAGATGATATGAATGATTGGATTGGTGCTTATGGAGGACATCCGCAAGCCATTACTCCTAACATGGATGCATTGGCAAAAAAAAGTACAGTGTTCAAGCAGGCTTATTGTTCAGCTGCGTTATGCAACCCATCAAGAACAAGTATGTTAACCGGATACCAACCTTTTAGAACAGGTGTTCATGGTAATGAAGAAAATTTTAGAAAACAAAAAGGATTTGAAAACACAGTAACGTTGCCACAATATTTTGCTGCCAATGGTTATAAAACAGCTGCAGCAGGTAAAATTTTTCACAGTCCAAGAGGAACCAAACCTACACCTAAGCCAGGAAGTGATCCAGGTTCTTTTCAACAAGAACATAAAGGAGGTTTGGGGTGTCAATATCCGCCAAAGGAACAACGTTTTCAGCAGGGATTAGATTTTAAAAAAGCAGGCATAAAGGGTAGTAAAACTCGTTCTTTTGATTGGGGAGGAGTTCAGATTAAAGACGAACAAACCAACGATTGGAAGTCATCGGATTATGCAGCTCGTTTTTTAAGACAAAAACACAACCAACCTTTCTTTTTAGCATGTGGTATTTTTAGACCTCACTTGCCTTTGTATGCTCCTCAAAAATATTTTGATTTATTTGATGAAGATAAGATTCAACTTCCTAAAATTTTACAAAATGATTTAGACGATGTTGGAAAAACTGGTAGAAATTGGGCTGGTAAAAAATTACATCAAGAGATTTTAAGAAATCAGAAATGGAAATCTGCTGTTAAAGCTTATTTAGCTTGTTTAGCCTATGCAGATGCTTGTGTAGGAAATGTATTAAACCAGTTGGAAAATAGCGAGTATAAAAACAATACCATTGTTGTATTAATGGGAGATCATGGTTGGCATTTAGGAGAAAAAGAACATTGGTCTAAACAAACACTTTGGGAAGAGGCTACAAAAACTCCTTTAATTGTTTACAATCCATTCAACGGAGCAAAAGGAGAAAGTACTAGAACGGTTTCTTTAATAGATGTATATCCAACATTGTTAGAAATGTGTGGTTTGCCTAATAAAACAGATTTAGATGGAAATAGTTTTGCACATTTGGTAGCCAATCCAAAGGGAAAATGGAATCACTCAGCTTTAACTTCTAAAGGAGATGGGAACTATACTCTAAGAAGTGAAGATCATAGATACATAGTTTACGGTGATGGTTTTGAAGAGTTATACAATCATAGAACAGACCCAATGGAGTGGAATAATATTGCTAAGGATCCTGAAAATAAAG